>CAUPKC010000018.1:0-71503 GCA_963511665.1 uncultured Undibacterium sp.
AAGATTCGTTTGCCAGGATCAGACTGGCAAGCGCTTCCGGTTGAAAGTGTTGGCCTGAACTTTACGAGGGGAAGAACCCTTGAGAATGGTAAGTCGGCGGCGGATGCGACACTCCGCCTCGCTTTGCCAGCTGGCAAATCTCAGGTTGCGGCGCAAGCTTTAATACTGCCCGATGACAATGCAGCATGGTTGGATAGTATTTCAAGATCTCCTACCGTAACTCGAGATATCTTGGGAAGATCGCGAGAAGGTCGGGTCATTGAAAGGATCGCGATCCGCGAAGTTGGAGTCACTCCAACGCGTCAGGTCGTCCTACTCGGCAGACAGCACCCGCCAGAAACCACGGGAGCGATCGCCCTTCAAGCGTTTACCGAGAGACTGCTGGAAGACGATAGGCTAACTCGCCTCTATCGTTCACGCTATTCAACCATCGTTGTACCTCTTCTCAATCCCGACGGTGTCGTCAATGGACATTGGCGTCATAACATGGGGCAAATAGATCTGAATCGTGACTGGGGTGCATTTTCACAACCTGAGACTCGGTTGATGCGGGACTTATTGACAAGCATAAGTAAGGATTCGACACAGCGACTACGCTTGTTCCTCGACTTTCATTCGACGCATTACGATACCATTTACACACTGACCGACAATCAAGTCACTGATCCTGCGGGATTCACGGCTAAGTGGATAGCTACCTACCAAGCCTTGATTCCAGAGAAGAAACTGCGAATTGAACCTGGGTACAATCCCAATGTTCCAACGTCCAAAACCTGGGTCTATGACACTTTTAAAGTGCCGACCGCCACTTACGAGATCGGTGACAATACTGATCTTGCTTTGATTCGACGGCAAGCACGTGCCGCCGCCGAGGCGATGATGAGTACCTTGGTGGCCAATGATGATTAAAGCGGTGCTGTTGGGCGTACCGGTGCTCATCGCCAGTGCTGCGTCTTCCGCAACGCTACCCTTTTATGATCTTTTGATCGTCAATGGGCAAGTGTACGATGGTAACGGCCGCGAACTTAAAGGTATGGAGATTGCCGTGGTGGGCGGCCGTATCGTTGCTGTCGCAAAAAACTTGGCGGCAAGGGGTAGCGCACGTCGAACCATTGATGCAAACGGCATGATTGTGGCTCCCGGTTTTGTTGATCCTCACACCCATGCCGACGGCAATCTCACTTCACAAGAGCCAGATAAACGCGCCAATCTTGCATGGGCGTTTCAGGGCGTGACGACTGTCCTCGTTGGCAATGATGGCTACGGCATCCCACGCACTGAAAAAAGTGCAGGCAAAAGCGCAGCCGCGACGGGTACAAACTATGCATTTCTAAGTGGCTTCGGCCGTATTCGTCGTCAAATCATGGGCGAAGTTGATCGCCCGGCCAACGCGGCTGAAGTCCTGCTGATGCAAAGAGAGGTAAGGCGCGATATGTGTGCTGGTGCGCTCGGTTTCTCGACGGGCTTGTATTACGCGCCGCAAAGTTTCGCCTCAACGAGTGAAGTCATTGCTTTGGCAAGCGTTGCCGGAAAAATGGGCGGCTACTACGATACTCATCTACGTGATGAAGGCAATTTTTCCATCGGTGTTCTTGCAGCACTTGATGAAGCACTAAACATTGCACACGAGGCGAAAATGCCATTACATGTCGCTCATATCAAGGCGCTTGGTCCTGCGGTTTGGGGCAATAGCGAGGCCATGATTGCGCGGATTGAGAAGGCGCGTGCGCGCGGGCAAAAAGTGACGGCTGATCAGTATCCTTGGGATGCTTCTGGTACTCGGATATCGACGGGGCTGTTGCCGCGTAGTGTTGTTGACGGCGGGATGGAGGTCCTGCGTCGCAAGCTCGCTGACGAGGCTGAAACGAAAGAGATTGAGCGTGGGATTAATGAGAATATCGACAATCGTGGTGGCGCTGATCGCTTGCTCGTGACCGCAATCAAAGGCAATACAGGGTTTGCGTCTGGAAAGACCTTAGCGCAATTAGCCAACGAGAAGGGCATAACACCCGCACAGGTGGCAATGGATATTCTCCGTAAGGGAGATGCGAATTTAGCCTCGTTCAATATGAAGGCCACCGATATCGAGGCCTTCGCCTATCGTGACTGGGTGGTCACAGGTTCGGATGGCAGCACAGGTCATCCGCGCATGTTTGCTTCGTTTCCCAAGGCTTGGAATGATCTGGTGCGCAACGGCAAAATGAGTATTGGTCGCTTCATCGCCCGCAGCAGTGGCGACACAGCGCGGACGATAGGATTGAAAGATCGAGGATTTTTGCGTCGCGGCCAAGCGGCAGATATCGTGATACTAGACCCAGAGCGATTTGGTGCCGAAGCAACCTATGTTCAACCTTCTCTCCTTTCAACAGGCGTCCATACACTTATCGTCAATGGCATCGCTGTGATCGACAGCGGCCAATTTTCTGGCCTCCTCCTGGTTTCATCTTAAGAAAGAGTCAGAAAAGCAGCGAGTGCAGCGCGACAGCGCTCGGAAACGATCTGAACTAGCATTCTTAGCTATTTTGCTTGCGCTTGAGGTTCGCGGGTCAAATTGACTAGAGGGACAATACGATCATTAATGATCAATCTTGGTCATATTCTAATTCTTGTAAAACTTGGTAGGATCTTAGTGGTGATCATACCGAGGCCACTATCACCGAATTAGGCAGCATTTTCACGAATTAGTGGGATCGTCAACCGAGGTGATTTGTTCAATCATACGGACGTAATCGGCAGGCAAATTCCATTCACGTGCGCCGTCGAGTACATGTCGTTTATACCAGTGAAACGGTGCGAGAGTAGGGTTCTTCACCGTCGCTAAATAGGTGTGCGCCGAATGTACTCCGCGCATACTGGTTACCGCAACGGTAGCATCGTCGTAGCCAACCCCCACACCTTCAATTTCGTCGAGCCTCGCCTTGTCGCTTAATTGGATTGAATAAACGATGCCGTAAACTCGGTCGGAGGTTATCCCCGTGTATTCACAATCACACTTTGCACTTCCGTCGCGCCCGACTTTGTCAAAGGTAAGGCGATACCCTTCCAAACAGGCAACCTCGATTGCTTGCGCTGACGGCGCTCGATTAGCTGCGCGCAGTCGTTTTGAGCTCATATTCGAGCCATATGCAAAATAGAGATACTGTGAACTATCCATGGGATTGTAGAACGGTGTTAGTGAGCATTATGGCTCGTCTTGGTTTTCATGAAATATTGGGCTATGTTGAAGTTTGAATTGATTAGCAAAATTTTTCAAATGATAAAAAAGGCTGACAGCATAACTTTAGTTATGTGGCATATCTAGAGCAGCGCTTTGATCTGATGATGGAGATGCTAGGTTTAATTTTGAGATGTCGTTATGACATATCCTTGGTAAAAAAATCCCATGAAAAATGAGTTTGGGTATTTTGATTTGGGAATTGAAAGAGAAACAGTGCCCATTACGTTGTTTATTTGCAGCACTATAGATTTGAGAATCAATAAGTTCATCAAGAAAGCATAAACTTTCACAGATTTTTTTGTGACAGTTTTTTGCCCATCTTACGCAGTGTGACAGTACAAACGAGTCAACCAACTATGCAACCATTTTTCTACTTCAGCTGCTCCCTCGTATGAAGAGTGTCGCTCATTTCCTTACGCGCGTTGTTCCTTTTGTTTTGTGGCTGGCCACTTTGGCTCCAAGCTGGGGTGCTAGTATCGTCGTAGGAATAGGGGGAAGTCTCACGTCACTTGACCCACATTTTCATAACAATTCATCCAACGCTAATGTCGCCGAACATCTATTTGAAACACTGATCGCCCGCGACGCTGGCACTGGCGTTCTGCCTGGTCTGGCGATGACTTGGAAGCTCAACGATGACAATATTTGGACATTCAAACTACGTCCCGACGTTCGCTTCCACGACGGCACTCCTTTTACCGCGGACGATGTGCTGTTCTCGCTGGAGCGCGTCAAGAAGATTAAGAAAAGTCCGTCGTCCTATGCAATTTATACCCGCAGTATCAAATCGGTTCGCGCGCTCGACGCCCTTACCGTCGAGATCGTCACGCACGGACCAGCGCCCATGCTGCTGCGAGATTTGGCCGCTATTCAAATGGTGTCGAAACAGGCAGTCCAAGGTGCAAGCACAGAAGATTTTAATAGCGGCAAAGCCTTAATCGGTACCGGACCATTCAAGTTCGGAGAACTGCGACGCAACGAGCGCATCGAACTATTGCGAAACAAGGACTACTGGGGGAAGAAACCTCAGTGGGATAAGGCTACCATCCTACTGCTGCCAAACGAGGCCGCACGAACAGCAGCGCTACTGTCGGGACGCGCAGATGTGATCGAGACAGTACCGACCCAAGACATACGCCGTATTAGCGCACATCCGGGAATGACACTTTTTCGGTCACCATCGTTTCGCCTGATGTACTTGCATCTTGACAGTGGACGGAAACATTCGCCATTCGTACGCAGCAAAAACGAAATTCCTCTGGCCAGCAATCCTCTACACGATGTCCGTGTGCGGCGTGCCATCTCTAAGCTGATCAACCGTCAAGCTATCGTCTCTCGCTTGATGGAAGGGATGGGGGAAGCGAGCGCGCAATTGGTTGTATCGACTTCCTTCGGATATGTTCCAGACTTGCTAGTGGAGCAAGTGGACGTTGCTGAAGCGAGGCGTTTGTTGGCGCTAGCCGGCTATCCAAATGGCTTCCGTTTAACAATTCATTCGACAACTGACCATTACGCGAACGACAAGCAAGTCGCACAAGCGATTGCGATTATGTTGAGCAAGGCGGGGATTGAGAGCACTGTTGAAAGTCTGCCCGCATCGGTATTTTTCTCCCGCGCCAACAAGCTTGAGTTCTCCTTATTACTAGCAGGGTGGAATAGTGATGCAGGTATGGTGGAGTCGGCCATGAAAGCACTTTTGGCTCGTTATTCCCCAGACACTGGAATGGGGAGCGCGAATCGCGGACGCTATGACAACCCAGAATTTGATCGTGCCTTAGCGACCGCACTTACCACGTTTGACGATGACCAGCGCAGTCAGTTACTGCAGCATGCGACGAGGATCGCGATGGAAGAGGTTGGTATCATTCCACTCTATTTTCAGAATAATGTGTGGGCCGCACGTAAGGGACTTCAGCTTGAGCCCCGTCAGGATGGTCGCACTTACATTCATCATATCGAGATCGACAGCAAACAACCGTGATACTTGCGTGTTTCAAAGAGCGACTCGGAGCGCTTTCGCCATTGTCTTTTCGGCTTTCTGAAATGAACTTATGAGTGCTTTTTGTAGTAAAGACAGCTCATTATCTTTAGTCCACAATGCGGTCACGTTGAACTGAATTGGCGGCGTCAAACGACGAATACGCACGGCACTCGATTCTCCATGCAAGGCTGTATATTGATCGACGACAGAGATACCTTCGCCACGAGCGACCAACGAGCGCGCCATTAGGTAAGTACGGACGATGATTTTGCTCGACAAGGCAATACCGCTCGCATTGATCGCGGTGCGAAACAGGATGCCGAGTGGATCGTCGCGATGCATACTAATGAACGCATGACGCTCCAGACTGGTGTAGTTGATTTCTGGCCCGCCGAGCTTCAGATTAGGTGGCGCGATGCAAACCAATTCCGCTGTACACATGTGAGAATATTGGATCGCTGGATGCTCGGGCGGGTCGAATGCGAAGCCAAGATCAATCTCCCGCAGTAACAAAGCATCGATGACCCCTCTCGCGTGCGAGGTGTGTAATTCAACTTCGCAGTTGGGATAGATTTTGCAGAATAATTGAATCGCAAGTGGCAGCACGTCATGGGCTAATCCCGTAGTACAACTCATGCGCAAACGCGACTGACCTTCGCCTTTTTTTAGGTTGCGACCAAGTACTTGGATTTTCTCAAATTGCGCGTGAAGTATTTGTACCTCCTTAAAAATGGCGGTGGCTTCAGGCGTTGGACGAAGACGTCCGCCTGTACGTGAAAACAAAGGAAATCCAAGTTGACGTTCGAGTTGTTGGATTATTTTGCTAGCACCAGGTTGGGTCATATTCAGCAAGCGGCTCGCTGAGGTAATCGACCCTGTCGACATGACTGCAAAGAACACTTCGAGTTGGCGTATTTGCATTGTATTTGCGTTTGCTTAAAGGTGTAAGGCGATAATTCTATCACGCTCAGATGAGCCGATAAGAGGGTCATTTAGCTTGAACATTTGAACCAGCTGTGCGTGCTTGCTTACGACGCAGTGCCTGTTCAAAGCGCAGTCGCTGGGTCTCTGTTTTTATGTCAAGTGGTTCAATCAAGACGGGCTTACGATCCTCGTCGACAGCCACCATCGTGAAATAGCAGCTATTTGCATGTCGCACTAACTTCTGGCGAATATTCTCAGTGACAACCCGAATACCGACTTCCATGGAACTGCGTCCAGTATAATTGATCGAAGCCAAAAACGTCACCAGTTCACCGACATGAATTGGTTGCAAGAACATGACTTGGTCAACTGATAGCGTCACCACGTAACGACCCGAGTAGCGGCTTGCGCAGGCGTAGGCGACGCTATCGAGAAGTTTTAAAATCGCGCCACCATGAACGTTACCTGCAAAATTGGCCATGTCTGGCGTCATTAAAACGGTCATCGTCAGTTCGTGTGCTGCCCAAGTCATTGAGTTTTCCATATTGGCTTTCTAAGTTGAATTTTCTGTCCAGCTCCGATGATGACGGCAGAATTGGTTTTACTTCGTTGTTCCACTGGTACCCCAGCATTGAAATCAAGTTTTACAACTTCAGGCGCCGGGTCATTGGGAAATACTGTTTTGGCTAGCGCCCGAGTCGCTTCTTGATTGTTGCCACTGACAAAGATCGTAGGATTGGTCGTCTGGCTTTCCGTACTCGACGATTTGGTAGGACGGTGGCTTGCCGCAAAGTTACGTTCAAACAGTGCCCCCATGATCGGCCCTTGGACGACAAAGGGTGCGCCATTTGACGTTCGATTGAGTTGCTTGAAAGTTTGCTGAATTAGATTATCGAAGACAGGGTAATGAGTACAGAACTCGCCGACCACATCGAACGCGACCGGCTCTTCGATCAGACCGAGCAAAGCCGTTAAATCGTGTTCGACTGCCGCGCGTTTCTCTTCGTCGCTTGCGCCATGCTCAATCATTTCGACCCAATTTGCAGGCGCAATTTGATAGACGACGACACGTTTTTTGGGACCGAGTTCTAATTCAGTGCGAGTAAGCAGACTTTCAATTGGCTGTTGTGCATCCCCGCGCCAACGTGTTTGCATAAAGCTCTTAGCCTGAGTCGGCATCATGCGGGCTTTGAGTGCTTTGGCGAGGAAGCGCGGATAGTTTTTGCTACGTACTGTCGCCGGCGTCGCAAGAATACTGACGAATACAAGGTCTTGTCGTTTGAGTTGTTTGCTGACGGTCTTCATGATTTCTTTCACCGAGACATCGATGATCGAGTGTATGCGCTTAGGGTAAGAAGCATCATGTTTCCGTAAAAGATTTCGGATCGCATCGAATTGCGTTGATGCGGTATTGCACGCCAAAAATACTTCACCAGCCCCCTTACGAAACGCGCTTAAAATACCGGCGGCGGAGTAGTGTGCGATTTGCTCTGGAGTTTTTTCGCCATAAGGCGCATTAAGGGTGTCACCAAAGTGTTGAATCGAGAATCCGCCATAACCTTTGGCTTCTAATTCTCTCGCACGTTTTTCAATTTCCTTGGTAGTGAAATAGCCGCCAAAACCAGAGTCGAAGGTCGACACAGAGTGTCGTGAATTTGGGCTTTGCGCATAGACGGTACTGTGTATTAAGATAAATATGAATAGCACAATTTTCAAAATTCTCATACATCCTCCATTTCATCCTAAATGGAAATAATTTTGCTGTATTTTGAAGTGCCCGCCCAATCATCATTTGCATGATACCCATAACGCTTGGAATAACAAACCGATTTTCGTATAAAACTCACTACGCTTGATACGGTTCGAGATTTTGTTCTTGCTTGCAACATGCTTTTCAATTTTTTAATTGCCCTAATTCGTACTGGGTCATATTGGGTCATACTGGGTCATACTGAGTTTGCGATAGGTAATTCAATTACAGTCATAACTCAAGTTATAGTATCTGTTCGTTTGTTGATTTGATGTCTCGGCGCACAAGGTTCATGATTGCGTCAGACTATGTTTTCGTAGAGATTCGTGATGAAAAAAATAAAGTGCACACTGGCGTTGTTATTCATTTTGTGTGGGACGGCGCAAGCGCAAACGCCCGAGCTCCCCGGAATGCAAGCCCCAGAGGTTGGTAGCGGATTTGTTAAAAAAACTGGATGGAAAGCACAGCGTCATATGGTTGCTGCAGCACATCCTCTAGCGGTTGATGCAGGACGTGAAATACTACGATCAGGTGGGAGCGCAATCGACGCTGCGATTGCAACACAACTGGTGTTGACACTGGTTGAGCCACAGTCATCTGGCATTGGTGGCGGTGCTTTTCTACTTCATTTCGATGGACAACATTTGCGTTCCTACGATGGTCGGGAAACAGCGCCCACCAATGTTACCGAAAATTTGTTTCGTAATCCGAACGGAACTTCGATGGCACTTTCTCAAGGGATGATCGGTGGACGTTCTGTGGGTGTGCCGGGAGTCTTGCGCATGCTCGAAGCAGCGCATCAACAGCATGGAAAATTGCCCTGGAAACGCTTGTTTATGCCAGCGATTGATTTAGCGGAAAAGGGTTTTGCAATCAGTCCGCGCCTGCACACCGTTGTGAAAAGCGACCGCTTTCTACGCTCCGATCCGCAAGCCCTACTATATTTTTTTGACGATCGTGGAGAGCCGTGGCCAGTGGGTCACAAGTTGCGTAACCCAGAGTTAGCTCGCACTCTGCGTCAGATTGCTGATGGTGGCGCCAATGTATTCTATTCAGGCGTCTTGGCTGAATCCATGGTCAAGAAAGTCGCCAGTCATCCGACTAACCCGGGATACTTGAGCTTGGCTGATCTCGCCGCTTACCAACACCGCGAACGCGAACCTCTATGTTCTGAATACAAACGCTGGTCAGTGTGCGGCATGCCACCACCATCGTCAGGCACTGTGGCGATCGGTCAAATTCTGGGTATATTAAGTCATACAAATATCGGACAACTGGCGCCGAAAGACGGTGAACTTGATCCGCAAGCAGTACACCTCTACGCAGAGGCGGCACGCTTGGCATACGCTGATCGCGCCAAGTACATAGCCGATCCTGACTTCGTGCCACTTCCACCTGAAGGATTGCAGAATCTACTTGATAAAGACTACTTAGCTAGTCGCGCGGCAAGCATAGGAGATAAAGCTGCTGGGCCGCGCAAGGCGGGCGTTCCACCGAAAATGACTTTGGCATGGGGCGGCGATACATCCCCAGAGTTGGCGGCAACCTCACATTTGTCTATCGTTGATGATCAAGGAAATGTCGTTTCGATGACAACCTCGATTGAAAGCGCATTCGGTTCACGTCAGATGGTCGATGGATTTTTTCTCAATAATGAATTAACCGATTTTTCGTTTGATGCAGTTGACGCTGATGGTCCAATTGCAAACCGTGTACAGCCGGGCAAGCGCCCACGGAGCAGTATGTCACCGCTGATGGTGTTTGATAAAAACAGCGGTAAATTCGTGATGAGTCTCGGTGCACCCGGTGGCTCGTTGATCATTAACTATGTCGCCAAGTCCTTGATCGGCACACTAGACTGGGGACTAGATTTACAGCAGGCGTTCAGTTTGCCGAACTTCGGGAGCCGAAATGGCCCGACCGAACTCGAGCGCGATCTTGCTAGTCCAGCGTTGGTGTCTGCATTGAAGCAGCGTGGTCATGATGTACGGCTAATAGAGCAAGCATCAGGATTGCATGGCATCGTGCGGATCGAACGTGACGGCCGTACCTATTGGTTCGGCGCAGCAGATCCACGTCGAGAGGGCATCGCCGCTGGCGACTGAATCGACTCGCCTTAACTGATTCAAATTGCCTCTAGGTCCAAATCCGCCTAGGACCAGCCTTTGTTGAGGTTCAAAATAGTGGCTGTACTCGCCACTTGCGAACCGAGATACAGAGCGACAAAGTGATCACCCTATTTGACGAGACGATTTGTCGAGATGATCTGTCGAGGCTTGCAGACATGTGCTTCCTTTTTGCCTGGCTTGTTGGGAAAGCATTTTAGTTTTTACACATTAAAAGGAAGTACAAAAAATGATAAAGCGCCTTAACCTCACTGGCTTCATTATTCTGGGCTTAATACTAGGTATTGTTGTTGGCTATGTGGTCAATGTAAGCATGATGAAGCCGAGCGATTTTGCTGATGCGATGTCCTTGATCACGACGGTGTTTTTGCGCTTGATTAAAATGATCATCGCACCACTGGTTTTTTCAACCTTGGTGGTTGGCATCGCCAAGATGGGTGACGTCAATGAAGTCGGTCGAGTTGGTGCCAAAGCCTTAGCTTGGTTCATTATTGCCTCGCTGATTTCTCTGACCTTAGGTTTGATTATGGTGAATATTTTCAGACCAGGTGATGCTATGCATGCGGTGTTACCGGCAAGTGATGCCGTTTCTGGTATTACGACATCGAATCTCAGCATGAAAGAATTCATTACTCATTTGGTGCCATCGTCGATTGTTGATGGCATGGCAAAGAATGAGATTTTGCAAATCGTCGTGTTTTCAATTTTCTTTGGTACGGCTGCAGCCGCTGTTGGTGAACGCAGCAAAGTCGTCGTGGAAGCGATCGATGGCGTTGCTCACATCATGTTGAAGCTAACTGGTTATGTGATGAACTTCGCACCTATCGCCGTCTTTGCTGCAGTATCGGGAGTGGTCGCAAAAAGTGGTCTTGCGGTCTTGGCTACTTATGGTGTCTTTATGGCGGAATTCTATCTCTCGATCATGGTGCTGTGGTTGGTCTTGATCTTCATTGGTTATTTGTTCCTGAAAAAACGTGTCCTTGGTTTGCTGCGTGAATTGCGTATGCCAACAATTTTGGCGTTTTCTACCGCATCTTCCGAAGCAGCATTTCCAAAAACCTTGGAAGGTTTAGAACGTTTTGGCGTGAAAAATCGGATTGCCTCTTTTGTTTTGCCCTTGGGCTATTCGTTTAATTTAGATGGTTCGATGATGTACTGCACGTTTGCAACCATCTTTATCGCGCAGGCTTACGGTATCGAACTATCCTTAGGAACACAAATCACGATGATGTTGATTTTGATGTTAACTTCAAAAGGTATGGCAGGCGTACCACGAGCATCTTTAGTCGTGATTGCGGCAACTTTGGCGCAGTTTAATATTCCAGAAGCAGGTCTATTGTTATTGTTAGGGGTTGATCACTTCTTAGATATGGCGCGCTCAGCAACGAATGTGATTGGGAATGGTTTAGCAACCGCAGTCGTTGCCAAATGGGAGGGCGAATTAGGTGAGCATGTGGAAGGGGATCTAGCGAACCAAAAATTGAGTGAGTAAGAAAAAAAGAAAATTTAAGCGACTCACACCCAAGCATTGCCTAACTCTTTCACCGTCAATCGCGACTAGGCTGCAATCTCGTTGAATGTTCGTTAGGGGCCATCAGGATAGTGGCATGCAACGGCATGTTGCGGTGCCTCTTCATTGAGCACTGGTGCCTGTTCACGACAAGTTTGTGTCGCGCGCGGGCAACGTGGGTGAAAGTGGCAACCTGTCGGTGCCATCAGGGTGGATGCGATCTCGCCAATCGGCGCGGAAAATTCAATTTTCCCCGCATGAATACGCGGGGTCGACGCAAGCAGTGCCTGAGTGTAAGGATGCCGTGCCTTTGTAAAGATTGCCTTGGTCGGCGCTATTTCGACGAGTCGCCCCTGATACATGACTGCGGTGCGGTCAGAAAAATGTTCAACCACGCCCAAGTTGTGGCTGATGAATAAATAGGTCAGCTTCAGCTCCGAGCGTAGGTGCATGAATAGTTTGAGTATTTGCGCCTGAACCGAGACGTCAAGTGCAGCGGTGACTTCGTCGCATACTAAAAACTCAGGCTTCACGGCCAGTGCACGCGCGATACCGACGCGTGCTCGTTGTCCGCCGGATAGTTGATGAGGAAATCTTTGCATCAAGCTTGAATCCAGACCAACCATATTTAATTCATGCTCAACATACGAAGCTAACTCTTTAGCGTCGACTAAGCGATGAAAAAGCGGTGCTTCGCCTATCGCTTCGAACACCGTCTGACGCGGGTTAAGTGCTGCGTGAGCATCTTGAAACACCAGCTGGAGAGCGAGTTTGTGAACCTTGTCTGCTAGACGATCACCATGCCAATAGCGCTCGCCCTTTGTCGCTTTCTGCATGCCTGCGGCGATCTTTCCAAGCGTCGATTTTCCGCTGCCTGATTCGCCCACCAGCGCTAGAACTTCACCTTGATAAAGGGATAAATTGACTTGATCAAGTGCCTTCAAGAAAGGCCTTGGCTTAGATCGTAATGCGGTCACCGCGCGCGCTAACAAGCTACTTTCAACTTGATAGTATTGACTAATGTCGCGCAACTCCAGTAAGGGACTATTCTGCATAGGTACTATCCTGGTGTAGTGGATAAAAGCAGCTCACAGTGTGGCTTTCGCCGCTGGACTTCGGAGCGGTCTCGCTGCACATTTGGCGCGCGAAGGCACAACGAGGATGAAATGCGCAGCCGGATGGTCGTTGCGAAGGATTAGGCGGCATCCCTGGAATATCATGCCAGTGCCCTTCGGCGTCACGCGCTGCCGAACTAGCGGCGAGCAACGCCGCCGTGTAAGGATGGCGCGGGGCTGATAACACCGCTTGCACTGGACCATTTTCAACGACTTGGCCGGCATACATCACGCACACGCGATCTGCCAGTGCGCCAACTACCGACAAGTCGTGAGTGATCCACAGCAGTGCAGTACTCGCAGTGCGGCACAGAGACTGTATTTGGTGCAGAATCTGCGCCTGAATTGTCACGTCCAGTGCGGTGGTCGCTTCATCAGCGATGATCAATTGCGGCGAATTTAACATCGCGATCGCGATCGCAACCCGTTGTCGCATTCCTCCTGAGAGCTGATGCGGATAAGCACGCAGACGTTCGGCTGGTCCTGTGATTCCCACTTTAACGAGCGCTTCGAGTGCGAGTGCGCGCGCCTCCTTGGTGCTGATTCGGCGATGGGCAGTGAGCGCTTCTATCATTTGCGTCTCTACCGTCAAGACAGGGTTGAGCGCTTGACTCGGGTCTTGAAAAATCATTGCAACAGCTTTGCCGCGAATTTGACGTAACTCGTTCTCTGATGCATTAACCAGTTCTTGACCATTCAGTAAGATGCTGCCTGAACTAATGTGCAATGGCATCTGATGTAGTCCTAAGATCGACATCGCCGTGATTGATTTTCCGCATCCCGATTCACCAACCAAGCCAAGGATTTCTCCAGCATTGACTGTGAGTTCGACACCGTTCACCAGCCTTACCGCTCCTGTTGGTGTGTTGATCTCAAGATGCAGATCATGCACTTCAAGTAAAGGTCGCGGAGAGTTCATTTGTTTTGCCCGCGAGGATTGAGCACGTCGCGCAAATGATCGACGAGCACATTAATGCTAGCGAGCGCGATGAGCAGGGCAAAACCTGGAAACAGGCACATCCAATACTGCCCAGAAAGGAAGTAGCGAAAGCCATTTGCGATCAATAAACCGAGCGAAGGCTCAGTGACTGGCAGGCCGAGACCGAGAAATGAGAGCGTCGCTTCGAGCGAGATTGCGGCAGCAAGTTGCACGGCACCGAATACCAACAATGGCGACAAGCAGTTGGGTAAAAGATGTTTGAGCATGATACGAATCGATGGGATCCCAAGACAACGTGCAGCAGCGATATAGTCCTTGCTCGCTTCTACCAGCGCAATACTACGGACAAAGTTGGCGTAATGTGCCCACTGCACCGCGA
Source organism: uncultured Undibacterium sp. (assembly GCA_963511665.1). GTDB lineage: Bacteria > Pseudomonadota > Gammaproteobacteria > Burkholderiales > Burkholderiaceae_D > Undibacterium. The sequence continues at coordinate 13,943 of CAUPKC010000018.1, forward strand.
CCAACGCGGCCACGATTTTACCTAGCCCGGGACCACTGATCGCAAGCAGCACGAGAGCGATTAACAAGGCAGGAATACTAAGTTGAAGGTCGACAAGCCGCATCACAAGAGCATCGAACGGCCCACGCCAATACGCGGCAGCCAAGCCGAGCAGCAAGCCTATGCTCAGTGCGAGAACGGTACTGATGATTCCAACCGCTAGCGAAATTCGCAGTCCATACAAGATGGCCGATAGCATGTCACGTCCTTGCTCATCAGTGCCAAGCCAATAGTGCATTTGGCCATCGCCACTAAGTGAGCCAGGTGGTAGGCGTGCCTCCATTAGATCGAGTGCTGTTAGATCATAGGGATTTTGCGGAGCGATCAACGGTGCCAATAGAGCACCTAGGCTGACAAGCAACAAAAAGGCAATCGCCACTCGAGCGCCAAGTCGAGCTTGTAACTGGCTTAAAACATTTCGGAAACTCATAAAGGCGTGTTCCCGATACGTTTGCGCAAACGCGGATCTAAGGCGGCGCGAATCACATCGAGCGCCAAGTTAATCAGGACAAACATACCAACGGTCATCATCAGGTAGGCGACGATGACAGGTCGATCGAGCAAATTAATTGAGTCGATCAATAACTTACCGATACCGGGCCAGTTAAACAAAGTTTCAGTCACAACGGCGAATGCAAGAGTTGCACCAAATTGCATGCCGACCACGGTGACGATGGGAATCGAGATGTTTTTGAGTACATGCACGCGCACAATACGCCCTTGACTCAAGCCCTTGGCACGAGCAAAGCGCACATAATCCTGTTGAATTGCTTCTGAAGTTCCTGATCGAGCCAAACGAATGATGAGAGCGGTGTTGAATAGAGCAAGGTTGCATGCTGGTAGTAGCAAATGCAAAAGTCCGTCTGTGTTCAAGAAGCTCACTGGCACACCGAATAACTCCGTAGTTTGACCACGCCCTCCGGTCGGCAGCCATTGAAATTCAACGCCAAAGATCATAATGAGCAGCATGCCGCTCCAAAACCCTGGCAGAGAGAAACCGATAGTGGAGAGGTTTGCGATCAAACTATCGGCGCGACTGCCAGGGCGAAGTCCAGCAAATAAGCCGAGCGGCAATCCTATGCCGAGCGCGATCAACAAGGCCGCAAAGGCAAGTTCCAGTGTTGCAGGTAGCCGTTCGAGGATCAGTGCCACGGCGGGCGTGGCCGAGACTAGCGAATTGCCGAGATCGCCATGCAATGCGCGTCCTATGAAGTCCAAATATTGCATAGGCATCGATTTGTCGAGTCCTAATGCTGCAATCGTGCGCAGGCGTTCGATCTGGTCGGCCTCTGGGCTAAGCAATAAGTCAACAGGGTTACCAATCGCGAACACCCCAACGAAAACGAGTGCTGACATCGCCAACAGGACTAGTAATGCTTGAAGTAGACGATTACAAAGGAAAATTAACATCCCGCAAGGTTAGCAAATTTCTGCGCCATTAGCTATGCTTGTGGAGAATTGCGCACGTCTAAGTTGTTGCCTTCCCTTAATTTGCTAGATATCGTTTCACATCCAAATTGATGATGTTCCAGAGCTCGGGGACTTATCTGATTCAGTTGGTTACGTTGTGAGATCTGAATTTGCTTCACTTGCGTCTCAATAAAATCTGCTCACATGAAAATGGAATTTAAATTCTCCCATCATAAGGCTTAAAAAACGACAAGCAATATATCGTAAAAATTGCTGTTGAAAGTGAGTTTGACAAATCGTCCGATTCGACACATCAGAACTTCTTTCATAGAGCGTTAATTTTGATTTCTGTTTACGATTTTAATTGAAGAAAAGATCAAAATAGTAGGTGAAATCGGATGTCTGTTCACGACTTTATTTTCGATCTTTTCTAATTCCGTGTTTCTGTAAGCCGCGCAAAATTTAGAGCTTAGTTTACGACTTTATTAAGCGGGAATAACACTTATTCTCTGCAATAAATGTCGTGAACTGGACATTAAAGTCGTGAACTGAATATTAAAGTCATGAACTGAAAAAGTGGATTTTAAAACCCAAATTTGAGATATTCAAATTTGGGTTTTTTTTCATAAATTTGAGTCTTCCAATCTGTTGATTTTCCCGAAAATTCTTGTAAAGTGATTGAAGTCAAGTCACTAAATTCACCTTGATGCGGTTCTAACTGATGAACAAACTTCTGATTTGGTTCGCTATTTATTATTTCTGACGTCTACTCAAATCAAAAGGTTTTCGCTTAACAGCGTGAAATCCAGGCATACATTTTTTTGTATACATCCATTAAATAAATAATCTATAATTGATCGTCGTTCATTTTTATACGTCGTTCAATTATCTGATTATTCATGTCAAAATCAAAACTACCTAAGAAGTCTGTCGTTGCCAAAGCAACAAATCTGCAAAATCAAGATGACAAGCCGAAAACAATAAACGAACCGGATCGACGCCAACGCAAAGTCAATCAAACACTTAGTCGCGTCACCGAGATTGCTTGGGCGATGTTTGAATCAACTGGTTATGAGAATGTTACGATGGAGTCGATCAGCGCCCAGGCTGACATCGCTAAAGCGACGCTTTATAAGTATTTTCCGACCAAAGAATCTATCCTAGACCAGCATTTCAAGACAGAAATACGAGAGCGCCGAGACGACATTCAAAAAACATTACTTCAATTACAGGGATTGAGCGCGCGACTAACTTACTTGTTTGAGGTCGAGGCGGATTATTTACAAGATAAGTACGTCTATCTCGCCCCACTACTAAAACACCGCGCACAAAACATCGATCTACAACAAAATCCTAGCGCTAGCAGCGGCATGTTGACGATTATGACTATCCTATTTAGAGCAGCACAGGAAGCGTCAGAAATACCGAAAAAGCATAACCCAGAAACGCTTGCACACTATCTCAATGCGATGCGCACTTCGGATCTCTTCTACTGGCAAGCGAATCCAGAAACGTCCCTGCTTGCACGCCATCAAGAGATGCTAAAACTGTTTTTGCTTGGTGTTTTGGGCGATCAACACAGCACTAAATCCAACGAGATGGAGTCCATATGATTCAGCCAGTTCTGACGATGACTTCTTGCTTTTTCGATGCGCCGCAAGCGCTTCAAGCAGGCGCAGCACAAGTTGGTGGTAAAGCAGCGCAACTAGCCATGTTAAGTCGCTATGGCCTGCCAGTTCCTGTCAGTTTTGTCATACCAGCAGCGATCTGTCACCAACTTTTGTCCGCTTCAATTTGGGCTGACGCATATCAAGCATGTAACTTGAGCGAAGCAGAGCGAGGTTCGGCCTTTGATATTATCCGTCAACGCATCATGCAATTGAAGCTGCCAGATGATTTTCGTATAGCCTTAATCGAATTATTAACTGCACAAGGATGGCAAGACCAAGCGCTCGCAGTCAGATCATCCGCACCCGGTGAAGATGGTCAACAACACTCATTCGCGGGTATTCATCATAGTGAACTAAACGTCGCAGGCAGCGCCGCGATTGAAGCCGCCATATTAAAAGTCGTCGCATCGTTATGGACACTACAAGCATGTCTCTATCGAGAAAAAATTGGATTAGCTCACACAGACGCTGCAATGGCGGTGGTGCTAATGCCTATGCTAAAAAGTCAAATGGCTGGCGTGATCTTTACATGTGATCCGAGAGACGGGCGTGAAGACCGACTGCTCATTAGCAGTGTGTATGGTTTAGCAGAGTCATTAGTCGCCGGAACCGTGGACGGCGAAGACATCGTTGTGCAACGAGATTGGTCATGTCAAGAATGGAAAATCGCCCACAGGCGCTCTTCAATCTCGTCACAGGTGATCGAAGCAAAATCAGGGGGCGGATTGCAACGACGCGAACTGAGTAAAGACGAATGCGGTCAAGCCATATTGAGTGATGAACAAGCGATTACCTTAGCCAAACTCGCCCTTGATACGGCCAACGCCTTTGACTACAGCAAGCGTTTTTTAGACATTGAATGGGTATTCGACGGTATAGAGTTTTACTTAGTGCAAGCCCGCCCTATCAGCGCGCGAAATATTTACAACTACCCACAAATTGCGCAGCAAGGAAGCATTTGGACCAATGGCAATACCAAAGAAATCTTGCCCTATCCCCTAAAGATCAGCGAGCTCGACGTGATGCAAGTTGCCGTCAATGAAATGCTCGGTGTCGCCCACAGGATTGTCAATGTCACACCATTAGAAGGTGGACAACGATCCGCTATCTTTAATGGCTATGCCTATCTGAACGCATCGCTCATTCAATGGGAAATCTACGACACTTTCAATTTTCCCCCAGAAGAAGTGAATTTCATCTTAGGCGGTCATCAAACATGCATACAGGTAGCGCCGCGACCTTGGCATAGTTACGGCAAAGTCACACTCAATTTGCTCAGAGCCATCGTGCGCTTCCCTCAATATCGGCGACGTGGCCTACGCGAAGCCGCGGAAGTGACCAAGCAAAGTAAAGCATGGCGTGAACAAGACGTGTCTAAGCTCAGCGAGCAAGAATTGCTGAATGAAATTCTCGACCGTGCCCGCAATACTTATCTTACGCACACTGGTCTTTGCATCATGCAAGGCGCAAGTGGCACTTTAATGAATTTGCAAAAAATGCTCCTGAAGACTTTTCCCGACGAAGGAAAAACTTTAGTGTCAGCCATCATGACAGAAGGTGAAATGAGCATCAGTGCTCAACAGGCCTACGATTTGATGCAATTGGCAAAACTGGCGGACAGCGATTTGGAAGCGCAACGCTGGTTGCGATCGGATGCTGTGCCTATGTCAGATGAGATCAATGTGTCAAATCCATTTGGAATTGCTTACACCCAGTTCTTAGATAACTACGGACACCGTGGCAACTATGAGTCGTATATCTCACGTCCAACATGGCGTGAACAACCAGAAGCATTGAAGCAAGCCATACTCAGTTTATCCGATGTCGATACCGATGCTTTACAAAAACGTCAACAGCAACAAGCACAATGGGCTTGGGAACAAATCAAGCGACAATGTGCTGCGCCGCAACGATGGCTAATCAAGATCCTGCAGAAACAAGCGAAAGCGGAGTGCAATCAACGTGAGTTGGCACGCAGTTGCTTTGCTATGATGTGGGAAAGGTGCCGAATTTTGATGCTGGAACTCGGCTCACGCTTCGCACAGCGTCGGATGTTGGATCAAGCTGACGATATTTTTTATCTCAACTGCGCTGAACTACAGGCCATCCATCTAAATGAGATTTCGGGTCAAGCAATCAAGTATAGGATCCTTGACCGAAAATCTAAAATCGCGCATTGGGAAAGTTTAGAGATCGAAGATGTCATCCATGAGAAATCGATCAATATCAATTCTCAAAATACCGCGTCAAACAACACCCTGCCAAGTACGAAAAAGGTGAAGTTGAGCCATACCGATAAGCGGTGGCAAGGTATTGCCGTCAGCATGGGCAGCTATCAAGGTCGAATCAAACACATCTCCCATCCATCACAAATTGGGGAACTACGGCAAGGAGATATTATGCTGGCGCCGTCCTCGGATCCAAGCTGGTTACCACTATTTCTCAAAGCGGGTGGCGTCATTGTCGAAACCGGCGGCTACCTTTCTCATAGCGCCATCGTCGCGAGAGAATTAGCGATACCGACCGTTGTTAATCTTCCTGGAATACGCACTATTCTGAAGGACGGCGACGAAGTCTTTATCGATGGTCCTTCAGGCACGGTAACAAGGGTGAAGCGCTGAATATCAACAACATGACAACTATGTTTAAACACTTACTTTTTGGACTGTATTTAGCGACAGGCATTAATCTAGCATGCGCAAGCCAGTTATTCACCACTTTGACGATACAGTGTAAAACAGCGTGCAACACTTTCCGGTAATCAGTGCGGATATTTATCATACACATTTCTTTACAGCCTTAGCCCGAAATGTATTGAAGCATTTTTCCAGTGTGCTGAAACTAACAAAAACTGGAAAAATAACTGCGCTGTTTAACAGTTCAGAAACTGTACTGCCGTTTCATGCGACAAACTAGCGCAGAAATGGCGTTGTTTAGATTTCTAAATATCGTTAATCTAATCTGATACTCCCCCATCCCCGCCCCTGCGTTTCCAACTCGGCGCTTGCGGTAGACGGGAAGGGGATGACATTTATCAACACACAAACATTTAGAATTTTGTCCTGCCTTGTGTCATTTGAACACGGTGCTGTTGCCGAACTACCCTCACCCTAACCCTCTCACGCACGCGGGAGAGGGGATATTTATTCCCACCATTCACTTAGTGCTTTTGGAGTGAGAACTACGAGACCTTAGCGCGAGTTGAAAGCAGACCTACTTGCAGTCGCGCTTCCGTAAAGTAATTGGCTCGTCACAAATGTTTAATATCGTGCTTTGTCAGCAGAATTGCTGCGATCAGCTGGTATGAATATGCATGGTCGATAAAATTAAATATAAGTTAGGAGAAATCATGAACAATGAAGTTGAAAATCGTCAATTTGAACGCACCCAGTTCTTCTTGGTGCAGAAAGAAAAAGACTTTTTGCCGGTCTGGGTATTTAAGCCAGAAGCGAATCCTAGCGGTATTGCGGGCGTGTTAATTGATGTGAGCGAAGGCGGTTTGCAAATCCTTATGCAAAAAGTAGAGTCAGTCAAAGGACAGCGATTTGAGATGTTATTCATTAACCAGATAGGTGGCGACGCGGCTCGTTTGCCACCAGGCACGATTGATTTGGTGTGGAGCGATGATATTGGTAGTACGTATACCAAGTGTGGATTTACTTTTAGCTCTTACTCAGATGATGAAATCGCCATGTTGATAGCGCACAACAGCGATGACGGCGATAAATTTATGCGATGTATTTTGAGAGAAACGTCAGTCGCGAATCCTACTTTGGTATGATGAGAAGTTCTCTTCTCAACTAGGATAAACATGTTCTCATGGCGTTGGTTCTTCGTTGCAGTAATTGTTATTGGCGGTTGGTATCAATATCAACAACGCACACAGAAACCGATACACCATGCTAATGGTGTTTTGGTTCAGCGTGATCCTGTGCAAAACATCCTTGATCGTGGTGAGGTCTGGCAGAAAGATAATTACACGATCAAGGCTTTAGCAGACTTCGATATTGAGGCGCGAGTCTTGTCCAAAGAATTGTATTCCAGCGGACGCGAGGCTGATCTGTCACCTGTGGATCTTGCCTTGGGCTGGGGATCTATGTCTGACTCTGAGGTCTTGTCTTCTTTGAGTATTTCTCAAAGTAATCGCTTCTACTTTTATCGTTGGGAAAATCAGCCACCGCGCCCACCCGCAGAGATCGCCAGTCATAGCGCCAATATGCATATGATCCCGGCGAATGCGCAGATCGAAAAAACATTGAAAGAGGTGAGGTCTGGGCAAGTGGTCAGATTGCGCGGAAAACTAGTCGCAGTCAGTGCGCCCGACGGCTGGCGCTGGCAGTCTTCGCTGACGCGCGAGGATACGGGCGCTGGTGCTTGTGAACTATTTAGGGTGGAGAGTGTTGAGGTACGTTGAAGTAGCTTAAAAAATAGTCGCTCACGCCTCTTTTCTCGATTCTGTTATACCGAGTATTGAGGTGGTATAACAAATTTCAGCTAGGCTAGATAAGCCTTTCAAGAGATTTGGAACTTTGTTGCTTATTTTTTATTGCTATGTTAACTTTGGTTCCTTGCACTTTAAAACAAGTTATGCGGCTAGGTAATATTTCTCCAGAAACCGATGTTGATACTCGGTTACATGAGGCGGCAGAGGCTGGTGACCTCTTAGCAGTCAAATCTCTTCTGTCGCAAGGATGTGCTATCAATGCGATAGATATCTGCGGACAAACGCCTTTGCATTTTGCTGCGGGTAATAATCAACTTGGTATGGTTGAATATCTAGTAAGTGTAGGTGCTGATGTTAATGGACAAGCGGATGGCGAAGGATGGCAAGATCACGCTCCATTGGGATACTCTGTGGAGACTTGTTCTATCGAGATGGCTCAATTACTTCTTCAACTTGGAGCGGATCCAAAATGCTCGGGTTGGATGGGACTCACAGCGCTTGATCTTGCGGAAGATAGACTAGATGATGATGGAAGAGTTATCCTAGGACTTTTGCAAAAGATATGTCCTGATGAATCTACAGCCACATAACTATATGGTCGACGGGGAATTGCCATCAACGATCACATTCTTTATTAATTTATTGGTGACGGCGATCCCGGCACCTCAACGTTAGCTTGCAATGAAAAATTCCAGTATCACTCTCCTCAAAGTCATACTCAGCGTACCGATTGGAATCGGGTTGGCGTATCCTTTTTTGTACACAGAAGTTTCTGGGGGCATCCTCAGCGAGCTAAACGCTTTCGGGCAGACTGGGTCAGTAATCGCCATCGCAGCATTCTTGCTGCTGGTTTTATTTTACGCCCTAGACCTTATAAAGACTCTCAAGCTCGTTTCACCAGCGTCGAGAAAAGCCACCCCCAATAGCGTATGGCTTATGTTCCTTCTTCCTTACAACTTCATCGAGGATTTTTTCATCATAATAAGTGTTGCCAAGTCGCTGAAAGCCGAGGCGGTTATCAATCCATCGCTCGCCCCCTTTAAATCTTTCGGAATGATTTCAGGAATTGGTTGGTGTGCGACACAGATAGTCTCGCTTATTCCAAACCAGATCGGTTCGGCCGCAAGTTTGGTTGCCACAGGTTTTTTGATATGGCATTGGGTATTCATACGTCGTGTTAATAATGCTCTTTCGAAGTCGCCTGCAAGCTAACATGACGCCCGATGCGGAAACTGCGCAATTTGACGTTTTGGCAGCCAATATTTTTTTCAACTAATTGTTCTTCGGCTTGTGTGCTGCAAGCGCAGTTCTGCTTAGCTCGAACGTTCGAAGACAAATGCGTTGGTTTGAACTAACAATTGCGACGGTATTTGGCGCGCTATTTATTGCCTTCCATTTCCTGTCTGGACCTAGGTGCGATCCAGCACCTGTTCGTCCACTCGCCGGAATCTTTGTCGTTGTCGTCACTATGTTTTACCTGCACCTCGTGGATGACGAGCGCCGCCCTTTGGTCGGTACTTGGTATCGGATATGTGTTGGTTCTGTGGCGGGTGTGATTGTCGCAGCTATCGCAAGCGGTACAGGCGAACTTTATGCGCTGCTGGCGTTTGTTGGCGCATTGCTTGGATTTATCGGCTTTCGATGGCTGAAGCATTTTCCTCTCTAGTCGCGTACAAAATATCGTCAGAGACTCTTCGAAACTAATTCAAAAAATGGCCACAGACTCAGCGACCGCTTACGATCTACATGCTCAGGATTTTTTAGCCGCGCGTGATCATTCCAACATTGGTGCTGATGTTGTTGCGCTCTGGTGTCGTACGCTCGGTAAAGATGCTGAGGTGCTAGAGCTCGCTTGCGGCGGTGGTTATCCGATTACCCGCGTACTGCATGAAGCGGGTTTGCGTTTATGGGCGATTGAAAGTTCTCCAAATTTAGTTGCTGAATTTCAGCGGCGTTTTTCGGATGTGCCCGTGCAATGCGCTAAAGTGCAGGACAGTGATTTCTTTGGGCGGACTTATGACGCCGTGGTTGCGGTAGGACTGATGTTTTTGTTGAATGAAACTGAACAAGCCGCATTGATTCATCGCGTTGCGCAAGCTCTGTTGCCGGGTGGGCGCTTTTTGTTTACTGCGCCGCTGCAGTCATGTCAGTGGGACGACGCGACCACGGGAATCGCTTCGTACTCTTTGGGGCGAACAGGCTATGAAAATTGCATGCGTTCTGCTGGATTAAGTTTGATCGCAACTTATACCGACAGTGGTGGTAATCATTATTACGAAGCGCAGCGTATCAGTTGATGTGAATAGAATTTGAGGCTTCTTTCGTCGGAGCGTGTTGACGGCGACAGTCTTGTTCTTAAGGTTTCACCTGCTTCGACGCTATTTGAGCGCGGGCGGCGCATTTTCGGTCTTCGTTGCAACTAGCTCGCTGTTGTCGTCTCATTCACGTAAGGACTGCCTCGAAAAGTGTATCCACCATCGTCTCAAATCTCAATGGAAATTCTGGTTTGACTATGATTCGTAACGAAATGAAAGTGGGAGCTGTGAACCTATTGTGATTTTTAGATACTTTCTTCGGTTAGTGAGGCATTGTTATCCTCTTTCCGAAATGAGCTGAATGCGGCTATACTTCCGCCCCTTGATTCAATTGCTCACCGTTATTCTTTGTCATTATTGAGTTCAGTGCTTTTTAATCCAGATTTTTGCTTGGGTAAATTAGCGAATTGCGTATTTCAGAGCTTATTAAATAAAGCGATTGCCCCTAGATTTTCGTGAACTAGTGGGTCTGAGTTGGCAGGTTTGTTGGAAAAATACCTCTTGTAGCGTTGGCCGCGATGATTATTGCGCGCTTCATCGCAGGTAATTTTGTCGGTGATTAAAAATGCAGCGATAATGCTAGGGTATTGGAGATGTAGTGGTGTCACATTAGTGCCTACTTAGTACCTACTCATTGTCTTATTTAGAGCCCATAGCAACTAGAAAAAAATTGGTAGCGATCAGCTCATTTTTTTCGTCATAATCAACTAAGCCTTATCCAGACTTAGTTGATTTTTATTTTTTTAGATAGGTAAACAAATAATGAAACCATATCTCGTCGGTATTACCGGGGGAAGCGGAAGTGGTAAAACAACTTTTATCAATTCCTTATTAGCCTCGATGCCTGCTGACAGTGTTGCTTTGCTGTCTCAAGATAATTATTACAAGTCTATCGATCAGCAATCTCAAGATGAAAATAAGATTGAGAATTTTGATATTCCATCGTCGCTCGATCTGGAGAAGTTTTACCAGGATGTGTTGCGTTTACGTAATGGTGAAAGTTTAAAAATTACGGAATACACGTTTAATAATGCAGACGTCGAACCTAAGATTTTTCATATTCCTGCAGCTCCGATTGTTTTGCTGGAGGGTATTTATGCACTACATAATCCGGCTTTGTATGACATCATCGATCTGAAAGTTTTCATCGATGCAGAAGAGCATCATCGTCGCTATCGCCGCGTGCAGCGTGATGCGGTAGAACGTGGCTACGATCAGGATGATGTTATCTACCGCTTGAGTAAGCACCACCAGCCCGCTTTCGAAAAATACATTTTGCCGCACCGCAGTAATGCCGATCTGGTGATTCCAAATAATCACGGTTTCGATAAGGGTTTGGACATGTTGAGTGTATTTTTGAAATCGAAAATAGTGACTTCTTAGTCCTATTGCTGCACCACCTCACTTTAAACTGCAAAACAAAATTGGTTTGAACAAGGACGCTATGAAACCGCAGATCGCCGTTGTCGGTAGTATCAATATGGATATGGTTTTTAAGACGCCGCGTATGCCGGCGCCCGGTGAGACCTTAATGGGGCATAGCTTTCACCAGGTGCACGGTGGTAAAGGTGCGAATCAGGCGGTTGCGGCAGCACGCATGGGCGGTGCGGTGGATTTCGTGGCGAATGTGGGTGACGATTTAAATGGCAAAAGCTGTTTGCAGGCGCTGGCGCAAGACGGTATCCAATTGCAACATGTGCGTGTGGTATCCGAAAGTGCGACCGGCGTTGCGGGTATTTTGTTAGACGATGCGGGTGAAAACTGTATTGTATTAACAAATGGAGCAAATGCTCTAATGAGCGTGGCAGATATTGACAACGCTAGTAACACTATTGCTAAAGCTAAGCTGTTATTATGCCAGCTCGAAACGCCACTCAGCACGGTACTGCATGCGATTGATTGCGCGCAGCGAGCGAATGTCAAAGTGGTATTAAATCCGGCTCCTGCGCAAAAGTTGAGCGATACTGTGTTGGCTCAGGTCGATTACCTGATAGTGAATGAGACGGAAGCAGCAATGTTGAGCGGCTTTCCCGTCACTGATACTGCTAGCGCCGAGTCGGCAGCGGCACTATTACGAGAGCGCGGTGCGCGGGTAGTGTTACTTACTTTAGGTGCCTCTGGCATGTGGGTTGCCGCTCCCGATGGTGCTTATTTTTTACCGGCATTTAAGGTTGAGGTGGTTGATACCACTGCCGCAGGGGATACCTTTGTAGGAAGTTTTGCGGTGGCTATTGCCGAGGGTAAGGACTTACGTGCTGCGTGTATGTTTGCACAAAGTGCTGCAGCATTGGCAGTGACACAACTTGGTGCACAAACGTCAATACCATATAGAGAAGCAGTTGAGCGGCAGTTACAGAAACAGTGAATGCCTTTATAATTTCAGGTTAATTAAGTCGCCTACAACCGTCAGATTTTTGCTAACAAAGCAAAGCTGGCGAATCGAGCTAATCAAGCTAATCAAGGTATTTTGGGAGTCGAGCAAATATGAAACTGCGTTCATCATTACTTTTTGGTGTTTTACTTTCTATGTCGGCAGCGGCATTGGCCGACCAGCCCAAGTTCGCTTTGGTGTATGACGCTGGTGGTAAGTTTGACCGTTCATTTAATCAGTCAGCTTATGAAGGCGCAGAGCGCTTCAAAAAAGACACAAAAATTTCTTATATCGATGCGCAAGTGATGAGCAATGCGCAGGGCGAACAGGTGTTGCGTAGCCTGGCACGCAAAGGTGTGACTCTTATTGCCGCGATTGGTTTTACGCACGCACAGCAAGTCCAGACAGTGGCAAAAGAATTCCCTAAAACAAAATTCTTATTAGTGGATGGCTCAGCTTCTGGCGCGAATGTCAGCTCTATCTTATTTAAAGAGCAGGAAGGTTCCTACCTAGTGGGCGTGGCAGGAGCTCTAGCCTCCAAATCTAAGAAATTGGGCTTCATTGGCGGTATTGATATTCCATTGATCCGCGCATTTGTTTGCGGTTATACCCAAGGTGCAAAGTCAGTCGACGCCAAAGTGGATGTGGTACAAAACATTGTCGGTACAACAGCAACGGCGTGGAATGATCCAGCCAAAGGTGGTGAACTGGCACGCGCCCAAATGGAGCGCGGTGTTGATGTGATTTTTGCAGCGGCGGGTGGAAGTGGTATGGGCGCACTGCAAGCGGTGAAAGAAAAAGGCAAGATGGCGATCGGTGTCGATTCCAATCAAAATTATCTGTTCCCAGGCGTGATGCTGACCTCGATGGTGAAACGTGTTGACAACGCGATCTATGACAGTTTTATGCAAGTGAAAAACGGTACGTGGAAAGCCGGTGTCTCTAATCTGGGTCTGAAAGAAGGCGGTGTGGATTGGGCTTTAGATAAAGATAATCGCAGCCTGATTACGCCTGAAATTGAAAAACGCGTCAACGCGGCCAAGCAAGATATCTTGAGCGGTAAAGTGAAAGTCATCGATTACCGCGAAGCCAGTCGTTGCCCATTGTAAAAAATCAAGCCACATCACCTGTCACAAACAGGGCTGTGGCTTTTTTATTCTGAAGCATTTCCTGTGACTCTACTTCTCCTATGCTCGTTCAAAACAAACGATGAGCGGGGAAGCTCAAACCCTATTTGACAACATGCCCACAGCAGTAGAATTTCGCCAAATATCAAAGCGCTTCGGTCAAGTACTAGCGAATGACGCCGTCAGTTTTTCGATTGCGCAAGGGACGATACACGGCATTATCGGTGAAAACGGCGCAGGTAAATCGACGCTGATGAGTATCCTGTATGGCTATTATCATGCAGACTCCGGTGACATCTTGATCAACGGCGCAGTGCAAAAAATACGCAATAGTCATGGCGCGATACAGCTCGGCATTGGCATGGTGCATCAGCACTTCATGCTGGTCGAAGATATGACGGTGTTGGACAATATCATGTTGGGAATGGAAGGTGGATTTCGCCTGCGTTCGCACCGCGCCAAAATTGCCGTCGAGTTAGTCAAATTATGTGAGGACTATGGACTCGCGATCAAACTTGATGCACGTATCAGCACGCTGTCAGTCGGCGAGCAACAGCGCGTAGAAATTCTGAAACAGCTATATCGCAATGCAAATATTCTGATTCTGGACGAGCCGACAGCGGTCTTGACGCCTCAAGAAACTGAAGCCTTATTTGTGATCCTGCGTCTGTTTAAACAGCAGGGTAAAACCATCATCCTGATCACGCACAAACTTGCTGAAATTTTGGCGATTACCGATGAAGTGACGGTGATGCGTGCAGGCGGCGTGGTCGCTGCATTACAAACAGCGAATACCAATCAAGAAGACCTTGCGTTCAAAATGGTGGGGCGTAGCGTTGCTACTGAGTTGCCACGTAAGCCATTAGCAAAGGGTGACGCCGTACTGCAAGTCGAGAATTTGTGCTTGCAGAACGCGCAGGGCGTGCATTTGTTGAGCAGTTTGAATTTTTCCGTAAGATCCGGAGAAATCGTTGCGATCGCAGGTGTCTCAGGGAACGGTCAATCAGAGTTATTAGAAATACTGGCCGGTATGCGCAATGTGAATGGCGACAAAATTGCTGGGACGGTGCATATCAATGCTTACCAGCCCAACTACCACAAAAAAGATGCGACGCTGGCGGCAAAATTACGTAAATTGGGCGTGTCACATGTGCCCGAAGATCGATTGCGCGATGGCGTGATTAAGGATTTCTCGGTATGGGAAAACATTTTACTTGGGCAACAGACTGAGCAGATCTATCTGGATAAGAAAAAATGTGTCGCTGCCAGTGATGCTTTGTTGCGTAAATTTGAAGTGCGTCCTTTGGACTCACATCTGCGCTTGTCGCAACTGTCGGGCGGCAATCAGCAAAAGATTGTTTTGGCGCGCGAAATCGCCGCACAACCTAAATTGCTGTTGGTCGGGCAGCCGACCCGTGGTGTTGATATCGGTACCATACAGCGCATCCATACCGAATTGCTCGCCTTGCGCGACTCAGGTGTGGCTATCCTCTTAGTCTCAGCCGAGCTGGAAGAAATCCGCGCTCTGGCTGATCGTGTTTTAGTGATGTCAGGTGGACGTATTACAGGCGAGTTGAATATCGCTGATTACGACACCACGCGCATCGGTTTATTGATGGGTGGATTGCATAAATGAATTCCGAATTACCTCGCTGGGCGACTAACGTCGCACTGCCTTTACTCAATTTACTGTCCGCGATGCTGGTCGCCGCTGGCGTGATTTACTTACTGGGCGAAAGCCCGCTGGAAGCCTTAGGTATTTTGCTTAAAAGTTCTTTAGGCAATATTGAAGGCTTTGGCTACACCTTATTTTACGCGACGACCTTTATCTTTACTGGCTTGTCGGTGTCTATCGCGATGCAGGCGGGTTTGTTTAATATCGGTAGTGATGGTCAGATGTATTTGGGTGGCTTAGGTTTAACTTTGGTGATGTTGCAATTCGATGCTAGCTTACCGGCATGGATATTAATACCAATGGCATTAGCCGCTGCCGCCTTGTTTGGTGCGGCCTGGGCTTTCTTGCCCGGTTATCTGCAAGCGAAACGCGGTAGTCATGTGGTCGTCACCACCATCATGTTTAACTTTATCGCCGCAGCGCTGATGAACTTTATCATCATCACTTACATGATACCTGCGGGTGAACAAAATCCAGCCAGTCGGGTGTTCGCGGAAGCGGGCTGGTTGCCACGTTTGAACTCTTGGATACCGGGATTTGGCGATACGCCTTTAAATCTGACGTTCATTATTGCTCTGTTGTGTTTAGTTGCTTATGGCGTGTTGGTCTGGCGCACGCGTTGGGGTTACGCCTTGCGTGCCGCAGGCAAAAGTTCACATGCAGCGCTTTACGCAGGGATTTCAATTTCGACGGTCATCATTGTTACGATGCTGCTGTCAGGTGCATTTGCAGGTGTCGCCGCGATGAATATGCTGGCTGGTTCTATGCATTATCTGAGTCTGAATTTCACTAGCGGTGCAGGTTTTATCGGCATTGCGGTGGCGTTGATGGGTCGTCAGCATCCTATCGGTATTTTTATGTCGGCATTGTTGTTCGGTATCTTAATACAAGGTGGTTCTGATTTGTCTTTGGAAAAATCCAATATACCGCCTGAGACTTTCGTTTTTATTCAAGGCTTGATTATTTTATTCTGTGGTGCGATGGAAAATATGTATGCACCCGCTTTGTCACGTGTGCTGAACCTGTCACGTACATTGAAGGCTAAGGGAGTAAGCCATGTTTGAAGATTTTCATGTCTCTAGTATTTTAGTCGCGACCATTCGCAGTGCGCCCGTCTTGTTGTTTGCGGCATTTGCGGGTGTGTTTGCAGAGCGTAGCGGCATCATCGATCTGGCGCTAGAAGGCAAAATGCTGGCATCGGCTTTCGTCGCGGCTGCATGCACTTTTGCCACTCAGAATCCTTATCTTGGTGTGGCGGCAGGCATCATGGTGTCTTGCACCATCGCTTTGCTGCAAGGCTATGTGGCGATCAACCAAAAAGGTAATCAACTGGTGTTTGGGATTGCGATCAATATTGCGATGTCCGGTTTGACTTTCGTTTTAGCGCAATACTTTTTTCAACTAGGCGGACGTAGTCCTGATCTGGGCGCAGCGCGCTTCCCGGTGTGGAATTTCCCTTTCGCAGATTGGTGGTCCACCATACCTGCGTTGAATTGGTTGCTCGGCAAATTTTTAGGTGGCCATACCATTTTGGTGTATCTGGCTTTTGCCTTGATTCCCTTTTTGCATTGGTTCATCTATCACAGCCGTTTTGGCCTACGTCTACGCGCCGTGGGTGAAAACCCGCACGCTGCTGATGCGGCGGGTATCAATGTTGCACAAACTCGCTATTTAGCATTGCTGTTTGGCGGCGTATTATGTTCGTTTTCTGGTGCTTATTTAGCGATCGTGCAGAGTGGATTTTTCTTGCGTGATATGTCAGCAGGTAACGGTTTCTTGGCATTGACTGCGATGGTGTTTGGTAATTGGCGACCATTGCAAACGGCCTTAGGTTGTTTGATGTTTGGCTTCTTTGCCGCTTTGCAAATCCAGATGGAAGGCGTGGCTTTCCCTGTCGTTGGTCAAATTCCTGGTTCCTTGATACAGATGTTGCCATTCGTGGTAACGGTAGTCGTGTTGGCTGGTGTGATGGCGAAATCGGTAGGGCCGAAAGCGTTGGGTGTACCGTTTGTGAAGTCGCGGTAAGAGTAATTCTTTTACGTAGAGTGGTAGAGACACAGAGACGATCGGCAGCAGGGGGGGAACCTCTCTCTTAAGGTTTTCCTCTGCGCCTCAGCGTCTCGGCGTTGAGAGGTTTTGATTTTTTGAATAATCTGCATAACGACCTTGTTATAGCAAGTGAGACCACTATGTCACATAAAGTAATTTTTGATACCGACCCAGGCGTTGATGATGCGATGGCTTTGTACTTCGCGCTGGCCCATTCTGAGATCGACATTGTCGGTATCACTACCACGTTTGGTAACGTTACGGTGCCGCAAGCGACTGCGAATGCGCTGTATTTGACGCGTATCGCGGGTTATGAAATACCCGTGGCAGAAGGCGGTGCATTGCCTTTGATGAAAGCGCCAGGTAAGCCGCCAGGCTTTATTCACGGCGATGATGGTCTGGGTAATTTGCCTTCACGTGTTGCGGTTTCCGGAAAACCTGAAGCGGCATCTGCGGCCGAATTCATCGTTAATATGGCTCGTCAATTTCCAGGTGAAATTACGATCGTGGCGGTGGGTCCTTTTATTAATTTAGGTCTGGCGTTAAAACTAGAACCACAGTTACCTAAGTTGATCAAGCAAGTGATTTTGATGGCCGGTACTGTGGTCGAGCCAGGCAATGTTTCGCCAGTGGCAGAGGCGAATGTGTGGAATGATCCGCACTCGGCTGATCTGGTGTTTACGGCGGGATGGAATTTAACTATGGTGGGTCTGGATGTCACCCATCGCGTAGTCATGCAATCTAGTTACTTTGCCCATTTGGCGCAGCATCAGCAGCAGCATTTAGCGATGACCACTTTGCAGCATGCGGTGAATTTTTATAGTGATTTCCATCTCAAAGCACGTCCTGAATTAGGTCATGCTTGTTACGGTCATGACATCCTCGCTTTTGTCTATTTAGTCGCGCCAGAACTCTTTCAGACGCAAGACGGTCGTGTGCGTGTGCAACTCGACGGCATGGGCAATGGGCAAACCATGATGGATAGACTCAGTGGTAGTTTGACTTATGCTGAACCAGGTTGGGAAGCACATCGTCCTGAGACTCGCGTGTGCTTGCAAGTCGATACGGCGCAGTGCCTCGCGTTGATTGAAAGTACGCTGGAAGTGAACTGGTTGCGTGCGCCACTGGTATTGTGATTCTTGGTTTTACATTGATGCGGTTTTAGAGAGTGCGAGGAGTTAGCGATGTTGATTACACCTGTCGATTTTACCAGCCCAACAGCGGCCAAAGATTTTGCAGAAAGTTTGCATAATACGGGCTTTGGTGTGCTCACCAATCACCCTTTATCGCAAACTTTATTAAACACAGTGTATGCCGAGTGGTATCAGTTTTTTCAGAATGAAGCGAAACACAATTACGCTTTTGACCCGCAAAAATATGACGGTTATTTTTCGCCGGCAGTATCCGAAACTGCCAAGGGTAATACCAAGCGTGATCTGAAAGAGTTTTATCACATCTACCCTTGGGGGCGTTATCCGACCGAGGTATCAGACGCCGCGCGCCAATATTATGCCGAGGGCGCGACACTTGCTGCGACCTTGCTGCAATGGGTTGAAACCTATACGCCAGACGACGTCAAAGCGAAGTATTCCATGCCTTTGTCGCAAATGATCACGGGTAGTGAGCAAACTTTATTACGCGTGCTGCATTATCCACCACTGCAGGGTGATGAAGAGCCGGGAGCAGTGCGTGCGGCAGCACATGGCGACATTAATTTGCTCACGATCTTGCCAGCGGCAACGGCAGCGGGTTTGCAAGTGGTAGGCAAAGAGGGAGAGTGGTTTGATGTGCCATGTGACTTTGGTATGCTGATCGTTAATATTGGTGACATGTTGCAAGAAGCATCAGCTGGCTACTATCCATCGACTATTCACCGCGTGCTAAATCCGACTGGCGCAGAGGCAAAAAAATCGCGCGTTTCCTTGCCTTTGTTTTTACATCCACGTCCTGATGTGGTCTTATCAGAACGTCATACTGCTGGTTCGTATTTAACTGAACGCTTGCGAGAATTGCATTCTAAAGTTTAAATTTTTCACGATAGAAGCAACAATCATCTGGTATTAGAGTTGACCCTCTAGAAAAAAAATATGTTTGTCATAAAGTTGAAGTAAAAGTGCGGTCAAATGCAGGCACCGTGCCCAAGTCTGCACATTTTAATTCTTGGTGCAAAAAGAGCTAATGAGATACGCAGTAGATTTTTTTGGTGCGGGAAAGACTCGACCAAAAGTCGGTATCCGAATTAAGTAGATATACAGTAAATAAATGAAAGCTAGGAGCTATCAATGAAGCACATCAGTAAAACTTCCACGGGCATGCCATCACGCGTAAAACTACTCGTGATCGCATGTCAATTGACATGTCTGGGAATGTCTAGCGCCTATGCGCAGGAAAAAGCCCAAGAAAAAACAGAATCCAATGAACCAATCAGCGCAGCGCAAATTACCATTACCGGCAAAAAAGTGGGTATGGGTTTGATGGTGCAAGAAGTGGTGCCAAAAGCACGTAGTACTATCACAGCAGAAGAGTTGGCGAAACAACGTCCAACTGGTAACGCGTACGAGGCTTTGGAATTAATGCCAGCGGTGAATAGCTACAACCATGACGCAACAGGTTTGTTTGGTGGTGGTTTGACTCTCCGTGGTTTTAATAGTGACCAAATTGGCGCGACTATTAATGGTGTGCCAGTCAATGACTCAGGCAATTTTGCGATTTACCCACAAGAGTATGTGGATCAAGAAAATACCTGTACACAGTTTGTAACACAAGGTTCTACCGACGTTGATTCGCCACAAATTGGCGCAACAGGCGGTAACTTCGGTATCACGACCTGTGATCCATCAAAAACAAAGCGTATTCGTTTAGCACAAACAATCGGCCAATTGAATTTGACCAAAACTTATGCGCGTTACGACACAGGTTTGCTTGAAGGCGGACGTACGCGTTTGTTTATTTCGGTATCTCATGCCCAGTCGGATAAGTGGAAGGGTAAGGGCGGCGCGAACCGTGATCACGTCGATATGGGATTTAGAACTGACTTCAGTAAATTTGATTCCTTAAGCGGTACGATTTTATACAACCGCGCGATCAATCAAAACATTAGTTCATTCAGCTTGGCTGATTTGGCAAAGTTTGGTTACAACTATGACTTTGCGCAGACTTTCGTTGGCCATGTTCCAGCAAGCCCAGGAAAAGCGGGTAACGATACGAATTCCGCTTTTGGTGATGCTTACTATCAACTGACAAAAAATCCGTTTGAAAATGCGATTGCCTCTGTAACAGGCAAGATGCGCATCGGTGAAAATACCGACATCAAAGTGATTCCATACTACTGGTTTGGCTATGGTACAGGCGGCAATCAACAAAGACTGCAAGCTGAAAATGCTTTCTTGAATAAAGCGACAGGTAAAAATACTGCGGCCGTCGATTTGAACGGTGACGGCGATACATTGGATCGCGTGATCGTTGCTAACAGTAGCGTGACACGTACTAGCCGTCCAGGTGTTACGGCGTCTATTACCCATACTATTGGCGACCATCAAATCTTGGGTGGCTTCTGGTATGAGCGCGCTACCCATGAACAATTCGGCCCTATGGTATTGGTCGATGCTAACGGCAACGCTAACGATATTTGGTTGAAAGAAGGTCGCGTACTGCGCCCAGATGGTACGCCATATCAATCACGTAATTGGAAGACGCTCAGTAGCTCGAATCAAATTTTCTTGCAAGATACGATCAGTATGTTGAACGATAAATTGGCGATCAACATTGGTGTACGTTCACCAACCATGAAACGCGATTTTACGAACACAGCGAATGAAGGTACCAATTCAGGTACTGATTACAATATCGTGAAGACTTACAAAGAAATCTTGCCGCAGTTGGGTGCTCGCTATCAGATCGATTACAACAACCAAGTGTTCTTTAGTTTGGCACGTAACATGAAAGCACCGCCAAACTTCGTCTATTCAGCAACGAATAACGTGGTGTTGGTCAATGGACAACCGACGATGCCAGTCGATGTACAAGCTGAGACATCAACGAACATTGACGTAGGCTATCGTTTGCAGAGCGATAAATTGACAGCGCAAGCAACGGCGTATGCGGTTAATTTCCGTGACCGTCAAGCGACTGCATATGATCCGATTGCGAATATCAGCAGTTTGACTAGCGTCGGCAAAGTAAAGACTTACGGTTTCGAATTAGAGATGGGTAACACGCCAGTGAACGGTTTCTCATTCTACGGTTCTGTTGGTTACGCAAATAGTGAAATTCAAGACGACATCTTAGTTAGTAAGACAGCGACTCTGCCAACTAAAGGTAAGCAGATGACTTTGACACCAGAGTGGAAAGCTGGCCTGAGTGCAATGTATGAAACAGGCGCGTTCTATGCACGTTTGAAAGTGAAATATACTGGCGAACAATGGGCGACGATGACCAATGATGAATTGGTTCCTAGTTATACATTGCTGGGTTTAGATTTGGGTTATCAGTTCCCAAATACTAGCTGGATTACTAAGCCGACGATTCGTTTCAACATCAGCAATCTGACGAATCAACAGTATCGCAATCCATCAAGCTTCAACGTGACGAATGCTAAAGCCTACGGCACAGCTGGCGCAAGAACCGTGTTCTACTACATGGGTTCTCCGCGTTTTGCTTCTGTTACTTTGTCAGGCAATTTCTAATCGAGTTGGATAAACCCATTGAGAGTGAAGATTCTCAATGGTTTAACTTGAACTAGTAGTTGTTTTACTTAGTCAGTATTGTGGTCTGCAACGTAAGTTGCAGACTTTTTATTTTTGACGTCGATAGTCACCAGCACCTTTCCAATTGCGAATTATGAGTCAATACCAACGACCTTTGCTTCAGTTGTCACTTACTGCCTCCATCATCCTGTTGTCTTTAGGCTTGACCAGTTGTACCACCACGTCGACGGCACCGATCGCCCCTACCAAACCTATCGTCATCAACATGGTTGCGATCAATGACTTCCATGGTCATTTAGCAAAAGAAAAAATCAATTTTAAACGAGCCACAGACACGACTTATCAATCGACAGTTGGTGCAGGTGTTGAAGTGCTGGGCGCTCATTTGCAGGCCTGGCGTAAAGAAGATAAAGACCTGTTGTTTGTGGGCGGTGGGGACTTAATTGGCGCTAGCCCCGGCATATCATCCTTGTTCGCTGATGAACCGACCATTGATGCTTTGAGTCAGCTCGGCTTGCGTGTCAGCGCATTGGGTAACCACGAGTTCGATAGCGGTTTGAAAGAATTAAAGCGACAGATCAATGGCGGTTGTGATTCACCACGTCCAGATAAAGTCTGCAAATATAACGGCACATTTACTGGCGCAAAATTCTCCTACATCGCCGCGAATGTGATTGACGCGGCGAGTAATAAACCCATGTTCCCTGCCTATCATATTGAGCAAGTGAAGGGCGTAAAGATAGGCTTTATCGGCGCGGTTTTGCGTGAAACGCCGATGATGGTCGCCAGCGAAAATGTGAAGGGTGTGAACTTCATCGATGAAGCGGAAGCGATCAATCGCAGCATTCCTGCTTTGAAAGAACAAGGCGTGAAAGTGTTTGTCGTCTTAATCCATGAAGGCGGTACCACGACCGAAGCCTTCGATCAACCAGCCTGTTCGAATTTGAAAGGCCCAATCGTTGATATTGTAAATCGCCTCGATCCAGCGATTAAGTTAATCGTCAGTGGGCATAGCCATACCGGATTTGTTTGCAAAGTGGGTGACAGAACGGTGACTCAGGCGCAGAACTATGGACATTTGTTGACACGTATCGCATTGACACTAGACGGTAAAAGCCATCAAGTAACGAACATCGAAGCGCGTAACATCCTGATGGAAGTGCCAACTACACCTGTGCCTGAGGAATTGACTACCTTAATGACCAAAGCCAGAGAGGGGAGTCATGCCATCATCACGCAGCCTGTTGCTCGTCTGGCGGTGCCATTATTGACCCGTAAACTCAATGCGGCTGGTGAATCGCCTTTAGGTAATGTCGTTGTCGATACCCAGTTCGCAGCAGTAAAGAATTTGGGCGTGCAAATCGCGTTTATGAACAATAAAGGCATACGCGCAAATTTGGAAACCGCGACCAATAATGTCAGCACTTATGGACAAATTTCCACTGTGCTTCCGTTTGGTAATACACTGATCTTGATGACTTTAACTGGCGCACAAATCCGAACTTTACTTGAGCAGCAAGTGTGGCTTGATGAAGAATCAATTGACGGTAGAAACGTATTGCAAGTGTCGGAAGGATTTACGTATGTATGGGACAAAAAGCGTCCTGTGGGTCAGCGAGTTTTGCCAGAAAGCGTGAAATTGAATGGTGTGGCGCTTGATGACAGTAAAGAGTATCGTATCGCTGCCAATAATTTTATCGCTGGCGGTGGTGATCGTTTGCCGATCTTCACTCAAGGAAGCAATAAAGTCGATTCTGGCATTAAAGATCTTGATGTGTTTTTGGCCTACATCAAAGCACGTGATCAGGCTGGTTCCCCTGTTGGTAGTGAAAGTGCTGCTGGTCGGGTTAAACGAATTAATTGAATTTGAAAGCCACACAAAATGAAAAAAATTAAATTACTCCTCGTATTATGCGGCGCACTGGCTTCAGTCAATGTCATGGCCTCGGGCGACGAAGGTCATAAAACTGTCGGTGCAATTGCTGATCGTTTGTTGAAGGGCACCAATGCGGGTGCAAAAGTGCAAGCCTTATTGCAGCCAGGTGAAAGCTTACAATCGATTTCAATTTGGGCTGATTGTGCCAAAGGGACATTTTGCGGCCCGCAGACTTCAGAAATGGTGGCATTCGGGATTCAAAACCCAGCGCACGCGGCCTATCATTACACCAACACGCCAGTACAAAATAAAACCTATGTGGCAGGTGGCGTGGGTACGACTGATCACGACATCGTTCAAACCTTGAAACAAGCGATCGCGGTGTTACAAGGAAATGATAATGAGACCACCAATCCACATCGATTTTCACCACGTCAAGCGCTGTTGATGATCGCTCATTTGGTCGGCGATATTCACCAGCCTTTGCATGTAGGCGCAGCGTATATCAATAGCGAGAATCAATTCGTCACACCACTGAGCAAACAACAAGTCGATGGTGTGACTATTTTTGATCTGCAAGGCGGCAATAATCTGCTATTAGAAGATCCAAAAACTTGGACTATGCGTGATCAAGAGGCTTACAAGCGCGATCAGGCGGCTGCTAAAGCCGCGAACGCGAC
Organism: uncultured Undibacterium sp.; assembly: GCA_963511665.1. Lineage (GTDB taxonomy): Bacteria > Pseudomonadota > Gammaproteobacteria > Burkholderiales > Burkholderiaceae_D > Undibacterium. Next base: position 38,305 of record CAUPKC010000018.1, read on the forward strand.
GGCCGATGCGGGCAAGCCAAAACGCGTCGGTAAACCTTTGCATTTGTACTGGGACGTCACCGTCGTGGAAAATGTGATGCGTAATCTGGGCGCGCGTTCAGTGCAGGAACTGACTGAAAACTTGATGGCGAATTCTGCCGTTGCTGCTGCAAACAGCGGTGATCCGATTACCTGGCCGGAACAATGGGCGAATGAGGGTTTGGGCTATGCAAAAATTGCCTACGCCGATATCGTGGCGACAGAGCGGATTAAAGTCACCAGCCGTCGCGGCGTCGAATTTTCTTCTTGGTATACAAGCTTGCCGTCTAATTACATAGATAGCAGCACAGAAATTACTCAGAAACAGCTCAAAGTCGCAGGCTATCGTTTAGCGGCATTGTTGCAGAAGATTTGGCCTTGATTGGTTCGGGATTTAGCTCAAGTTTCAGCTCAAGATCCAGTTCAAGATTCAGCTCAGGATTCAGCTCAGAAATCAGAATAGAGAAAGCAAATGATGAAGAAAATTATTGCAGCGATTTGTGTCAGTGCCCTCGCGTTCCCGATGGCGACTGTTTATGCGAAAGATGATGCGAAAGACGACGCGAAGACCAAACAAAATTTGCAAAGTACACGTCAATATTACGCACAGCTGATCGCGGGCACACCAGGTATGCAACCTCGTTTGGCCGAGTTGAACATGTTAATGACGATGCTGCCTAAGGGCGGCGATATTCATCATCACTATTCGGGTTCCGTTTATGCAGAGACCTACCTGGACTGGATAGGGCAGCAAGGTTTCTGTGTTTATCGTGAAAGCGATCTGGCGAATAAGCAAGAAAAATTTCGTATCGAAACGCGCAAAGCCTATCTCATTGAAACGAACAAAACTTGTCTGATGGCAGATGCTATCCGCAAAGATAATGTGTTCTATCGCGAGTTGATCTCGACTTGGTCCGTTGTGGATTTTGATAATCACATTCATCCGCAAGTCGCGCCGGATCAACATTTCTTTAATACCTTCGGCTACTTTTCGCCTATTTCGAAGTATTCGACGAATCAAGGTTTGACCATCCTGAAGCAGCAAGCAAAGGCAGAGAACCAGCAGTATTTGGAAACCATGCTCAAGAGCGCACCGATTAGCGATCACCCAGAATTTTCCGCCAAGCTCGATGCTTTGCAGCCGAATAGCAGTAAAGAAGAAATGCTTGCAGCATTTGGTAAATTGGCCGATTTTTTAGCGCAAGATGCGGGTGCGCAAAAGAAAATTGCGGACTATGTACAAGAGACTATTAATGATGCTGCAGGCATAGATGATGCCGACTTTACTCTGCGGATTCAGACTTATGTGTCACGCAATAGTGCGCCATCTAAAGTTTTCTCAAGTCTATTTGCCGCTTTTGCCGCTAGTCATAATAATCCATTGATCGTAGGCGTGAACATCGTCGGTGCTGAGCACGCGCTGGTAGCGGTCCGTGATTACAATTTACATATGCAGATGTTTGCTTTTCTGAAGCAACGTTTCCCTAAAGTGCGTTTGTCTTTGCATGCAGGTGAACTGGTACTTGGCATCGTGCCACCCGAGCATCTCCAACACCATATGCGCAGTGCGATACGGGTTGCGGGAGCCGAGCGTATTGGTCATGGCGTTGATATTATGCATGAGGCGAATCCGGATCAACTACTAGCGGAAATCAAACAGCGTAATGTCGCAGTCGAAATCAATCTGACCAGTAATGAGTTTATTTTGGGCTTGAAGCAGCAAGCGCATCCGGTAGCAATGTATCTGCGCCACGAGACGCCTATTGTAATCAGTAGCGACGACGCAGGCGTCTCGCGTAGTAACTTAAGTCGTGAATATTTCTTATTCACCAGCCGCTATACGCCATCCTACGACACACTGAAGAAGACGGTATATAACAGCATTCGTTACTCCTTCCTGAGCCCGTCTGATAAAGTGAATCAATTACGCCAATTAGATCAACGCTTTGTTAAATTTGAAGCGGCTGCCGCCAAATTGGCGCAGTCTGCGAAATCGAAGTTGTAGACATGGTGAATAGCCGCAAGGCTAGGCGTTGTTCAATGTAACAAGAAGATGTGTCAGCAAGAAGCTATCAACAAAACATAATCAATAAGACCACTCCTTTCGTGAATTCGAATGTGAGTGGTTTTTTTTATGCCTGCCAGACTTTGAACTTATTCAGCTGAGCGGCGGTCAACCTTATAGACTGGTGCAAGTTGTTACCAATTAAAGATAGACGTATAATTAAATGCTCCAAGGCATCTTTTTAAGCGGTTTTAGCCTTATCATTGGGCTTCGACTGGTTATATACCACTTAGTGCGACATGGCGCGTCTCAGGATTTTTTAGTGCCCTCTGAGATCAGAGTCTGGTCAAGTTTTTTTGGTAATTTTGATTAACAAAGTATTAGGAAAAAATGAACGCTCCCGTCGCAACACTGTATTTTATATCCGTGGGAGTGTTTGCCTTAGGCTCGTTTTAGGCGGCGGTCACAGCACGCAGCAGTGCTTATGGCAAAGCTTGTTGGGCGTTTTCTGCACTGTGTTTATTTTTCGCCCTATTTCAGCTGGCATGTGGTGCCCAATATTCTGCGACCAGCTTTCAAGCTGCCTTGTCTGCCCATAAGTGGGTCAATTTCTTTTCTGTGTTATTGATTCCACTCATCTGGTATCTGGTTGCTTGTTTGGAGCTCAAGCCTAGCTCGTTCCGTGCCTCTTATGTGGTGGGCGCTTTATCAAGCATAGTGCTTTTGGATAACTACCTGAGTCCTTTTGGCTTTCGTTTTGAACAAATGTACCCTGATGCGTTGACGATGCTGCCTTGGGGGGAGCAAATTTGGGTGCTCTCTGGTGAGCGAACTCTGGCGTTCAGAATCACCCGATTACTGGCATTAGGCTTGATTATCTACACCATGTTCTTTTCGTTCAGAATCACCCGATTGGGAGAAAAGTCGACCAGTCGCTTGATCTGGCTGGCATTGTCTTTGATGCTGGTCGCAGGCGTTCTGGCCGGCTTCTCTGATCGCGGCGAGCTGAAAATACCCTATCTAGGAGGATTTAGTTTCTTAGTCTTGGCGATCTCATTCTCTGCGTTGGTCGGTAAAGATGTGTCTAACCGAAGGATAGAAGAACTCGAACTGTACAGTGAATTGCAGCACGAGATAGAAGGTAGAAAAATCGCGAATCAAAGGATAGAACATGTCCTTAATAATGACGTACTGACTGGATTGCCGAATCGCGCAGGCGCGCTGATCGGCTTGCGCGACCTACTTGAGTTGAATCGTGCGAATCAGTCTAAATTAGGCGTTTTTATTTTTGATGTTGATCAGCTGAGTATTATTAACGGTACTCGTGGTTATAAAGTTGGGGATCAGTTATTGATCGAGGTATCACAACGAATCAGAGACAATGTTAGAGACAGTGACCTGATTGCCCGACTCGGGAGCGGTAGATTTGTGGTTGGTGCGACTGGCTTAAAGACAGAGCGTTGTGTAACGCTGGTGTATGAAAAAGTATCAGGTGCTTTGGCGTCGCCTTTTTTTATTGAAGATAGTTTGCTGAGCATTACCTCCAATACCGGGGTTGCGGTGTTTCCCGATAATCTGGGCGCTGACGAAGATATTTTGGCAGCAGCCGAGCTGGCATTGCATGATGCCAAGAGTTGCGGTACGGGTAAGCTAAGATTTTTCCATCCTTCTTTGAAAGAGAATATCCAGCAAAGAATTGATTTTGAAAGCGCCTTAAAAGAGGCGCTGGGCAAGAAGCAGTTTTTCCTCTGCTATCAACCACAGGTCTTGGCATCGAATGGCAAGACAGTGTGTCTGGAGGCATTGATTCGTTGGCAGCACCCAGTCTATGGTTTGGTCATGCCTGATCGTTTCATTCAGCTAGCAGAAACTATGGGGATTATTGCCAACATTGGTGCCTGGGTGATAGATCAAGCCTGCGAACAGTTGGCACAATGGCGAGCCATGGGTTTCGCCGAGCTTAGGGTGGCGATTAACCTCTCGGCACAGCAGCTATTGGTCTCTGATTTGGAAGAAACCGTATCCGCCTCGTTGCGACGCCATCATTTATCGGGAAGCGATATTGAACTTGAAATTACCGAGTCGGTATTGATGCAAGATCCTGAACGCTCGATAGAACGCTTGGGTGCTTTGCGTCAGCTAGGCGTGCGACTATCGATTGATGACTTTGGTACTGGCTATTCTTCTTTGGCGTATCTACGCGTCTTACCCGTACAAGCGTTCAAGCTGGATCGTGGCTTCGTTTGGGATATGGGTAAAGGCGGTAAAGGTTGGGAAATCTGCGCAACTGCAATAGGCTTAGCGCAGAATCTAGGTTTGGAAGTGGTCGCAGAAGGGGTAGAGACGGAAGAACAATGCCAGCAATTACAAAAACTGGGTTGCCACTTATTACAAGGGTATTTGTTTGCAAAACCATTGACGGCGGATGCTGTACAGCGGTTTCTTGAACTATCTTTACATGGGCGCGCAGCGCCGTGTACCTCGGCGAGTGAGGTAGCTACTATGCCCAATTTGTTAACATCTTAGATTACGGTCAGGCGTTGAGGTGGCTTTTTGCTGCTCGTAAAAATGTTGACCTGGGTCGGAACCACCTGGATTAAATGCCTGCGAACGAGCGAAGTGGTAATGTAAACTATGTTACGACAGAAAAATATTGGGATCGCCTTGCATAGCGTTGTACACTGCCTGAAACTGCAGCTGGCGGCAAAGTAATCTCGGATCGACGCGATACAAACTTACCCCATCTTCAGTGTGTGCCAACAGTCACGCTGCTGTCACGTTCGACCACTAAAATTCGAGCATCTTCAGTTGACTATTTTTGAACATGTACAAATTATCCTTTGTCTTTAGCCGTGCGTTGTTGTCCGCCACTCTCTTGTTAAGTGCTTGCGATAATGCGGACACTCTGCCGACGCCTTTGCCTGCCAAACTGGTCATAGGCCATCGAGGTGCATCTGCCGTACTTCCGGAACACACTATTGCCGCTTATACCAAGGCGATAGAAGTCGGCGCGGATTTGATAGAACCCGATCTGGTGAGCACGAAAGATGGTTACTTGGTGGCCCGTCATGAGAACGAAATTTCTGGCACCACCAATGTCGCAGAAAAATCAGAATTCGCTACCCGTAAGCAAACAAAAAAAATTGACAATGTCAGCGTCACCGGATGGTTCACTGAAGACTTCACCCTGGCCGAACTCAAGACCTTGCGCGCCAAAGAGCGTATTCCTGCGAATCGCCCCGAGAACGCTAAATTTGACGGCCAATTCGAGATACCTACTTTGCAAGAAGTGATTGATCTGGCCAAGGCCAAGAGCAAGGAAACTGGCCGTACTATTGGTATTTATCCAGAAACCAAGCATCCTAGTTATTTCAAGTCTATCAATCTACCTTTAGAAAAACGCTTGGTCGATATCTTGCATGCGAACGGCTACCGGGGCAAAACTGCGCCAGTATTTATTCAATCATTTGAAGTGAGTAATTTAAAAGAAATTCGCACGATGACAGATCTGCCTATCGTGCAACTTGTGTATAACTCCGGTCAACCGGAAGATTTTAGATTGGCTGCTGATAAGCGCACTTACGCTGACATCGCCAGTGCCTCTGGCTTATTGGAAGTAGCGCGCTATGCTAATGTTGTCGCCCCTTCAAAAGACATGATTATTGCGCTTGATACCCAAAATAATCTACTTGTGCCGAGCAGTTTAGTAAAAAACGCGCATGCCGCTAATCTGCTTTTGCATCCGTATACGTTCCAACCTGAGAATCCATTTTTACCTGCGAGTCTGCGCAAGGGAAAAGTCGCGTCGCTGAACGAACGCGGCGACATGGCTGCCGAATTAAAAATCTTTTTGGAAGCCGGTATCGATGGATTTTTTACTGATGATCCAGCGATAGGCCGCGCGGCGATGGATGCCTATCTGGGGAGAAAATAGGCTTCCGAAATTTTGAAAACCACTTAGGCTGGAGATTGAGAACGGCGTAGTTCTCCTTTCGTGATCAGCGATACTTTTGCATCCGAGTGGTTCGACACAAATGGGTTACTTGACCAATTTGGCATACGAGGCAACAGTGCGGTGCGCCTGTGCAAAGTTTGTGTTGCAATGAGTTGGTTAATCCTCACCGCTTCTTATGGCTAAACGTCAACTTTTGTTCGGTGATGATGCCATCATCCAACAACTTCAATCCATACTCAAAGAAGGCGATTTGCGCGCATTCGCTTGCCTAAGATATAGGTCAATAGATCCTAAAGTTACTAATGCAACAGTGTTAAAAAATGTTGCTTGTCTTCAAGTGCTGGTTGTGAAATACTTGGTCGTACGATTGTTTGGGGCGTGCTACTTTCAAGGTTTTCCGACCAGTCCAACATGTCAGTGACGGAGTGTCCTATTTGAACTAGGAATAGGTGGATGGAGTCTTTTTTCGGCTAGTTTAGTAATGTCATTTATAGTGCAGTTGATTTCCTTAATAGCAACATAATGAGGTGAATGAATGAAGCTTGATAACAGTAACTATGTCCATGTTCCCGAAGCGGCTTCGTCAGTTGATATAGGTACAAATGAGACAGGTACGAATGATATAGGTACAAATCGCCGGGGCTTTTTAATTACGGCAAGTAAGGTGACCGCTGCAAGCTTGGCGACTATTAATGCACCTTATGTGATCGCTAGATCGCAAACGACTCTGCGTGTTATTGGGACGCACGTGACCTTACAAGACGAGATCCGAAAACAAGCGATGGCTGATTTGGGCATCAATTTAGTCTTTGAGCCAAAGGGTGAGTCTGAATTAGTTCAGAAAGCAACGACCAATCCTAAACAATTTGATTTGTATGAGCAATGGACCGACAGTATTCGGACCTTGTGGCAAGCCAATGCGATTCAAGCCATTGATGTGCAGCGCATCAAATATTGGAATGAGATTAACAACATTTCAAAAGAAGGACGCATTACTCCGCAGGCCTCAATAGGATTGGGCGATGCTCCTTACAAAATCTTGAATGTACAAGCCGACGGAAGTTTGGGGAAGAAATTTACGGGGAAAATAAGCTTTCTGCCCTACGTTCACAATGTTGATTCCTTCGGATACAACACCAATATCATAAAAAAAGGCGTCCCATATGAAACCGAAAGTTGGGGCTGGCTGTTAGACGATCGCTGGCGCGGCAAGGTTGGCATCATTAATGCGCCAACCATCGGCATTTTTGATCTGGCGCTGGCGGTGCAAGCACGTGGATTAATGAAATTCGCGGATATGGGCAATATGAGTATTGCCGAACTGGATAAGTTGTTCACGATTCTGATCGAGTATAAAAAGAAAAAACATTTTGCTGGCTTTTGGAACAGTGTGCCGCAATCAGTTGATTTTATGACCGGCGGTCGGGTTGCTATTCAGAGTATGTTCTCTCCCGGAGTTGCCTCAGCCAATGGAAGAGGGACGCCAGTAATCTATGCTGCTCCCAAGGAAGGTTATCGTGCCTGGCATGGTGTGATGTGTATGTCACGGGAATGCAAAGGCGCTGTGCGTGATGCTGCCTATGACTACATGAATTGGTGGCTTAGTGGTTGGCCTGGCGCCTTCATCGCACGACAAGGCTACTATATTTCCAATCCAGAGCGTTCGCGTCTATTGCTGAGTAAAAATGAATGGGATTATTGGTACGATGGCAAACCAACGAGCGTCGCCTTAAAGGGAACGGATGGTCGTATTTCTGTTCCTGCTGGTGATGTTCGCACAGGAGGTTCTTATTTGAATCGTTTTAGTCACGTCGCGATTTGGAACACGGTCATGGATAACTATGAGTATTCATTAGATCGTTGGCATCAATTTTTGATCGCTTAGTGACCTCAATTGTTGATGGTCAATTTTGCTGATGACATAGCGATTTTTTGGTTCAGTTAGGCGCCTCATCGATGACGATAAATACTCCCAAATTGCGCAAAAAAGGTTTTGGTATCAGCCGACGACTCGTCCTGAGTTTCGTCTTGTTACTTTTGCTCAGTTTAAGCATAGCGATCTTTAATATGTGGGGACTACAGGATCTTTACAATCGATTTGCGACTTTTAGAGGAGAAAGCACCAATGTGAATTTGGTGTTGAAAATTGACAAAGACATGGCAGAACTGCAGCGCCTGATTCTGGTCTTTACCCATGCTGAAAAAAGCACGACGACTAAGCAAATTGCGGAATTGCATGCGACATTAAAATCAAATATTTCACAGCTATCGACAACGACGTCATTTCAAGAAGGACTTCAGAAAGAGCGCATCGCGCAAATGCAAATCGGCATCGAGAATTTCGGTGAAAAAATTGCCGACATACAATCGCAATATGAATTTAGAGAAGAGGCAATTAGTGTGGAATTAGCTGCGTCGTTGACACGAATGCAAATGGATATGCAGGCATTAATGTCAAGTTCCGAGCTCACCAGCAATTATGCGATGAGAGATTATTTGTGGAATGCCAAGATTAAACTCATTAGTGCTCAGGCGGCGAGTGCCAATTACTTTTCGAAACATGTCATTGAGTCTCGACTGCAGGTCGAACGAGAATTGGCAGATGCCATTTTTCAATTGCAGCAAGCCAAAAAGCGAAGTGCGCGAGCTGGTTTGACCAATCAACTTGAGCAAATTTTGAATTCTGCAGGAACTGTAAAGGTGCTCTTTCTTCAGAGCGTCCAAGCAGATCGTAATTACCTTTTTCTCGTCAATGTGGTCATTCCCGGAGAGATGGGTGAATTGGCTATTCTTGCGGAACAACTAAAAACTGAATCCTTATTGAAACAAGAAAAGTTATTCGCGAATACCCAAAAGAGTATTGAGTTCAATGAATATTTTTTGTGGATACTTTCCATTGTCGGAGCGCTTATCACAATGGGATTTGCGTTATGGACAGCTCGCCGAATTAGCGAACCCATCGTATCCATCACGACGACTTTCAACCAACTAGCAAATGGCGAAAGTTTAAGCGACATTCCAGGTATGTCACGCACCGATGAAATTGGTCAATTGGCGCAGTCCGCCAATGTATTTCGGCAAATGAATGTGCGAACACAAGAATTACTTGAACAGGCGGAAGTGACATCGAGAGAGTTGGCACAGCGTGAACAATTGCTCGAGCAAGCGATTCTGAAGGCAGAAGATGCGAATTTAGCGAAGTCGCGCTTTCTCGCTGCGATGAGTCATGAAATTCGGACGCCGATGGCGGGTGTGATTGGTATGTCGGAATTATTGATCAATACGGAGCTTTCTCCTCAGCAGTTAGATTGGGCAACGACCATTAAGTCGTCAGGGCACAATCTCTTAAGTATTCTCAATGAAATTCTTGATCAATCAAAATTGGAAGCAGGAATGCTTGTGATTGACGTCATCGATGTTCATTTGCATTCGATGGTTGAGGATGTGGTGCTCCTGTTTGGACCAAAAGTCGAAGAAAAAGGTATTCAGCTTTCTCTTGAGGTCGACGAACGGTTACCCGTTGGTGTTAAGGCAGATCCCTTGCGAGTGGGTCAGATACTATCCAATTTTCTTAGCAACGCGCTCAAGTTCACCCAATCTGGAACGATTGCCGTGAAGGCAGTGTTGGATGAGAGCGAAAGTGATTTTCCCTTCATTCGTTTTTCGGTGACCGATAGCGGCATCGGATTGAGTAAAGAGACGGCGTCTCGACTATTTTCGGCCTTTGTGCAAGCGGACAGTTCGACATCGAGAACCTATGGTGGGACTGGTTTAGGGCTTTCCATCTCGAAGCAACTTGCTCAATTATTAGGAGGGCAAATCGGGGTCGAAAGCTTGGAAGGTTCTGGTAGCACTTTCTGGTTTACCGTACCCATGGTGAAGGCGGAAGCTGAAGTCGCAGCAAGGAATAAAACGCATTCTTCTGACAGGTGGATAGCTTCGCGCCAGCTCAGCGTTCTTGTAGCGGAAGATAATGAGGTGAACCAAGAATTGATCACGACAATATTGGAAGCACTAGGGCACGAAGTGAGGATCGCGGAAAATGGTTTGATTGCGACTGAAGTTGTGACGCAACATCATTTCGATCTGGTATTGATGGATATTCGTATGCCAGTCATGGATGGGGTTCAAGCAACCTTGCATATTCGCGGCATGTCGTCTGCCAAAGCACAGATACCTATCATCGCGCTCACCGCCGATATCACGACTGGAAACATAAAAGAATATATGGATGCCGGTGTCAATGACATCTGCTCCAAGCCATTGGTCTTATCCCAGTTGCTGAAGGCGATCGATAAACTAATTGGAGCCGAGATTCATACGATGGTACCGAGTATTCGTTCTGTGCTCAAACAAGATGAACTCGTACAAGAAGCGATAGGCCTAGATGGCGCTATCAACATCGAGAAGCCTGAGGTCAACGTCGACTTTGCCGAAGCTTTGCGTCGAGCCCACGCCATAGTAGACCAACAAGCAGACCAACAAGCAGACCAACAAGCAGACCGAGTTGATCTTCATCCTAAGTCAGCTTTCCAAATTCCAGGCGTACCAGAAGACAAATTAGCGCAGATGTTGCTCAACTATGAAACTAACTTGAAGAGTAAAAGTGCTGAGCTGAACGATCTCTTAGCACAGCTTATCGCTGACCCTGACAACGAAGAATTGAAAGGCAAAACCAAGCTGTTGACACACACATTAAAAGGTAATGGCACCATCTTTGGCTATCATTTAGTAACTAGTATTGCAACGGACGCCGATAATTTCCTGAAAAATACTGAAGTACTTGGAGAGCTTGAGATGATGCAATTGTCGAGACAGGTCGCTGCATTATCTTTCATCGCTGAAAAACGTCTTGCTGGTGATGGTGGTGAGGCTGGGCGACTTTTACTTCAGGCATTGAGCAATTAGCGGTTTATCAAAGCTAAGAAATGCGCATTAAAAATTATTTGATTGGAGCGAGGTTCGTTCCAATATTAATACATTTTGCAATCGATCTGTATTAGCCGAAAAATGGTGAGATTGCCACGAGTGTTTTCAGAATGCATTCCCCTGCATGTCATTCAACGTGGAACTAATTGCTTGGTGTGCTCTGCGGATAAACGGAATTTTGTCGCTTACGCCGATTGACTGAAGACGTTTAATAAAAAATCCCATCTGTTCTTTCTCGGCAATAGCCGCTCAAGTCGGGCGTTGCATGCAAAATTTTTGCGTCGCATCGATCATGAAATAATCTGCTGGACCACCGCCCCGTAAGACGTGCTGAGCCGCCGCCGTATCGTAGACGCCATCTTTGAGCGAGCTCTGTCCGATGTGGACGCCGATCACTTCACCTAGTACTAACCAGGATGCCAATTTTTCGCCATTGGCTTGTTGGAGTTGGATGATTTGAGTCAGTTTGCATTCAAAGCTCACAGGGCTTTCTAGTACCCGTGGTGCCTTGATGAGACGCGATGGCGCAGTATGTAAGTTGGCCAACTCGAATTCATTGATGTCTGCGGCGACTGTGGCGCTAGTTTGATTCATCGCCAGTGCTAGTGGTCTGGTTACCAGATTCCAAACAAATTCCCCGGTTTCCTGAATGTTTCGTAAGCTGTCTTTGGTCCCTAAACTGGCAAAGCCAATGATGGGTGGTGTGTAATTGAACGCATTGAAAAAGCTATAGGGCGCAAGATTGATCAGACCGTCTGCGCTTCGGCTAGAAATCCAGCCGATGGGGCGCGGCCCTATGATCGCGTTGAATGGATCATGAGGCAGACCATGCCCGGCACGTGGTTCGTAAAAGTAGTTTGTGCTTTGTGTCATTGGGATCTTTGCGAGAGAATGATCGTTACGTGGCTTGCCCGAAACGACAAATTGGTTCAGGCCAGATCACGTCCAAGATGTGGCGCTATGGCGTGCTAGGCCTCGTCTATGAACATTAAGAATTCACACCGACCTCATCAGAAAATCAAGTTAAAAAAAGCGTCAGATTAATCTTAATCTGACGCTTTTTTTGAGAGGGCGATCTTATGTCTGTTATATCTGATCCGGCATGCGGAACTTGGATCGGCGATCACCCATCAGGTTGCGGATTTCCTTAATGCTGATACCAGATTCTTCATGCATACGTATCAGTAATGAGGGACCGACAGGCAAAATCTTGTGACGGATTTTACTAATCACGGGCGGTGCGACTTCTAAAGCACGAGACAGCGCCGCATCGTTCTTAATTCCCAGCGTTTTGATCAAGGTATCAAGCAGCGTATTAGGGTCGTATTGAAACTCTTCAGAGCTTGGGATGTCGAGAATGTTAGCCATGGAATATGTTTTATCCTATTTAAATGGGTTAAACAAAAAATGTGACTTCGGATCGGATTTGAAAGTTGAATTTAAACTTGAATCTACGACTGTACATTGCGCTTTAGGACAATATAATAAGCGCCCTAAAGCACTCCTTCTAAATTTACGACATGTGATTTTGCTTACTTCAATATATTCAAGTAACGCTAATGATGCAAGGTAAATTATTAAGTCTGATTGAACCGATAATAGGCAGTTTGTTTGTAGATCTGCAATCGCCTTACCTAGCCAATTTTATCTCGATTAGATAATGGTGATTACATATACACTATTTTAGAAGCTTTCGGAAATATCAATTGTGAGAAATTGTCACATGATTTTGATATGTGCAAAAAACCACAGATAACCCTTGTTAAGGCGCGCCCGCCAACCTATTTTTTTCAGAAAGGCAATGAGTAAATTACCTAAATATTATGTCAATATAGCCCTAGATCGGTAACAGGCTAGGAGGGCGGCCTTGCAAGATATCCTCGGTACGAATGTGTACCACAGCTTTTGATTCTGGGTGCGTCAAAATATAAAAGGTGTTGTTTTTAATCGCTGCAATAACGGCATCTGCCACCTGCTTTGGTGCGAGCCCAGCTTCGACGGCTTTGCTGATCGCGGCACCCGTTTTCTGGCTAACTTTTTCCAATTGCTCTGGCTTGCTGCGATCTTCTACATCACGATGGCGTTCCGCATCGATAATTCGGGTTTTAACCCAGCTTGGACACAGCACAGAGACGCCGATTTTTGATTTACGTAAAGTCAGGTCGTGATACAAGCCTTCGCTTAATGTGACCACGCCAAATTTACTTACGTTGTAAGCGGCCAGCGCCGGTTCGGATACCAGACCTGCTAGTGACGCAGTGTTCACGATGTGGGCTTCCTCCCCGTTAGCCAACATGCGGGGGATGAATGCACGCAGCGCGTGGGTGACGCCATATAGGTTAATCCCCATAATCCACTCCCAGTCTTTGGCCGTCGTCTCCCAGGCTGATTTGGTAAAAGCGACGCCGGCGTTATTCACCAATAAATGCACATTGCCAAATTGGGTAAATGCACGCTCCGCCAAAGCCAGAATCGCGCTCTCTTGTGCCACATCGGTGACGACGCCAATGACCTCACAGCCAGCATCACGAAGTTCCGCTACGGTTTTGTCTAGCGTCTCGGCACTGATGTCGGCCAAAACCAACTTCATTCCTTCTGCTGCGGCTGCGAGTGCGATGGCCTTTCCTATGCCTTCTGCGGCACCAATGATGACGGCGACTTTGCCTTTTAGTTCTTGCATGCTGCTCTCCGGTTCTTGGATCGTGGTTTGATGTTTTATCGGTAGCTGAGTAATTCTTGCCGCTGATGAATTTCTAAATGGGCTGTACTATTCAAATAATTCAGACTGACGCGCGTGCTGCCTACGCGTAGTTTGCTTACGCCGCTATTGAGTAAGCTGGCGTTGAGATCGAAAATGCGTTGATCATTTATCCCCAGTACATCTTGCAGCAAGGCTGAGATGGTGCCGCCCGAGGTGAAGATCCAATAATTTTCTGGCTCATCCTTGGCCTCTTCTACCTTGAGAAGACGCTGAAAAGCAAGTCGGCAACGTGTTTGAAATTGCCCCCAGCTTTCTTTGTAGTCGTCATATTCGCCACTGATCCAACGATTTACCGCTGCCGCGAACATATGCTGAAACGCACGCTGTGGATGGGGTTGATCGTTGAACGATTGTTTCAATGTACTAAAGTTGGCAAATTCGGGATGGTTTCTGAGTAAAACATCTTGATGATCAAATTCATCAAAACCAGAATCGACGATCCAATCCGTTTCTGGAAAGTCGTCTGGTGATTTTCTGAATTGCATTAGGCATTGTTGGGCGGTTTGGCGATGACGGCGGTTGCTGCCCATCACCACTTGGTTAAGCGTTTGTCCGCTTTGTCTAAACCAATCGCCCAGAAGACGTGACTGTTCTTCGCCGAGCGGCGACAGCTGATCATAATCGTCAGCATCAAAGCTGGCTTGACCGTGCCGGATTAAATAGATGTGGCGCATATTTCTTCGATTTATAGGCGTGAGGCTTTGATCAGGCGCAGGCAACGCTGTTCCAGATAATTACTCAGTTTGCCAAAGCCAGAAAAGGCAGGATTGGTGGTTTGCCCATGAAAAAAGCGGTAGTAAATTTGCTGCACTATCACTGCTAAGCGGAACAGTCCAAAGATCGCATAAAAATCGAAATTGTCGACGCGATAGCCTGTCTTTTCACCGTAATAGGCGATGACTTCTTGACGGCTTAACATGCCGGGCAAATGGGTAGGTTGGCGACGTACTGATTGGAATGCCGCATCATCATTGGCCTGTACCCAATACGCGAGCGTATTTCCTAAATCCATCAAAGGATCTCCGAGCGTCGCCATTTCCCAATCGAGTACGCCTATGACTTCGGTTGGATCTGCGGGATTCAATACCACGTTATCAAAACGGAAGTCATTGTGGATCAGGCAAGTGGCAAGATCTTGCGCCGGCATTTTGTCCTGTAGCCATTGCATCACAATTTCAAAGTCACCGACATCTTCGGTTTTGGCCTGACGATAACGTTCACTCCAACCCGAAACTTGGCGCGCCACATAACCTGCGCCTTTAGCGATGGATGCCAATCCGGCTTGCTGATAGTCGATCTGATGTAACTCTATCATTTTGTCGATGACGTTCAGGCACAAACGGCGCGTGTCATCTACTGATAACACCAAATCCTTGGGTAGATTCTGACGCGGAATAATGCCATGTAAGCGCTCCATGACATAGAAGTCACAGTCCATGATCGCAGGATCATTACAAGTCGTGATCACCTCTGGTACATAGCGATAAACCGGTTTCAGTGCGCTCATGATCTTCGCTTCACACAGCATGTCATGCGCAGATTTTGCGCGATGTCCAAACGGTGGTCTGCGCAAGATTAAATCGCGCTCGGGATAGCGTAATAAGTAAGTCAGATTCGACGCGCCACCAGGAAATTGTTGTATCTCTGGTTCGCCTTGTAAGGCGGGTATATGATTGCGTATAAAGGCGCTGACTTTTTTGCTGTCGAGTTCTTCTCCGGCGCGTACGGTTGATGCGGTATCTAACAGGGTAGTCATAGTGATTGTATTCTTCACATTCTTCGTATTTTTTATTCGGAAATGCCGAGGCGTTTAGCTTGTTTTTTTAATTCAAGTTTAGCTATTAAGCCGCGATGTACTTCATCCGGACCATCTGCGATGCGCAGCACGCGCGCGTAGGCGTACAAAGCGGTCAGTGGAAAATCGTCGGATAAGCCTGCACCGCCATGCATTTGCATCGCCGCATCGATGACTTGCGTCGCGACATTGGGTGCAATGACTTTGATTTGTGAAATCTCGCTCATCGCCCCTTTGACGCCGACCGTATCCATCATCCATGCTGCTTTCAAGGTCAACAGTCTTGCCTGTTCGATCGCCATGCGCGCGTTGGCAATGATGTCGCTATTGCCGCCCAGCTTGGTTAAGGGTTTGCCAAACGCGACGCGACTCATCGCACGTTCGCACAACAGTTCTAAGGCAAATTCCGCCGCGCCGATCGCGCGCATGCAATGATGAATCCGACCTGGCCCTAAGCGTCCTTGAGCGATTTCAAATCCGCGTCCTAGGCCGCCGATGACGGATGACAAAGGCAAACGCACATTGGTGAAGCTGACTTCGCCATGACCATAGGGTTCGTCTAGTGTGTGGAATACGGGCAGCATGCGTTCTATCTTGACGCCTGGTGTGTCTAGTGGCACCAGGATCATGGAATGCTGTTGATGCTTGTCCGCCAGCTTGTCGCTGAGACCCATAAAAATGAGGACTTTGCAGTTGGGGTGGCCAATGCCAGAACTCCACCATTTGCGACCATTCAGAACCACTTGGTCACCTTCCAAAATCGCGGTGGCGGCCATATTAGTGGCGTCACTGGAAGCAACATCGGGTTCGGTCATGCAAAACGCCGAACGAATTTCACCCGCCATCAATGGCTTGAGCCAGCGCTGTTTTTGCTCGTCCGTACCGTATTTGACCAGCACTTCCATATTTCCAGTGTCGGGCGCATTGCAGTTGAAAACCTCAGGCGCGATCATGGAGCGACCCGTGATTTCTGCTAAAGGCGCGTAGTCGACATTCGATAAGCGAGCGCCATCTTCAGGTAAAAACAGATTCCACAACCCGGCTGCTCTCGCCTTGGCTTTCAATTCTTCCATGATGGGTGGCTGTTGCCACTGCGTCCAATCCGAACCACCTCGCAATTGCGCGGCATAGGTTTTTTCGGCGGGAACTATATGCTCTTGCATGAAGGTCTGCATACGAGCAATCAGATCAGCGGCGGTGTCGGAGTGGGCGAAGTTCATGGTGCGCTTTCGAATGGATGAAGTGCTAATGCCAAGTTTGTTGTATGAGCATACGGTCTAGTACTTAATTATTCAAATGAATAATATGAATGTGACATAATTCATTTCATGCATATCTCTCGTACTGATCTCAATTTGTTTGTCGTCCTTGATGCCATTTATAGCCAAGGCAATATCACGCGTGCCAGCCAGACTTTACATCTTAGTCAGCCAGCGCTTAGTCATGCTCTGGCACGATTGCGCACCATGTTTGATGATCCCTTGTTTGTGCGACAGGGGGTGGTTATGGTACCGACGCCATTTACCCGCAGCATCATTACGCAGGTGCGCCAGGGACTACAGTTGTTTGAAGCGAGTTTGCAAACGGAGCAAAGTTTTAATCCTATGCAGACGCAACGTAATTTCAATTTGGGATTACGTGATGTGTTTGAGGCGACGGTTTTACCGCCTCTATTGCAAAGAATCATGCAACAAGCGCCCGGTATTAGCATTGCTAGTATGCGGGTGGATAGACGCGAGATAGAGCCTGCGCTGAGCAGCGGCAATCTTGATATGGTGTTGGAAGTACCGATCCCACTGTCAGGCAATATCCGTCAACAGCGCGTATCACGTGATCGCTTGATAGTGCTATCGCGCAAAGGGCATCCACAGATGCCTAAGAAAAAAACTCTGCCACTCGATCTTCCGACGTACTTGCAGCAAGGCCATGTATTGGTGTCGTCGCGTCGTCAGGGCATGGGTTTGGAGGATTTTGAATTAAATCGTGAGGGTTTGCGACGACAGATTAGTTTGCGTTGCCAGCATTATTTTGCAGCTTGCCGTGTAGTGAGCGAAACCGATTTGTTGCTGACCATGCCAGAACAATACGGAAAAATTGCCAATGCACAGTTTATGAACCGGATCGACCCATTCCCCTTAGCAACACAACCCATCGACGCTCATCTGTATTGGCATGCGAGTGCCGAAAATGATACGGCGAATGTTTGGTTGCGCCAGCAATTGATCGAGCTGATGCAGCAGGTCAGAATTGAATAGAGCATCAAATGCTTGGAATTATTTTAATTTTTGTACTACGGTAAAAGATAAGTGCTGGTGTAAACTTGCGGTCACTCAAAAAAATGTTTGCGATTGATTCAAGCTTTCGCAATGATAAAGATCAGGTGAAATGATGAGCAAAGTAGTGATACCCATTCATCCAACGAAGGATGCTGAAAAAGCAGGCGCTATGCAAGGTGCCAGCAAGCAACGCAAACGCGAAGCACCGAAAGGGCGCCGTGTCGATCCGCAAGCTTTGGTCGAAGTCCAGGCTTTGTTGGGCGATGCACCACGTACTGCAGATTTGCTCATTGAGCATTTACACAAAATTCAGGATCACTACAAAGCACTATCGGCAGCACACTTAGCGGCACTCGCACAAGAATTACGTCTGGCGCAAACTGAAGTGTATGAGGTCGCCACCTTTTATCATCACTTCGATGTGGTGAAAGAAAATGAAGCCATGCCCGCCGCATTGACGGTACGGGTTTGCAACAGCTTATCTTGCGAAATGGCGGGTGCTCAAAGCCTGTTAGAAAGATTGCCCGCTCTACTCGGTGCGGAAGTCCGTGTTATCGCCGCACCTTGCATAGGTCGCTGCGAGCAAGCACCCGCAGTCGTAGTCGGGCAGCATGGCATCGCACAGGCAGACCTCATCAAAGTCGAAGCCGCGGTGCAAAACGGGCAGCTGAGCGCAGAAGTTGGTCTTTACATGGATTACGCCGCTTATCAGGCACAGGGTGGTTACACGCTGTTAAAAGAATGTGTGAGTGGCAATCTCGAATTAGAGAGCGTCTTGCAGACCATGGAAGATTCCGGTTTGCGCGGACTTGGCGGCGCTGGCTTTCCAGCGGGACGCAAATGGCGGATTGTTGGCGCAGAGGCAGGGCCGCGTTTGATGGCGGTGAATATAGACGAGGGCGAGCCTGGCACGTTCAAAGATAGATTTTATCTGGAGCGCGATCCGCATCGTTTTTTGGAAGGCATGTTGGTCGCAGCTTGGGCGGTCGGCATCGCAGATATTTATATTTATCTGCGCGATGAATACCATGCCTGTCGCGCTATCTTAGAACAAGAATTAACTTTGTTACGCGCAAGTCCTCCCATCGCCACTATGCCGACGATACAATTGCGGCGCGGTGCTGGTGCCTACATTTGCGGTGAAGAATCCGCGATGATCGAATCGATAGAAGGTAAGCGCGGCATTCCCCGCTTGCGTCCGCCGTATGTGGCGCAAGCGGGTTTGTTTGGACGCCCCACGCTGGAACACAATTTTGAAACCTTGTTCTGGGTACGCGATATCTTGGAAAAAGGTGGCGCTTGGTTTAGTGCGCACGGACGCAATGGTCGTAAAGGTTTGCGTTCATTTTCGGTCTCTGGACGGGTGAGAAATCCGGGTGTGAAACTGGCACCAGCGGGAATTACGATACAAGAATTAATAGATGAATACTGCGGCGGTATGGCCGATGGCGAAGTATTTTATGCTTACCTGCCAGGCGGTGCCTCGGGTGGTATTTTGCCAGCCAGTTTGAATACCATTCCGCTTGATTTTGATACTTTGCAGCCTTATGGATGCTTCATCGGTTCTGCCGCAGTGGTGGTTTTATCGGAGCGAGACACAGCGGTGAATGCAGCACGTAATTTGATGCATTTCTTCCAGCATGAGTCTTGCGGTCAATGTACGCCTTGTCGTGTGGGCACCGCTAAAGCCTCAGCGTTGATTGCGCAAGATCAATGGGATCTGCCTTTGTTAGCGGAGCTTTCCACGGTGATGCGCGATGCCTCGATTTGTGGTCTGGGGCAAGCCGCGCCCAATCCTGTCGATTGTGTGGTGAGGTATTTCCCGCACGAGCTCAATCCAGTGAATCAGTAAAGGCGACAAGACTATGAATGCAATTACCCGCAGCCAGATGGCAGAGATCGATGTTCCTAATGTGAATTTCAGTTTGAATGGTAAAGAAGTCACGGCGCGCAGCAATGAATTACTGATAGAGATCGCTAAGCGTGAAGGCGTCGAGATTCCGCATCTATGCTATCGCCCCGGCATGGAAAGCGTCGGCAATTGCCGTGCTTGTATGGTTGAGATCAATGGCGAACGCGTGCTGGCACCGAGTTGTTGTCGTTATCCTTCGAATGGCATGCAAGTCTTGACCGACAGCACACGCGCAATCAACGCGCAAAAAATGGTGCTGGAATTATTACAAGCGGATATGCCAGAAACCAGCTATACACGCCATAACGAAGTCGATCTATGGGCAGAGAAATTACAAGTGGGTAAACCTCGCTTCGCTGCATCGGCAAACCGTGCGCCATTGCCGCAAGATGCTTCGCACGCAGCGATCACCGTGAACTTGGATGCCTGCATACAATGCACACGCTGTCTGCGCGCTTGTCGTGATGAGCAAGTGAATGATGTGATAGGTATGGCTTTCCGAGGTGATGCCGC
The DNA here is from genome assembly GCA_963511665.1 of uncultured Undibacterium sp. Taxonomy (GTDB): domain Bacteria; phylum Pseudomonadota; class Gammaproteobacteria; order Burkholderiales; family Burkholderiaceae_D; genus Undibacterium. The sequence goes on from CAUPKC010000018.1 coordinate 58,469, forward strand.
GAAAATTGTGTTTGATATGGATGACACGATGGGCGCATCAACCTGTGTCGCGTGCGGCGAATGTGTACAAGCTTGCCCGACCGGTGCCCTGATGCCAGCGCGCGATGCTGCTTTGACAGTGCCCGATAAACAGGTTGAATCGGTTTGCCCTTATTGCGGCGTCGGCTGCCAACTTACTTACAACGTCAAAGACAATCATATCTTGTTCGTTGAAGGTCGTGATGGCCCAGCGAATCATGCACGTTTGTGCGTGAAAGGCCGTTATGGTTTCGATTACGCGCATCATCCACATCGTTTAACGGTGCCTTTAATCCGGCGTCCAGAAGCAAAAAAAACCGGTGACTTCGTGATGGATCCTGCGCATGTGTTGGAGGTATTCCGTGAAGCCAGTTGGGAAGAAGCATTGGCATTCGCGGGTGGAAAACTCAAACAAATCCGCGATATCAAAGGTAAAAAAGCATTAGCCGGATTTGGTTCTGCTAAAGGCAGTAATGAAGAAGCCTATCTGTTTCAAAAACTGGTCAGAGTCGGCTTTGGCAGTAACAATGTTGATCACTGTACGCGCCTGTGTCATGCTTCATCGGTTACCGCTTTGTTAGAAGGCATAGGCTCCGGTGCAGTATCCAATCCCGTGATGGATGTGACGAAAGCAGAAGTCGTGATTGTGATCGGTGCGAATCCGACGGTGAATCATCCGGTTGCTGCGACTTGGATTAAGAACGCGATAGAAAATGGCACCAAGCTGGTGGTGATGGACCCACGCAAATCGGATCTGGCGCGCATGGCACATCGCTATTTGCAGTTTAAGCCTGACACCGATGTGGCTTTGCTTAATGCCATGATGCATGTGATCGTGCATGAAAATTTGGTCGATCAAGATTTCATCAATAGCCGCACCATAGGTTACGCGGAGTTAGAAAAAAACGTTACTGGTTATAGTCCGGAATTGATGGCGCCGATTTGCGGTATCGATGCTGATACCATCCGCGATGTCGCACGCTTATACGCGACGTCCAATGGCTCGATGATCTTGTGGGGCATGGGTGTGTCGCAACACGTCCATGGTACTGACAATGCACGTTGCCTGATCGCGCTGGCCTTGATGACAGGGCAAATCGGCAAACCGGGCAGTGGTTTGCATCCTTTGCGCGGACAAAACAATGTGCAGGGCGCATCCGACGCTGGTTTGATTCCCATGATGTACCCCGATTATCAACGCGTCGATAACGCCGCTGCACGTGCCCGCTTTGAGCAAGCTTGGAACTTGCCAGCAGATACTTTAGATCCGCAACCTGGTTTGACAGTCGTTGAAATCATGCATGCGATTAAACGGGGTGAAATCAATGGCATGTACATCATGGGTGAAAATCCGGCGATGTCTGACCCTGACGCAAATCATGCGCGCGAATCTTTAGCTGCGCTCGATCATTTGGTGGTGCAAGATATTTTTCTGACCGAGACCGCTTATTTAGCCGACGTGATTTTGCCCGCCTCCGCCTTTCCCGAAAAAACGGGTAGCTTCACGAATACGGATCGCTTGGTGCAGATGGGACGTCAGGCGATTAATCCACCCGGACAAGCGAAACAAGACTTGTGGATCATTCAGCAAATGGCGCAACAACTTGGCTTGGATTGGCAGTATCCGAATGTCGGCGCGGTGTTTGATGAAATGCGTCACACCATGCCGAATATTGCTGGTATTACTTGGGAGCGTTTAGAGCGCGAACATGCGGTTACTTATCCTTGTCGTCACGAAGGTGATGCCGGTGAGTCGGTGGTGTTCACTAAAGAGTTCCCGCGTGAAACCGGACGTGCGCGTTTTGTTCCGGCGGACATTATTCCCGCCAATGAACGTCCCGACGCGGATTATCCTATGGTGCTCATCACAGGTCGTCAACTCGAACACTGGCACACTGGCAGCATGACGCGTCGCACCGCGGTGCTGGACGCGATTGAACCCGATCCGGTCGCAATGGTGCATCCGCTTGATTTGGCAGACATGGGCGGTCAACCCGGCGACATCGTCACGATCACGTCACGCCGTGGCGAAGTCAGTTTATATGCCCGCGCTGACGATAGTTCACCGCGCGGCGCAGTATTTGTGCCGTTCTGCTATTACGAAGCTGCGATCAATAAACTCACCAATGCCGCACTCGATCCGTATGGAAAGATTCCAGAGTTTAAATACTGCGCAATTAAGATAGTGTTGGGTGGAACGGAACCCGTGCAGGGTAGTTATGGCGGTGGTCAGGTGTTGGCGAGGTTACAGCAAACGGCCGTGACACAAAATTGAAACCCGTATTTTCTGAGATGAAGCAATGACGAACAGGTACCGCCCGCAGTTATCCTCCAGCAGTATCCACCTCACGCAAGAGGTCGAGGTAATGGATGAGCACGGGCGCAGTTCAGTGATTGCGATTCCGGCGGAACGACCTTTAACGGTCTACATCGACAAACGCGAATTGGTGACCTTGATGACTTTGGGAGCCAATCCTGAAGCCTTAGTGCTCGGCTATTTGCGTAATCAACGCCTAGTGCGCAGCTTAGATGAAATCATCTCGGTGCAAGTAGATTGGTCAGTCGATGCCGTGGCGGTAATTACCCGTAATGGCATTGCCGATATTCAAGAGCGCACCGCAAAAAAAGTCGTGACCACAGGGTGCGGTCAAGGCTCTGTGTTTGGCGGTTTGATGGATGAAGTTGATACGCTTATCTTGCCTGTAGACGCCCAATTAAAGCAATCGGTGCTGTACCGAATCGTCGATACCATACGCACTCAACAATCGGTCTACAAACGTGCAGGCTCGGTACATGGCTGCGCCTTGTTTTCTGATAGCGGTGAGCTGCTGTACTTTGTCGAAGATGTCGGACGGCACAATGCCGTTGATGCGATTGCTGGTTTGATGTGGCTAGACGACCTTAAGGGTGGTGACAAAATCTTTTACACAACTGGCCGCCTGACTTCAGAAATGGTGATCAAAGGCGCGCAGATGGGGATCCCGTTTTTGCTCTCGCGTTCAGGCACCACGCAGATGGGGCACATGGTCGCGCAAAAGCTCGATATGGCCTTGTTGGCACGTTGCAGCGGCAAACACTTTCTCTTACTAAGCGGTAAACATCGTTTGGTCTACGAACCCCAGCTTTGGGATGCTTCGTTCAAGTTGGCTTGATAGGCAAGCTGCTAGGTCGGAAAAAATCACCATTTAATTGATCTGTCATACCTATTACATCTCGACTATGCACTATGCTGACAGAGCGAAGCTTAAATCGGTATTTAGTCAAAATTTATTGAAGTAATAAATTTAATTGAGTTGATCTATCGGTCTTTGCTCTCTAGAATCAAATCCATCGCAGTTCCAAACTTGTTGTTGAACTTACTTTAGAACTTATTTCAGGAGATTGATATGACGAACGAAGCCAAATGCCCTTTCAACCATGGCGCAGCAAAAAACGCAGTTGCCGCAGCCGCACCAACGAATGCTAGTTGGTGGCCGAATCAACTTAAATTAAATATTCTGCACCAACACTCACCGAAATCAAATCCTATGGGGGAAGACTTTGATTATGCGACAGAATTCAAGTCGCTTGATTTGGATGCAGTGGTGGGCGATCTCAAGGCACTGATGACCGACTCGCAAGACTGGTGGCCAGCCGATTGGGGTCACTACGGTGGTTTGATGATACGCATGGCGTGGCATGCAGCAGGTACCTATCGTGTGTCCGATGGTCGCGGCGGCGCAGGTACAGGCAACCAACGTTTCGCCCCTTTGAATAGCTGGCCAGATAACGGCAATCTTGATAAAGCACGTCGTTTGTTGTGGCCTATCAAACAAAAATACGGTCGCAAAATTTCATGGGCGGATTTGTTTATTTTAGCGGGCAATGTCGCGCTGGAATCCATGGGCTTTAAGACATTTGGTTTTGCTGGCGGTCGTGAAGATATCTATCAACCAGAGGAAGATATTTACTGGGGTTCAGAAACAGAATGGCTCGCGACCAGTGATAAAGCAAATAGTCGTTACGCAGGCTCAAGTGCGGGTTCACGCGATTTAGAAAATCCTTTAGCGGCCGTACAAATGGGTTTGATTTATGTAAATCCAGAAGGCCCGGATGGCAATCCTGATCCAGTCGCTTCTGGTCGTGATGTACGTGAAACCTTTGCCCGCATGGCGATGAATGATGAAGAAACGGTTGCTTTGGTGGCGGGCGGTCATACATTTGGTAAAGCGCACGGCGCTGGCGATCCAACTTTGGTTGGTCCAGAACCAGAAGCGGCAGGCATAGAAGAGCAGGGCTTGGGTTGGATTAACAAATTTGGTTCAGGTAAAGGTGTACACACGACGACGAGCGGTATTGAAGGTGCATGGAAACCTAATCCTACGACTTGGGATAACGGTTACTTTGACATGCTGTTCGGCTACGAATGGGAATTGACAAAGAGCCCGGCAGGTGCGAAACAATGGGTGGCAAAAGATTGTAAGCCTGAGCATTTGATTCCTGATGCACATGACGCGAGCAAGAAACATCCGCCGATGATGACGACCGCTGATCTATCTTTGCGACATGACCCCGCTTACGAAAAAATCGCACGTCGTTTCCATCAAAATCCTGCAGAATTTGCCGACGCCTTTGCACGTGCCTGGTTCAAATTGACGCACCGTGATATGGGACCCGTTGCGCGTTATTTAGGTGCCTTGGTGCCAAGCGAAACACTGATCTGGCAAGACCCGATTCCTGCTGTGAATCATGCTGTAGTGGATGCAAACGATATCGCTGCATTGAAAGAAAAAGTGCTGGCATCTGGTTTAAGTATTGCTCAATTGGTCAACACGGCATGGTCATCCGCATCGACCTTCCGTGGAAGTGATAAACGTGGCGGCGCCAATGGTGCGCGTGTCCGTTTGTCACCACAAACTGATTGGGAAGCGAATCAGCCTTTGGAATTGAATAAAGTGTTGGCGACTCTAGAAGCGATCCAGCAAGAATTTAATGCCGCACAATCGACTGGTAAGAAAATCTCTCTGGCGGATTTAATCGTCTTGGCTGGTGCAGCAGCGATTGAAGCGGCGGCGAAAAAAGCGGGACAAGATGTGCAAGTTCCATTCGCACCAGGACGTATGGATGCTTCGCAAGAACAAACAGATGTTGAATCATTCGCGGTACTAGAGCCAGCAGCCGATGGTTTTCGTAACTATGTGCGGGCAGGTCTAGAGAAGCATGCAGCAGAGCTATTGATCGACAAAGCGCAATTGCTGAACTTGAGCGCGCCAGAAATGACGGTGCTGATCGGTGGTTTGCGATCTTTAAATGCAAACACAGGCAAGACTCAGCACGGTGTTTTCACTAAACGCCCAGAAACCTTGAGCAATGATTTCTTCGTCAATCTGCTTGATATGAGCACTAAGTGGCAGCCATCAAGTACAGCAGGCGTGCTCGAAGGCCGTGATCGTCAAACTGGCGAAGTGAAATGGACAGGCACCACGGTTGATCTGGTGTTCGGTTCTAATTCACAGTTGCGAGCTTTGGCGGAAGTGTATGCGAGTGGCGATGCGCAGCAAAAGTTTGTGAATGATTTCATTGCGGCATGGAATAAAGTGATGAATGCAGACCGTTTTGATTTGGTGTGATTGGAGTAGGTGAAAGCGTTCTTCTCTCGCAGTTGGTAGAAGGATGACTCGTAGGCTGGGCTGAAAAGCCCAGCTTATTTTGTTAGTTTCGTCTCAAATTGTTGGGCTTCGCTATGCTCAGCGCCAACCTACGCTGCTATCTCAAACCGCGACGGCAATGGCAACAATCGTTCCAAGGTCTCTCGAATTCGCAACAACTGCGGATCATCCGATGCCGCGTTATCGCTGGTGTCATTGATACAGAAAAACGCCAGTTCACCAAAGCGTTCGCTTAAATCAGTAAATTGTTTCTCGGCGTCGCTATCACCACTACAAATGTAGCGATACTCAATTTCTCGCAAATACGCGAGACCCCGATGCAACATCCAACGTGGCACTAGATCGGGCACGATAGGTGGTCGCTGCCAATCCCGAAACACGGTTTGCCTAACTTGCTTAAATAAATCCGGCGCTTCCTTTTCTAACTCTAACAAAACGCTTTTCAGCATAGGGCGTGGCGCATGCGCAAAAATGCGATGCACATGTTGATAGAGCGGATAACGTTGCTGTAACCAATGCTTGGACAAAATAGACGCATTGACCAAGGCGGTCTCATCCTTTTGTAGTGTGCCGTAATCAGGGACTTGCTCTTGTTCCTTAAACACAGCAACACCATGCTGTCCAAACCAGCTCTCCACACTCACAGGCGCACCAAAAAAGACATCGTCATTCAGATAGATAAATCGCTCTGACAAGCCAGGTATGTGATGTAAATACGATTCGATATGACCCGAATCAAACACGGGTAATGCGGTGCTAGGAATAATGCTGGTGTGATCGATTAGCGTAATACCTTCACCTTGTCTCAACCAATCTGGCGTTTGACCATCAGTGACTAGATAGATATGCCCATGCTCAGGAAAGAATTTTTCCAAGGCACGCAGATTAAATCGCAATTCTTGATTGTCCCGATAACGTCCAGCGACATCGCCATACACCGCCAGTTTTTTGCGCTCGACATCAGTGGAGTGAAGAATCGCATCCTGCCGTTTGGCGAACCACACGGGATCTGCGCCATCCACCCACAGGTAGACGATATCTATTTTCTCTTTGGTTTGATTCACAGTGTGCGGAGGGGCAAAGTAGTCATCGAATAAGCAGCATGGCAGCTTAGATGATTTATGCAAGGGTTTATTTAATTTATAGTATTGCGCCAGAACAAGAGCCTGCACTTTACCCGAAAAAGAGAAATACAGTTGGTAATGAGTGTATTTCAGCAATATGTTATTGTTTTGGCGTATTGCATTCAAAAAATTTGAATGATGTCATCAAATACATTCAGTCTATACGCTATTAGCTAAGCGCATAATCTCTTCCATCGCATCACGTGATTGCCACACAATCAGGATGCCTTGATTAATTCAACAGGAGAGAAAAAATGCTGACTTTAAGAAAATCTCAAGATCGCGGACATGCTGATCACGGCTGGTTGAAAAGCCAGCATAGCTTTTCATTCGCTAATTACTATGACCCAGACCATACTGGCTGGGGCAATCTCTTAGTGATTAACGAAGACCGCATCGCACCAGGCACAGGTTTTGGCACCCATGGCCATCGTGACATGGAAATAATCAGTTACGTGTTATCTGGCGAACTCGCCCATAAAGATAGCATGGGGAATATCAAAGGAATTCCACCTGGTGACGTGCAACGCATGAGCGCAGGTACCGGTGTGCGTCATAGCGAATTCAATCATGCAGATGGACAGCAAACACATTTTCTGCAAATCTGGATACAGCCAAATCGCCAAGGTGTGGAGCCGGGCTACGAGCAAAAAACTATACCGCCAGCCAGCAAACGTGGCGCACTGGCATTAGTTGCATCACCGGACGGTGCGGGTGATTCCGTATCAATGACAGCGGATGCCGCTTTGTATGCAGGTTTGTTTGATGGCGATGAACAAGCAGAACTGACACTCAATCCGGCTCGTAAAGCGTACGTGCATTTGATACGTGGTGAGTTGGAAGTGAACGGGCAACGCTTGAGCGCTGGTGATGCTTTACGTATAGAGAACGAAAACCATCTGACGTTGCGCCATGGTCACGATGCAGAAGTCTTGGTGTTTGATTTAGCAGCTTAAATTTTGTAGGGCGGGTGCAACCCGCGCCGCACCTAGGTCGATCAAGCTTGCACTACGGTTTGGCGGCGCGGGTTGCACCCGCCCTACAATTTTGCAGCTTTAACTTAATGGCAGTGGCGGTTCATTTAGGCTCTCACCAGACTAAATGCACAAAAAAATCAAATCAAAAATACAGAAATATCGATATCAATTTAAAAGGAATTCACCATGTTTACGCAATTGCAAAATCCATTCTCACTAGTCGCCCGCTTATTACTCGCAGCACTATTTTTACCAGCAGGCATCGCCAAACTCACAGGCTTTGAAGGCACAGTAGACTATATCACCTCAGTCGGTTTGCCTGCACCAACGCTGGCCGCTGCTGCCGCTTTGATACTTGAAATCGCGGGTGGGGTTGCTTTGATCATAGGTTTAGGCACACGCTTCGCAGCGCTCGCTTTAGCCTTCTTCACGCTAGTAGCATCGTTCATTTTTCACGCGTATTGGGCAGTACCAGCGGACCAAGCTTATGTGACGCAATTACTGTTCTTTAAGAATATAGCAGTAGCGGGTGGCTTGATGGCATTAGCAGCTTTTGGCGCTGGCGGCTGGAGTTTGGATGCACGCCGCAGTGCTAGTGCTTAAGATATTTAACTGTAAGTTGATAGCCGCTTTCCTGATTCTTCGTTCTGGAAAGTGCATCATTGAAAGTGCCAATCACTGAACATGGTTGGCACTTTATGAAAAGACCGACTATCTATTTCATCGCCCTTCTGGCGGTTCCCAAAGTTCAACCTTATTTCCTTCCGGATCGATCACCCAGGCAAACTTACCGTACTCAGATTCGTCAATTTTATCAAGCACATTGCAGCCTTCTTCCTTCAACAGCTTGACCAAAGCATGCAGGTCTTGCACCCGATAGTTGATCATAAAAGGCGCGGAGCTAGGCGCAAAGTAATCGCTTTCTTGCGGATTAATTGACCAAGCAGTCGTACCTGCCACTGGCTTACCATCCTCATTTGTCCAATCAAAGGCAGCACCGCCCCACGCTTGAACATCAATACCTAAGTGCTTCTTATACCAAGCGTGCATTGCAGGCGCATCCTTAGCCTTGAAAAAGATACCGCCTATGCCAGTGACTCGTTTCATTTGATTTCCTTAGTGGGGTGGAGGAAGCTGTTTCGTTAGTTTAGCTTAGGATTGAAGGGAAAACACCAATCAATAAACTGTCGCTTAGCGAATTCTCTAATACAACTTTTGTTATTATTCTTGAGTGTTGGCCAAAGTCACAATTTCTAGTGTACCCACAAATTTGATCTTAGGGTTTAACGCTAGCTTTTCTTTGTCAAACTTTAGCGAGATACATCTACCTTGTTCTAAAGTTTCGGCTGAAGTGTCGTCTAGTAGAATCTGTCCACCTGACTCCATAAAACACGCCTTTAAAGCGTCAAATTTTGCGTTTTTTTCGTCCTTTAAATTTAGCTCGTACCACCTGATCTTTTCTTGCAATTGTTTGACCTCGTCAAAGGAACGGGCAAAGTCTTTGTAGCTTAGAGTATTTTCTGAAAGCCTAAGTACCCAAGCAGTTTTAAGGAAGTTCTTTTGTGTTGTGGTATTGAACAAGATCTTCGCCTTTTCTTGCCGCGCCTCGGGTGAATTCGGCAAAACAAAGTAGCCACCTCGTATCATCGGGACGACATAGTCGACGCTATCACCAACAATTGCAACGCCCCATGTCTGGGGTGAATAATCATCCCGCGCTTGCCTTTCCATATCATTGAAAGAGACTCTATTTGAAAAATCAATCGTTCGCGGCTCATTTGGCAGATAAGCGATCAGCCGTTCTTGGTTTTTGTAAAAACCATCGTAGGGAAGGTCGCCTGGATTTTTCTTTTTCACCACCTTGACGCTTTGAGCGATATTTTCTTGAACGATATTAGGTGAAGAACTTTGGGCACTAAGACTCAATAGTAGGAGATTTGCGATAAGAAGCATGTTGGAATTTTGTTGGGAAAAAAGTTTTAGACAAGTGATCTGAGTGTTAGGGCGTGAGGGATTAAACTGTATTTTTCAGTGAAGTAGAGCCAGTGCAACCCGCGTTCTATTTCAGATTCAATGATTTATCGTTAAATCGTGTTATTCAAAGTCAGTCGGTGCCGGTTGCTCCCGCCATACAAGACTGTTCCGTTAAAGGACTTACTCCACGCCAGGGCATCCATATCCTCCGTCACAACCTATAAAACGCTCAAGCTTCATCATTCGTTCTGTGGTGTATTCGGCCTTGCAACTGAAAACGACAGCAGACAAATCTCGACTATTCTTATAGCCATCAGCTTCAAAGTAACAAGCTTTATCTCTATATGCAACCCAAGAGCGTTGAGCTGCGATCAGTTTTTCCTTAGCTACTTTAGTTCCAAGTTCGGAAAGTAGACTCGTATAAACTTGATTGAGTTTCATATCCGCTTGCACAAATCTATAGGCACCACAAATGGCCATTTCATTTGGTCTTCCCGAGGCACACCCGGTTATATGAAGCGCTCTGACCGTTTCGATGCTCCAGTTCATTCGCTTTGCTGTCTCGACAACCGCAGGGTCTTCATCGGCCAAACAGGTAGTTGAGACAAATAAAAACGCTAATAAAATGAGACGTATCATTTTGCCTTCTAACTTGTTTTAAAGGGAAAACCGAAGTTAACATATACGTGAAAAAATAACAATTAAGTTTTTGATGATCTGAAATCATCTGGCTCATTTTGTATTATTTATTCGCGTTCTATCGGGCTTCGTTTTAACAGAATCGACCGAAGAGGTATTAGCATGATTTTCCTTACCTCTCCAATTCCTCACATCACATCACATCACACCAAAGCAAAACAAAACCTATCCACACTCACACATTCAATGGCATCATTCAAATAATTCGAATCAAACCCATCACCATGAACACAAATACACCACGCGATGTTTTAACGCCAGCCTCTCTTTCCATGCTACAGGTGATTGCCGAAACGGGCAGTTTCGCTGCAGCGGCGCGTAGTTTGAATATGGTGCCTAGTGCTTTGACTTATAGAGTTAGGCAAATTGAAGATGCGTTGGATGTATTGCTGTTTGATCGTAGTTCGAGGCAGGCGCGCTTGACTGAGGCTGGGGCGGAGTTGTTGCGTGAAGGGCAGAATTTGTTGGTGGAAGTGGATGCGATTGCGAATCGGGTGAAGCGGGTCGCAACAGGTTGGGAGCCGCAATTGACGATTGCGATTGATAGCATTATTGATCGCAGTACGGTGATGGAGTTGTGCGAGCATTTTTTTAAACTCAATCCGCCGACTAAACTGAAGCTGAGGGCGGAAACTTTATCCGGTACTTTGGAAGCTTTGATTTCCGGGCAGGCAGATTTGTCTATCGGTGCGGTGATGGATGCGCATGCCAAAGGTGGTTTGCAACGCGAGTTATTGGGTAGTGTGTATTTTGCGTTTGCGGTGGCACCGCACCATGCTTTGGCACAAGCACGTGAGCCTTTGTCGGATCAAACGATACGTGCGCATCGGGCAGTGGCGATTGCGGATAGCGTGCAGCGCGGTGCCAGTATGTCGATAGGTTTGTTGAGTGGACAAGATGTGTTTACGGTCGCTGATTTGTCTGCGAAATTGGATGCTCAGGTGCGTGGTTTGGGTGTGGGATTCTTACCGACTTGCGTCGCGCAGTCTTATATTGATACGGGGCGCTTGGTAGAGAAAAAAGTCGAAAGGGCACAGCAGCGCGTGCAAAGTTATTATGTGTGGCGGCAATCAACGAAGTCGCAGCAAGGGCGGGCTTTGCAATGGTGGTTGGATCAATTGCAGTCACCAGTGACAAGGGCTGCTTTGCTGGGTGTGCATATACCCTCTCCCGCGGGCGGGAGAGGGCTAGGGTGAGGGTGGTTCAGGGATAGCAAAATGCTTGGATGGCAAAAAACAAAAATTGGCGTACTTATGGGTTTAAAGATGTTCCTCACATCTGACAAACCCTCATCCCCGGCTCTTCTCCCGCTTGCGGGAGAAGGGAGTTTGAAACCTAATTTAGCTAGAAAATTATTCCGGAAAGATTGTGCCGGCGCAGGAGCGACAATCAATAGAACTTGTGGCTTTTTGACTAACGCGAAGTTCTACGCATGCAGTGATTTAACTATCGCCTTTTAAACCAGCCCAGCGTGGTGCGAGTTGGTGTTCTATGCTGAACAAGTCCAGCACCCTGGCCAGACTGTGATCGACCATTTCTTCTATCGTGGCAGGTCGATGATAGAAATTCGGGAGTGGTGGGAAGATGATGCCGCCCATTTCTGTTACAGCGGTCATATTGCGCAGATGTGCCAGATTGAATGGGGTTTCTCTGACCATCAATACTAAGCGGCGGCGTTCTTTCAAAACCACATCGGCAGCGCGTGTGATCAGATTGTCGGCAAAGCCGTGTGCGACTGCAGCTAAGGTTTTCATTGAACAGGGTGCGATGACCATGCCATCCGATTGAAACGAACCGCTGGCGATGGTCGCGCCGACATCGCGTACTGCATGCACGACGTGGGCCATCGCTTCTATGTCTTTGCGTTTTAAATCTAATTCTTGATGAATATTCAAAACCCCGGCATCCGAAATCAAAAGATGACTTTGTATGCCAGGCAGGTTTTGTAAATGCTGTAGCAGACGCACGCCATAGATAGCGCCCGTCGCACCGGTAATGGCGACAATAATCCGTTTTGGTGCGAGCGGCGTGTTCATAGCGTAAATTGCTTAGCCTTTGATCAGGGCTTGCAATTCGCCGCTTTCATACATTTCATTCATGATGTCTGAGCCGCCGACGAATTCGCCATTGATATATAACTGTGGCACTGTCGGCCAGTTTGCGTAGTCTTTGACGCCTTGACGCACGACTGGGTCTTCTAATACGTTGATCGTGACTATATTTTCTGCGCCGCAGGCTTTCAATAATTGAATAGCACGACCAGAGAAACCACATTGTGGAAACTGTGCAGTGCCCTTCATGAACAGCACAACAGGGTTCGTGGTTACGGTTTCTTTAATCCAAATTTGAACGTCGATCATGATATTTCCTTAAAAGATAGATCGATGGCCGCCAGTATAAAGGAAACTGAGAAAACCCTGCGTTGGCAGAAGAACAAGCTCAGGGCAATCGTGTGGCGGTATGGAGAGCAAACGAATGGCAAAAGCGCTAGCCGCAGAGGCGCCGAGAGCGCAGAGAAAGGCAAAAAACCAGTTTTTTATAGGCGGGCTAGGCGCCTCGGCGGCGGAGTTTTTTTTGGGGTTTGAAGTTTATAAA
>CAUPKC010000019.1:0-70905 GCA_963511665.1 uncultured Undibacterium sp.
CGGTATAGTCAGGCTTCATCCAATCACGCAAGTTGACGGCGACATAACCCAAGGCCAAGCCAGCTAAAACGATTGAAACCTACGCCAACAACACTTTCAAACGATAGCTTCATCGCTGCAATTGATTCAAAAAATTTGTTAGTGCAAAATATAACCGTGAGAAGCTTAGGTTCTCCTTAAGGTCGGTTGAGCAGTGCGCATGAAAATAGATTTTGGATGCCGGTACAAAACTGCCAATTTCGCGTTTCACCTTCTCGGGCAACGTGACGGGAAGTGCTTGTTCTTTGATCGGAAATGAGACTTGCCCCACCTTGTTTTATCAGTGACTGAAGATGCGATGCATTGCGCCTTACTGAGTTGAACGGCATCGGGTAGCGATGTTTAGCGGAGGCAAAGTCGGAGTGTATTCGAACTGTTTTTAGCTCTAAAGCGGACCGAAGGGCTTGGCATTTTCTTCATCGTAGATCTCGATCTCTGCACCTCTACGCAACATTCGTTTTCCTAGATGCGGGAAGTCTGAGATATCGAAGTCCACACTCTCACCTCCCATGAGATAGACCAGTTCTTCTTCGAACGGATTACTCAAGTGATGTGCTACGGACGGTGTTGGGAACGCCATGAAGTCCCCAGCCGAAACATTGACCTCTGAACCATCTATTTCTGCAACGCCACGACCGGAGAGAATGTAGATCCATTCTTCTGCGCAGTGATGAGAATGATAGACGAAGGATTCTTTCCCGGGAGGTATGCGTGCAATGTTGACCCCACTTCGGCGCAATCCGAGCGTGCGGCTAAGGGAAACAGTGGACACCAAGGAATTTGGGTTCCACGGGTGAGAGAATATTTGCTCTTTTTTCTTGACCTCATCGGATCGAAGTACGAAAGGATTTTGATCTGCCATTGGTGATCCTTCATTGTTAGGAGTTAGACAAAGACGACACAATGCCGCCTAATAGATTAACGTGCCGCATAACACTTTTCATGTAATCCCCAGCAAACCCAAGTGAATAGCTGCTCTGCTTTAATTGATACCATTTACGGTGGTAATAAAATAGCTATGAAAAGAGTCACCACTAAAGACGGCCATTCTATCAAGTCGTTTGCTCGCGTCAAGCAAACAATTTTGGTGATGTGCTTGGCGTCGTCAAGCTATCTCCCCCCAGTCTTAAGCCCACCTCCCGCACCCGCTTTGACATTTTACGTAGGCGGTTTGGGTTGAGATAAGGGATAATACGGGCTTGTCAAATTTAGCTCTACGAAAGCATTCTATGTCTAACACTTTTGCTCCTCTCAAAAACGATACCTTCTTGCGCGCTTTGATGCGTCAGGAGACTGACTACACGCCTTTGTGGTTAATGCGTCAGGCTGGACGTTATTTGCCGGAATATCGTGCTGTCCGTAAAGGGGCGGGTTCGTTCATGAGTTTGGCGAAAAATCCTGATTTTGCTACCGAGGTGACGATACAGCCTCTGGATCGTTTTAAGTTGGATGCGGCGATTTTGTTTTCGGATATTTTGACCGTGCCGGATGCGATGGGCTTGGGTCTGTATTTTGAAGAAGGCGAAGGTCCTAAGTTTGAACGTCCTTTGAAAGATGAAAAGTCCATCATGGACTTGAAAGTACCGGAAGAAGGCAGCTTGCAATACGTGTTTGACGCGGTGACGCAGATCCGCCGCACCTTGGATGGTCGTGTGCCTTTGATCGGTTTTTCCGGCAGCCCGTGGACTTTGGCTTGCTATATGGTCGAAGGTCAGGGTTCGCGTGAATTCCATGGTATCAAGACTTTGATGTACAAGCGTCCTGATTTGATGGATAGGATCTTGAGCTTGAATGCGGAAGCTGTTGCCACCTATTTAAATGCGCAAATCGATGCTGGCGCGCAGGCAGTGATGATATTTGATAGCTGGGGTGGTGCTCTGGCAGACGCGGCTTATCAGCGCTTCTCTTTGAAATATATGCAACAAGTAGTGAGCAAATTGCAACGCGAGAAAGATGGTCAGCGTATTCCTTGTATCGTGTTCACCAAAGGTGGTGGCTTGTGGTTAGAGCAGATCGCGGATATCGGTGCGGATGCTTTGGGCTTGGATTGGACTGTGAACCTGGGTCAGGCACGTGCGCGTGTTGGCGATAAAGTGGCCTTACAAGGTAATCTTGATCCGGCGGTCTTGTTTGCTGAGCCAGATCAAATTCGCAAAGAAGTGACCGCCGCTTTGCATTCTTATGGCACACCAAGTGCGGGTCATGGTCACGTATTTAACTTGGGACATGGTATTTCTCAATTTACCTCGCCTGATGCGGTGACAGTATTGGTGGAAACCGTGCATGAAGTGAGTCGTCAGCAGCGCAGCAATGCGGGTTAATTGTTCGCTAAATGCCCGCTGGTAGTGATTTAATTGCTAGCAGGCAAAATACTCCGTGTATGTTTTGGCAGCCCCATTTTGCACAAACCGTATTGTGCGGTCTCTGCAAAATTGGGCGAAAAAACAAGAATTTTCGGCATATATGTAGTAATGACATCATGTTGCTGTGCAAAACGTAGTGGGCATGCGGCTTAGCGCTGTGAATTGCTTAAAAAGCTAAGGCTAGTGCGGTGGATAAGTCACTTTTGAAGCTAGATTTTTTAGTAGTTATTCACAAAAAAAGACACACAAAAAAATAATATGAAAATTTGTTTTTTACCTAAAGTGAATTTTTTTAAGTCTTTGTTTTTAAACGAATTTTTTTGTGCATCGCAATTGTGCATTCTGTTGAAACCCGCATAGAATCTAGCACTCCCGCTTGTCAAGACGTTCTTGTCCACAAAGTTATCCACAGAAATTGTGGATAGAGCAAAAACACCTTATGAAACCGATAGTTAGCGCATTACCTCAAGCCTTACATTAAGTTCGTGGAACCCATTTACCTCACTATCGCACTCGACACCCCCCTTGACAGACTCTTCGATTACCGTTGGCTGCCGGAAGACGGCTGTCCACTCCCTGAGATCGGGCAGATAGCCTTGGTGCCGTTTGGTCGGCAAGAGATAGCAGGACTGATTGTGGGGATTAGCCACCAGACCGAGGTGCCTGCGGATAAGATCAAAACGGTATTGGCGGTGCGCCATCAATGTCCGGCGCTTAGTCCGCAATGGATCGATCTGTGCCGCTTTGCGGCGGATTACTATCAGCGTCCTTTGGGTGAGGTGGCGATTCCGGCTTTGCCTAAAAATCTGCGCGTGCCAAAAGCAACTTCATTAGATCGCAATTTGAAGAAGTTGGCAAAATTGCAGCTAGCGCACGAACACGATGCGACGCCGAATCAAGAGCCTACCCTTAATGCCGAGCAACAAGCGGCGGTAGAAACGATTGCCAGTACGACGGGGTTTGCCAGTTATTTATTGTATGGCGTGACGGGAAGCGGCAAGACCGAGGTTTATCTGCAAACTGCGGCACGGGTTTTAGCGAACGATAGTCAAGCACAAATTCTGATTTTAGTACCAGAGATCAACCTAACACCGCAGCTCGAAGGCAATATCCGTCAGCGTTTTTCGGGAATACAAATCGCCACTTTGCATAGTGGCATGGCCGAAGGTGAGCGCCTACTCCACTGGTTAGCCGCCCACACTGGTGAGGCGAGAATTGTTCTGGGCACACGCCTAGCGATTTTGTCATCCCTGCCACACTTGAAAATGATCGTGATCGATGAAGAGCATGATCCTTCTTATAAGCAACAAGAAGGCTTGCGTTATTCAGCGCGCGACCTCGCAGTGTGGCGTGCACATCAATTGGCGATACCGGTTGTGTTGGGCTCGGCCACGCCTTCCTTAGAAACCTGGCAACACGCCAAAGCGGGACGCTATCGCAAATTAGAGCTGCGCCAACGCGCCGTGCAATCGGCGGTCTTGCCAGTTGTGAAGATCGTCAATACTGAAAGCGAAAAGCCGTCCGAAGGTCTGACCCAAAGATTAGTAACGGCAATCCGCTTACGTTTGGAGAAGGGTGAGCAATCACTACTATTTCTGAACCGGCGTGGTTACGCGCCAGTCATTCATTGTGATGCTTGTGGTTGGATCAGTAATTGCACACGTTGTACCGCGCATCTGGTCATGCACAAACTAGACAAAAAGTTACGTTGTCATCATTGCGGGTTGGAGCAACGCATCCCACGTAATTGCCCGACTTGTGGCAATGTTGATCTGCAACCCTTGGGGCGTGGCACCCAAAGATTGGAAGAAGGCTTAAAAATCTTATTCCCGGAAGCCAGAGTTTTTCGCATCGATGCTGATTCTACGCGTTTAAAAGGCAGTGCCGAAGCAGCTTTCGATACCGTGCATCGGGGTGAAGTTGATATCCTGATCGGTACCCAGATGGTAGCGAAAGGACATGATTTTAAGAATCTCACCTTGGTTGCTGCCCTGAATCCCGATAGCGCTTTGTTCTCGCAAGACTTTCGCGCCAGCGAGCGCTTGTTCGCGCAATTGATGCAAGTCGCCGGTCGTGCTGGTCGAGCCGGACAGAAAGAGGGCGGCAATCTCAGTGAAGTCTTAATCCAAACCCGCTATCCCGATCATCCCTTGTATCACGCCTTAATGGCGCATGAGTATCCGCGCTTCGCCGATGACCTTTTAGAAGAACGGCAACAAGCTGCCATGCCGCCCTTCATTTACCAAGCACTGCTACGTGCGGAAGCGCGGGAATTAGAAACCGCCATTGCTTTTCTGCAAATGGCCAGCCAGTGCGAGCCAGTACAAGCCCACGCTGGCATTACCATGAACGACCCGATTCCTATGACCATGGTGCGTGTCCACAATGTAGAACGCGCTCAATTGCTAGTCGAATCCAATTCTCGCCCTGCCTTGCAAGCCTTCTTAAAAGACTGGATCGCCGAGCTGCGCAGCATGAAAGTGCGGGTTAAGTGGGGTGTCGAGATAGATCCTGTGGATATTTAGAGTGATGTTGTGTGTTTCTTAGGTGGTACGCACCGTGATTACTAATTCTAAATACACAAGTCTACTTTTTGCTATTCATCTGGGTTTGCTTCCATCGCAGCACAATTTTTTGCAAAGTGTAATCCTTACTCATCGCAGTGAATTCTTGCTGTAATTGCGTGACCAGATCGGCGGGTGTGTTTTTGCTCAGTCCAATATACAGCGCGGTGTCGCGAGGTAGGTGTAAGACTTTTACGACTTGCTGGGGATCGATACCGCAGGTTTGTAGGAAGGTATCGACGCCGTTCGGGTCAAAAGGGATCAAATCGACCCTGCCGATTTTGAATTTATTGCAGTTGGAAATATTGGACGGCGCGGTGTCGACTTTATAGCCTAGCGATTTGATTAGGCTTAAGGTGGAATTGCCTGCTATGTCGCCTATTAGGTAAGGATTAACGTCGCGCAGCTCGGTAATCTTAATGTCGGCACGCGATGCCAGTTTATAGAGCCAAACTTCGCTAGTGGTGATCGGCCCTATCCAGTGGTATATCCTCTCCCGGACAGCGGTGCGCGCCACGCTGAAAATCATGGTGCCACTTTCGTTTTGTGCTAACTGGAGTGCACGCGGCCAAGGCACGATGTCGACTTGTAACTGATATCCCGCTCGCTCCACCAGTGTTTTGGTGACATCGTAAGCTAATCCTTGAACCTGGCCGTCTTTTTGAAAATTGTAAGGATAGGTTTCAGCACTAGTGACTCCCTTGAGAACTGGTTTTTGCGCTAAGGCCACCGGGCTGAATTGAGCTAATGCCAAAAAGATAGGTGCTAGCATTAAGGATGCGTGCATCCTTGGTGTAGCGTATGAAAGAAATTTGCTCAGCATAAAGTTAGTGGTTTGTTCTGATCAACGTGAAAGAGCATTTGCGAGTCTATTACATTCTTGCTTGGCTATCTTAAAAAGAAGTTTTGTTTGGCAATTTTTTTGGTTTTAGCTGACTTAGCTCAACAAGCTTTATTAGCATACTTAGCTTTTTAGCATACCAAAGTTACTTAGGCATGCTTGCCCGCTTTTGCTGGTCTGACGC
This sequence comes from uncultured Undibacterium sp., assembly GCA_963511665.1. Lineage (GTDB taxonomy): Bacteria > Pseudomonadota > Gammaproteobacteria > Burkholderiales > Burkholderiaceae_D > Undibacterium. The sequence goes on from CAUPKC010000019.1 coordinate 5,992, forward strand.
GCTTTTGCGTATGATGTCGTTTCTTCGCGTTTTATGGATAATTTCTAGAAAAAATATGGACATTTCGCCACAATCTGAGCCTGCCAACGCGCGCCCTTCGGATCGGGATTTTGCCCGAATTCTGCTACAACGAGTCAGAAATCGTCTTATTGAATATCTGGAGGTGGCTGCCTCGTTTCAAGCACAACAGACATTTTTAGAGCAGTCACCAGATCTGGATGTGCCTAACGAAATCATTCAACAATGGTCAGACTGGGTCAGTCCCGATTGGCGTAAAGAATTGCTCGCCCCAGTTTTTTCGGAAGACGAACTATTAGCGATTAGCCAATTTCAAACTATCTGGCACGCGATTTCTCAGGATCTGGTACAACCCTTTCCGCCATTGAGTATTTTGCAGCAATCGCCTTTGTGGGAAAAATTACGGCAAAGCGCGCAACATACTTTGCTCATCTTTATGAGTCGGGGTTTGTTATCCGAAGACAAGGTTCAGGATAGCTAAGACGAATTTCAAGCCTCATCTACTAATCTCATTTACTGACCTCATTTACTAAGCTCAATTGCTAATCTCAATTGCAAATGTTGTCTTAATGCCTAGTCGCTATTTATGCTGAACAATTTGCAATACAGTTGTTAAAGAAACTCGTATCATGGCATGACACTTCCCCCTATCCACCTATTCAGGCATAGAGATCATGGCGCGACTATTGAGTAGTTTACGAATTCGTTTGACGCTATTGTTTGGCACCCTTGCTTTGCTTATCGGTATCGCTGTATCGGTGTATATCAGCTATTTTCTCAGCTTGCGCATGACCGAAACCAAAGGTGAATCGGTACAAAAGTTGGCACAGGCAATCGCAATATCTATTTCTGAAAATCTGCGAGAACGCCAGCGCGAAGTTGGTTTGTTAGCGCAGTCACCGCTGTTGATGCAAGCACCGCTTAATAGCGGCGAACTACGAAAAATTTTGGATCGCACCAAGAACACTTATCGTCACTACGCCTGGGTTGGCGTGGCAGATGCACAAGGCCAAGTCCAGGCTAGCTCGGATGGTCTACTGGAAGCTGAGAACGTCGTCGCCCACCCATGGTTTATCTTCGGTTCAAAAACCAGTTTTTTTGGTGATGTGCATGAAGCGGCCTTACTAAGTAAATATCTGAGCGCAGGCCAAGCCCAAGGGGCTAATCAAGAGCCATTGCGCTTCGTCGATTTTGCTGCGCCAGTCTTTGATGAGCAAGGAAAAGTCCGTGGCGTGTTGGCTACGCATGTGCACTGGCGTTGGGTGGATGAAATCGTACAACGTCATTTGCCTGCAAGTGCCAGAGCCAATGGCATCGAGGTTTTCATAATCAATAAAAACAATGAGGTCTTGTCGCCTTTCTCCGCGATCGGAAAAGTCGCCGTACCGGCAGCGATGACGAGCCAAGCTTATCAAATGTCGAAATGGCCGGATCAGAATGCCTATTTGGCCAGTCGTGTTTCGATCAATCTCTTTGGCGAATCGCAACAGCTATGGCAAGTGATGGTACGTCAGCCTGTGGGACAGGCGCTGAGTGATGTCAACGAATTGCGTCAAAAATTGTGGCTGCTGGGGTTGATCGCAACGGTCGTTTTGATGCTATTGACGTATTGGTTATCGCGTGCAATTAGTGCACCCATCGAACAATTATCGGCTATCGCCAGGCGAGTAGCCGATGGCGATGAAACTTCGGAATCGCAGGTGCATTCGACGACCCACGAGTTAAAAGTGCTGATCGCATCCCTGAATGCGATGACCTCAAGATTACTCGAACGGAAACGTGAATTATTGAATATCAATGATCAGCTAGAACAAAAGGTCGAAGAGCGAGCTTTTGCGCTGAAAAAATCTACCTTGGAAATAGAATCGTTGGCGCAGCAATTAGAACTATTGGCTCGACAAGATGCTTTAACAGGTTTGGGCAATCGCATGTCCGCTGATGAGCATTTGCAACAGGAACATTCAAGGATGCTGCGTACTGACAACACCTACTGCGTGCTCTTAATGGATATCGATAACTTGAAAAAAGTCAATGACAGTTTTGGTCATGCGATTGGCGATCAGGTTTTACAGCAGGTAGCTGAGTTACTTAAGATGGCGGTCAGAAACAGTGATTTGGTCGCACGTTATGCGGGTGAAGAATTTATCGGCGTATTGCCGCAAACCGATCTTACTGGTGCAACTGTTTTGGCAGAAAAAATTGCCAAATTAGTCGAGGCACACGTCATGCCGGGATGTGGTCAGGTCACCGTGTGTGTCGGCGTCGCATTGTCCCGAGTCGATGACAAAGATTATGATGAAGTCGTTAAGCGCGCCGATCGAGCTTTGTATGCAGCAAAAGCAAATGGTAGGAATCAGGTCGTGGTGGCGGCTAGTTAATTCTTAAATTTAATTCGTAAATTTAATTCGGCTAACTAAGTGAGCGAACTAAGTGAGCGAACTAAGTTAACAAACTAAATGAGCGAACTAATCTTTCGAATTAGTTCGCTCAATGTGCTTATAATCACGACCTGTTTTTACGACGCGCTGTGTATTGAGCCAACACAATTCGCTTGGACTCAATCGCAGCGCGTCCGGAATGCTTGATTCAAAAATTTAGTTGATGAAGTTAACCCGTTTGCCATTCACATTGCGTTGTGCTGGATTGCCATAAATCGTCACGTGACCTGAACCTGAGCTTTGTGCAATCACGTTTTGTGATACCGCTGCACTGACATCACCCGAGCCATAGACACCCAAATCCGCAGTCAAACTTTTTACTGCAGACAATTCCGCAGAACCAGAACCATGCGTTTGCGCAACCAGACTGCGCACATTGCCGCTGGCATTGACAGAGCCAGAGCCATGTACGGTTACATTCAATTCATTGCCACTGATTTGACCGAGATTGATGGAGCCAGAGCCTTGGACGCGTACTTTGGTATCCTGACTTTGCAAATTTGTTGCATTGATTCTGCCAGAACCGACAGAGCTGATATCAAGTTGGGTCACGCGGCCTTCTAATACGACAGTGCGTGAGCCATTATTCTTCAAATTGAAATTACCACCATTGAGACCATTGATCATCAAACGGCCGGAGCCATTCGAATTAATGTCATGTAATACTGGTACGGTGTACACCACACGGATGGGATTGCTGCTGTAGAATTTATCGTCTATCCAAATCTTCTGACTATCGCCCGCAACTTGCGCTTGCACCAGACCGACTATATTACTGTCACCAATAATCTCCAAAGAAGCAGTACCACCGACGCGCACTTCTACTTGCAATGGACCGCTCACGTTCAGTGAGCTCAAGCCGGTGACAACGCGCTTATCGGTAGTCACCTCGCCGTTGCCTTTTACCGCATTGCTGCTCCATGCGGATTCAAAACGGGCATCGTTGCCGTCCGGCGCAATAATGATGGCGCAGCCAGAAAAAGCCAGAATAGAGCAGAGAGCAAAAATAGTACGCATGGTAGATCCTTAAATGAATTTGGTTATTTGGAGTTCGAGACTGAGGAACGCACTGTAACCAAGGCGCTTGCGCATGTTGAGCAAGAAGCGACGAATTGCAGTCTGGGTGGATTGAACTGCTAAAAAAGCGACTTCGGGCGGAACTGCACTTGGGGGAAAGTCCTGTAGGGCGCGCCGTGCGCACCGCATTGCAGCGCGTATCAATTAAAGCGTTGATCTTTTATCAGCATCTGCGGTTATCCACAATAGACGCTACAAAACAGCTTCCCGATAATGCGTGCAAGGATAGTGCATTGAGTGTGTTGCTGATCGCGGTCGCGGTTTAGCTAATTGATTCAAGCCAATTGATTCAGGCTAAATGAATCGTGCTAAATGAATCGTGCTAAATAAATCAGGCCAAATAACTCAAGCTAATGTCCTGTCATTCGCCAAGCCAGACGAAGGCCTACATCAATCAGGAGTGAGACATGAAACGCGTCACAGGACATTTATATTTTTGGGTGTTACTCGCCATTTTTTGCGGCGGGCTTTTTGGCTTTCTCGATGCTGCCAACGCAGTTAAATTGAAACCTTTGGGCGATGGCTTTATCGCATTGGTCAAGATGTTGATCAGCCCGGTGATTTTTTGTACCGTGGTACTTGGTATCGCTGGCGCTGGCGATATGAAAAAAGTAGGACGGGTCGGTGGTAAAGCCCTGATCTATTTTGAAGTCGTTTCCACACTGGCCTTAGCCATCGGCCTAATTGTCGTCAATATTTTAAAGCCTGGTGCAGGCTTTAATGTCGATCCTGCTACCCTCGATGGCAAAGCGGTTGCCACCTATGCCAAGGCGGCGCATGATCAAAGCACGGTCGACTTTTTGCTCCATATCATTCCTAAAACTTTTACCGATGCCTTCACTGGTTCGGGCGATTTATTGCAAGTGCTGCTAGTAGCAATCTTGTTCGGATACGCCATGATGCGTATGGGGAAAACTGGGCAAGCGGTACACCTATTTATCGAAGAAGCATCACACATCTTCTTCGGCATGATGAATGTGATTATGAAGTTAGCGCCGATCGGTGCTGGTGCTGCTATGGCTTTCACGATCGGTAAATACGGTCTCGCTTCCTTAAAACCATTAGCCGCGTTGATGGGTAGTTTTTATCTGACATGTGCCTTATTTATTGTCATTATCTTGGGTACGATTTCCATGTTGGTCGGTTTCAATATCTTCCGCTTCATTGCCTATATCAAAGAAGAATTACTGACCGTACTCGGTACTTCGTCTTCCGAGTCTGCTTTAGTACCCTTGATGAGTAAGCTAGAAAAAATGGGTTGTTCCAAATCGGTGGTGGGTCTCGTCGTACCTTCTGGTTACTCTTTCAATCTGGATGGCACCAATATCTACATGACGATGGCAGCGCTCTTTGTGGCGCAAGCTTTAAATATCGAACTGACTCTGACGCAACAATTAACCATGCTAGGTGTCGCCATGTTGACTTCAAAAGGCGCATCGGGCGTGACAGGTGCTGGCTTCATCACATTAGCAGCGACTTTGGCAGTAGTGCCGTCGATTCCCGTCGCAGGTTTAGCTTTGATTCTTGGTATAGACCGCTTCATGTCTGAGGCACGCGCTTTGACGAATTTTATTGGTAACGGTGTTGCGACGGTGGTGGTATCACATTGGGAAGGTGAGTTAGACCACGATGTGATGCATAAAGCATTGGGGAAAGCTGCGGAGGTTCCAGTGATGATTCCTGCGACTGACGAGAGCAAGTTGGGCACGGTCATATAAAAATACCGACTCAAGCGAGTGTTGAGCAAGACTTAAGTAAAAAGAATGCCCGCGTTGAAGCGGGCATATGAATGCTACTAGGGAGGGGTAAATTCAGTGCTGCGCTACCTGCCGAATGGGTTAATTGGCGGAACGCGAGGCCCAGGTGGCGTGTTCGGATTATTCGGTGGCGTTGGTGTGGTCGTTGGAGTTGCTGCAATGATAAAGCCATCGCTGAGTGTCCCTAAGAAAGCAATAATGTCTTCGGACTCAGCGGGTGATAGCGCCGGGCCAGCAGAACGCGGGCGGTCTAATGGTGCTTTGTCATTCACAATATTCTTTTGGTACGCCAAGGGTAAATCATTCGGTACCCCCGCAGCACCATACCACCGACGTGGATCGGCATTTCGTGTGGCGTAGAAAGCCACTACATCACGCAAATTTTTGAAGAAACCGTTATGCATAAATGCCTGACGTTGCGCCACATTGCGCAAGCTTGGCATTTTGAATTTTCCACAAAAATCGTCGATGGATACAGACAATGGTACGTTGGATGTGAGCGCAGGTTTGCTGCGTGCTGGTCCGCAAATGCCGAGATCAAAAAAGCTGGGATTGGCATTTTGTGGAATCGCAGTATTACGAGGTACACCCAATGCGTAGTAAGTGAATTCGGTGAATAAGGAATCTTTTGGATTCTTGGAATCCGGATTCATCAAATGGCACGCAGCACAATTGCCTTTTTTTGGATCCATGAACAGTGTCATGCCGCGATTTTCGTTGGGGGTGAGAGTCGCTTTCCCTTGGATCATCGCATCGTATTTGGAGCTAAAAGATTGCAGACCTATGCTCGATTCAAAGGCTGCAATCGCAACGCCTATCTTTTGGTAAGCCAGAACCGGATTGGAAAAAATAGTATTGCCAAATTCGGCTCTCATCATATCGGCATAGGGCGCTGCCGCGACTTTTAAAACGACCGCGTTGGAATCGGGATTATTCATCTCCGCACTAGCCAAGAAAGGCCCCAATGCTTGCAGCGCAAGCGTATCGGCCCGACCATCCCAAAAATGCCCGCCAATTGCTTCAACGCCATCGGCGCTTGTTTTGAATGAAAATATCGGATTGAAACTGTTATACGCATTGCTCATCGCATTACGCAAACCGAGTGCTCCCGGCACGCTACCTTGTGATACGCCGATGCGAGAGCCATTATTATTAGCAAAACCGGTATTGGCAGTGTGACAGCTGGCGCACGAAGTGCCAGCAGGAACCGAGAGATTGCGATCAGTGAAAATTCTCTGCCCCAAATTCTCAAGTCGAGTCAGCGCTGCAGTTGGGTTGGCTGAGGGTAATTGTGCTTGGGCAAATACAGGATAGCCTGTCGACATGAGGACAACACTCAATGTGATAAGACCAAGTGCTCGAAAGAGATGACGAGTCGGACTGTTGGCTATTCGTGATGCGGGTTTGCTGACTGTCGACATAGAGCCTCCAAAAGTTCAATGATTCGCAAAGTTGCGATTGGAAACTTACATTCAAGTTGCCATGAACCAATGGTAGGGACTAATTGTGAAGGAAAAATGAACTTTTTCCGGTATTGGGATGTTTCGGCTGAATCTTTGATTCTTGGTCATTAGCCATGTAAGACGGGTGCAAGCCGCGCTGTATATCGGTCGATCTACTATGTACTTTGTTTAGGCGGCGCGGGTTGCACCCGCCCTACAAGACTGTCTTGTTTTGAAATGATTTGATTCTTTGATTTGCAGAGATATGCCGAAAACATCTTGCCCGTTTTGGTTTTTGGTTATCCTGAATATCTCTCAACGTCTGATTTTATGTATTTGATTTACTTCGACTTTCCTTTACGATCCTTGTTGTTGATAAATCAAGTTGGTCAGGTTAATTTTTAATCTTGTCCGTTTAAATTAAAGTTAAACCTCATGAAAAAAATTACTGTTCCGTCGACAGTTCCAACAAATCCAGAGAAATGGTCTTCGAGCAGTAAGCAATCGTACATCTATGAATCTGCGCCAACTGAGTACAAAGATCGCCACTATAAATGTTCGCGTTGTAAGGAGGAATCTGTATACACCGCAGAAGCGCAACAAGAAGCATATGAAATTCGAAAGGCATACATCTGGCAAACTCGAAAGCTTTGCATCAATTGTTATCGCGCACGAGTTGATCTTGAAAAATCACTGGATGAATGTAGGCAATTGTGGCAATCTGAAAAGAACAAAATTCATGCGGATTCTCAATTCCTAATACGCTGGCTTGGATATCTAGAAGCTTATGTTCAATATGGTGGAAAATCAGATAAAGCGAATATCACAATGCTTAAGACGTTAATTGATGACCTTAAGGTTTAACATGACTTTCGAAAATGACGCGCAATTAAGCGCTTTCTTAAAATTTATAGATTGGCGCGCGCGCCTCTCAAATCAGCGTTAATAATCAATATGAATTGGCAAACAATAATTGTTGCATTAAGTTTGGTGGGTCTGTTTCTACTGTATCTAATCCCGGCCATTTCGGTCACTCGCCAGCTTTTGGCGAGCGATTTTTTTGACCCATGGCAGATACGGATGCAATTGCTTATTGTTTGGCTTGTTCCAATATTAGGGGCTTCGCTCGTCGCCGTTATGCTACTCCCGCATATTCCAGTTAAACGTGGTCAGATTCCTTTACTAGAGCTGCTAGTGTTGTCTGCTTTCGTATCGTCTTCAGACAAGTTAGTAGCCGAAAACAATGGTTCGTATACTGACGATTCAGGAGCGCAAAATGTCGCAGTAGAAGATCTTTAACTTGTTGCCCGACTCGGACGCCAAGCGCTGGTCAGCGCGACGCTAAGGATTTCACATGCAAAGTTCATCAAGACTCAAACTGAAAATGACGCCATTAATTCTGTTGGCACTCATGCTATGCGGCTGCGCGACTGAAAGCTTTCCTCAGAAATACTATGCTGCCAGAAACTCAGGGGATCGAATTGCCTCGTCACTGAAGCTTGGCATGACCATAGATGAGATTCGGAAGTCTGTTTCCGACAGCGAACTCAAGCAGTATGTAAAAGAAGGTTCATTAAGTTCTGTGCGTTCCGAGAAGGAAATACTGGAGTTTTACAACTACGCAATCTATCCCAAGAACGTCCTAGATGACATGAAGGTCGGTACACTATACAGGTCGTATAGCTATTGGATTACTGCTCAGACGAATGTGACACTCTACTTATTTTTTGACGAGTCAGAAAGATTGCATGGCTGGGCGAACTACCCAAGCCGCTTTAACTATGAGCGATACTGGCACGAACGCCTAACATCAAAGCTGAGAGTTCGGACTGAGAAGAAAGGCATGACCCGCGCTGAGGTATATGCCTTACTAGGCTCTCCTTTGGAAATAGTTGATCTTCCGACAGAGCGTTCCCGCTCTCAATACATGGATCATGTATGGCTCTCGTATAATAACTTTCTTGATCCGCCGGTTCGCGATATCGTAAAGAAGCTTGAGGTTTACTCCTATCCTCTGGTAGGCGGAGGTGAAAGACGCGTGTACCTTGGCTACACTGAGTTTCCACGCTTTAAGTATCAATTTGTCTCAAAGAAAAATCCTCGGACACAAGTACCGAATCCTGATTATCTTGGACCGCAACAGGACGAATTAACGGTGTGGGGTTATGACCACGCCTGGGAAGAAGGTGAACGCTATATGCGTTATGAAGCACAGCAGAAAAAATGATGCACACCATTAGCGCAAGCAATAAAATAATTGACTGATCGGCGCACGCCTTTCAAGCCAAAGTTAACCCAAAAAAAAACAAAGTCCTACTTATGCCCAAATCGCCAAAACAAATCGCAGCATCTCTTTCTGAATTTTGGTCTCCGCGCGTCATCGCTGAAGTTGATGACACCTACATCAAGGTTGCCAAAGTCCTCGGTTCATTAGCATGGCACAGCCATGAGAATGAGGATGAACTGTTTCTGGTCCTTAAAGGCCATCTGAGAATCGAGATGGAGGATAGGACTGTTGAACTCGAAGAGGGTGAGGTCTTCGTTGTTCCCAAGGGCGTTCGTCACAATCCAATTGCTGAGCACGAGTGTCACCTCATGCTGATTGAAAAGAAGACTACGTTACATACAGGCGATACAGTTACAGAGAAGACTCGCTCGCTGGCAGATCAGTTACGTCCGGCGTGAAATTGGCAAGACAACAGGCTTGCAATCACTCGCCAGCCTAGATTGCGATGCCGCACGAGAACATGTACACGCAGCTGTACGCGCACTCAAACTGCAGACACTACCGTAATTTTTAAAAGAAATAATGACCAATCGAAGACATCCAATTTAGAAGGTAATAAGAACTTGAATTTGATGTCTTCCGTCTCAAGCAATTACAAGAGACCCAGCTCAAAGAGCAAACATCCATACAGAGAACCCTCTCGAAGAAGCTTAGATCCTGAGTTATTCCTAAGTCATTCGTGAGTCGATATGAATCTAGGGTTTATGCTCGGTCGCCGTTTTTTGTTGAATGATCGCTTTGACCCCCTCCATCTCCAAATCGCGCCCCCAAACGCGCTGCAAATGTGCGTTGCACCTGGATATTTGGAGTGATGCTGGTGTTTGGCGTCGCCTCCGTGTAACGCGTCGCTAGCAAAGGAATATCGACTGCGACGCCTGAATTTGGCAGTGTTATCCAATTGAGTTCCGCCCCCATTTAAGCCTCTTTGATTGCAACCAGTTTGTTGACCGATCAAGCTTGCCGCTCCACTTTCTTAGCTTAACTTCTCTTGACTCACTCTTCGCTAAACCTGCTTTTTCCGAAAAGACGAAATGAGGCACGACCTATCATTATTCGAGCCGACAGCTCTCATCAGACCACGGTGTGCCGCGCAATTCCAAAGTTCGAGTCCTGGAACGAGGACTCGCACAAAAATGACAAACTAATTCAAAGCTGGCATTCCGTCGGTACTCCTGTCGATTCATCACATTCGGCGTAACTCGCTCTCTTTTCCCAGATATAATTATTGGCATGAAGATTAGTCCCTCATTTCAACTGGCGTGGCGCTCGTTTTGGATGCTTAAAAAGCAGCGTCAGGAACCGCTGTGGGCACAACTAGTGGTCGGCGCTGCTCTGGCATTGCCTATCGGTTTCGTTATGATGCTCATCAACGGCCTGTTGACTGGACGGGTGAGCGATCCTGGCTGGTGGCGTGCTTCGCTGGTATTTAATCTGTTCATCTGCCTGTCAGTCGCTTACTGCATGGTGGCCATCACGCGTGCTGTGGAATGGATTCTACCGGCAGCCAGCATTGAACGAATTTCCGAAGCGGCCGACTGGCGCGCTGCGCTGGTCATCAATGCAATCGCCGTCACCAGTGTGGTGTCCGGCACCTCGCTTGTCTTTAGTCTTTACGGCTGGCTGTATGGAAGGAATATGTGGAGCCTTTTCATGAGTGCCAGCGTGGCCAAGACCAGATTTCTCGCCTTCGTCATGGTAGTGGTAGTCGCCAACTGGTTCTGGTGGCGTTTGCGGGTCAAGCAAGACAAACTTCTGCATCAAGCGATTGAGGCTCAATTGCGCCTGTTGCAGGGACAAATCGAGCCGCACTTTTTGTTTAACACGCTAGCGAATGTACAAAGCCTGATGGGGCGCGATACGCCACGCGCCAAGCTGATGCTGGAAACTTTTACTGACTACCTACGCGCCAGCCTCGGCCAACTGCGTGACACCGACAGCACCTTGGCGGCAGAGCTGAACATGGTACGCAGCTATCTAATACTAATGCAGATCCGCATGGAAGATCGCCTGCGCTTCGAGATTGAGGCCAGCGATGAGGCTCTCGCCGCTGCTTTGCCACCGCTATTACTGCAGCCGCTAGTGGAGAATGCCATCGAACATGGATTGGAACCAAAGATTGAAGGCGGTTCAGTTCGCATCAGCGCCCAGGTGGTTGATGGTCGGCTCGACATCTGTGTGATTGACGACGGCCTTGGCCTTGATTCCGATGTTTCGCACCGCCTTCGCAAGCGTGGCAACGGCATGGCCCTGCCTAATATTCGCGAACGGCTGCGTACCCGCTATGGTGACAAAGCAGCCTTGAGCTTGACGTCGCAGACGATGGGCGTGCAGGCAAGCTTATCCATCCCTTACCAGACATCATTATGACGCGCGCGCTCATTGCCGACGACGAACCGCATTTAGCGCTCTATTTGAAAGAGCAGCTGGAACTGTTGTGGCCGGAACTAGAGATCGTGTACGTCGCCCGCAACGGCGTGGAGGCGGCGACTCGCATCGAGGAAATGGAGCCGGATCTGGCCTTCCTCGACATCCAGATGCCGGGTCTGAGTGGGCTGGAGGTGGCACAGGGCATAGAAGGAGAAACCCGTGTGGTGTTTGTTACTGCCTTCGATACCTATGCAGTGCAGGCCTTCGACCATTGCGCGCTCGATTATCTGCTCAAACCCTTGAAAACCGAGCGGTTGGTGCAGATGATAGCGCGCGTCAAGGCGACGCTGGCCTTACAACAAGCCGGTCAAGCCGCACAACCAGATGCCAAATTGTCACAAGCCATCCAACAATTGACGCGCGGGCCAGCAGCATCATCGCGGCTGCGTTTCGTACGAGCTGGGCAGGGCGAGTTTGTGAACCAGATCGCCGCCAGCGACGTACTGTTCTTTCAGGCCGACGACAAGTACACCGTAGTACAAACCGCCGACGCTGAACACTTAATCCGCACTCCGATCGTCGAATTAGCGGACCAACTTGATCCAGAGCTTTTCTGGCAGGTGCACCGTTCAACAATAGTCAACCTCGACTATCTCGCTGGCACCCGGCGCGACGACAACAGCCGCCTGTTCCTGCGTATCAAAGGCCACTCCCGCGAGTTGCGGGTCAGCCGCGCTTACGTCCACTTGTTCCGGGCAATGTAAATCATCGGCACCGATGTCGCTTCGTCGTTGCTGCCGTCGCTTCGTCGCCTGCCGCTGTCTTTTATGCGGATCCCTATGGCATCGTTACGTCCTCGTGGATGGCTATCCATTTTTTCCAAGGAACCTATGTAATGAAAACAATCTTCTCTTTGCTGTCAATGTTGGTGTTGAACGACCCTTTGCTGGCGGCCACCGATCCCTTAATCCAACCTTCCAAGGTGACAAAAAAAGGGGGCGTGGCCTACATCGAACCGCCAATGGTGACGGTGCCCGGCGGTGAATTCCAAATGGGTGGCGGCAAGCCCTATATGGGCGAGGCCGCGCAAGATCCCCGAGCTCTACCCATTCACAAGGTTAAGATTGCCCCCTTCAAGCTGGCTAAATACGAAGTCACTGTGGCCGAATTCCGACGTTTTGTGGAAGCGACTGGCTACAAAGCGCCCGACAGCTGCATACATCAACCGAATGAGGGCTGGTTCGGGCCGGGCGCCACGCCCGGCTCCTGGGATAAGAACGCATTGACTAACAGTGAGTTCCAACCCGTGGTCTGCATAGGCTGGACCGGCGCCGACGCCTATGCCAAATGGCTAGCACAGCAAACCGGCAAGAGCTACCGCCTAGCCAGCGAGGCCGAGTGGGAGTACGCGGCCAGCGCGGGCCGCGGCAAGCCTGGTTTCCCCTTCGGCGAGGACATCAATCAAAAGCAGATCTGCAAGTACGCCAATGTGTCCGACCAATCGGCCGAGCATGCCGCCTTGGCGCGTTTCGGTGCCACCTACATGGGCTTTATGGGTGGCATTTCACCCTGCGATGATGGTGCAGGGTTTGCCAGCATCGTCGGCATGTACAAACCCAACCCACTGGGCATCCATGACTTGATCGGCAACGTGACCGAGTATTTGCAAGATTGCGGGAGCGAGAACTACGAAGGCGCACCGACCGACGGCAGTGCGCGTTTGAGCGGTGACTGCAAGACGCGGGCCGTGCGCGGCGGTGCCTGGCATTGGCGTGGAAGAACCGCTACCCAGCGCGGTGCGAACCCGATCGATTGGATCGGCTCAATCGAGGGCTTCCGACTAGCCCAAAGTCTGAGCAGCCCGGCCGACAAGCGCTCGGCGCCGACCGCTTTGGCCTTTGAGAAAGAACTCAAGCAGGTTCAAGCCGTAGAACGGGCACACCGCAAGAGCTTACTGCCTTTTCCGCAGCCCCCACAGGGCTTGCAACTGACAGAGGACAAGTCAGTGGCCCGACTAAGCTGGCAGGCCAGCCCTGACCCCAAAGTACTCGGCTACCACGTCTACCGCAGTGACGGCGTCGGTGGCGATTTTAAGCGGCTTGCCTCAGACCTGAAGACGCCGAGTTATGTTGACGAGACCTCACCAGCACGCAAGCACAGTTATGTGGTGGTGGCCGTCAACCGCGATCGCTTCAGTGAGTTAAGTGCACAGGTGTTCACTGCCGATCAGGTACATACGCTGCCCGGTCGGATCCAGGCGGAAGACTTAAACCGGATGGACAAGGCCTACGTTGGCAAGGTAGCGCCGCAAGAGGATATGGAAGATGCGGGCGGCCAAGCTGGCTTGAACTTGACTGGGGCCGGCGGTATGGCCAAGGACAGTTGGACCGAATACAGTGTTGAGGTTCAGCGTGCTGGCAACTACCGAATCGCCTTCCGCGTGGCCAGCAAGGACGGTAGCAAGGGTCTGGCTTTGAGCGTGGATGGGCAAGCTGTGCTAGAACTGGCAGTACCCGCAACTGGTGGCTCCAAGGTCTGGCAAACCGTGGCCGCACCTGGCTCTATTCGACTAGAGGCTGGCCGCCATGTGCTGCGCATTCGGGCTATCGACTTAGGCTCGAAACTCAACTGGTTCTCGGTGGAACTGGCTGATTAGTACGCAACTAATACGCAATTGACTTTATTTGGCGTACAACAAATCTAAAAAATCAAGAGAATCAAAAGGGTAAGTATCGGAGTAAATATTCGATACTGATCTTTTTGATTCTTGACTTGTAACTTCACTGTAATTGTATGACTGTTATGAATGATCTTAGCTTTGGGTGGACTAAGTCGAAAGCTACTAAAAATTTAAAAAACACCGCTAAACTTCGAGGAAATTCAGTCTACGTTTTCTGATGAGTGGGCGAAATTAATTGCTGACCTCGATCATTCCTAAGATGAAGATCGGTGCACTTTTTTGGGTTATAACGCAAGCATGCATCTTTCGCTTGTATGCTATTGTTGCCATATAGATGAAAGCATTATCCGGATAATTTCCACACGGAAGGCTGGTCATCACGAAACCGCTTCTTATCGAAGGTGAAATCATGAGAGACGAATACGATTGTTCGAAAGCATCTAAAAATCCCTACGCTTCACAACTCAAAAAGCAAATCACTATCCGACTTGATGAGGAAAGTATTAACTACTTCAAATCTATTTCAGAAGGCATCGATCTGCCATATCAAAGTCTTATCAATCCGTATCTTAGCGATTGCGCAGCGTCACACCATAAGTCGAGCCTCAAGTGAAAATGAAATTTAAAAAGACCTTGGACATAGATACGCAGGCGTGCCAACTTTGCGTTAAATTTACCTATGAATAAGTACCTTTGCACGGGAGCGATAATAAAGGTTCCCAACGACGATATCGGTGAAACCATTATCGATGAGATGTTTGATTCAGAGACAAATGCGAAGTATTTGAAAAGCCACGTCCTAGCCGATCGCTGCGATCAATTCATCGGTCGTGACGCTGGCGATAATTTGATTGTGGTAGTGCGTGGAAAATTTATGTACTGGGATCATGAGAGCAATGAACTTATTTTGCTCGGCGCAGAACCTGGTGAATTCGTTATAGGCCTTGACGAATAATTTAACAGGACATTCGAAAATGACGCACAAACGAGTGCATTTCTGAATTTTGCTACGCGATGTGCGCTTATTTCAAATCAACATTAGGCATCTTAAAAGAACCATTGGGTCAAACTGTACATGGAATACATCACCACTGTTGAGAATCTTGAAACGCTTTTTGGTGCGGTTGGAGAGGCTTCCCTCCGCAAGGAAGTACCACTACTTCACCCACACTACAGGGCTTGGATAGAGAAGTCGCCGTTTGCTGTGCTGGCTACTATTGGCCCAAACGGACTGGACACATCTCCACGCGGAGACCCTGCGCCATTGGTTAGCATCCGAGATGATCGAACCATCTTGTTACCTGAGCGCCGGGGCAACAACCGGATAGATAGCCTCAAAAATATTCTATACGACCCCCGCGTCTCGCTGATTTTTTTCATCCCAGGTGTCGGCGAGACCGTGAGGGTCAATGGAACAGCCAAGATTTGCGCAGAATCGTCCCTGCTTGAGCGGTTTGCTGTGAATGGGCAATCGCCAAAGTGTATGCTTGAGATCGCAGTCGAAACAGTATTTTTTCAGTGCGCAAGAGCGCTGTTGCGATCATCACTGTGGGAACAGGGGCAACTGGCGGTCAAGCCCAACGTGCCCACTGCAGGGCAACTATTATCCGCACTGACCAACAACGATATTGACGGTGTCTTTTACGACCAGGAGCTTCCAGCTCGGCAGGCAAAAACCCTTTATTAGTGGCGCAAAGATGCCTAACTCTGCGCTCGAGCCGACTCGCAACGGCTGGGCGCTTCAGGGTCCCATTTCATTCTGGGCATTTCGTGCCCATCCGCCGCTCGCGGCTCAGCTTCAACGGTAGGTGTCAAAGGAGATGTGCATGCTATTTTCTAGAATCAGGAACATAAAGATATGCATCCTTGCTCTTGGCTTGTTTGTCGCCACTAGCAGTTCGTTCGCCGTACTGATCTCACCATTCACGAGCTGGGACGACCTTAGCAAGAAATCCCCAGATATTGTCATTGCCCGTTGCATTGATACTCCTGAACAAACGATCGTTATCAACGGTATGATCTGGTCGAACATTGAGGTAATGTCCGTCATCAAAGGCGATACACAAGAGGGCGCAGCGCGCATGGTGTCGCAGTATGTTCCCTGTCATGGCGAGCAGTTTCTGTTGTTCGCAACTTATGAAAGCAATAAAGAGTATCGCGCGTATAACGCTACGGAGACGTATCGAGTCGTGCCGCTTGACGAACAATTTCGCATCAATGAATTGGCAGGTAAAAATCTCCACAAAAAAATTATACTCACGCTTCGGCACAAACAAAACAAATAGCCAAGGGCGGGTGCAACCCGCGCGCTATATCGGTCTATCGGTCGATCAACTATGTACAGAATCTAGGCGGCGCGGGTTGCACCCGCCCTACAAGACTTAATTCAAACGTAAAAATCATGCCAAAAAGTGTAATTGACAATCCAATCGCTGAGCACGAGTGTCACATCATGCTGATTGAGAAGAAGACTACGCTACATACCGGCGATGCGCTTACAGAGAAGACTCGCTCGTTGGCAGATCAGCTACGTCCGGCATGAGTGCGTGCCAAGTAGTGCGTGCCACGTACTGCGTACTCTCAATTCTTAGATAATCTGGATGAATGATGCCAAAAGTAAGTCTTACCAATCTAAAAATGTCTGAAACCACCGTTCTGCAACGTTTGCTTCAGCTCTACTATTTTGAATCAACAACTTGGAGTAAAGAAGAAATCTGTAGTAACGGATTGTATGACGGTTCTACCGCTTCAGATCTTGAGCATTATGTTGACGGTGACGATGCAAAAGCTTACCTAATATGGGTCGGTGACAAGCTGGTGGGTTTTGTCATGCTTGATAAGATTGAATTGGAAGATCGTCCTATTTGGGAGCTTGCTGACTTTTTTGTTTTACCTAAATATCGCGGTGCTTGGGTTGCTCTAGAAGCGGTGCGTCAAATATTTACTATAGTCGAACAACCCATGGCTGCATCGACATTTAAAGAAAATGAATTGGCCTACCGCTTTTTTAAAGCGGTAGGAAAACGAATGCAACTTGATTCTGTGCGTGAGTTGAAAGAAGAGGATTCATCGCCGTTTTATACCTTTATCGTTAATGAGTCATCAGACCTTGTGACACCCGCAAGTTCGCGGGACATCCAGCCCATCATTTGAGGATGACGCACCAGATTCTTAACCCAGGCTATGGCTAAGTAAAACATATGAATGCACTTCGACAGTTATTAACCATTCTATTGATACCCGTATATTTGTTCGCGGGCGCTTTTTTAAGCGAATGGATATCTAGAACTCTTGGGGTATGGGTTATGTACGTTGAAGCGCTTGTACTGCCAGTTATTGGGATCGTTGCGACCTTCTTTATCGCTCCGTATTTCAAGGTCTATAACCTTATTTTCATATATGTAGTTGGCCTAATCTTAGCCTACTGGTTGGGCTACCCGGCACTATATCCGGAAGGTTCGGCGCATCCCTATCAATGGACGTATAGACCGTTTGCACTGACCGTTGTTTGGTCTACTACTTTATTGGCCGGCTGTATATTTCTGGTGAAGCGTGAGAAACGATAACAAGCGCTTGTAGCTCCGCTCATCCGCGGTGGTGATAGCTAAACGCCAAGCATGAGAAAAACGCGTAACCTGACAGTCGAGATTGACGTCGTTATACTGTCAGTGCCTCGTGCAGGCTGTGAATCACGGCGCACGTCAATCGACCTTGAGATGCCTTGAGCCATCCTTTATGCACATACTAAACATCCACGAGCGCGAGATTCCTGCCGAAGCCTCAGAAGTTGGGGCGCTAATTGACTCACTCGCATCCGACAACGATGCGCTTTGGCCAAAGGCGTTTTGGCCACCTATGCGCTTCGACCGTCCTTTGGGTGTCGGAGCAGTAGGCGGACATGGTCCGATTGCTTATGTGATTGAAGATTTCCGTCCAGGTCAGATGGTGAAGTTTCGCTTTCTTGGCCCACGCGGCTTCAATGGTTCGCACTGGTTCGAGCTTGTGCCGAAAGCAGAGAACAAGACGATGCTCCGGCACACAATCGACATGCGCGTCGAAGGGCCAGCGCTGCTAACTTGGCCATTGTTCGTCCGTCCTCTCCATGATGCCTTGTTGGCTGACGCACTTGCGCTTGCCCAAGCATCCGTGGGTGTGGTTCCGTTAGTGCGTCCATGGTCGCCGTGGGTAAAGTTTCTGCGCTGGGTCATGTCGCGTGGCCAAGCACGAAGCCAGCAGGTGCCCAAGCCTGCTATCAAGGCGGTGTTGCGGGATAATGCCGGGCAATAGTTTTCAGCTATCTAGACATCTCCAGTGCTGAGAAGCTTGGCTCTTATCAGGTGTTGCAACGCGAATGTGATAGCCGGGGATATCTTTGCCTTCACACGGGAAGAAGAGAAACGCATAATGTCTTCACAATTGCCATGTAGACTTGAAGCTAATTTCGACTTGAGAGATGTCACGTGTTTCCATTGACCATATCTAAAAAGATTTCCATTTCCGTGTTGATCGTACTCGTTCTTAGCGTGAGTGGAATGGGCTGGTTGACGGTGCGTAGTTTGCAGTCTGGATTTAATGCGTATTTGCGTGAGACCCAAGAAATCGAATTGCAGAAAATTAGCCGAGCTATGTCTGTTTATTATCGAGATAATGGCACTTTCCAATCTCTGCAACATAACCCCGGTGAGGTAAAACGCCTAATTGATCGGGCTCTGTCTCGTTTGCCCACTGACGGACTTCCGCCAGATATGCCGCCACCAGAGCGGGAGGGCTTTGAACGCGAGCGGTCAAATCCAGATCCACGCGCAGATGGCCGGCGCGAACGTGAGCCTCCCCGTGAGCGTCCAAGACGACCACCACCAGAACGTCTATCCGGAGACGATGCACGACCGCGTCCTGCCCGCGATGCCTTTGATATTGGCCCACGGATTTCCTTGGTGGATGCGCAGGGTACCAGCATCTTTGGACCATTGCGTGCGCATCAAGCTAGCTTAAAAGCCGAGGTCGAAGTCGAAGGCAAGAAAATCGGTATGGTTCTGGCACCTTTGCCGCAGTTCGCCTTAGAAAAAGTGTCCTCCGATTTTGTGCGTTCGCAGATAAGACAAATTATCTTGATCGTAAGTTGCTTTATTGGTTTGGCGATCTTGGTGAGCATTTGGTTAGGACGACACTTAGTCAAACCGATTGCGGGTTTGCGCAAGCTGACGCAGCAAATTGCGGGGGGTCAATTTCAGGCGCGTGCCGAAGTATTAAATCAAGATGAGATTGGTGGTCTTGCGCAGCACATCAATTCCATGGCCAAGTCTTTAGAAGACAATGAACGTAAGCGCAAAAATATCATGGCGGATATATCACACGAATTGCGCACGCCACTGACGGTCATGCGTGCCGAAGTCGAAGCGATTATTGACGGTGTGCGGCCGTTGAACCTAGACGCCGTGCGCTCGATCGAAGCGGAAATTCATCATTTGAATAAATTGGTCGATGATTTGCATCAATTGGCTTTAGCGGATGCAGGTGATTTGCGCTTTCAGTTTGCGCAGGTCGATGTGGCGGCATTGCTGACGCAAGTCGGGGAACGTTTTCAGGCGCGTATGCAACAAGCAAAACTTCAGCTGCAAGTGGATGTGCCCGATCTGCCCGTCATGTTGCATGCTGATGCAGGCAGGCTAACGCAGATCATCGAAAATTTATTGGAAAATAGTTTGCGTTACACTGATCCGGATGGCCGTGTTTTGATTCGGCTAACGCGCGACGCTGGACTTGCCCGTATTTGTTTGGAAGACAGCGCGCCCGGGCTCAATGATGACCAACATCAAAGGATGTTTGAACGCTTGTATCGAGAAGACAAAGCGAGGTCGCGCGCCAAAGGTGGGAGTGGTTTGGGTTTATCGATTTGTCGCACGTTGGTGCAAGCACATCGTGGCGAGATTCAAGCCAGTGCCTCGGCACTCGGTGGCGTAAAAATCACTGTCCTATTTCCTTTACAAGATGTGAAGCGAGGCGAATGATGCCCGAAGTGAACCCGCCAGCGGCGAAAATTTTAGTGGTGGAAGACGATGCCAAGATCGCCAAAGTTTTATTGGACTATCTAAGCGCCAGTGGCTATCAAGCGGTTCATATTGGCGATGGTTTGGAGGCGCTACAACGTTTGAAAGACGAGACTTTCGATGTGGTCTTGCTCGATCGTATGTTGCAAGGTTTGGATGGCGTCAGCTTATGCCAACAGCTGCGCGGTTTTAGCCACGTGCCTGTCATCATGTTGACTGCATTGGTAGATGAGAGCGATCGACTTGATGGCTTAGATGCGGGTGCTGATGATTATGTTTGCAAACCATTCAGCCCGCGCGAAGTGATGGCGCGCGTCAAAGCGCAATTACGGCGCGCTGGAATTCACGCAACTACCGCAATGCCGACCAAGCTGTTCGAGGTCAACGAGATAAACCGAAGTATTGCTGTCAAAGGTCAAATCCTGAATTTGACGCAAGTGGAATTCAATATCTTCGCCGAATTGATTCGACATCCAAGTCGCGTCTATACGCGCCAGCAATTACTCGACGTGGCGCGCGACGATTTCCGCGATAGTAGTGACCGAACGGTCGATGCGCACGTGAAGAATATCCGCAAAAAAATTGCCAACGTCAGCGAGTGTGCCGACTGTCTGCAATCGGTTTATGGTGTTGGTTATCGGTTTGAATTGGGATAAAAACAAGTACAACTTCAACATATCAGTATCAATCCAATTCGCGATTTCGCAAGTTATTCGATACGTATGATGCATAAATTAGGCAATTTATATAATATTGCCTAATTTATGTGGTAAAAATGATCAAAATTACATTAATATAGAATCTGTATGGCTCATATATTTGACAAAATTAATTATTTTGACCAATATATGGGTCATTATGGCTAAAAAATCCCTCACACTCTACCCAAATCAAACAGCACAGATGGCGGCTTTTGGCGAACGCATTCGCCTTGCCCGACGACGGCGCAAATTGACGACGACCTTGTCTGCTGAACGTATGGGGGTTTCAAGAGAAACCTTGCGTCGGGTTGAAAATGGTGATCCTACCGTCGCATTTGCTTCCTATTTAAGTGCGTTACAGACTTTAGGTTTAGCCCACGATATCGATCAATTAGCCAGCGAAGATGTGCTGGGGCGCAAACTACAAGATGCGAGTTTCGTTACAAAACCCAAACAAAGTCTTACTAGTTCAAAGCCAAAACGAACCCACGATGCCAGTACGATAGCAAAAACCGTTCAGCCAAACGCACCATCCTTAATCAATCAGGTGTTGGCGAAATATAAGAATAAACCGCCATCAAACGATCAGGGATAAACATGGCACGGGCATCTACTCTTGCATCTACGCCTATCCAAATC
This sequence comes from uncultured Undibacterium sp., assembly GCA_963511665.1. GTDB lineage: Bacteria > Pseudomonadota > Gammaproteobacteria > Burkholderiales > Burkholderiaceae_D > Undibacterium. Next base: position 27,445 of record CAUPKC010000019.1, read on the forward strand.
TGGCTAGATGATATTGGCAACATGCAGTCATTGCTGATAGGCGAATTACGTATCTCTGATCACACCGATGCACCAGCTTCTTTTAGTTATGACAGCACGTGGCTGCAGCACAAAGACGCTTATGCCATCGATCCTTATCTGCCACTAGTCGCTGGGCATCAGTATCCGGTTCGCGGCTCACTCGCGGGTATCTTTCGTGATTCTGCGCCAGATCGATGGGGGCGCGTCTTGATAGAACGTCGAGAATCTTTAAATGCCATTAAAGAAAAAAGAACCAGCAAGACCTTCTTTGATATCGATTTTTTACTCGCCGTACAAGACGCCTCTCGCATGGGCGGCTTAAGATTTCAGGACGATCAAGGCAAGTTTATTGCCGCTGCAGAATTTGCTGTTCCGCCTGTTAATCAACTGCGTGAATTACAAGCCTTGGCCACACGAATACAGGAAGTTGGCATCGAATCTTTGCCAGAATACGAACAATGGCTCGCGATGCTGATGGCGCCTGGCTCATCGCTTGGCGGTGCCCGCCCAAAAGCCAATTTTCAAGATGTCGACGGCAGTTTGTGGATCGCTAAATTCCCTGCGCAGGAAGACCGCTACGACATAGGAAAATGGGAATATCTGGCACACCGTCTGGCAAACAAAGCGGGCATTAATGTTCCCAATGCCAGAGTTGAGCAACTCGGTTCTCAGTATCATACTTTCTGCGTGCAACGCTTTGATAGAGTTAATTATCGTCGTCGTATGTACGCCTCTGCCATGACCATGACGGGCAAACAAGACGGCGAATCCGGCAGCTATTTAGATATCGCCCAAGTGATCACAGAGCACGGAGCACGCGGTTTTATCGAAGCCGATTTGGCTCAGCTATTTAAGCGATTATTGTTCAACGTCGCGATCGGAAACCGAGACGATCATCTACGCAACCATGGCTTTTTAAGAGAATACTCAGGCTGGAGACTCGCCCCCGCTTTTGATATGAATCCGAACCCAGCGAAACGTGAACACGCCTTACATCTAGGTATCGCAACAACACCCGACAATGCACTCGAAGCAGTTGTCTCCACCTATGAGTTTTATCGTTTAAGCGAACAGCAAGCAGCAAGCATTCTTGATGAAGTACTCGGCGCGGTATCTACTTGGCAGGAGGAGGCGAGGAAATTACAGGTAGCTGAAGTGGAGATTCGGCGTATGCAGTCGGTTTTTAAAATTTAAGTAGGAATTAAGAGAACGCGAAGCTGAGGCCTTTAGCACTCGTATCAGTAACTAGATGACAGACGAGCCCTATTTACAACCGAATAAGTGGTTGATGTCGTCGCGTGAAATCGGCTAAGGGTGTTGGTTATCGTTTTGAATCGAGATAGAAATGGAAGCAGTCCTAATACGCCAACATCAACCTAATTCGGGCTTCAGCTAGTTGGTCTCAACATACGAGTGATCTTTAATGTCTGGACCACCAAGCTAATACTTTCTATGAATGACAAAACTTAAAAAACCGTCATTCACTTAGTAGAAAATACTTTCAATATTTCGAGCGCGATGGAAGGCCGAGCGGCAATATCAATATCACTCAGTGCCGTGTCGAAATACTTTGCATATATCGGAAAATTCTCTAGATCAGAGTCAAGCAACTTCTTAAAGCCCATGCTCCAATCCTTAAAATCTCTTGACTCAATTTCGTCTTTGAGTAATAGAACGATGCTCTGATGGCGAGGATCTTTACCTATGCGTTCATAGGTCTCTAAAACGGCTTCTTTTTCACCTTCGAGTACTTGAAGAAAACGGCCATTTTTATATACCAACATACCTGTAATTTCATTTTTTTCGTTGTTTCTCACACTAGCGTCCAGTATCGCGCTGAGTTCTGACTCATTGGAGTTACTCAGATCGCTGGCGTAAATTATTTGCAATAAATTCATGATAATTCCTCTTGGAGATTCAATCAGACGAATAGGACTGCTGGTTAACGTTCGAATTTACAGAAATTTAGTTTGCCTCATATCTTTTGTTTTAGCAAGCAATATGCACTTTGCAAATAAGCGCGTCCCAATTCGCTGAGTCGGCTCAAAAATGTTAGCGCTATGGCGGCCTATGTCGTGGGACGAAAAAGACAGATATGGGATTAAATAGAGGGAACAAAGCTTTCCTCATACTGCCATTTTCTGCCAGTAAATGCGCTAAACTATCCACTCCCTCTCCATTTAAATACTCACAAAAACATGTCCCGCGCTCAACGCTTACTTGATTTGATACAGATATTACGTAGTCATCGATTTCCGGTGACGGGACAGCTTTTGGCTGAAGAATTGGGCATTAGTTTGCGTAGTCTGTATAGAGATATTGCGACTCTACAGGAGCAGGGCGCGAGTATTGTGGGTGAGCCTGGTTTGGGCTACGTGTTGAAGCCAGGGTTTATGTTGCCGCCTTTGATGTTTTCTGAAGAGGAAATTGAGGCTTTGGTACTGGGGTCGCGTTGGGTCGCAGAGAGGGGCGATACTCATTTGGCACAGGCAGCACGCAATGCATTGCAAAAGATCGCAACGGTTTTGCCTGAGGATTTGCGCCAGTCCTTAGATACCAACACTCTGTTGGTGGGGCCTGATGCGAAAGCGCCTGACATCGATACCGCCTTGCCTTTGTTGCGTAGCGCTATTCGTAATGAAAGAAAAATCTTACTCAATTATCGTGATGGGCAAGGCAAAGTTAGCCAGCGCATGATCTGGCCGTTTGCGCTGGGATTTTTTGAGCACATTCGGGTCTTAATCGCTTGGTGTGAATTGCGTCAGGAAATCCGTCACTTTCGTACCGACCGTATTGTTTCATTTGAGGTTTATGAAATACGTTATCCACGCCGGCGCCAGGCTTTGCTCAAAGAATGGCGTGCGCAGGAGGGAATATCTCGAGCTTAGTTCATCATCATAGTTCATCAGTGCAATTTACTGCTGACAAAAACTGACAGTAGCTGCTTATAAGATGTCACTTATGGGGTCGCGTACCTATCGCACAAACAGATCCTATATTTGATTTTTCTTATTTTTTTATTGGAGCACACCATGTCAGCGAACACAACAACGTCTTTAGCACCCGCCATGTCACATCCCAATTTTGCCTTACTCTACGTCGACGACGCTTTGATCAGCGCGCGTTTTTATGCTGATGTTTTAGAGATAGAGCCAGTAGAAGCTCAGCCCACTTTCGCACTGTTTGCCTTACGTTCTGGTTTGAAGTTGGGCTTGTGGGCGAAGAGCGGTGTATTGCCTGTCGTGACTGCGGCATCGGGCAGTGGTGAATTGGCTATCGCTTTGAAAAGTGAGCAAGAATTTGAGCTCGTATATCAAAACTGGCAGGCACGTGGTGTTGTCATTGCGCAGGTGCCGACCTCCATGGATTTTGGCCTGACTTTTGTTGCACTTGACCCAGATGGACATCGCTTGCGCGTATTCGTACCTGCAGAAGCGCTTGCCGCATCATGAAAAACTGGATCGCGGTTGCCTGCGCCGAGCATGTTGCGATAGGACGGGAGCTAGGCTTTATGCAAGTATGTCATGGCAAAGCCGGACCACTGCGACGTTTGCGAGCCGGTGATAAGGTCATCTATTATTCACCGACCCAAAGTTTTGGCGGTAAGGATAAACTACAAAGCTTTACTGCCTGCGGTACCGTCTTGGAACGTGCGCCTTATCAAGTCGAAATGTATGCTGGTTTTCATCCCTTTCGCCGTGATGTGTGCTGGGATCACGCTCAGTGCGCTAGCATTTTGCCATTGTTGTCTCGTTTGGAATTTTCTCGTGACAATAAAAATTGGGGCTATCAATTTCGCTTTGGCTTGTTTGAGATTAGTGCGGCGGACATGGCTTTGATTCAGGAATCGATGTTGCTTGAAACTCCTGTTGAATTATCCCTGACTCAGCAGCGAGGACAGCAACAGGTCCAACAACAGCAACTGTGGTTTTCTTGATGCGAATTGCGGCACTACTTAGCACATAGTTTCTCAAGTTTCTTGTTTTGGGTCAGAATGCATGCAAACACTTTTTTAGGAGTCAGCATGCATTTTCTATTCAAAGCAGGTAGTCAACTATCACGCACGGCTTTATTACTCTTATTGAGTATTTTGTTGCTGATTGCCTTTTCGCTTTGGAGCGTACAGCCGCGCTTGCCGTCCGGTACTGAAGCAAAAGATGCCACTGCCTTCTCTCTTGCCGCAGCGCAGACTCAGTTAAAACAAATCACGCAAGAGCGTCACCCCGCAGGTAGTCCGGGCCATGCGCGTGTACGTGACTATTTGATGGCGGAGTTGAAGGCTATCGGATTAGACCCTCAGATACAGAGCACTTTTGCCGTATTCGAAAAAGGCAAGTCCAGTGGTCAGGTGCAGAATATTGTGGTGCGTTTGCCTGGTAAATCCGCGCAGACTACAGCGCAAGATAAAAAAGCCTTGCTGCTGATGGCGCATTATGACGCGACGCCCTATAGCTATGGTGCTGGTGACGATGGCGTTTCTGTGATTAGCATCCTGCAGGCTTTGCGTGTATTGAAGCAGCAACCCCCATTACAAAATGATGTGATCGCCGTCTTTAGCGATGCTGAAGAGGTAGGTTTGCTGGGCGCTAGCGGCTTTGCGGCGGATCATCCATGGATGAAAGACGTCGGCATGCTGCTCAATTTTGATAATCGCGGCAATGCTGGCCCGGTCTTAATGTTTGAGACTAGCGTTGGCAATGGCAAACTGGTCGCGGGTTTAGCCCAGGCAGTAGGTCAGCCGATCAGTAATTCTATGATGTATGAAGTGTATAAGGCGCTACCGAACGACACAGATTTTACGGTGTTCAGAAAACAAGGCATTCCCGGTCTGAACTTCGCTTTGATACAAAATTTGTCCAGCTATCACACGCGTTATGACCGCTCTGATTTGATCAATCCGGCCTCGCAACAACAGCAAGGCGAAATGGTCTTGCAATTAGCACGTCATTTTGGCAATCAAGATTTGAATCAGCTTAAGGGGGACGATAGCATTTATTTCAGTTTTCCTCTTGTCGGTTTAATTCACTACCCGGCAGCTTATGCTTTGCCACTTGCCGCGTTAATCAGTGCTTTGGTGATGCTAAGTTTTTGGATCGCGGCCAAACGTGAACCTGTGCGTATGCTACGCACCGCCGCTGCGGTTTTGCTGTTTTTGCTTGTGATCGTTGCCCTCGGTTTTGTGTCGCAACGAGCGTGGAATTTGTTGTTGCAACTGTACCCAGCGTATTTGACCTTGATCGATCCCGATACCAGTCATTTTTATTTGTCGGGTATTTTGTTAGTAAGCACGCTGATCTTTGTCGCTCTGTATCAATTCTTTTCACGTTGGTTGAGCGTTACAGAAATGCGTTTCGGCGCAGCCCTGGTATGGTTGATATTGCTAGTGTTCACCAGCTTACGTTTCCCTGGTGCCAGCTTCTTGTTCGCATGGCCTCTATTTTTTGTAACTCTGTCCTGGCTGGTTTTGGATGTCAAAGCAATTGCTTATGAGAGTGCGGCCTATGGTTGGACTGTGTTGGCGGGTTTTGCTTTTGCGCTGATTTTGTTTGCCCCGCTCGTCTTGTTATTTAATATCGCACTCGGTTTTCATTCTCTGGGTGTGCCGGTAATCTTGTTCGCACTCTTGTTGGGCATCGCGCTACCTTTGTTGATGTGGCTATTTCAACAGATACGCATGCCAGTATTTTTGTTAACCAGTGCCGGATTGATGGCGTATGCCGCCTACGCGACCGCTGCTTTTCATCAAAGCTATCCCATCGCACCGCAATTAATTTATGCCGCGGTACCGCAGACATCGCAATACTATTGGCTGACGCCACAGAAGCATTTAAATCGCGAGCTGTTAAGTCAATTTAGTGCGAAAGCGGAGCAAAAATTAGTACCCGACGTGTATGGTCGCAGTTCGCCTAGGTCAGAGTGGAAATATTGGACTGAGGTTGCACCGGCGACAGCTTTGGCTGCGCCGAGGATGACAATAATATCAGATGAGATTGTGGGTGAGCAACGTGAGATTGTGGTTCACATCCAGAGTCCTGAGCATGCAATTTCTACCCGTATGGGGGTTGAAGGTGTAACGGTATTGAAGGCAAGTTTGCAGGACAAGGTGATGATCGACAAAGCCACTGAAAAATGGAATTTTAATATCAGTGTAATGCCAGAAGCCGGCGTAAATCTACGTTTTTCTATCGACAAAAATGCCAAACTCGCCGATGCCCAATTGCGTGCCATGGATGCATTTTACGAGCCGCCTGCTAGCGTTGGTGGCATTAGTGGCGTTGGAGGACTAAATCTGCCATCAGCAAAATCAGTTGATTTCCTTGCATTGGCAGTGAGTACTTTAGATATTCCCGCGATGCCTGCTAAGTAGTTTGGGTGTTCGTGTCCCTTTTTTAAATCTAGATATCCCCTCTCCCGCAAGGGTTGAGGTTTGCCCACAAATGTTCATTAAATCGCTCATTCATTTTTTCGAGATATAAGATACATTTGTGAGATTTCGTGCAAGGAAAGGAAGCCGCGCCAGACTACGGTTGCACACGGAGGTCTGTCGCGCGTTCACCCCAAGTATCCTCCGCGTTTAGCAATCCACAAGACGGCTTGGCCCAATGTTGGTGCAGTTTTTTGGTATTTTAGTCCCATGTTTTACAGATTAACGTAGAAGATTCTGCTTTCTCTAAACTGCACTTTTCTCAAGTTCATATACCTCGATTTTAGAAAACAAAAGTAAATTCGGCCAAGCATCATGCGGGCTTCGAAAGAGCTTAATCTAAATGTACTTTTTAACATTCACAAGTTAGTATTTGCTTTTATCAAATTAGATTGACCTTAAGTGCTATGAAATGGCTTACCCGTTACATCACAAGCTTGTTGCCATTAAGTTTCATTGGCGGCGGTATATTGCTATCAGAATGGGTATTTAAGACATTGGAATGCACTACCAATGGGAAAGAATTTAACCCATGTTTTGCATTGAACTTTAATGTCACTTCTGTTTTGGTAATTGGAATGTATTGGTTTACATATTTGCTTCCAGTTGTTTGGTTTATTTCTATTCCTTGGTTTGTATATGTCACTATTTGCCATGTTGAATATATCCTTAAGCACAGGCCACGCACTTAACATTAAATCCGACAGCGACGCTTCGCACCTTTCCATTCGCAATTAAGCGTCGCCAACCTTCACTTTGGAGCTACTCAAAATGAAATCCGCTGTTACCATCCTCCTGTCCCTTACACTAGCAATTGCCCCATTAGCAGCACAAGCTCAAGTCGCGGTCACGCCGAACCCTAATCACGACGAACTCTTGTACAGTTCAGATCCAAAGGCGACTGCGAACAAGCGACTCGTCTACGACTTCTGGCGTGAAGTCTTTGAAGGTGGCCACCTCAACCTCGCTGAAAAATACTTGACTGAAGGATACATCCAACACAATCCCAATGTGCCCACAGGCAGAGCTGGTTTCGTCGATTTCTTCAAGCAATTCTCACAGCCCAAATCGATTGAGGTAAAAGTCAAAGCGCCACTTGTGTCGATAGTCGCGGAGGGAGACATGGTAGTGTTGGCCTTTGTCAGTCAGGCGAGAGACCCGAAGGATACATCGAAGACCTACACGACTACTTGGTTTGACATGTTCCGCATAGAAAACGGAAAGATTGCAGAGCATTGGGATCCAACGACCAAACGTTAAGCTTGTCTCGTGCGACGCCACCCCGCCGAAAAAAAGATGACGGGAAAATTGGCGCTCTACTAAAATTTATTGATCTGCACTAAATCACCTCAATTCAGCATGAGCTATGTCAAGTGGGCACACTTTTTGTGCCCACGCGTTAAGGCCATTCTAGGTAAAAATTTTCTAAAACTTGCGATCGGTGTAGGTGATTTCTTTCGCCAAACTATCACCGATATGTCGTCTAAAAATTTTGTGTAGACTGCCGTCCTCGCGCATAGAACGCATGGCTTTTTCAAGATGCTCAAACTGCGCTTGGCTTACCCGCGCCTTCGAGAGGATCAAATTGTGCACAATACGGTCCGAGGGCGACCAATCCAAAATCAACGTGGAATCAACTAGCTGTTTTTGTTGCAGCATAGGTTGAAAAGCCGTCGGGAGCGCCAACACGGCATGGACTCTGTTGATGGAGAAAAGATGCATCACTGTGGCAAAATCTGCTGCCTCATGCAGTCGTTTTTGCGCCCTCAGTTTATCCAGCCATGCATCGTAGACTTGACCATGTTGAAAACTTTTGACAACGGCCACTTGCAAAGCAGGGTTGGCTAAAAAACCCTCCATGGTTATTGCTGCCTTTGGCATGTCTTTGTGCATTAAGACATAATTTCGAGTCGAGAAATACGGAATAAATTGGGCGAATTTTTTACGCTCTGGTGTAGCGATGCCAGAGACCGACATATCGAGCGTGTTATTGCTAAGTTGCGACCAAATTCTGACCCGCGATTCTATGCTAGTTCTGAAGTGACAAGTACTACGCCGTTCAAGCTCCTCAACCACATCTTTATCAATGCCGGCATAGGCAGCATCCTGAGTGCGATAAAACAATGCGCCAAATTCATAGTAGGCAAGACTAAGACTGCCACAAGGCGCATCGGTATAGGGAGCGGCATAGCTGGGTAATGGAACCAATGAGGATAACAGTATCGTAGCTATCAACGGCCGTAAGGATTTCTGCAAGCGTGTTACAGGCATTATTTTCATCATGATTTCATTCTGGTCGAGCCTAAGCAGCAGCGCAATAGGCGAAAAATAAATAACAACGGTATTTAACAAAATTTTGCTTAGGATATGATGCGCTCTGGAAAAGCCATTGATGGTGGGAATGATTATTTTCATTTCCGCCCTATGAAATAGGTAGTCAAAAAATACACAAAATTTTACGCCTATCACCTCAACGTCACAAAACCAAAACAGCCCGAAAATCATTCACATTATTGTAAGTAGGCCCCGTCTCCATTAAAGCATCCAGCGCGGCAAAGAAGGTATATGCATCGTTATTCGCCAAACAGTCGCTAGCCGACATTGATAATTGAGCAGACCGTTGCAAGCTGTCGGGAGTGCACCATGCACCGGCGTTTTGTTCGCTGCCGTCGCGCCCATCGGTGTCGGCTGCCAGCGCATAAATCTTGGTATGACCGTTTAGGTTTTGGCATAGGCTCAACAGATATTCCGTATTGCGCCCGCCGCGACCGTTGCCGCGTAGGGTCACGGTGGTTTCTCCGCCGGAGAGGAATAAGCGCGGTGGTTGCCCCTCATCAGTTGCAAGCTCGTTTGCAGACTCAATTGCAAGCTGTGCATGAGCGCGTCCCAGATCGCGGGCTTCGCCTTCTAGCCTGTCTGATAAAACCTGTACCTGAACACCTTGCGATTGCGCCCAATCGGCGGCGGCTTGTAAAGCGGCTTGTGCATTGGCGATGATGTGGACTTGTGAATTGCTGGAGTCGATTTGATGTGATTTTGGTGTTTCGGATGCAGGCTGCTGCAAATGCGTGAGTACTGCTGGCGAGGCAGGAATCGCGTATCGCTGCAAAATCTCTAACGCGTCCGCACAGGTGCTCGCGTCGTCTAAGGTCGGGCCACTGGCAATGATGCTGGGGTCGTCGCCAGCCACATCGGAGATGATGTAGGTCAGGACCCGCGCGGGTGCGCAGGCTAAAGCTAGTCGTCCGCCTTTAATGGCGGATAAATGTTTGCGTACACAATTGATTTCGTGAATACGGGCACCGCTGCGTAACAGCGCGCGATTGATATCTTGCTTCTCCGCCAAACTGATGCCGGGCGCGGGTAAGCTCATCAAAGACGAGCCACCACCCGATAGCAAGCAAATCACAGTATCGCTGGCATTGAGATTTTGTACGGATGCGAGTAAGTCCTGCGCGGCCTGATAGCCGGCTTGATCAGGAATAGGATGAGCGGCTTCGCGTACCTGGATGTGCTGACATAGGAGCGCATAGCCATAAGGGACGATGACCATGCCACTTAATCGCCTCAGATCGACTTGTTGCTGCTTACTCCAATGTTGTTCCAAAGCCTGCGCCATAGACGCCGCCGCTTTGCCAGCGCCGACCACGATGCAGCGTCCATTGGCAGGAAAATCAGGTAAATGTGGTGACAGGCAATGATGCGGATCAACTGCTGCGACAGCAACGGCAAATAGCTCGCGCAAAAAATCTAAGGCCTGAGTCTGATTCCAATTTGTCATCTTGGTTTGGTGCTGGGTGCTAGGGTGGCTAGAATAGCGGCTAAAATACCAGCTTTCGCACTGTCCTGCGACGCTTTTCACCGAATCTACCCATGATCATTACACCCAGCCACCACGATTTCAGCGCGATTGCGCCCGCCATGCAAAGCTATGTTGATAGAAAAATTCTGTCGGGCGTTTCTTCCGCCATTTTGCATGGACAGGATCTGGTGCATTTTCAGGCTGCCGGCTGGGCAGATATCGAAAATCAAATCCCGCTTCGCCACGATCATCTTTTTCGCGTATTTTCAAATACCAAACTCCTGACCTCGATGGCGATCATGCAGCTGGTTGAAAGCGGTCAATTGAAACTCGATGATCCAGTCGAAATTTACTTACCGCAATTGGGCCAACGTCAGGTACTAATTCCCGGAGCAACGGACATCAGCCAGACCGAAGCAGCGCGCTCAGCGATCACCGTGCGGCAATTGCTGACGCATACTTCTGGCCTCAGCTATGGCTTGCTCGATCATGGCAGCACTATCTATAAAGCCTATGTCGAGCGCAAAGTTTTGAACGCGTTTGAACCTTTATCGGAATTGATCAATGTGCTGGAAGAATTGCCGCTGAGCTTTCACCCCGGCACGCAATGGGAGTACTCGATTGCCACCGATGTATTGTCACGCTTAGTCGAAGTCGTCAGTGGCGATAATTTTGATGTTTATCTGCACGCCCACATCTTGTCGCCCTTAGGTATGAACGACACCAGCTTTTGGGTTCCGCCGCATAAACATGATCGTTTAAGCACCTACTACGCGGGCAGCGATCCTATGAATGTACTAAACCGCGATCTCAAACGTTTAGAAAAATCGCCCTACCCCGAGGCTTTCTTAAAACCGATTCCACGCTTCTCGGGCGGCGGCGGTCTGGTATCGAGCTTGCACGATATGCTGGCCTTAATGCGTAGTTTTTTGCCCGGCGGTCACGCTGTCTTAAAACCCGAATCCATACAGCTAATGATGCAAAATCATTTGCCTGCAGGCTGGGGCATCGCCTTCCCCGGTGTCGGCGATGTACCGGGCAAAGGCTTTGGCCTCGGTGGCGCAGTGACTTTACGTCCGGGCGAAAATGATCCTGACGATGCGGAAGGCGAATTTGAATGGGGCGGAATTGCGGGCACGCATTGGTGGATTTCACCCCGCCACAATATGGCGGGTCTGTTGATGACGCAGCGCCAAATGGCGTTTTGGCATCCTTATTCGTTTGAGTTTAAGAAGCTGGCGTATGCCGCGATGCTGGGAAGATAAGGCATAAAAAATTAGTACTCAAAATAGTAAATCATCACCGCTGTGAGTAGTGCTACAAGGACGAGTTGCCACACCAGTTTTCGCTTAAACCACGGCAGTTCCTCGGCATTCGCGCTGCTGGTGGCATCCAAATTCATGACGCGAAACTTGGTGGCATAGGGTGCCTGACGAAAACGGATGATGATTACGTCTTGATCTGGATCGAAGCGTATCGGCCACAACGTGGTCGCCATCTGCGCCCAGATCAGACTGCTTACACCGATGATGCCTAGCACTGGCAAGGCTAGCAAAGCACCTAATTCAGGAAAGCTTGAAAGTGGGCGAGGTCCGAGTAATAGCGCAAGCGCAAATATCGCGCCCACGTAAAAAATGAAGCGCAACAAATACATCACCGGACTTTTTTCTAACAAGCGATTCGCCCAGCGTGTCTCGGCGGCATGATCTGGACAAATAAAGTAGGTTAGATACATGACCTCACTTTGGATAGTCAAACCACCACCCAGATTCGGGCGCACCGATTTAACCCGTCCTAAGCGAGTCGTCATTTTTTCTAACATCTTGGTCGTGCCACACTCGGGACAGCAAGCTGGCCACTTCAATGGGGGCAGATTGTCACCTATCGCCACTCTGACTGTTTGCGGCATAAGTCGCCTTTAGGGTTGTAAATTTATAGATAAATGATCATAACCATTATTTGCCGACAGCGGTATATCAAAATGTTCAGAGATCTAGGGAAGCGCAGATTTATTCGGTATGCACATTCGAGTACAAAACGGGATGAGTTTGGTAGCAACATTTCCGCAGCTTGGCTCGAATCTAAACATGAGCAAGCAAGGGTATTTGCTGCCAAAATCGCACGTTTTGTACCGAACCCGAAGGGAAACCACATTTTTACATCGAGCATGGTGACTATTTCAGCCATCTAAAAAATGGGGTTTTGTGCTTATTGAATAAGTCCGCGCTTCCCTAGGCATCTGCTACCATTCGCACATTGCCTCAATCTGTCATGAACCAAACCATCTATGTCACAAACCATACTCATCGTTGAAGACGAAGTCGCCATCGCGGACAACTTAAGCTATGCACTAGCGACCGATGGCTTTACGCCTAAGCATGTTACCTTGGGACAGGCGGCGCTGGAGCTTTTGCAAACCGGCGCAGCTAAAGAGATTGCTTTAATTGTTTTGGATGTAGGTTTGCCTGACCTAAATGGATTTGAAGTGTGCCGCCGCCTGCGTCAATTTTGCAATACGCCTGTGATTTTTTTGACGGCGCGCAGCGATGAAATTGATCGCATTGTTGGCCTAGAAATCGGCGCGGATGATTATGTCACTAAGCCTTTTTCACCACGTGAGTTGGTAGCGCGTATCCGTGCTGTCTTACGTCGTCAAATCGCACCTGCGAATGTCATTGCGGTTGATGTCGAGCGTTTTGAATTACGTGCTGAAGAGGTGCGTATTCTTTACTTTGGCCATCTATTAAATCTGACTCGGTACGAGTTTTTGCTACTCAAGACTTTGCTAGAAAGACCAGGACAGCTCTTCTCCCGAGCGCAATTAATGGATTTGGTTTGGTCAAATTCTATCAATACCATGGATAGAACTGTCGATACGCATATCAAATCTCTGCGTGCCAAACTCAAAGCCATCAATGAGAATGACGAAGCAATTCAGACCCACCGCGGCATGGGTTATAGCATCGCTCAAGCATAAGAGAAACCCTAATCCTAATGAAAATCGGCCTCCGCATACTACTCGGTTACTTCCTGATCTTGGGGCTAGCCGCTTGGTTTGTGCTGAATGTATTTGTCGCTGAAGTTAAACCCGGTGTACGCGCCACTTTAGAAGATACGCTGGTCGATACCGCGCAGCTCTTAGCCCAATTAGTCGCTGAAGATGTTAAGCACGGCGATCTGTCGCATGCCACTTTACTCACACGCATGCAAAATTATGCGCAGCGCAGCGTTGACGTCAAAATCAGCGGGGTCCGCAAAGCCTCACTCGACTATCGTATCTATATCACTGATGCCAAAGGTATCGTGATTTTTGACTCCGACCTACGCGATGTAGGTAAAGACTATTCGCGCTGGAACGACGTGTATCTGACCTTGCGCGGGCAATATGGTGCACGTATCACACGCACAGAGCCGCTGAACGACGAAAGCTCGGTGATGCACGTGGCCGCCCCGATACTTGACAATAATAACGATGGCAAAGCACGCCAAATCATAGGCGTATTAACGGTAGCCAAAGCGACCTCCACGATACGACCTTTTATCGAACGCAGCCAAAAGAAAATCCTGCAACGCGGCTTTTGGTTACTACTGGCCTCACTGATCATCGGTGTCAGTTTTTCTTGGTGGTTAAATCGCTCATTGCAACGCCTGCAGCATTACGCGAAAGCCGTGACGCGCGATGAAAAAGTCAGCCTGCCAGATTTAGGTAACAACGAAATTGGCGAACTGGGACGGGCTTTAGAAAGCATGCGTTATAAGTTAGAGGGCAAAGAATACGTAGAAACCTTGATGCACACCTTAGCGCACGAATTAAAGAGCCCCATCGCCGCGATACAAGGCTCTGCTGAACTTTTACGTGAAGATTTACCTGCCGCCGAACGCAGCCGCTTCCTCGCCAATATCATTGAACAAAATGCCCGACAAAAACAATTGATCGACAAACTCTTAGCGCTGATCAAAGTCGAGAAACAGCAAAGTTTGAGTGGCACACAAGACATCGCCTTGAATGAATTACTAGAGCAGGTGGCACTAGATTACGTCGAAAAAATTCAACGTAAACAGATTCGATTGAATCTCGACACTGACCCGCACACTATTCATGGCGATCAACTCTTACTACGTCAGGCGCTAGGAAATTTACTCGATAACGCGATTGCCTTTTCTCCCGAGTCCAGCACGATCAATATCACTGTCATTAGTCAGCCAGAAAACATGAGCTTAGAAATCAAAATAAGTGATCAAGGCACAGGTATTCCCGACTACGCCATCGACAAAATTTTTGAACGCTTCTATTCACTAGCACGCCCCGATGCCGCAAAAAGTACAGGATTGGGTCTACCTTTTGTGCGCGAAGTGGCGGCGCTGCATGGCGGCGAGATTCGTTTGGAGAATCAGGGTTTGGGTGGTGTTTGTGCTTGTTTTAGATTGCCGTTGGGATGAGCTAAAGCTTGCGCACCCTACCAATAAACCAGCCAAACGAAAACTTCACACCCAGCACACAAATCCTCATCTCCCCTTCATTCTCCGCACACAAGATTTTTTTATAGTGTTGACTCCTCATTTCACGGAGCACAACATGCAAAAAACGTTATTTTTAAAATCTCTCACCATCGGCATTTTGATGCTCTTGATTGCGATTCCTTTGATGATGATTGAAGGGACGATCAGCTCGCGTATGCGATTTCGGGATGAGGCGGTGCGTAGTATCGCGGCGGATTCAGTTGGCGAACAGACTCTACTAGGGCCGGTCATGATTATTCCTTACAGCGAGCATTACGAGGAAGAAGAGATCGTCGATGCCAACACTAAACGTAGTGTGATACGGCAACGGGTTTTGAATAAGCGTTTGTTTGTGTTTCCGAACGATCTGCAGATTTCTTCAAACGTCGACAATGATCACCGATATCGCGGAATTCATAAAGTCTTGGTGTACAGCGGCCAACATACTTTGAGCGGCAATTTTGATCTGCCTACGCAAGAGGCTTTGGTGCGTGACAAAGCAGGTTCGCAGTTTAAGATCGGACAGCCGTTTATCAGCTTGGGTTTGAGCGATACGCGGGGCTTGAAAAATGTCCCTAAGATTAAGTGGGATGGTGCGACCTATGAATTTCAGCAGGATAGTAAGCTGGAGTTTTTTAAACGTGGCTTACATGCGCCATTGGCTGCGATGGACTTAAAGCAAAGTAAAGCGATCGAATTCAATTTGAAATTGTCGATCGATGGTATCGAAAAGTTAGCGTTTATTCCAATTGCTAAAAACAATATCGTGACCGTGATCTCGAAATGGCAGCATCCTCAATTTTTTGGACGTTTTTTACCCTCTCCAAAAGAACGTAAGATCGATGCGAACGGCTTTACTGCGACCTGGAATATTTCCTCTTTATCAAGCAATGCGCAACAACAATTATTGAATACCGAATGCTGCCAAAACAGGGCGCCGCCGAATCAAGCGGGTGCAGTTGAAGCTGCAGCACCGTCAGTGGGTCAGATCGACAGTTTTGGTGTGGCATTTATTGAGCCAGTGAATATTTACTCCCAATCGGATAGAGCAATTAAATACGGCGTGTTGTTTGTGGCTTTGACTTTTGCTGCGTTCTTCTTGTTTGAAATTCTGAAGCAACTACCCATCCATCCTGTGCAATATGCTTTGGTCGGTCTGGCACTAGTCTTATTCTTTTTATTACTGGTCAGTTTGTCCGAGCACATGCGCTTTATCACTGCATATGCGATTGCCAGCGTTGCATGTATTGGTCTGATCGGTTTTTATCTGAGTTATGCGCTCAGAAGTTGGAAACGCGGTTTTGGCTTTGGCACCGCCTTGAGCTTGCTGTACGGTGTCTTATTTGGACTGCTGCAATCAGAAAACAATGCCTTAGTAATGGGAAGCCTCTTATTGTTCAGCGTCTTGGCAGCGATCATGCTGGTGACACGTAAAGTGGATTGGTATCAAATCGGCAAGTCAAAGCCAGCTGATTTGTAAAAAGTAATTGAAGTCTGCGGGCTTCTGCACTCTCCTAGTGCGGAGGCTCGCTTTCTCTTTCCAAAACAAGCTATTCGGCTTGTTTTTCTAAAAAACCACTAACTGAAAATTGCTGATGCGCATCATACAAATGTGCTCTAAGATAGCAAAAACGGTTGATATATCTCTTCCTACTACTCGGTAATGATTGGCAATGTCGCTAACATAGCTCCAACTTCAGCATAACTTCATTCAATTTGTGGGAGATTTCGTGGACATGTTGCTTCTGCCATTTACGCACCCCCAATTTTCTGGTGAGCTGGTTCTGTGATTATGTCATTTTCAATTCCTTTCAGCACTTGCCGCGCAACGGGTCTACGACAGTTTTTTCAGTATGGATTGTTAGCTTTCATTAGCTTAGTAGGATCACCTAGTTTGCTCAGTTTGATGGTGTCAGAGGTATATGCCGCTAAGACACCGGAAGTCAAATTAGGCAATTTACGTTTCGATCATGTTGGATACGACCAGGGTTTTGTGCAGCAATCCATGACCACGGTGATACAAGACCGACAAGGATTTATGTGGTTTGGTACGCAGTTTGGTTTGGTCAAATACGATGGCTATCGCACTACCGTGTACCGCAACGATCCGCGCGATCCAGAGACCATCAGTGACAATTTCATTTCTGCCTTGTTTACACACTCCGATGGCACCCTGTGGATAGGGACGCAATCAGGACTTAGCCGCTTTAATCCTCAGAAAAACAATTTTAGTAATTTTTTACGCAAAGATAAAAATGCGACCGTCAATGGGAATTATCGGATCAATGCGATAAGCGACGATGGCGCACAAGGTTTATGGTTAGCAACTGATTATGGCCTGATGCATTTCGATATTCAGACGCAAGCGTTCATCGATTATCGTCACGATCCCACTTCAACCGATAGCTTGCCTGATGATCTGGTTACCGATCTCGTCCTCGATCAAGATAAAAACTTGTGGGTAGGAACCGCGCTAGGTTTAAGCAAATTGGATGTGAAGCGAGGAGAATTTGAACATCTAAAGTTCGATTTAGGAAACCGCGCAGCGGCAGCACAGAACAGCGTGGTGGCGCTGGCTATGGATACGCAACAAAGACTATGGGTGGCGACGGATGCAGGCTTATCAAAAATCGATCTACGCCAAACGCCCTACCGTGCAATAGCAATCGGCGATGAACAAGGATTAAATACAGCGCGCATACAAAGCCTGTTTTACGATAAAGATGCCAATCTCTGGATAGGTAGCTTGAATCGCGGACTCGTGCGCTATGTCGAAAAGACCCAAAGCTATGAATGGTTCCGGCACAGGCCGCTTGATCCCAATAGTCTGCTTCACAATCATGTGAGCAAGATCTATCAAGACCAGACTGGCGTTCTATGGGTGGGAGCTCGGTCTGCGGGTTTGAGCAAAGTTGATCTGGCAAGTGGTGGCTTCACGCGTTTTGTACAGTTGCAAGATGATGCCAGCGGGAATAGCGATAACCGGATACGCGCCATCGCAAACGCAGGTCAAAGTCATTTATGGTTGGGTACCTATGCAGGTGGTCTGTTACGCATGAATTTGAGCAACCGTCAGGTCGAGGTTTGGAAAAAAAACCCTAAGAACAAAAATAGCTTAGTGGACGACCAGATCGTTAGTCTCTGGGCCGAAAAAGACGGTCGACTGTGGATCGCGACACGCGCCGGCCTGAGCCTGTTTCAGCCGGCACAAAATAGCTTTACAGAGATTCCAATCGGGAATGACGTCAATGAAAAATATTTAGAAAAGATTCTGTTTGACCACGAAGGTGTGTTGTGGGCATCGAGTCGCGGTGGCCTGCATAGAAAAGCCCCTGCAGAAAAAAGCTTCAGTAGCTTTCATCATGATCCGAAAGATGGCAATAGTCTTAGCAACAACTGGGCATTGAGCCTTTATGAAGATAAAGAGAAGCGTCTCTGGATTGGTACCATGAATGGATTAGACCGCTTTGATCGTAAGACCGGGACTTTCATTCACTTCCGCCATAGCGACAAGGATAAAGATAGCCTGAGCCACAATCGCGTCAATGCCCTGTTTGAAGACAGTAAGAGTAGGCTATGGGTGGGCACATCGGGGGGGCTCAATCGCATGATAGAGATGCCAGACGGCAGCATGAAGTTCCAATTTTATCCCACCCAAAGCGATGGCTCGGGTGATTCCGTAGGTGGGATCTTGGAAGACAAAAAGGGAAACATCTGGATCAGTAGCTCTACTGGCATCTCTATGCTAGACACAAGTACCGGAAAATTTAAAAACTACACTGCCAAAGACGGCATGATACAAGGCTCTTTTTTGATTGGGTCGGTCCTGATGTCGGAAGATGGAACGATGAATTTTGGTGGTTGGACTGGTTTGAGCCGCTTTAAACCCGAAGATATCCGTGACAACCTTATTCCACCACGAGTGTTAATTACCGATTTTTTAATTTCGAATCAGAGTATTTCTCAATTGTCTGTGCAGGGTAAACCACGCATGCAAGGCTCGATTCAAGATGCGAAAGAAGTGTCGCTCAATTACCGCGATACGGTCTTCACTATCGAGTTTGCTGCAATTCACTTTGCCGATCCTATGGCAAATCGCTACGCTTATAGGCTCGAAGGTTTCGAAGATAAATGGGTAGAGAGGGATGCAAAAATGCGCTTTGCCACGTATACCAATCTTGATCCGGGTGACTATGTTTTTCGGGTTAAAGCGAGCAACAAAAATGGTGTCTGGAATGAGGAAGGTGCCGCTTTAAAAATACGAATTACGCCACCGGTCTGGAAGACGCTATGGTTCAGATTAGTCGTCGCCGTCTTGGTATTGAGCTTGGCGTACGTGATCTATATGTATCGTGTGCGCCAACTCATGCAACAAAGGTTTGATCTGAAACATGAAGTAGAAAACCGTACCAAAGAATTGCAAAATCAAAAGGCGTCATTAGAAAAACAAAAGGAATCGGTCGAAAACGCCCATAGAAACATTTCTTTGTTGAGCGACATCGGTAAAGAAATTACTGCCAAACTCGATGAAGAAACCATCATGCAAATGCTGTACCGCAACGTCAATGATCTGATGGATGCCAGTGTGTTTGGCGTAGGCTTCTATCTGCCTGAACAGGGCATTATTGATTTTCCT
The DNA here is from genome assembly GCA_963511665.1 of uncultured Undibacterium sp. GTDB lineage: Bacteria > Pseudomonadota > Gammaproteobacteria > Burkholderiales > Burkholderiaceae_D > Undibacterium. The sequence continues at coordinate 46,828 of CAUPKC010000019.1, forward strand.
TATGTCATGGAAGTGGGCAAACGGCACGGCCGCTACAGCCGTGACTTGAGTGAGAAGAATCAGTTACCCGTTTGGTGTATAGAAAACAAAAAGGAAGTCTTCATCAATGATCTGAATCAGGAATATACGCGCTATATCTCGCATCTGGAATTAACCACTAGCACAGAAAGCTTCGGTGTCTTAGAAGACGGTACGGTGGCAACTCCTCAGCAGTCTTTGTTGTATGTGCCCATTATCGTCAACCACCAGGTTCGTGGCGTGATCAGTGTTCATAGCTATAAGAAAAACGCTTATCAAGTGACCGATCTTGATGTATTGCGCACGCTGGCGTCGTATGTGGGTATTGCACTTGATAATGCCGATGCGTATCGACAACTACAAGTCGCGCAAAATCAATTGGTCGAGCGTGAAAAATTAGCGGCATTGGGCGCACTGGTGGCGGGTGTTGCGCATGAGTTAAATACACCACTGGGTAACAGCTTGTTAATTGCCAGCTCCATTGAAGATCAACTAGAAAAAATTACCGAGAAAATCGGCTCCGGTTCCATCAAGCGCTCTGATTTCAAACAATTCACCGATCGTTGCCACGAGGCTTGCGTGCTCCTGATGCGCAGCTTAGAAACCAGTGCCAACTTAGTCAGTAGCTTTAAGCAAGTCGCTGTGGATCAGGCCAGTGCCCAGTCACGCCCTTTTAATTTGTATAAAACCACACAAGAAATTGTCGCCACCATGATGAATCAGGTGCGACAAGCCGATCATCAGCTTGTCATTGACATCCCGCTTCATCTAGAAATGCACAGCTATCCTGGCCCCTATGGTCAGGTTTTAATCAACCTTTTGCAGAACGCATTACTACACGGGTTTGATGGCACAAAGAATGGTCTCATGCGCATTAGCGCCACCGAGTTGGGTGACAAGGTACAAATCTGTTTTGAGGATAACGGCAAGGGCATATCCCAAGCACATATAGGCCGGATTTTTGAGCCTTTCTTCACGACGAAATTGGGACACGGCGGCTCGGGGCTGGGTTTAAACGTCACTTACAATATTGTGACGTCTTTGCTAGGGGGGCAAATCAAAGTCGATAGCGTAATCGGTCACGGCACAGTATTCACACTGGAATTGCCTATTCATGCATGGACACCGGAAGAAATAGAAAAGCCAGAATAAGGTTTAAGGCTTATTCTGGCTTTCACCAGTATTGAATCCAGATTTTCGAGTAGACCTCGCTAAGATGAATGCATCGAGGTTCATGCCAACATTAAATATCTTTCACGGCCAAGACCAAACCTTTTTGCTTAGCTTGTTGAATCAAGTCTCTGACCTGTTTCTCCGCCTGAACCGCAAGTGCGTCCATTTGCTTTCCTAACTGATTCATTTCTTCGCCCAAGGCTTTCATAGGTTGGCTGGCTTGATTCATCTTCTGACCGAGTTCTTCCAAAGGCTGCAAAGAGCTACGCAATTTCTCATGTTCAAGCTGATATGCCTGACTATCTTTGCGCAATTTTTGTCCGACCTCACGCATTTCGGCTTCGGCTTCTTTGATACGCTTTTGTGCCTCGGCGCGCTGCTCATCAGTTTTAGCCAATTCCAACTTAGACACTGCAGCTTCTATCTTGCGGCTGGAGGCTTCCATTTTCTTTTCAAAAGCACGCATACGCGCTTCCAATGCCGTATCTACTGGATACTCTTTAGCAGAGACTGCTTCCATCTGCTTGCCAATTTCTTCCATGACTTTGCCGTGGACTTCCATCTTTTTGCCTTGGGCGTCCATTTGTTCACCCAAGACTTCCATAGGTTGGTAGGCCGCATTGGCTTGCTGCAGGATAGCGCTGTCTTTAATGATGTAAGACTGTCCGTTTTCAGAAAACCATAGAAATTCGTCCTTAGTTTTTTTCATTAAGACTTCGATCTCACGTGTGCCTTTACGATCGGTATGGACAAAGCTGCTACGATCATTATCGGGCTTTACCAGCGCAAAAAAGGTTTTGGCAGAGGCGTCTGATTTTGCATTAGCCATTTTTGCGTTTTGAGTATCTGCCACGCTGACTGGTAACGGTACAGGTGTCGCAACAGGCAATGCAGCGATAGCATTGCTCACCACTAAGGGGCTAGCGCTGCTGGTATTCATGGTATTGGTCGTGGCGGCTTGTGCATAAATGAGTGAACAGGCTGCGCTCAGACTCAGTAAAGGCACAGCCATTTTCCAGGTCCAGACACCGGCTGGTGAAGCCGGGCGAATTAAACGTTTGATGCGTGACATAAGATTTCCTCCGTGTGCCGCTTGGGCGAGTTGAGGGTGAGAGAACTGGAACTGCTCCAGCTCCGATAATGCAAGCGCCAGGCGCCGCGGTTCGCCTAACAATCCTGCGGCTAAATCATCGGCAATCTGCTCACGCTCGATACGAATTTGTCGTGATAACCACCAGACCGCAGGGTGGAAGAACAACAAAATCTCTATCGCGCTTTGCAACAGATTGACCAGGTAATCCATGCGCTTCACGTGCGCCACTTCATGCGCCAATAAAGCTTCTATTAATTCAGATGGCATGCCAGTCATTAAGGCACTTGGAAAAATCACCATAGGGCGCCACCAACCGACTGTAAAGGGTGACTCAACCTCGTCGGAAATACCGAGTTGTATTGCGCCACGAATGTTCATTCTTTGCGCTAATTGCTGCAATTTGGCTTGCCAGAGCACGTCGCTTTGATGACTACCTCGTTGCACTCTTTGACGCACCCACAGCAATCCGGCGCACATACGTAAAGCCATGCCTGCAACGCCAATAACCCAGAGCAAAACTAAGAATGGCGCGACAGAGGCGAATCGTGGCTCCCACGCTTGCCAATGCCAATTCCCGAAACTCGTCAATAAAGTCGCCGTGTCACTTGCTTCACCAGCCTTACTGTCAGGATCATTTCGGGCAAGCGTGTCAACGTTAAGCGCTGCCAAGGAGTCAGACTGCCAATACTCAACCGATTGACCAGAGTGACTGATGAGGTATTGCACAGGCAAAGCGATGCACAACAGCAAGGCCAAACAGAGCAAGAGATAACGACTTTGCGCTGACGCTGAGCGCAACAAGCGCAAGCCCACAGCAGTCGCTAATGCGATCAGGCTCGCCTGCCACAACACATGCAGTAGGGCGACACCTAGGACGGACAGCTCAGGTAAGAATGGCGTCAGATTGCTCATCATGTTTTGTTTCCTCGCTGATTTCTGATTAGTTTTCGCGTTTGTCTGCTAGCGGTTTTTCGTGCAGATAGGCTTGAATTTCTGCACGTTCAGTGTCACTGACATGCTCTTTCAGTGCTGCCATGATCAGTTCTTTACCAGAGCCGGAAAATGCTCTTTGAATAAAATCTTGCAGCAAATTGGTCTGCAATTTTTCCTGTGCCTGTGCTGCGGCGTACACATGTGAGCGCGCACTTTCATCGCGCGTCAACAAACCCTCGCTATGCATGATTTGTAATTGACGCAACACCGTGGCTTGGTTGATCTCAGGCCTGTCCACCTGCACCCGCTCAAACACCTGTTTGGCGGTAGCCGGACCTTGTTGCCACAGAACCTTGAGCAACGCTAATTCAGCCGCAGTGGGTTTTCGAGTGGCGCTGGTTTTCTGTGTTTTTTTGATGAGGTTCATGCAAGCTCCAAATACGCTTTTAATTTCAATGAAGTAAGCATAGCGCATCTAGAACTTTTTTTCTAGAATAATTTTTCTAGATTGTGAAATATTTTTTGAAACTTACGTAAATGATCATGCTTCTTGGTGTGGACAAGAAAACTATCGGGCACAAATCGGGCAACCGTAAAGTGTGCCGTGTGTACCGAATGGTATTGTGTGGCGAGCAAAAAAAAGCAGGAAACTTCATGCCTGAAGCTTCCTGCTTTTTTCGTGTTTCTAATTACCTCAGGTCTAATTACCTCAGACCTAACTACTTCCGATCTAACTTATTTAGCGCGCAATTTACCCATAGGTTCGCCTGCCTTCCAGGCTGGCATCTTAGGACTATCTGCCACCGCGCGTCCAAGGTTTAAAGTGAACTGGGCTTGCTGCACCATGCCGGAAAAATCCCAAGTAGGATCGAATTCATCGCTCGCCTGATGATAACGTTTGCCGTAGGCTTTGGCTTTTTCTTTGGCGGCTTCTGGATCTTTTACATAATCTTTACCACCACCGATTGAGAACGCAGGTACGCCGGCTTTGGCAAAACTAAAATGATCGCTGCGGAAATAGCCGCCGGATAAATCAGGTTCTGCTGGTGCGATCACTAAACCCATATTTTTCGCTACTTTGGCGGCCATATCGCCAAGCTCAGTGCGCTCGCTACCGCGCGTGCTCATATCGCGAGTGACACCGACAAAATTCAAACTATCCAAATTCAAATTCGCTGCGGTTTTTGCTAAAGGCCACAAAGGCTGTTCTGCATACAATGCGCTACCGAGCAAACCTTGTTCTTCGGCTGCTACCCATAAGAACATCTGGCTGCGCTTAGCTGGCGATTGCAAAGCTGCTTTTGCCATCGCTAATAAAGCTGCTGTACCGGAGCCATTGTCGACCGCGCCGTTATAAATCGTGTCGCCACTGGTGCCTTGTTTGCCCAGATGATCCCAATGTGCACTGTAGATAACCAACTCATCTTTCAATTTAGGGTCAGTACCCGGCACCACAGCGGAAACATTGTATTGCTCCACCGTACGAATATCGGCTTTTCCTTCGCCGGTCAATTTCGCTGCCAACGTCACTGGTTTGAAATCACTGCGTTCAGCCGCCGCGCGCAATTTATCTAGATCCTGACCTGCGCCGCTAAATAATTTACGTGCGGTGTCTTCACTGATCCAGCCTTGCAAACCGGTACCCAGTGCTGCGCCCTGCAATTGGAATTTTTCTGCCGTACCGCCATTCTGTACCACTGACCAACCATAACTGGCAGACGCGTCTGTATGGATCAATAAAACACCCGCTGCGCCGCGACGTTTTGCTTCTTCGTATTTGTAAGTCCAACGACCATAGTAGGTGAGCGCTTTGCCGCCGAAACGATTTGGTTCTTGCGCTGTCGGCTGAGGGTCATTCACCATCATGACCAACAATTTGCCAGTCACATCTTGCCCTTTGTAGTCATCCCATTTTTCTTCAGCGGCACTGATACCATAACCAACGAAGACGATATCAGTATCAAACTGATGACTCGCTACTGCATCACCTGGTGCCCAAACCCAGTCTTTGCCAAATTCAATCGCCAGTGGATTGCCACCAGCCAGTAGTTGCAAACTACTCTGCTGTGGCTGAGCCTTAACACCAGCGATCTTGACTAACTGACGATAACTATTGCCATTGCCCGGTTTGAGACCAATCACTTGGGATTGGCTTTCTAAGTACTGCACGGTGAGATCGCCCCCACGCTGACCCGTACCACGGCCTTCAAATAAATCGGAAGAAATCAACGCCAGATGCGCACGTAAAGGCGCTTCTTCCACGACGGCGGCAACAGCTTTTCCCGATTTTTTTTTATCAGCCGCCTGGACTGGAAAGGCTAAAATCAAACTGGCAGCCAGACTGCTCAGTAACAAGTTTGTCTTCATAAGTTTCCTATTTTTTTAATTTAACGTTTTTTAATTCAAAACAAATACCGGCAAGATAGACAACATCTCGCGCAAAAGATTCCTTAGTTGCCACATGGATTATACGACGTGCGGTTTGCTATGTGCGTTCCCGTCCATGTGACCAGTCTAAAGGCGTGTCGGCGGGCAAGGAAGTTTTCACCACGATATGCCCCTGCGCAATTTGCTGCTCAACCTCTAATGCGACGTCAGTGATATGTCCCTTGCTGTAGTAATTACCGAGTAAAAATAGACCGGTCCAGGCATTTCTGCCACCGCGCTTAGCCGCATACAGACACTGATCAGCGATATCCACCACTTGCTCCCAGGTAAAGGCTTCTACCGATGTCGGAATGAATGGATAAGTGGTCAAGCCGATAGAACAAGTTTTGTGCAACACTTTGCCATCGGCCAAAATAAAATCGTGTTCTGCGATACGGGTACGAATACGCTCTGCCAACACTTCCGCTTCTAGATAACTCGCATTGCGTGCCACGATCAAAAATTCCTCACCGCCCCATCGTATGATGGTATCGGATTCGCGTACCGCTTCTTTTAGAATTTTGGTTGTCTCGATCAACACCAGGTCACCAGCGGCATGACCGAATTCATCATTCACTAATTTAAAGTAATCGATATCGACCATCATAAAAATGATGTCGATATTTAACAGCGCGCGATTGATGTCATTGGGATTCAATACTTGATAGGCGCGATTCACTTGGGCGATATCTGCGTCTATACACATATTCAAATAGCGGCGGTTACGCAATCCTGTCAGATGGTCGGTCAAACTTTGTTGTTCTAAAAGCTGACGTGATACTTCCAACTCCCGAGTGCGCTCTTGGACCAATAATTCCAGTTTACGATTCCGATTCGCAAGACGCCATAAGCGCCAACGTATCAAGCCGACCACCAGCGTGGAGATCACCAAAAAGTACGAGGCGTAGGCCCACCAGGTTTGAAACCATGCAGGCAACACCCGTATCGACAATACGATGATCTTTTCCGACCAAACTCCGCTACGATTCGAACCTCGCAATAACAACCGATAATCACCCGGCGCCAAATTGGTGTAGGCCGCCAATCGACGGGTGTAATCGGTCTCTATCCAATCCTTATCATAGCCTTCTAGCTTGTAGGAATAATGATTGCGCTCTGGTGCAGAATAATCGAGCGCCGCAAATTCGATGGTCATGCTGTTGGCGTCGGGATTGATCACGAGTTTCTCTGGTTTAGCACCAAGAAATCTCGCTTGATTGGCAGCGATCGTTCTACCTCCTGCTTGTATGCTGGTGATGACAACCGGCGGATCAAACTTGTATTCTTTCATTAAAGCAGAGCCTACGACGGTGAGACCGCCGACACCCCCGAAAATCAAATCACCTTGTGGCAACTTGGAACCCGAATTGCTCCAATATCCAGAAATTGCAACGCCATCAGGTTCAGTAATGGGGGTGACTTTTAAAGTGTCAGGATGAACTTTCGCCAAACCTTCATCGGTGCTGACCCAGATATCGCCACGAGTGTCTTCCAACACCTTATTGACTAAATCATTCTGCAAACCCTGCTTTTTACGCAGATGGATAAACTTAGCATCCGTTTTACCATTGGGTGTACGTAATAATTCTAAACCACCGCCTTGCATTGCTATCCACAACCAACCGCGCGAATCAAACAAAAGCGAGGAGGCATTTCTGTGCGATAAAGAATGTTCGTTTTTGGGGTCTGGCTTAAAATTCTGCATAGCACCCGTATCGGGTTCGATACGATAAATGCCATCTTGTGATGTGCCCACCCATACAGCGCCGTCAGGTGCTCTTTGCAGGTCGTTAATAAATTTATTCGCAACTGGTTTGGCCCACCCCGGCTGCGTCACTTTATCTTCGTCTAAAGCTAGGTCTTTTTCCCACAATCCCTCAGGCCCACCGATGAATAACTTACCTGACAATTCCAACATGGCGGCGATACGTAATGCCGGATTGCGTGGCACCAAATTTAGTTTTTGTAGATTTTCTCCAGACATATCTGACCGGTACATGCCTTTGTCAGTACCGATATAGACTTTTCCTGACTGGCTTTGAAAAATCGCGTATATCGCGCTCTGCGGTAATGCGCTCATCGGTTTGCTGTCGTCGGCAAGCAAATTTTGGAAGCGTTCGCTACCGGAGCGTAAAATACTAATGCCATGATTTTGCGACCCTATCCAGACGCTGCCATCCGACATGCCGCTCGCCGAAAAAAAGTCGATGCCAACTAATCCACGCGGATGTTTATCGGCACCGAACAAAGTAAAGAACGCACTAGAAGAAGGATCATGCAAACTGATGCCACGTTGACTACCAACCCAGATCAGACCTGAACGATCACGAAAGATCGTCCACACCGAATTGTCCGCCAAGCTGGTACTGCGACTCGCCTCATGCAATAAACGTTTGCTTTCCAATGTGGTGCTATTAACAATAACCACACCTTTACCGTAAGTACCCAACCAGATTTCATTCTCGGTAGTCTCACGTATCGTGAAGATATTGTCATTCGCGGGCAACAGCTGATCAGTATCTGTCTGAGGCAATAACAAACGATGTGGAATGCCGTCTTTAGGATCGATATAGAAAGCACCCGCATCAAAAGTACCGATCCAGATCTTACCGTCCTGACTACAAGCGAGACTGACTATGCGTTGAATCTTGCCTGCTTCCATAGGTAAGCGTACCGACTTAAAACGTGCGCTACCAGCGTCTTGCGGCTCTTGCTTCACCAAGCCCTGGCTGGTGCCTATCCACAAGCTACCCGTTTTGTCGCGCGTTAACGCACGTACCAAATCACTGGGCAAACTGGCGCCTTGCTTGGTATCAGCGTGGAATTGCTGGAACTTACCGCTGTCTGGATCATAATGATTGAGTCCACCGCGAGTCGCCAGCCACAAGCCATTTTTTCCATCGCCAATAATTGCATTGATTGTGACATGACTGATCGCTTGCGGACCGATAGAAATCCGGATGAAACGATCAAGCTTATTATCGTATTGCGCCAGACCGCCGCCATTCGTCCCAACCCAGATACGCCCACGTGGATCGGTATAGAGTGACATGACATAATTATCCGGCAAACTATGTGCATCATTTTGCACTGGTAAATAGTTACGGAAACGATAGCCGTCCCAGCGCGCAAGGCCACCTTGGGTGCCTACCCAGATAAACCCATCGCCATCTTGGGCAATGGCGGTGGCACTATATTGCGGTAAACCATTCTGAATAGAAAGCCGGTGGAATACGGTGTCGGCAAATTTTCGCCAAGTTTGTACCGGCGCTAAAACTGGGTGTCCGGATTGCCGATTAGCCTGCGCTACTGTCTGTGAGTGAGCAAAATCCACAGCATAGGTCAACGTGACGCAAAGCAATAGACCTCCAAATAAACTGGCAACAAGCTGTCGGCAAAATGAAGGAAATAGGCGCATCACTAGCTGTTCAAAATAGGGGCTTACTCTCGTCTCTGTTTAACCACGGTCACGGTACATTCAGCTTCCGCCACCACTTGCGCAGAAACGCTACCCAAATAACGGCGAATAGTCGAACTGCCACGCGATCCAATAATGATTTGATCGACACTATTATTATGGGCATAGTCAATAATCGCAGAGGCCGTGTCGTGCGCCTCTAGCACATGAAATGTGATTTTTTCTTTGAGCACCTGCAATGGTCGCGCCCAGTGTTTTAGTTCGACCAACTGCTTGACATGCATATTCTGTCCATCCTGAACCATGCCATCGTCAAGTCCTATACGGCTGGTTTTACGTATCGTGACACAGGCCAGTCGCGCTCCGGGTTCGGTCTGCAACATGCGCCGTGTCAGCATACGAATATCATCAACTAGCTCAGTATTACTTTCACTCAAATGCAAGGCCACCATAATGATCGGTGATTGCGAGAGTTGATCGGACATGCTGTATTTGGCAAAAGGTTCAACGCCTGCGGCATGAAAACGTCGCTTTAATACTGAAAGAAAACCATCTTTGTTCGATTTCTCCGCGCGTGTGGTTAGATGCAATTGATCTGGATTTTGCAGCATCAACCCGAGCTGCGCTGCCGTATCGAAACGAGCGGCAGGATCGACTTCCAGACAACGCAAAATAATCTCTTGCAGCCAATTCGGGATCACAGGATTGTGTACACGTGGTGGAATAGGATCTTGATACAAGCGTTTTTTCAACCCAGATACGGAAGTAGGATGACCAAAAGGTCGCTCGCCGGTAGCTAAGTGATACAGCAAAACGCCAAGTGAAAACTGATCGCTACGCGGCTCATTACGTATGCCCAATACTTGCTCAGGCGCGATGTAGGGTCCAGTTCCCATCGGCAGACGAAATTCTTCTCCCAGCAGATCAGGCAATTTATCATGACGCGATAAACCATAATCTATCAAAACTGCAGCACCACCCTCACGAAACATGATATTCGAAGGTTTCAGATCAAGATGAATCACGTGCTGCCGGTGTAAGTCTTGCAAAGCGGCGGCAACTTTTATACCTATCGTTACCACTTCATCGACGGGCAAAGGCGACAAATCAAATCTTGAACGCAGCGAAGTACCTTCAATGTGCTCCATGACGATAAAAGGCTGAGCGTCAAAGTCACCAGAGCCAAAATACTTTGGTACGTGTTTGCCTTTGAGTTTAGGCATAATCATTTGCTCAACTTCGAAGGCGACAATCGCGGTCGGGTCATCAATGCTGAACATCAATGGTACCTTCATAATCAGAGCGGGTAACTCGCCGTCCGGTGAACGATAGCGCTCCTGCAAGTCAGTAATGCGCCACAAGGCGGCCATGCCGCCCATATGTAACTTCTCTTCTAGGCGAAAAGAATCAACCACCATACCCACTTGCAATCGTTTGGGGGATGATGGCTTTTCAGGGGAACTCTGATGCTCAGCTTGAGGTGCCTTACGGTCTTTCATAAAACTAGCCTCCCTGAACTAAGCGATGCGCAAGAACGGCAGGTAAACCTGCTTCCAGAATTTTTTGCGCGGCAGTTTCTGCGTCGTACGGCACTCGAAAAAATGTCAGCTCTCGCTTAACCGTATCAAACAGGGCATAGCATGCGGCTGGATTGCCGTCACGCGGCTGTCCGGCTGATCCAGGTTGTACCAGCCAGCGCCGTAATTTACTTAAGGACATGCTAAGGTCTGAGACCGGCGTGAATTCCCCCACTTTACCGGCGTCAGTCATGTGGTACAAACTTGGAAGATGCACATGTCCACAGAAGGTAACTTGTGCCTGCGTGGCGTTCATACTTCGTGCTGCTTCCATTGCACCATCGACGTATTCCCATTTCTCTGGCGCCCAGGCGTTGGCGTGCACCAGCAATAAATTTTCAAACTCAATCTGCATCGGCAAGTTACGGATGAACTCAATTTGATAATCGTTCAATTGACCGCGCGTCCATTCCAATACGGCACGGGCATTCGCATTCATATCTTTGCGATCCGCTTGCAAGACGCCAAGATCGTGATTGCCCATCACTACATAAGCACCACGTCCGACGTAGTTAATGACTGTATCGAGTACCCATGCCGGATCAGCGCCATAACCGATCAAATCACCCAAAAAAGCGTATTGTTCTGCATGCCGTTCTTCAGCATGCGATAGACAAGCTTCCAAGGCTTCTCGGTTAGCATGCAAATCCGTTAACAGTGCTAATAACATGGGTGACATCTTTAAAAGATAAACTTTGATTGTAAGATATTTGTGTACGGAGAAATGCGATTTTGTTGTTCTATGAGGGACTATCTACGCGGCATACTAAAGCGACAACGAATGTGCTAAAAAATACAACGCATCGTTTTTTTATCTACAAAAAAATCTATTTATTTTTCGATGAAATTGGCAAAAACATGTTTTTTCGGATATTGTGACTTATACTCAAACAGTTAACTTAAAGAAACTTTTCAGCAATTAGTTTGAACTCTCTGAAATGCCTGTGTAATGACCGACGCTACCCATCAATTTATCAGTCCGGCAGAATTGCGAATTGGTTTATATGTCTACCTTGATATCGGTTGGATGGATCATCCATTTCCGGTGAGTAGCTTTGAAATCCGCAATCAGGATCAAATTCTCAAATTACAGGCACTGGGCTTACAAGAAATCCGCTATGCCCCGGACAAAAGTCAGCCTGATCCACAAGCAAGTCCAACAAAAAATGTCCCTGACGTCAATACGGCAGCCAGCACCGAAACGCCGGAGGCATTGGCAGCAAAACATCGCAAAGCTCTGCTTGCGAGCCAACAAACCAGCCTGATGGCGTGCGAACGCCAGTTTGGTCAGGCAACGCAAGAATTCAAACATCTAACTGAAATCGTCCACGCACAGCCACCAGCAGCCAAAGATAGTGCGAGCAAATTAGTAGAAGGTATGCTCAACGGCATCCTCAATCATGATGAATCAGCCATCCGACTTTTATCCGAAAAAGCGGGTGAAAAAACGGCGCTGCACAGTATCAATGTCACCCTAATTTCGCTCTTACTGGGGAAGGCATTAGAGTTACCTAAAGACGATATGTTGGAGCTTGGTATCGGCGCTCTCTTACATGATGTGGGTAAGATAGAATTACCCGATCGTCTGCGGTGGGTTGATGAACATAGCAGTCCAGCCGAACGACAGTTATATCAAAGCCACGTGGCTCATGGCGTCAATTTGGCGCGCAAAATGCAATTATCCAGCAGTGCAACTTTACTGATTGCACAGCATCACGAGTTCGCCGATGGGAGTGGCTATCCAGGTCATATTCATGTCGACAAAATGACGATGCTAAGCCGGATTATTTCCTTGGTGAATCGCTTCGATAATATGTGCAACCCGAGCAATGTTGCGCTGGCTATCACACCGCATGAAGCCTTATCGCAACTTTTTACTAAGAACAAAATGCAGTCGGATACCGCGACATTGACGGCATTTATCAAAATGATGGGTATTTATCCTCCTGGCTCCGTGGTGCAGCTCAGTGACGAGCGTTATGCGTTAGTCGTTTCGGTCAACTCATCACGCCCGATCAAGCCCAAAGTCATTATTCACGATCCGTCGGTGCCTCGTGATGATGCCTTAATGATTAATCTGGAACATGAAACGCACCTTGGGATACGACGCAGTTTAAAGCCGGTGCAATTACCTAAGGCGGCCTACGATTATCTCTCTCCTCGCAAACGTCTCTGCTATTTCTTTGAACGCGCCAGCGATCCGCTTTCCATGGCAACTGATTTGGTCGGTAAGATTTCATGAGCAGCCGCCAATGGGAAGCCTTAATCGAAGGCATGCTTGAAGGCGTATTGCTAGTCGATCCAGTACAACTGCATGTCATAGCAGCCAACCGCGCCGCTCATGAGCTACTCGGTGTCACTCAACATAGTTTGCTAAACACACCTGTAATAAATCTGGCGGCCTCTCCAGAAGACATGTTCTTTTGGGAAGATGTCGCCGCAGGTCTCTCCAATAATATTTATTCTGAAACGCTGTTACGTCGACCGGATGACAGCATTGTTCAAGTGATCCGGCGTGTCAGCTTTATTCATCTGGATTTGGACACCTCTCTGTATGTGGTGGCGATCCGGAATCATAGCGATCAACGACAAATCGAGACCGAACTAGAAAAGCTCATCGCCGAATTACGAGCAACTTTAGAGTCCACCGCAGATGGCATTCTGGTCACTGATCTAGACGGAGAAATTCGTAGCTACAATCACTTATTCGCTAAATTATGGGACTTGCCAGAAGAATTACTGACTGAGCGCAATGACATTGGCATCTATGCATGGATGGACAATTGTATCGTCGATGCCAGCAATTACCATGAGCGCTTGTCGGAAATACGACGCTCACCTCTGATGGAGGCAAATGATTTACTGGTACTGCATTCAGGGAAAATTCTAGAACGTGTGACTCTGCCGCAATACGCTCGCGGACGACCAATAGGCAGAGTATTTTCTTTCCGTGATATTTCTGAGAAATTGGCAGATCAGGCACGCTTGCAACTGGCATCCAAAGTGTTCGAAGCTAGCACAGACGCGATTTTTATTACAGATCACTACCAAAAAATCATCACCACCAATCCCAGCTTCGAACGTTTGACCCAATATACCGAAACCGAAATGATAGGGCAGACAATCAGTGACTTCTTGCTAAATCAAGGTAGTTCTGAGGTCCTAAAACGGGTTTTGAGCGAATTGACCGAATACGGCTTTTGGGAAGGCGAAATCTGGAACCGGCGTAAAGACGGGCATGCGTATCTCTGCATGATTTCCTTAGTCTGCTTGCAAAATGACTTAGGTTACACGGTCAACATCATCGGTTTCTTTAAAGATCTGACCGAGAACTATAACGCCAAGCAGAAAATCGAAGAACTGGCATTCTCCGACGCCTTAACAGGCTTGCCCAACCGACTGCTACTGGAAGAGCGCATCAACCAAGCGATCACGCATGCCAGTCGCGACAAAGGTGAATTCGCCTTACTCTTTCTCGATCTCGACAATTTCAAACAGATTAATGACTCCTTAGGTCATCCTTTTGGCGACAGGGTATTGATTGAAGTCACCGAGCGCCTAAAAAAATGTTTGCGCCAAGTCGATACTGCGGCGCGTCTCGGTGGTGATGAATTCGTTTTGTTATTACACCTAGCCAACGCCAGTGGTGCCGAAATCTGTGCCCGTCGGGTACTGGCTGACTTAGCAGCCTCGTTCTGCCTTGATGGCATTCCCTTTAGCGTGACCTGTAGTATCGGTATCGCCCTGTATCCTAGCGATGGTCACACGATGGAAGATCTGATTAAGAATGCGGATAGTGCGATGTACCACGCGAAAGAACGCGGTCGAGCCGATTTTCGTTTTTATCAGCGGCAAATGAACATCGGCTTACTGTCACGCATGAAAATTGATCATGCCATGCGTCAGGCATTGGAGCATCAGGAATTCCGCCTGCATTACCAACCGCTTGTAGATCTGCAAACGCAGCAAGTGTACGGCGCAGAAGCTTTACTACGTTGGCACGACCCAGAATTAGGCGAAGTCAGCCCCGCCAAATTTATTCCTATCGCGGAAGAGACCGGTCTCATTATCGCTTTGGGCAATTGGGTGATGCACACAGCGATTACCCAAGCCGCGGCATGGAACAAAAATGGACAACAGCTACGCATTTCGGTCAACGTCTCGGCTCTGCAATTTCAACAAGCGAACTTCATTGACAACCTAGCAAATGCTCTCGATGACGCCCATCTCGATCCTGGCTTGATTGAGCTTGAGCTTACTGAATCTATCTTGATACGCGATATTGAAGAAACGCTCAAGAAGCTGAACGCGATCGCTGCCTTAGGCGTAAAAATGGCAGTGGATGATTTTGGCACTGGCTACTCCAGCCTGAGCTACCTAAAGCGATTCCCCATCAATAAACTCAAAATTGACCGCTCTTTCGTCATGAATCTGACCAAAGATGAAAGTGATGTCGCGATCGTCACAGCCATTATCAGCTTAGCCCATGCGCTTAAGTTAAAGGTGATAGCTGAGGGCGTAGAGACAGAGGAACAAAAAAACCTGCTGTCATCCTTACATTGCAATGAGATCCAAGGCTTTTTGATCTCCCGCGCCTTAAGTCCTGATGATTTTGAAGCGAGGTTCTTACAAAGTACAAGTAAGGCTGGCAACAACGCCTAGGGTAGCTTTTGATTTAAATATCGAACTGCATCTAAAAAAATCTAATTAGACTCCCATTTCAATATCTTTTGAACCATAAAAACTGAAATTGTCGTTACACTATCGGCTGTTTATTTTTTTGATTATTAGATTTTTAAAGGATTTGTCACATGAAGAAAAGTTCCTTGGCTATTGCTGTGGTCGCTGCCTTAGCTATTGCTTATCCAGCAGCCTCTTGGGTCACAGGCAAACGCTTAGAAACCAAGTTGAGTCAAATCAACGCGAGCGAGGTCTTGTTTTCCAACTTTAAGATCGTTAAACAAAATTACACACGCGGCGTTTTTTCCTCTACCCAAGAAAGCACCATAGAATTTAGTTACGCGGATATCTTTCCAGCCACGGCAGCCACACCAGCGAGCTTCCAGGAGCCAGAGGCTGAAACAGCAGGGGCGGCTAGCGAGCCTGCCGAAGCCGCGCCAGATATGATGCCTATCATCAAGCCGATACAAATCCAAATCATCAACCATATTACTCATGGCCCGATTCCAGGCATCGCAGGTATCGGCGCTGGCAAGATCGACACTGAATTTGTCTTGGATGCAGCGACTGTTGCTGAAATCAAAAAAATCTTCGGTGACAAAAAATACTTAGAACTTCAAACCGTACTCAATTACGGCGGTGGCGGTACAGTAAAAATGAGCAGCCCTGCGGTCAATACCGTAGTTGGCGTACGCCAAGACAAGCTCAATTGGAAAGGTTTGAATCTGGAATTTGGATTTGATGCAGCCTACAAAAAGTTGAAATTTGATTTCAATGCGCCTGGCATGGATATCGTCAGCAGCGATAGCAGCACCACCATGAATCTGGGTGCCATCAAAATGAGCGGCGATGCGGAACGCGCTTATATGGACGGCATTCTCTATGTTGGCACCTCAAAAGCGAGTATCAGCAGCATCAGCTTTTCAAATAAACTGGCGCCCAACGCTGGTTTTAATTTGAAAGATCTGGTGTTAGAGAGCAACACCACTCGCAAGACCGATTTGTTTGATTCCGTCTTAAAGATGGGCATCCAACAGATTCAAGTCAACAACACGGAATTCGGTAGTTTTCATTACGACTATTCCTTACAGAACTTGCACGGCCCTAGCTTTAATCGGCTGTTTGATGCCTTGTACGCGATGGATCGTAAGAACCTGACGCCAGAAAAAATGGCTGAAATACAGGGAAGCCTCAAAAAGCATGGCGGAGAGATGCTCAAGTATCAACCGGTATTGTCTTTAGACCGTCTCAGTCTGACAGGAAAAAGTGGTGAATTTAAAGCCTCAGGCAAATTACTATTCGTCGATGTCAAACCAGAAGACTTAGAGAATCCTATGCTGTTGTTGGCCAAACTCGAAAGTAAAGCGGATGTCACTTTGGCCGAATCCTTGGTGCAAGAATTGATCAATGGCACACAAACCGAACCAGAAGCACGCAATATGATGTTGGGCATGTTTAAAACCAGCGTTGAACCCTACGAAGCGCAAGGCTACATCGTGCGTAACGGCGGCAACTTAAGTTCACAAATCCTCTGGAAAAACAACAAGCTCACCATTAATGGCAAAGCTTATCCAGCGATGCCGGCTGCGTATGACATGGCTGCAGGACAAGCTGTAGAAGTGAAGTAGTTGTAAAGAAGAGCGCGGTAATTAGCAAATGGAAATTGGCTATTCCCGCGTCGAGCAAGATTTTAGTAAGTTCGAAGCATCAAACACGACAAACAAGACAAACAAAAAAGCGACCCTCGGGTCGCTTTTTTGTTGACTGCATAAACTACAGCTTTTTCAATTTTACTTCACACCATGCATCAATTTTTGCATCAGTGGTGCGATCAAGAACAACACAATACCTGCGCCTAATAGTGAGTAGAAACCGAAGGTATAACCGCTCAAAGCGGAGGCAACTGACATGCCGCTATCACCACTAACATGACTAGCGAAAATACCGGACAAATTGTTACCAATACCGGTGGACAGGAACCAACCGCCCATTCCCAAACCGACCAAGCGAACTGGTGCGAGTTTGGTTACCATGGATAAACCGATAGGAGACAAGCATAATTCGCCAACAGACTGAATGACATACACCATGAACAAGGTCCAGAATGGGATTTTGCTGTTGTCATCGACCAGGAAAGTTAATGCATACATCAACAAGCCAAAAGCCAAAGCATTGCCAATCAAGCCCAAGCCGAACTTACGTGGAATGGATGGGTTCAAATTACGGCGCCCGAGAATGACCCAAATAGCAGCAACGATCGGTGCAAAGGCGATAATTGCTAAGGAGTTTACACTTTGGAACCAAGCGGTTGGGAACACAAAACCACCTAAATCACGATCAACAATGCTTTCTGCTAAGAAGGTGAATGAACTACCAGCTTGTTCGAAGAACATCCAGAACAGGATATTAAAAGTGAAAATCATCAACATGGCGATGACTTTATCGCGCGCCACATTGCCATTGCGAATGCCTTCAACCATCAACATCACTGCCAAGCCGATAAACAACACAGTTAAAATACCTTGTAATTTCGCTGCGCCCATCGACAACAAGAAGTAAGCCACAGGGATCACGCACAGACCACCAATGGCGACATAAATGACTCGGGACATGCTTTCGGTGCCTTCTGCTGGTGCGCCTATGCCTTTTAAAGTACGGCGTCCAATTGCGAACCAAACCAAACTCAGCAACATACCGATACCTGCCGCTATGAAGACAATTTTGTAGGCTGGTGTATCACCTGTACTGAATACTTTTTGCGCTAGGAATTGCGTAAAAATTGGTGCTAAGAAACCACCGACATTGATACCCATGTAGAAAATGGTAAAACCAGAGTCGCGGCGAGTATCAGCGATGCTGTACAACTTACCAACCATGGTCGAAATATTTGGTTTGAACAACCCGTTACCGATGATAATCGTTGCCAGACCAAGTTTAAAGATCTCTTCATTTGGAATGGAGATCATAAACAAGCCGGCCGCCATGAAGACCGCACCGATCAAAATTGAACGTTGATAACCAATGACTCGATCGGCTACATAACCACCAAAGAGGGCTGCAGCATAAACCAGCGCCAAATAAGAACCATAAGTTAAGTTCGCGGCGGCTTGGCCTGAACCATCACCTTTGTAGAACTGTTCAACAATATAAAGCACCAAAGCCCAACGAATACCGTAGAACGCAAAGCGCTCCCAGAATTCGGACATGAATAACATCCAAAGCGGAGCTGGATGCCCCATGATTTGCTTAAACTCTGGAATTGGGGTCTCTTGACCCGGTGTGATTGCAGCACCGCTCATGCAATTTTCTCCTATTTGAATTTTGTAAAACCTAGTTTGAAGTGTCGTAATGCTTTTTTTAATTTGCTTAAATCCGTTGTTCTCTAACTGAATCCCATTTAGAAACAAAATCCGCTACATTCCATGACTGATAAGACTTACCAAAAATGCAGGGATTTTCAACGACGGTGCATTCTAAACTAGAAATGTCTGGGATAAGACCAATTTGTGGTGAAGAGACAGGCTAGATTTATTGCGCATTGCGGCATTTTTACCAGCTGAATAGGGCAGGTGCCGTTGCTCACTTACCCTAATCCATTTTTTACTGTCCCGGATGATATTGACGCTTCAGATGCTTCGCGACGTCTTCTGGGTAGAACAGCACGTCCTTAAACTGCGCTTTAGTATACATCTCAGCCTGGTCGTTAAAATGAGCAGAGGCAGGATCGCCGCTCACGCCACCAGCCAATATGCTCTTAGCTTGTATGCGTGGGCCAAAAGACACCGCTGCTACAAAACTGTTGCCACGATCACCATAAATTCGTTTGGTCGTTTGTTTGGCAACCATCCCGTAAGCGGCCAGCGCGCCCCAGTTACCCGATGCAAATGACACTGGCAAGCTAGGTTTATTATCATCATAGCTGGCATGAATATCACCGGAGAGTCGTTGGAAACGATTGATCTCACCCCAAGGCGTTTGCCAATTGCCAAAATCATTTTGCAAACGCTGACTGGCACGTTGCAAGCCCGCGAGCAGGGCGGATGCTGGCAGACTAGGTAAATAATCGACTGCCGGCACATTTTTACTACGCGCCTCAGCACCGTGCGTCTGCACCAAGTCTTGCGCCCAATAAATCGCCAGAGAAGTGGGACTCGATTCTAGAGTTGCGCGCATGTCCCAAGTACGTAGACTTTTAATCTGTTCTGCTATGGCTGGATCAGGCGCTGCGTCATAGGCTTTGAATAGGGGCGGCAATAATGACTCAAAAGCGGTGAGCTCATTATCGTAAGCGAGCTTGATCATGCCATCGAGGCTTATATTCTTTGCCTCCTTCAACAATTTCACCGCGTGCAGACCACGGGCGTTCTCGCCATTGGTCCACATATAGCGTGGATAATCTTGCAGGCGCGGGCTGTGATTACCCTTGCCAGTACCGGCAGCGGAAAATGGCCAATTATTGGTGTTTTGTATCCAACCATTGGCAGGGTTAAATAATTGGATGATATCTTTGACCGGATGCAAGCCTTGCCAATCCGCTGTACGTAAACTGCCATCAACCGGGCGCGTCCAATCCAATTGCGGATTACGACGTGGCACGAAGTCACCGTGGAAATAGGCGATATTGCCATCACGGTCGGCATACACCGTGTTATTAGAAGAATTGGCACGCAGATCCATTACTTTGGCAAATCCAGCGTAGTCACGCGTCTTGGTGCGCAGATAGGATTGCATCAAAGCTTTCACTGGCTCATTCATCAACTGCACCGCGATCCATTTGCCATCGGCAGCACGCACTACAGGGCCATGATGGCTAAAGTAAGTGCTGATCTTGCGCATGTCCATGCCAGTACTGGTTTTATAAGGCAGACTCTGTTCGACGACTCTCAAAGGCCGCTGTTTACCCTCGTACAGATAATAATACTTACCCGCTTTTTGACTGACGGTGAGAGCAAATTCATCAATCACATCCGCCGCATTTGAGGTGTGCATCCAGCCATTGTATTGATTGAAACCCTGATAAATAAAGAACTGCCCCCAAGTCACCGCACCATAAGCGTTCAAACCTTGTGAGCTGGTGACCTGCACTTCAGGGCGGAAATAGAATGAGGTATGCGGATTAATCCACAACATGGCTTCACCGTTCGCGGTGCGAGCCGGCGCAATCGCAAATCCATTCGAGCCACGTGGTTCGGGCATTACAGGATCCGTGCTGTTGGCTGCATCAAGTGCAGCTAGTTCGGGGCGTTTGCCATACAAAGCTTCTAATTGCGTGAGGTTGATCGATTCAATATCGCCACCAATACTACCTTCATTAAATGCCAATGCCATCCACGGTTCAAAATGCGTGATCAAACGTGGCTTCACTTCGGGATGCGTGTGCAGATAATAATTCAATCCATCGGCAAAGCCATTCATCAGGGCTTTCAACCAAGCCGGGCTGGCTGCATATTTAGCTTGTAGATCTTTGGGCTGGATAAACAACTTCATACGCAAATCGTGCCAGATCTGGGTCTCGCCTTCCACCTCAGCCAATCGCCCCAATGCATTGATATAGTTTAATTCTATGCGTTTGAAATCATCTTCTGCCTGTGCATACAATAGGCCAAACACGGCATCGGCATCGCTCTTGCCAACCACATGCGGAATGCCCCATTTATCACGAGAGATTGTGACTTTCTGTGCGGTGGCCTGCCAGCGTGCAAGGTCTTTCGCACTAGTAGTTGGCGCACTGTAGGCAGGCGCTATATGAAGGCTGGCGTATAGTAAAAAGCTGATGCCAGCTACTGTCTTGCTTAATGCAAAATTGACTTTCTTTGTTGTTGCCAATTTGGTTTGAGGCGATAACATCGTTCGTGCTCCTTGATTTGCTTTTTTTTCTTATGGTTTTCCCGAACGAAAGACTAACACAGCTATCGACAATTTCGAATCGCAAACAGCCAATCACAAATTGACGTACAAGAAAAAACAGACACCGGATTGCTCGGGTGTCTGCACATTTTTAATGTTCTCAATTGATAGCAAACAAAGGTTGGACACCCCAATTGGAATAAGTATCTTTAGTCTCGACCTTCGCCTTCTTGAAAGGAATCTTGATATTACGTTTGGTTTCTGTATCCTTCGGCAAACTTTGTCCGCTGGCATTAACTTGATATTTGGTAAGCAGCGTAAATGGCACACTCATTTCTAAGATCCTCTTTTTGGATGGCGTTAGCGTCGCACTCACAACTACATTGTTCTCTTTATTTATTCCCAACCCGAGAGCAGCTTCTAATTATTCATTGCGAGTTCGAATCGAATGTGCGTGCGACCAGAGTGCTTTGTGTAGACGTCTTTGTATTTCCGTATCATCACTTACGAAATCGCATCAAGTGTTTCAATCAAAAAAGCTAGCCATATTTTTATCCTTAAATGTCTGGTCAAGATCGATTACACTTGAAACTACTGCGCTTTTTTAACGCCGCAGCTATACTCATTGCGTAGCCATCCTGGATGACTAGTTTGATTCACTTCAACTTTACTTGACGCTGCCGACATATGAACCAAAATTCTGCATCTAGCCACCATCGTTTGCTACCTGGTGTCCCCAATATAGAGTCACCATTTTTTGAGACGCTATTTGGCGACGCGGAAACACATTTGCAGCAAGTCGCAAGGCAACTGCACACGTATGGGGTCGCCGTCATCAATTTTCCCGATGCGGATTTTGAGCAAATCGCTACTGAAATCAAGGCGTCCCTAACCAAGTCCTCTGACGCTAACGCCTGGGCGCAATTTCGCGCGGGCGGAGAGGTAGACTTGCGCCTTCTGGATGCGTGGCGATTTGATGCGAATGTACGCCGTATCGCAGCGAATCAACCCATTATTAACCTATTGAGTAAACTCTATGGTGCCAAGGCATGGCCTTTTCAAACCTTAAATTTCCCGGTTGGCACGCAACAATCTTTACATTCAGACGCAGTCCATTTTAATTCTGTACCGGAACGATTCATGTGCGGTGTATGGGTTGCACTTGAAGACGTCACGATCGACAACGGGCCAGTATTTTATTATCCAGGCAGCCATCGCCTTCCAATCTACACCAATGAGCACCTGGGGCGTTGCGTTTCTACAATGCCCGCAAGGCCAGATCAGACCATCTACGAACCCATGTGGAATGCGCTGGTCGACGCGCATGGAATGAAACCCAAACGGTTTCTTGCGAAAAAAGGCCAAGCATTAATTTGGGCCGCCAATTTACTACATGGTGGTAGCCCACATTTGAATCGTGAGGCAAGCCGTTGGTCTCAAGTGACCCACTATTTCTTCGAAGACTGTGCCTGGTATTCGCCATTATTCTCAGATCCATTTTATGGCCAAATTTATTTCCGAAAATTGATCAATATTCAAAATGGACATTTCATGCCGAACCGCTACGCCGGTTGGGATGTTCCAGATCAGTTTATTAAGGCTACACGCTCGAACCAACCCGACGGGCCCTATCACTTTGATGCGGAAGCCTATTTGCAAGCCAATCCTGATGTTGCACAAGCTGGTGTGGATGCTTTAGAACATTATATGCGCCATGGACATGCTGAAAGGCGACGCCTCCGCTAATCAAAGCTAAGAGGCCCATTTCAAAACAAATAATAACTGGGATCACAATAACTGTGGTTGGATCAGCTTGAATTTTTAAACTGTTAGCCTTACGCCAACCAACTGGTCCACCGATGTTACTCGCAGTCTTTCGGCGTCACGTCAAATTTTGTATTTCCGTCTCAAAGCGACTATTACCATATGCAAGTCCTATGTTAACAGAGGCGGGAGTATCCTCGAGCAATTCGCCATCAACATGGCTTTTAAAAAGATCACGATAATTGGCTTGTCTCTTCGTCGCATTGCGGCCTAGGGCAAGGTAATAGGAATGCGGCTTGCACAATTCCAATTCTTCGGCTCATACATTTACCTGGAAGCTCGACCAAACATAGTCTGACGTCTACACCACCATTCCCGCTCTCACAGGGTTCAGTTCAATATAGCGATACAGCTTCACTAAGCAAGATTTGAATCTATCCTCCCAGAGCTTGCCTGTGCGCTCAAAGCTAAAGTTAGAGTAACGCACATATTGCCTACCCAAGGCTTACATCAAATGACTAACCGCGTTGTCAACTCGCGACGTGCGCAGCAAACCGACATGATTCATCATCAATACCCAAGCATGCAAGTCCACTTGAAACTTTTTCGCACACGTCTTCAACCAATTGGTGTAGGTCTCAAAATCCAGCTCACTAGCACAGCACACGTGCCTATTATTCCCACGTTGAACTACATGCTGGGGTACCACCTGGACACACTCGCGGTCAGCTCGCCGTCTTTCACTCAGTCCAAATCGCTTCAGTTGTAGTGATGTAGTGTGCATTTAATTTGATCTGATACCAGGTATCCGAAGATCTAGGTTCAGCTGTCTTTCTTAAAGACGTTCACACAAAAAATAACTATGCATATTAATCCGATTAAAACGCCGAAAGCGGATCGCACGATCCCAAGTTGATCAAGAAGAACAAATGGAAGTAGTACAGCAACTGTGAATAATGAAAATATTCGCAAGGAATATTGAACAGTTTTTTTATAGCTCCATTTATCTGACCTTGCCCAGAATAACGGATCTCTTAACTCAGGCTCATGCGGCTTGCTTCAACTGTGATGCAAGCCATTCGTTTTCAAACTTCATTGGGCTGGTAAAACCCAGTGTTGAATGCAATCGTTTGGCGTTGTAAAAATTA
>CAUPKC010000020.1:0-70362 GCA_963511665.1 uncultured Undibacterium sp.
AAAAGCAAAGTCAAAAGCAACTGCAACACCAAAACATACGTTACTGACGGACGTTTATTCTCCTAGTAGCAGTTGTAAGTCGTTGTTTTTGATTTTGCTTTTGACTTACCCCCGTTAAAGACGATGTAATTTGTGCTTCACAGAAAATGGATCAGAAAGTGTTGTTGTCTGAGGTTTAGCAGGGGTTTCGATGTGCATGCACATCGCCTGCGTTACGGTCTTCGCTTGCAAGCGAAGATGCGCCCTGCAAGGGAAGCGAGTTTCAACACTTTCCCATTTTTTGTGACGCACAAATTATGCTGGAGCGTAGCGTAAGCACCCGAAGGGCGAGTCTACGGTCGTCTTTTTTGGATCACCTTTTTTGACGAAGCAAAAAAGGTAATTGGCTGTCGGGCCACACCCGACCTGCAAACGATGAGTACTTACAAAAAAAAATCACGCGAACAAAAAACACAACTCGTAAATTGTAATATTTTTGCAGGGTGGGTTAGCGATAGCGTAACCCACCGCTCACCGCTTTAATCACGGGTTTTGTTTGTTCTACCTCTTGCGAACGGGGCACTGAATTTTCGTTTTTGACATATACCTTCATACAAACTGAACGTTTACAGGTCGGGGGTAGCCCGACAGCTACTCACTTTCTTTGCTTCGCCAAAGAAAGTAAGCAAAGAAAGGCGACCACGCTGCCACTCGCCTTCGGCTCAAACAGCAAGGCTTTCTTTGTCCATTTTCTGTCCTGCACAATTGGCAGTGTCAGAAGTGGAAGAGCATCAAATTCAAAAGCAACCGCAACAGCAAAACAATCAGGTTCGACGGACGTTCATTTTGCTAATAGCAGATGTAGGTCGTTGGTTTTGACTTTGCTTTTGACTTTGCTTTTGACTTTGCTTTTGACCTACCCCGTTCGAGACGATGTAATTTGTGTTTCACAGAAAATGGATAAGAAAGTGTTGCTGTCTGAGCCGAAGGCGAGTTTCAACACTTTCCCATTTTTTGTGATGCACAAATTATGCTGAAGCGCAGCGTAAGCACCCGGAGGGCGAGTCTACGGTCGTCTTTTTTGGATTACCTTTTTTGACGAAGCAAAAAAGGTAATTGGCTGTCGGGCCACACCCGACCTGCAAACGATGAGTACTTACAAAAATCAATTGCGCGAAAAAAACACAGCGCGGGTTTCACCCGCCCTAAAAATTTAATCCATGCTCAAACATTAAAGCCCGAATCACATTACTAAATCAAAAACCGAATCCTACCCCACCCCATTATCCTGAATCAACCGCAACAAAGCCGCACTATCCAAACGTGCCGCCCCATCTCCGCCATCCAACAAACTATCCGCCAAATCACGTTTCTCAGCATGTAAGGCGAGGATTTTTTCTTCTATCGTGTCTTGTGTCACAAGACGATAAATGGTGACCGGACGTTGTTGTCCCATACGATGGGCACGGTCTGAGGCTTGGTCCTCTACTGCCGGGTTCCACCATGGATCAAGATGGATCACGTAGTCAGCGGCGGTTAAATTGAGGCCGGTGCCGCCGGCTTTCAGGCTGATTAAGAAAATATCGCCTTGTCCCGCTTGGAAGGCGTCGACACGTTTTTTTCTTTCTAGAGCGGGCGTGCTGCCGTCCAGATATTGATAGGCGATGCCTTGTTCGTCTAGCCACTCGCGCACTAAAGCTAAGTGATCGACGAATTGGCTGAACACCAGTGCCTTGTGACGGTTCTCCAATAATTCTTCTACCGTGCTTTGCAATACACTTAATTTACTGCCGCTGATTTTGGCGTTTTTCATGACCAGTTTTGGATGGCAGCAGAAACGGCGTAGCTTGGTGATCTCTGCCAGTACTTGCATGGCTTGCCCTTTGCTAGGATCGGCCTGACTAATTTTGTCTAGCGCTTCTTGACGCAAGGCTTCGTACAAATGTCGCTCTTCATCGCTCAGCTCGACTTGTAGATTGATCTCAGTGCGAGCCGGTAATTCGCTGAGCACTTGTGTCTTGGTACGACGTAGTATGAAGGCTTGAATTAATTTTTTGAGATTGGTGCGTGCGACTTTGTCGCCTTTTTCTATCGGTAAGGCAAAGCGTTCAGCGAAACTTTCTTTTGATCCTAATAAGCCAGGATTAATAAAGCGGAACAGATTCCACAATTCACCTAAATGATTTTCTATCGGCGTGCCGCTGGCGATCATTTTGAAA
Source organism: uncultured Undibacterium sp. (assembly GCA_963511665.1). Lineage (GTDB taxonomy): Bacteria > Pseudomonadota > Gammaproteobacteria > Burkholderiales > Burkholderiaceae_D > Undibacterium. Next base: position 2,199 of record CAUPKC010000020.1, read on the forward strand.
TCGGCTTGCAATGCCATTGCAGCCTGACTGCGTTTAGTAGCAGCGTTTTTGATAACCTGGGCCTCATCTAAGACCACGCTATGCCACTGCACATGGGCGAAGGCGCTGGCGTCTTGCTGCAACATGCCGTAACTGGCGATGACGATATCAAAAGCGCCTAAATCTTCTAAAGAACGTTGCTGCTGATAGGCGCGTACGCGCAAAGTCGGCGCAAAACGTGCGACTTCGGATTGCCAGTTCATGGCGACCGAGATCGGCGCAATCACCAAGGCTGGGCCTTGTGGTGCGCGATCAATCAAGAGCGCTAAGGTTTGTACTGTTTTACCCAAACCCATGTCATCAGCAAGGCAGGCGCCCACGCCCCAATGTGCTAAACGTGCCAGCCACTGAAAACCTTCTAATTGATAGTCGCGCAGTTGCGCTTGTAAGGTCGATGGTACTTGCGGTGTAAATTGCGCCAGTGCGTCGAGTTTGCTCACTTGCTCGCGCCACGCTTGGTCGGCTTTCAATTCACCCGCCTCGGCTGCTAGTTCTGCCATCGCGGCGGCGGCTAGGGGATTGAGTCGTATGCCATCTTTACCACTCAATTCGCCAAACAGGCGCAGTTCGTCCAGACGTTTGCGGAAGGAGTCGGTTAGGGCGAGAAATTCATTGTCACCTAATTTTAGGAATCGACCTTTGCTGGTCGCAGCCATCTGCAGCAATTCACGCAAGGCCAAAATCCTACCGTCATCTAGACTGATTTCACCACCTGCGATAAACCATTCACCTTGTTTCTTGATCGAGAGACGCAGGTTGCCCAGACCACGCTGACCTTGGAGGCGGAAGCGTTCGCCCTCAGGCCAGACTAATTGCAATTGCGCCTCAGGTAGCGCTTTTAGCTGCGTTAATAACTCCAGGCATTGTTCAGGTTCTTGCCATTGCCATTCATTATTACTTTCCTCTGCTTCAGCAAATGCCGGGCAATTCTTCAGTAAAATTTGTAAGTCGTTTTTCTCTTGCGCGAGATCGCGGCTGGCTTGCACGGGTTTACCTTCGTGTTCGCCGAGTACGTGTGCAGCCCCTTTTCCCGGCGTGAACCAGCCAGATTCAGCTAAAGGACGCACCAGAATTTGCACCCGCAAGCCTTGTTTCAAGGGAAGTAGATGCGCAAATAAAGTTGAGTCAGCCGCTACTGTGTGCATGTGCTGCGCCAATTCTGGTAGATCCGAATGGATGGAAAGATGTGGTGCGATCGCAGCGATCACATCTACCAGTTGCGCTTTGGCGGCACTCGGCACGGTTAAGCCCGTGCCTAAAATACCCGCGATTTGTTTGATCTCTGGACTGGAGCTAAATAGCTGCAGTCGGGTTGGCGTCTCTTTGCGTATCAGATAGGCTTGGTCTTGTTGAAGCGCGGGTTCTAGTTGCAGACTGATTTGCTGATTTTTTTCTTTCAGTAGCAAGCTGATTTCGCCTTTGGTGATTTCCACACGCGTGTCAGGCGCATCGTTCCAAAAGATATGCGGATGATTGAGTAATAGCGGCAAGGCGCGTTCAACTTCCAGCATATATTCGCTGCCGCCGTAGTAGCCACCGTAAGTTTTTCGTATGCAGCTCGCGATTTTTTTATCTTGCTCGCTCAAATAGGACAGCGCTTCGTCTTCTTCCAACAAGCGTTTTAATGCCACAGGGCGGCCTTTGCCCCACACGCCTTTGGCGCTGGCCTTTTGCTCGCGTGGTTCTAATTGGGCATCGTCGCGTAGCAGTGTGAGCATCCAGGCTAAACGCGTATCGGCGATGGTTTTCTTATGGTCGCTGGGTTCCGCTACATTTAAATTCGACAAGGCTTGCAGAGCCCGTTGCCAGCCTTCTTCTTTTTTGAATGCATGAAGTAATGCTCGCCTATTTCTTTCAACTAACCAATTAGGCATGCGTGTGGTGTTGCCATATTGTGCGACCAGTAGCGCGTCGGTTTCCGCAGCTAGCCAGTCATATCCGTGTTGCTGATAAAGCTTGAATGCCGCATGTAAGCGCTGATGTGCATCTTCGCGTGCTGGTTCACCTTCCCAAAGCAAGGCAAGTCCTTCAAACAGAGTTTCTACGCTAAGTGGCCTTTGTAAAACATAACGCTTGTGACTAAGCACGACTCCCTGCGCTAGATGGTTACTGAGCGCCTCTAGCAAATAATAGCTAAAGCCATCATTTTGCTTAATGCCTTCGTCGACATGTTCTTTAAATTTTTTTCTATGTTCCAGGGTGCCGCTGGCAAGTAAACTAGTGGCGTATAGCAGTCCAAGCACATCACTGAGGTGAATTTTGCGCTTACCTGTTTTTGTTTTAATTTCTTTGACCAACTGCTCGCTCAAAGATAAGGCTTGCGAATAGTCATTGTTTTTGATCGCCAGAATAAATTGATAGCTTGTTTTATCCTGTTCTGGGCATAAGGCTTCTATCGCTTCCAACGTGGCAAATTCACCGCGCAACAAACATTGCCAAGCGAACTGTTCGAATACCAAGCCTATATGGTCGCCTAGTCCGGCTAAGTGCTGGCGTGTGTATTCATACGCACGCTGCGTGTCGCTGACGTACCAGTTAGCGTGAAAGAGCAGATCAGAAAGTAATGAGGCTTGAGCGAGTTTTGAAAAACCAGAAACAATTTCCTCGCCTTTGGGACTGCGAAATAACACTTCGCCTAAGGTGGTTGGATCGTCGCTTTTTGCCGCATAAAATTCATCACGCCAATAGGACATACCTTCAACATCGTTAATGAATAAAGAAAACAGTAGTTCACGCCGACAAAAGGCGGCATTTTTTGCTTTCCAGTTATCGTATTCTTTTCTTTTCGCTAAAAGCTGGCGGATGCTGCCGATCCAACTTCCCAGATCCGCATGCAGCTTCAAATGCAGCAAAACCGACATCTGTAAATCCTCAGCCAAGGCGTAACCCTTACCGCTAATTGGTACCACCATATGCTGTTCATGCAGCCGCGCCAAATAGTCTCTCACAGTCAAGACATCGGGGATCTCGCCTGCTTTGCCAATCGACTCTCTACGCATCAGCAAAAGCTCCAGCATCGCAGCCTGACTTAAAGGCGCGTCGAATAGCGCAAGTGCGTACAGAAACGGGAAATCTTCAGAAGCTAGATGGTCGAATTGAGACATGAGGTGCAATGTGTGTGAGATGGAATGTCGGCAAAAAGCAAATAGGCAAGATTTTAACTTATACCTGACATGTCCATATCGGTTGGTCTAGATTACCCATTTTGTGGGAATGTCTTTTGAGATTTTTCTCTACACACTAGTTTCATAAGGCAAGCTCACCATGAACGTCGTACCCTTACCAGTTTCACTCTCAAAGCTGATACTACCCCTATGCTTGTTAATGATTTTCTTGACGATGTCCAAGCCGAGGCCGCTGCCTTCGCCGACTGGCTTGGTGGTGAAGAATACGTCAAAAATTTTCGAACGTATCGCCTCGGGTATCCCCGCGCCGGTATCGCTGACGCTGATGACGGCATTGTTGTCGATTTTTTGTATGCGTATCGTCAATCGGCCTTGGTAGTTCATGGCTTGTAGTGCGTTGTGGATTAAATTGACCCAGACCTGTACTAGCTCATCCGGCCAGCATAGCAGCGACGGGATTTCTTCGAATTGGCAGATCAATTCTGTGCCTTGGTTGATTTTGTTTTGGTAGAGCGTGAGCACGGTTTCCATGCCGTCGCGCAGATTGGACAGTGTCTTTTCGTTGTGATTGCCGATGCGGCTGAACGACTTAAATGCGAACACAATTTTTGCGACGCGGTCCACTGCGACTTGAATATTTTCTGCACTGTGTACGATGGCAGCGATGGAGCTGGCGGCTTGTAGTATGCGATCTGATTCTGGGTGTTTGAGTAGTGGCAAGAATTGTTCTAGCTGTTGTTGCGCGCGCAATTGCACCATGACCTTGGCTTTGCTGCGGGTGTCGCTTATTCCTAAATGGTTTAGTGCATCGGCGGTGTTAGCGATCAATTGCCGTTCTTCGCGGGTATTGAATAGATGCTGCTGTGCTTTGACTTGCGCAATTAATGCCATAAATAATTCTCGTGCATCCTTATCCAGTATCGACATCAACTCAGCTAGCTCGTGCATCGCCATGTCGAGCGCGGTAGAAATATTATTGCCGCTCGATTTTATCGCGCCTATGGGCGTGTTAATTTCATGTGCGACATTTGCGACCAATTGCCCTAGTGATGCCATTTTTTCTTGTTGTGCTAGTTGTCGCTGTGCGTCTAATAAATGGCGGTGCGATTGAGAATTGGCAACGGCGATTGCGACGTAGCTTGCTAAGGCACGTAAGAATTCTAATTGATCCTGGCTATAGGCTTGCTGACGTGGACTTTGTACCGTCATACAACCGATGACTTTGGCTTCGACAAACAGCGGCAGGTAGATGATCGATTCCATAAGCTGCCCATATTTTGGAGAAGGAATACTGCCTATGAATTGTAGTAATTCTTCGAGCTTAGCTGTAACAAGCTCACGCTTTTGACGTACACACCAGACCGCGGGGGTGTGTTGTTCGTTGAGCGTGTATTGAACTGCAGGCTGACGGGCGCCGTCTTCGACTAGATAATCTAGTTCTATCAATGCGTCGGGTTGGTCGCTGTTCTCGCAAAAGGCGATACCAAATACGTGCGCATCGAGGCGAGCAGAAACTTGCTTATGAATTTTTTCAAAGGTTTGTTCGGTATCCAGGCTCGCGGTTAATCCTTGGCCGGCTTCGGCTAATTGCAAAATATCTTCAGTTCGCGCGGAGACTAATTTTTGTAAATTACGTTTCTCTTCTTTCACACGCGCTAGACGCCAACGATACGATGTATAGATCAAACTACCCGTCAATAATACGCAGAGCGCGATAAACCAAGAGGTTTGCCAAAAAGCAGGAAGTACTTTGATCGCCACCGACAACTGCGATGGACTCCAATCGCCTTGCCGGTTGCTACCCTTAACTTGCAAGGTGTAGTCCCCAGGCCATAGGTTGCCGTAACTGATGTTTCTGTGCGAGGCGTCGGTTTCTATCCAATCATTTTGGTAGCCAAGCAGGCGATACGCGTAACGATTTTTTTGTGGTGATAGGTAGTCAAGAGCGGCTACTTCAATTTCAAAATGCCGTTGTTCAGGATGCAGTTGTAGGCCATGCTGGAGTATGCCCATAGCCTGGTCGATACCATTTATCTTAATTCCGGTAGCGACCACTGGCGGTTGATACGACCAAGAGTGAAATAATTCGGGGCGTATCACCGCGACTCCTTGCGTGCCACCATACAGAAATAAGCCATCGCGCGTGCGCAAATAAGAGCCTACCCATGCCGTGCCTATATCGACTCCGTTGGATTTAGATAAATCGTTTAAGCGCTTAGTTTTGGGGTCATACACAAACCATTGTGTCCAGATGCGCCCCAGTTTGTCTTCCAGTAAATTAGCACCAAAATAGAGTCCGGGACGACCGATTTTATCGCTGATATGTTCAAATTTGGCGGTCTTACCATCCCAACTTAATAGCCTATCAAAACCTTGTGCGGTATCGACCCACAATTGTCCCTGACGATCGATCAACAAGCCGTTAACCTCATTAGAACTTAAGCTATCTCGCAACAGGGGATCGTGCATTATTTGCTGCAAGTGCTTGCTGCCCGGTTGATACACCCATAAACCAGATTCACTACCTATCCAAACACGCGTCTGCTGATCCTCGGCGAATGAGGTTACATAACTATTCATCGCTACCCCGGAAAATTCGGTGAAGCTAGTAAATCTCTGTTGATCTGCTTTCCACAGCGCGACCCCCAAGGTCGTGCCTACCCATAAGTCATCATTCTTGCTGGTGTGAATACTGCGGATTTGATTGCTGGGCAGACCATGCTCCATAGAATAAGTTTGCCAATCTTTTTTGCCCACTGCTAGCTTTTGTAAGCCGGATTGTCGCGTACCAGCCCAAATGCTTTGATCGGCTGTTTGCGTTAATGCTAATACAGCGGTGGCGATGGTTTTGTCGGGTCTGTCAATGTCGGCGCGATATCCACCAACCAAGCCTAATTTACGATCAAAAATATCGATGCCATTGCCGTCAGAGCCGATTAAAATTTTGCCGTCACTGGTTTCTAGCATGCTACGAATGTTGGAGCGCGTCAGTCCAGTGTTGCGGTTCGGGCTGTAGCGCAGCATGCGTACGGCTTCTTGATGATTGCTATAACGTTGCAGTCCGCCACCCCAGGAGCCCACCCATAACATACCGGAGCGGTCAAATAACATAGCGCCAATTTGATCGAATGCCAAGCTGCCAGACACGGCGGCATCGTTGCGTATCCTGTGTATCAGCTCACCGCTACTTGCGTCCAAGACATAGATGCCGTAGCCGTAACGCGAGAGCCAGATTTCTTCGGGACGTACTTGGGTGATGATGTCAATGACGCTGTCACCGAGGCTGTTGAGCCCGAAGTTGTCTAGTCTAACTCTATGTAATTGCTTGCTATTTGGGTCTATCCAAGCGGCACCGTTTTTCGCGAAGCCTAGCCAGACTTTGCCGTCTTGTGCTTGAAAGATGCTGCGGATTTCATGGCCAATTAAGGAATCGGCTTGTTTGGGATCAGTCGCGACCAGTTCGAAATGCTGGCTATTTTTTTTCAAACGCTGCAAACCATTGCTCATACCTATCCACAGCGTCTCTTGCTGATCGAGATAGATGCTGCGCACCTTGTCGTCAAATAGACTGAGTGGGTCGTCGGCACGATGCCGGTACGAAGTAGCTTGTTTGCGGTCTGGGCTTAAATACAAGAGGCCTTGGTCTGAACCGACAATCCATACGCCACCACGGGTATCGCCCTTGATGCTTTGTATAGACCCTATTTCCAGTATTTTATCGCCTTGCGCACCGTAACGTAAGGCAGAAAATTTTCCGGTGTCTGGATCGAAAATGGAGATGCCACTACTCAGACTGCCAACCCAGACACGCCCATCAGGCGCCGCCCACAGGCTCTTAATGTAGTCACCTGAAATTGAATTCGGATTGCGTGGGTTATGTACAAATTTCTCAAAATGATAACCATCGTAACGCACCAGACCACCTTGCGTGCCTATCCAAATCAGGCCTTGTGCATCTTGTGCCAGCGCGGTCACGATATTCATAGGCAAAGAGTCTTCAGTGCCGATGCGCTCGAAATAATGTTGGGCGAAGGAGAAATCTTTATTGGTCAACAGGATTTTGTCGACACTCTTTAATTCAATGTTGGCGCCTGCAATCGAGGTATTTGAGCGGGTTGTTGTAGTTGAAGTTGATGTTGCAGCATGCGCAACCGACATGCTTTGATATAACACCAAGAGTGCCGTGCTGATGACGACAGTGAGTGCTGGAAGAATAGGCATCGCTGGTTTGTTCAAGGCCGGAAGAAATGTGTTTGCATAGTAGCATTGTCGCACTATGCTGCGTGAGGAATGTGGTCAATTAGCAATGGATATCCGTCTCAATGATGGTGCGATTGGCGATTCTGATTAAATTTGCACATAATCTGTGCGTGTCTGCTTGCGATCATTAGAAAATTCAGGAATACTTGGTCGGGTGGCAATCAGGTTCTAGGCATCCGGCAGTATTTCAGAATGGCATAGCAATATATCAAATCGATAGGGCGGCGCAATCACCGTCTTTATGTTTTTGTGTTTTTTCTAGACTACACTTAGCGCAGCTTATGATCGATAGCGGAATCATTTTATGTGTCGATGATGACACCACAGTCTTAGTCGCTTTGCGCACTTTGCTGACGCATGCAATGGGTCGTGACCTGTTGATAGAAATCGCAGAAAGTGGTGCCGAAGCTTTAGAACTGTTGGAAGACCTGGAACAACAAGGGCAACATCTGAGTATTGTCATCTCGGATTTCATCATGCCGGGAATGCGTGGCGATGAGCTACTAATTGAATTGCACCATCGCAGTCCGAAAACCATTACGATTATGTTGACTGGTCAAAGTGATTTTGACGGCGTCAAAAAAGTGATTAATCAGGCCAACCTGTATCGATTTTTAGAAAAGCCATTTAATCACGACGATATTATCTTGACGGTGAAGTCAGCCTTCTTGGCTTACGAACATGAACGCACCTTGTGTGAGCAGAATCAGCAGCTTCGGACATTGAACAATGAACTCGGTGTGATGTTGAGCAAGGTGCAAGAATCTGAACGCTTGCTGGAACAACGTGTAGAGCAGAGAACGCATGAGTTGGACGAAAAAAATCAGGCATTGCAACAAGCACTACGTACCTTAGAAGACGTAGAGCGAATCGCCCGACATGATCTGAAAACTCCCTTGGTGAGTATCGCTGCCGCCCCTTCACTATTTCGCGCAGGACGCACCTTGTCTGCGCATGAAGAGGAAATTCTTGGCATGATAGAGAATGCCTCGAATCGGGCGATCAGCATGGTAAATTTATCTTTAGATTTGTTCCGTATGGAGAGCGGTAGCTATGTGTTCCGACCAGCTGCGGTAGATTTATTGGCGATCGCAAACGTTGTCACAGTCGGATTGCGAGCGCAGGCAATGTCTAAATTTGTCAGCATACAATTGCCAGAGGTGGCGACTGTGTATGTCGACGCCGACGACTCTTTGTGTTATTCCATCATTGGTAATTTAATCAAAAACGCCGTGGAGGCCGCACCTGAGCATAGTGCCGTCGATATCAGCTTGGTCGATGATGTGGTGGTGCAGTTACGTATCCATAATCAGGGGACGGTGCCGGTCGAACTGCGGGAACAATTTTTCGCCAAGTACGCTACCTCCGGCAAAATTGGCGGTACGGGGTTAGGGACTTACTCCTCACATTTGCTGGCGACGGTGCAGGGCGGTAGTTTAACGATGCAGACCTCAGAGACTGAAGGTACTACCTTGTGCTTGTCTTTGAATCGTAGTCAGCCATCACAGGCAGCACAAGCAGCGCACCTTAGCAATGCGTTAGCGCCGCCAGGCCTGCATGTGACAGGATGTATAGTTACTGCAAGTAGCGTGAAATATTCTTTGCTACTGGTGGACGACGATGATTTTAATCAAATGGTGATGGGCGAATATATTCCTGAGGATAGCTATACCTTGGAGTCTGCAATTAACGGTCGTATGGCGCTGGAAAAGGTGATGTTGCAGCGTCCAGACATCATTATCATGGATCTTGATATGCCCATTATGGGTGGTATCGAAGCCTTACGGGGTATCCGCCAATATCAGACGCAATATGCACAAACACCCAGTTTTATTATCGCCTACTCAGGTAATGACGATGCGCAAAGTTGTGCATCGTATTTGCAGACGGGTTTTGATGCCTGTCTAAGCAAACCGAGCAATCGCGAAGAAGTCGCCGCTATGTTGAGAATGGCTAGTCTTGCTTTGTCTGGCTCACCTGACTCATTAAGATCAGATCAATTGCATAGCGCCTGATCGCCCTCAAATCCTGTTTGTTCTTCATCGGCAAAGTGGACGGCGTCATACTAGCTAAAAACTGAGCGCGCCAATGAATAAGTTCTGCAATTTTTATGAAGACCTAAATGAAAGAAATCGAATGGAGAGAATACGATGAGTGAATTTTCGCAAGATATAAAAAAATTTAATGGCATCTATAAGTTACCTGTGAACGCAAGTCCGAGCTTGGATGTCGGTGTACCAGCGTCAGATCGGATGGCAGCATTTAAAGATATTTTGATGGAAGAGGTGCATGAGATCGATGAGATCATCGCGGCACAAAATGCAGGTGAAGACCCACTTAAAGTTCTAACGATGCTGGCGGATTTACTCGGCGACATTCAGGTATATTGCGCATCGGAGATGGCGAAATTTGGTCTGCCTTTGGATCAGGTTTTATCCATCATTATGCAGTCGAATTTTTCTAAACTCGGCGCGGATGGATTGCCAATTTATGACGAACGCGGCAAAGTCATGAAAGGACCTGGTTATTGGAAACCCGAGCCTAAGATTCAAGAATTGCTTGCTTCCCTGAAAGAGTAAAGGAAAGTGGAATAAGCAACATTGATGTTGGCTGTCTAGTGCTTTCTAGCAGCCTTTCGTACTACTCAATTTTCGTCAAATAATGATTTCACATCAGGCAATCTGGATCTTTGCGGGCGCTTCTTTGTTGATGGCGATTACGCCAGGTCCCAATATGATCTATTTAATTTCACGTTCGATTTGTCAGGGCACGCGTGCTGGCTTTATTTCATGGTTGGGCGTGGTGTGCGGATTTGCAGTACATGTGTGTTCTGCCGCAATAGGATTGACTGCCTTGTTTATGGCGATTCCTATGGGCTATGAAATGTTGAAATATCTCGGCGCGCTGTATTTGTTGTGGCTGGCATGGCGGGCGGTGCGTCCCGGTGCGCGCTCACCACTTGATACGCAAAGTATGCCCGATGAAACGCCAAAGAAATTATTCATGATGGGCTTTTTAACCAATGCATTAAATCCTAAGGTCGCGGTGTTTTATATGTCGGTCTTACCGCAATTCATACAGCCTGATGGAGGCTCTGTTTTATTTCAAAGCTTTTTGTTGGGCGGAATACAGACGTTTATTGCAGGCAGTATGAACCTCATCATCATGTTTTCTGCGGGTAGCATGGCCGCGTGGTTTGCCGCTAATAAGAAGTGGCTAGCAGTACAGCAATATTTCATGGGCTTTGTATTGGCCGCGCTTGCATTACATCTGTTACGCCAACATCGGACTGTGTCGTGATTAGGTGTATAGTTAATAGATAAATTTAATTGAGAAATTTTCTTCCCTCTTTTCTTTTTAAGATGAAAAAGGAGACATGATGCGACGCGCTCTTCAGTTTTGGCAAAATATCTTCTTACTGCAAGTCCTATTCTTAGTTGGCTGCGCGACACAATTGGCACCGGCTTACGATAAAAATGTGGTGGAGGGTTTGAACAGCAGCAGCATTGACGCGATGACTTTATTCGCGGCCATGTCGTCGGGTACTAAAGCGCAGGATTTTGCAACACGTGCTGATCGCTATGCGAATTTGATCGGCAGATTAGATGCCTTGGCGCTCGCTGCAGGCGCACGACCACTGCCGAAAAATAAAGTGACCGATAGTATTAATCAATTTTTGGAAAAACGCGGCACCGCTGTTTTGAGTGATGACGACGCGACACCACCCAGTGCCCACGCCATTAGACAAATTTCGGTGACGCTAAGTAAAATGCGAGATACCGATCAGAAACAAGGTATTACGGCGTATGAGGTCATTGCGTTTAAAGGACAAGCAAGCATCTATTTTGATCAAGCGATCACTTATGAGAATTTCTTACAACGCTGATTTTGTATTCTAAAAATAGACCCATATTTTTTGAAGGAGCAAGAAGATGGCATTCGATGTGAATCAATTGATGCAGGATATGAAAGCGGCTGCGACCGGCGTCCTGAATGCGGATGTCTCTACTTTTCGTGGTTTCTCTGAACGCCAGATAGAAGCCATTGCGAAGCAATCGGAGTTTGTCGCGATTGGCATTAGCACAGGGCAGATCACAGCCGACACCAAAGATTTTTTTCTAAATTGTATTGAAGACATGACCTTAAGTTTCGCCAAAACTTTGCGTGGCCTGGTGTTGGTTACGGTAGAAAAAGTTTGGAATGCCGTGGTTGGTGTTATCTGGAAGGCGATTTCCAGTGCAACTGGTCTGGTATTGCCAGTACCAGTTCCACCTACGGATAATTAGTTGTTCTACCGCCAATTGTTAGCTGATTTACCCTACTGAATTAGCAAGCAGAATTATTTCAATTTTCTACCGTTTTGTATGCTGCTGTAGATTCTTAAACCTTCTTTAGGTAGCAGGCTTTCAGCATAAAATTGCCAGCATCCATTTTGCAGTCCACCTCATGATCGCCACCGACCAAGCGTATGCTTTTGACCTTCGTACCTTGTTTTAAGGTCGTGGACGAGCCTTTTACTTTTAGGTCTTTGATCAAGACCACGGCATCGCCATCCGATAGCACATTGCCGTTGGAATCTTTAACGATGCGGTCATCGCTTTCTTCAACAGCCGCCTGCATAGGCCATTCATGACCGCAATCAGCGCACATATAATTTTCACCGTCGGGGTAGGTATTTTCTAAGCCACAAACTGGGCAGGCAGGTACATTCGACATACATTCTTTCAGATAAAAGCGAATAGAGTGTTCTAGTATAACCGACCCGTATTGGACACTAGTTTGATCTGGCTCGAATTTGGAGTGAATTTCTATGATTAGTTTTTTGTGACTGTTTTTTGTAATAGGTGGCGCCAATAAAAAACGGAGCCGAAGCTCCGTTTTGCTTACCGCCGCAGTGCACCGAATAAATTAGTTAACTGTCGCTTTCACCGTTAAGGCTGAGTATGCGGTGTAAGAATACACGCCTAAGTAGTATCGACCTGCTGCTGGTGCATTGACGGTGCAGCTTTCTACCGATGTTGCACCGTCTGATTTGCACTTGTAGACCGTGGTGGTGGGTTTGCTAGTCGATTGGGTGAACAAATCGGCGTCGCCATTCGCACCATTAGTTGAGAAGACGATGCTGGTTTTTCCTGCGGGTACGTCGATTGCATAGTATTTCCAAGTGCCCGTCGCTGCACTTTGACCTGTCAGTGCTACACCGCTGGTCAAGATAACGTCAGGTGGTGGTGTCGAGCCAGTAAGGCTACCTTGCATGGCGTAGTAGCCTAAGGACGAGTAGTTGGAGAAGCCATTTTGCGGCGCTCCTTCGGCACCACCCGCGATCACCAGGCGATAATCACCTGCACTCAAATTCAAAGCGATGAATTCTGCGGAACGGTTGACTGCCTTATTGCTACTGGCGACCAAAGTACCTCCCGCGTTATAAATTTTGGCATCAACGTCGAGCATCCCAAAATATTCAATCGGATCGATTTTTAGGTCGAGCTTTCCTGTACCCGTGACGGTAAAAGTAAAGATGTCGGTATCGCCAGTTCTTGCGATTTGACCAAAATTAGAGGTGGCACTAATTGCCCCATTGGTGCCCACGTTCAGTGCTTTGCCGGAAGGATTGTCATCTGTGACATAGGGTACGGATTCGTTGACGTTCATAATACGCAAATCGTCTTCGAAATTAGTTGCGCTATTGTATTCACCCTTACTCCAGGTCCATCGACTAGATGCCCAGCTGGCACCCATCCAATAGTTGCCCATGATAGGACCCCATTGGTAGGCCGCTATCCCTTCAAAATACTCGCCACCTGTGCCGCCACGATCGTGGTTCATACCCATTTGATGGCCGACTTCATGGGCGGCTGTCATCCCGATACCGTAGCCATAATCAAAGCCACTGGAAGGATTTCTGTATAAAGTACCAGCAGAAGTTGTACCAAAGGAGCTCAATGGTGCGTTGGATCGGCCATCTTGATTAACAAAATTGATTACGCCAGTGCGCAAAACATTCGCAGATTTCGCCGCGTTGTAGACCGCTGGATTGGTGGTGATATTGATGTTATACATGGAATATTGATCAGCTACGATTTGCCACGCGCGATACATATTCTCTTTAGTCACACCGTTCAAAGGCGTGGAGCCACTCATTACGGCAGAGTGATTCAGGTAAAACACCCATGCGCTACCTGGTTTGCTTTCTAGCTTAGTCACGTCTTCATTATTATAGGGGCCGATATGTGGTGCTTGACGTAGGGACATAGTGCTATAGACAGGATGAATTGCAGCAGCCAGATTGTTGACCGTCGTTGCTTTTAACCATTGATCGTCCAGATCTGGAATGATTTTGCTGATGGGGACTTCGACGACGCTGACTACGCCCTTGGCATCGGTGCTGTATTCATAGGCTTTTTTGGTGTCATGCCTGACCAAATACCCTTTAATGCTTTGTGTATTACCCTTAAGTACGAACGTCGAATTAGCAACCCCACGCGCTCTACCAGATACTGACAGTAGGCCTTCTTTAAAATGGTAATCGGTGATGTCAGTTTCTAGCGCTTGCCCGCTATCTTTGTTAGCCCCCGCAGTGGAACGTAGAAAACTGGCGTTCGGGTTGGCATGTTGTGCCGCCAAACCATTGATGATGGCATTAACGCTGCCTAGTTCTTGTTTGGCTTTGACCAATAAGTTGTCTGCTGCCAATGCACTGCCTCCAACGGCTAGGCCTGTCGCTAACAGCGCTGAATACAGGCCGAAAGCGATGCGGATAGGTGTCTTGATTGTCTTTTTCATTGTGTCTCCCTGTTGTGTTTTGGGCTTGTAATCCCATTGTTGAATTGGCGCTTCATAATGAAAAAAACGCAGTTTGCAATACGGGAATCGCATTGCAAAAAAGCGGCGTGAAGATGAAGCGAAAACAGAGTTAAACAGAAAAATCAGAAATACAATATCTCTAAAATATATTCAAAAACCTGTATATGTATATACATTAAATAAGACTTTTAGATAAATTTATTGTGGTGACTTAAATAAGAAAGAATCGCCGTTCAGAGTTGCATTTCGACGATGAATCAATGTTTTTACACTGATTGTGTGCATTTAGTTTTAACTAAAATATAGTTAATTTATAAGCATTTTATTTGTTGCTATTCTTAACCATTGAAAATTTATTGGATCATTTGCCCTAAATAGTGCGCCCAAAGTTGATACACCAAAAATAGGCTAGAGTAAGGAGCTGCGAGTTTTTAAATGCTAGGTCAATACGCCTTGATAGCAACAGATGCTTGAATTGCGATGAGCCAATCTACTAGTTTTGAATCTATTTAGTCGGCAGCCATGTATTGTGGCCAACCGACGGCCCAGAGTAGGCTTAGTTCGGTCAGGCTCAGATAAGCATACAAATGTTAGAAACCGTAGTATTCCTTTCAGTGAGCTCCTCTTTCAGTTCCAGAGAAAATTGCAATGTTGTAGCAATTTAATACTCACCATCATACGCTAGAACCAAAAGCATTTATCGACACCGCTGCCTTGATTCTGTAAATGAATCGGATGACTTCTGCTAGTACCTATGTCGTTCATTTGACAGCGCCACTTGGCATCCAAACAGGCATCTATTTAGACAAACGAGGCCGTGGGATTGGAGTGGTGTTTTAGAGGCTTTGGCGCGGGGCGTGCAATCTAGGTTTTTCCAGAGTGCGGCATTAGCTAAAGAGAATCTCGTGTCGTTGGGGCAAATGAATTTGACTATTGAACTTGTGCAGATGGGGAATTGGAATCAAGCAGAGTCAATTGATAAAAACAAGTTTGAGGTTTACCGCGCTGATTCGGTGAACAAAGGGTGCAGCAAGAAAGATTGGAATCGGGTGTGAAATGGAGTTTCTTATTCAAGCTCGTTTAGTCATGCGGAATTCAAATCCATAGTTGGCGAAGCTTGCAGTTATTTAATTGGGGCAGTGCTACTTTTTTGATTCCTTGTTTAGATCGCTTATTTCGGCGCTTCATTTCAAATTGTTAGTGACGGCGATTTTAGCTAAAGAGGCATCAATTTTATTCATCACAGCGGTCGCTACATCCTTACTACAAACGATGTAGCGATCCAAGCCAGGTGGCATATCTTGCATGTCGAGCTGAGTCAGCTCATTCAAATTGCTTTCCGTCGCTTGCAAATGATGCCAATCTTCAAGGTCGATTAACATAAATGACGCGCGATCTGCGTTGATCATGCGCGCCATAATGGCGGGTGCGGCGCTGCTGCGTATGATGCGATTTTTACTTTGCCTGAAAAGATTATCAATCGTCTCTCCATAAGAAACGCCATCAACAATAGCCAAACTTAACTGTGGATCTTGCAGCAAATTTGTCAGAGTTTTGTGTGCCCGAACTTTACTTAAGGCTTTCGCACTGACGATAAGCGTATGAGGAGGATCTTTGTGAAAACTTTGACTAAATTGAACGATGGCCTCACGCCCCGGAATTTTGTACCAACCAAAAGAACAGGTGTTCGTGGTGCCGTTGGAAAAATTTTGCCAAATTCTTTTGGCCGGTTCCTCTACAAAGCGCGCTTTAAGTTTGGTGTCGGCAAACACTTGTTTGGCCAGCTCGAGTAACGCACCTTTTTCTTTACCATTTTCTATATATTGATGGGGTGGTTTGTAGCGCCATGCCACCGTTATGGTTTCTGCTTGAAGTCGCCAGTTGGGCAGCGCAGTAAGGCAAATCAAGATAAGCAGTGATCTATTGAGTGATCGCATATGAGTCCTAAAGCAAAGTGATCGGACAGCCTTTCACATTTTACTAGCGAAAGAAAAGCGTGCACGCTTTTCTTTCCAATGCAGCATACCAGATTAGCTTACGTGATTAGCTTACGTGATTAGGGCTTAAGTCAGATCACGTGCGGGCAATAAGCGACCTTCAACCTCACCAAAACCGATACGAGGGGTACCGTCTTTTTGCGCCCAGCCACGCATGATGATACTGTCACCATTTTCGATAAAAATACGTTGTTCGCCATTGCTCAAAACGATCGCTTTCTTTCCGCCTTCTGTCAGTTCTAATAAGGAACCTGCTTCTTCAGCTAAAGGGCCAGACTGTGTACCTGAGCCTAGGAAATCGCCAGCACGTAAATTACAACCATTGACAGTGTGGTGAGTGACCATTTGCGATACCGTCCAATATGAATGACTGAAATTCGACAACGACAGACGTTGAGCTGGAGTACCGTCTTGGCGCATTTTTTCTGTCTGTACCAAGACTTCGAGTTGTATGTCAAACGCACCAGTGTTGCGCAGATCAGCATTGTCCAGATACGGCAATGGTTGCGGGTCTGCCGCATCACGTGTCCAGCCTTTGCGATAAGGTGCTAAGGCTTCTAAGGTGACGACCCAAGGTGAAACCGTTGAGGCAAAATTCTTCGCCAAGAAAGGCCCCAATGGCTGATATTCCCACGCTTGCAAATCACGTGCCGACCAGTCGTTGAGTAAGCACATGCCGAACACGTGTTCTTCTGCCTGGTCGATACTAATTGCATCACCTAAAGCATTACCTTGACCGATGAAGACACCGACTTCGCATTCGTAATCCATGCGTTTAGCCGCAGAGAAGATAGGCGTTGTTGCAGTTGGCGGCATGGTTTGCCCGACAGGGCGGCGGAATTGTTGACCCGATACACCAATCGAAGAAGAACGGCCATGGTAGCCAATCGGCACCCATTTGTAGTTAGGCAGCAAAGGATTATCAGGACGGAATAATTTACCGACGGCGGTGGCGTGATGCACTGAGGTGTAAAAATCGGTGTAATCCCCAATTTGTGCAGGCAATGCATATTCAGCCTCTGCTTGCGCTACTAAAGTTGCGTGTAAGCCCGCCTGAGCCGAAGCACCATCGCGTAAGGCCAGCGATAAGGCGGCGCGCACTGCTGACGAAACACCATTGCCCAGATCCATCAGGGCATTTAAAGTGCTTGTTGATAAAGCATGGGCTAAACGTGCATCCATAATTGTGGAAAATGCACCTGCTTGCTGCGCTAAAGTTAAGTCCAGAATCTGATCGCCAATGGCGACGCCTATGCGAAAATGTTCGTTGCTATCTGCGCGCCGAAAGACGCCGAATGGTAAATTCTGAATCGGAAAATCCGTGTTGCCATCATTGGCAGATGCGACCCAGCTACGCAATGCTGGATTGTGGGTGTCGTTAAGTTTTACTGACATAGTGGACTTTCTTTACAAGATAAAATACTCAAGTGCAGAGGCTCAGAATGTGCAGAGCCTTGCCTATAGCTTACTCTGTGTTTTCTGTGTTACTGCGGCTAAAGTGTCATGAAAAATTATTCTACTTTTTTGACGGATTAAAATTCTTTTTTATCCCCTGCCAGCACTGGAAATAATCAGCCTGTAATAAAGGCGACTCCATTGCTGCCCGAGTTGGTTTCAGAATAGTATTGGTTTCTATCATGAACGCCATGGTGTTATCAACTTTTTGCGGCGTGCTGGTGTCGATATTACTCGCCTTTTCAAAGGTCGGCGCATCAGGACCATGCCCACTCATACAATTGTGCAAGCTGGAACCACCCGGACGGAAACCACCTGATTTGGCATCGTACTGACCGTGAATTAAACCCATAAATTCACTGGCGATATTGCGGTGGAACCAAGGTGGGCGGAAGGTGTTTTCTGCTGCTAACCAACGCGGTGGAAAAATTACGAAATCGATCGTATCGACACCAGGTGTATTGCTCGGTGATTGTAAGACCAAAAAGATAGACGGATCAGGATGGTCGTAACTGATAGAACCTATCGTATTGAAATGACGCAAATCATATTTGTACGGCGCCATATTGCCATGCCAAGCAACGACATCGAGAGGGGAGTGGCCGATTTTCGCGCTCCACAAATTGCCGCTAAATTTAGCGACTAGTTCAAAGTCACCTTCACGGTCTTCGTACCAAGCGGTAGGCGTCAAGAAATCACGTGGGTTTGCCAAGCCATTAGAACCGATCACGCCTAAGTCGGGCAGCTTTAACATCACGCCAAAATTTTCACACACATAACCACTTGCTTCGCCATCTGGCAGAGTGACTTGAAAGCGCACACCACGTGGAATTACAGCGATTTCCTGCGGCTCTATATCAATTAGGCCGAGTTCAGTTTTGATGTGCAAACGACCTTGTTGCGGAATGATCAGTAACTCCGCATCGGCATCGTAGAAAAATTTGTCCGTCATATCGCGGTTCGCCGCGTACAGATGGATGGCACAGCCGGTTTGTGCATCGGCGGAACCATTGCCAGCCATAGTCAGCCAACCTTGAATAAAATCGTTCGGCGTTATTGGCATTGGTTGAGGATCCCAACGCAATTGGTTGGGTGTACTTGGTACTTGTGCAAAATCATTCGTCAATTTGCCGCTATCGATTTGTACGAAGGGCTGATGCATGGCCGCTGGGCGGATGCGATAAGTCCAAGAACGGCGATTGGTGTGGCGTGGCGCAGTGAATGCGGTACCCGAAATCTGCTCTGCATACAGACCATAGGCGCATTTCTGTGGTGAATTTTGATTTAGCGGCAAAGCGCCTGGCAGCGCTTCGGTGGCATATTCATTGGCGAAACCGCTCATATAATTAGTGGTCATGATCTTATCCAAAGTAAAGAAAACACGAGAATGCGCTAATGTAGTGCAATCCCTTCATTTTTACGATATAAATACTAAAATGTAGATCATTCATACAATCAATAATGGGTGAATGTTAGGAGTGATGATGATAGAAGCCAAAGATATAGACTTAAACTTGCTGGTGGTTTTTCAAGAAGTGTTTCAAGAACGACAGATCTCCAGTGTGGCGCGTAAGCTTAATTTGTCGCAACCAGCGGTGAGTAACGCCTTGGCACGTTTGCGCAAGACCTTTAATGATGAATTATTTGTGCGCACCTCGCAGGGCATGCAACCGACACCTTTTGCGCAGCAATTAGCCGACCCGGTGGTAGCAGCGCTTGCCAATATCACTAAAGCACTTAATCAGCAGGATGTGTTTAATCTATCAAACAGTCAGCGGCATTTCACGATTGCTATGACAGATGTTGGCGAAATGCATTTCATGCCGATTCTGATCAAACAATGCCGCTTTCACGCACCGCAAATACAAATCTCGACCATCCGTGCCAATAGCGTCGACTTAATGGCGGAAATGGAAACCGGCAGGATAGATCTGGCGATCGGTGCCTTTGAAGCAATGTCAGGCGCGCTGTATCATCGGCGACTGTTTCAACAGGACTATGTGTGCCTGTATCGGCGACAGCATCCGATTTTGAAAGAAGGTATCTCAGCAAAGGAATTCTTAGGTGCTGAGCATTTGATCGTGTCGACCAAAGAAAGTCCTTACGACAAAATTAATCAAAGTCTGGAAAAAGCAGGTATTTCCGCCAGCGCCAATTTCACAGTGCCACATTTCGCATCCGTACCCTACATCGTCAGTACCACTGATCTGGTGGCGACGGTGCCACAAAAGTTAGCGGCCAGTGCTGCTGCGGCTTTCGACTTGGCGTACACGAAACCGCCGATCAAATTGCCAAGACTACAAACCAATATATTTTGGCACCGACGTTTTGCACAGGACGACGGCAATCTTTGGCTGCGCAAGCTTCTTGTCGAGCTTTTTTCAGATTGAGTATCAGATTGGTGTCAGCTTAAGTTTCAGCTTAAGTACTATTCGTTATTTGTCCACTCGTCTTTTCGATTCAGGATTTTTTGCGCTTTCTATGAGTTCCTCAAAGCTCTTTGCTCATTTACTGATATCGAGTTCCAAGTCAAATTGAGTTTCGATTGCTAGTACTGCCTTTGCTTGTTAACTCGCCTTCAACGTGTAATGAATAACGGCAACGCCAGGTAACTTAACAGACTCAACGCTAAGCAATTCTAAGTTTAAGTTTAAAACAGTGAACAAAAAAAAGCGTGACTGTTGCCAGCCACGCGAGGAGGGGAACTAAAAAAAGGAGTAATTACATGAAATTTAATACAGGGGGAAACTCAAAAAACTTATGCAGCCTGCAATTGATCAACAGCTGGTACAGAGCGTAAAGCTTCGCCATCAATCAAAATGCGGCGTGGCTTGTGCGCTTCGGGAATTTCGCGCTGCAATTCAATACTCAATAGACCATTGTCTAAACGAGCGCCACCTACTTTGACATGATCTGCCAGGCGGAAACTATGTTCAAAATCGCGTGTCGCAATCCCACGGTGCAAATAGGTGCCCTGAGTCTCAGGTTTGGCTTTGCGACCGACTACTTTCAATACATCACGCTCGGTTTCAATTTCAATCTCACTGCGGTCAAATCCAGCGATTGCCATACTAATGCGGTACTGGTCCTCTGTGACCAATTCGATATTGTAGGGAGGGTAACTCGGTGTCGCTTCTGCGCGTTGTGCTTCATTGAATAAATGAGCTAGACGATCAAAACCAATGGCAGAACGATAGAGTGGAGAAAAGTCAAAATTACGCATGATATATATCCTTATAAAGTGAAGCGATATGTGGTTTAAGAAAATTCGCAGACCTCACTTGAGCATCTGCTGATACGGATATGTAGATGGTAAAAGTGCTTTTCAAGAGAAAATAATTTAAATTTTTGAGGGTCTTGAAAGGGCTTGATACGTCCCCATTTCGTGGTGCTTTTTTTGTTTAGTTCGATGTAAAGCAATGCTGAAGTACTAAATGTTTCTAAGGTTTGTAGCGGTCACAAATCGAGTGTGCTTATTGAGCGTACATCATGAGCGTACATAATGAGCGTGTTTAGTTAATGTGCTTCGTTCATATTTATCTTGTTGTACCGATAGTGTTGATGCTGCAATTCAATGCGTGTTTTGAATCTATAAAAAAAGATTTAAAAAATATTTGAAATTCGTGTCAACAGATAAAAGATCGATCCCGTTATTGGAGTACGCAGCAAGCACTGCGAATCAGCAAGAAAAAAATGTAGCACCGGATTTGTACTCACTCTTATGTAGCTCAATTTTGCAGTTCAATTTATAGGGAATTATCATGAAAAAAATCGCATTGACATTCGTTGCAACAGCAATCTCTTTTGGCGCAGCTTTGGCACACGCTAATCAAACACAAACAGCGCCAGCGAAACCAGCGGTAACGCCAGCGACTAGCGTAGCAACTACACCCGCCGTAGCGTCCGCCGCAGCAAGTGTCGCATCGACACCTAAAGCAGCCGTGAAAGCTGAAGCAGCAAAAGCAACCAGTGTTGTAGCATCACCAGTAACAGCGCCAGCTGCAGTTGCTTCTGCAGCGGCGAGCGTACCTGCTGCCGCAAAAGTTGCAGCCAGTGCCGATGTCAAAACTGCGACTGCGCCAGCTAAGCATGCTGAAAAAGCGGTCAAGAAACAGACTGAAAAAGCGGTAGAAAAAACAGTAGAAAAGGCAGCTGCATCAACACCTGCGACACCAGCAAAGTAATCTAGTTCTTTGCAAATAAAGACGGCGCTTCATGCGCCGTTTTTTTTCGTTTTTTTCGCTCGCTGGTGAGCATTTTGCATTCTGAACCCCTAAAATGACATTTCATCGGGTTTGTCACACAAAACACGAAAAGATAGGCAAACTAGCTTCATTGTAATTTTGTTGTGAAGAAAATTGTTCGTTCAATTATTAACCTATTCGCCTTTGGAGCTCATCATGCGCAAAATTTGGATTTCATGTTTCACAATCGGCCTCGCTCTTGCCAGCACTTTAGCTAGTGCAGGTGAGCAAGTGCGAAAGGTAACGCCATTTAGTACGATACGCACACAAGGCGCACTGTCGGTAGAAGTCGTGGTGGGCAGCGCGCATTCGATTACCATTAAAGGCGATGATAAATATATTGAAAAAATCATCACAGATATTTCTGGCGATGAGCTTTTAATCAGCTACAAAGAAAAAAAGAATATCCGTATCTCCGATGATTTAAAAGTGATCGTGACTATGCCAGCATTAACCAAATTCAAAATGGAAGGTGCAGGCTTAACAACAGTGAGCAAAATTGCAGGCGAGCGTTTTGAGTTAAATTATGAAGGCGTTGGCTTGCTAAAGATGAGCGGCAAAGTGCGTGATTTTAAATTGCGTGCGCAAGGTGTGGGTTTTGTTGATGCTAAAGGCTTAGTGGCAGAAAATGTCGATGCAACAGTAGAAGGTATAGGTTCGGTTGAAGTGACCGCAACAGAAAAACTAAAAGCCAATGTTCAAGGCATAGGTTCTTTGAACTATTTTGGCAATCCAAAGTCGATTAGTAAAACAGTCGATGGTATTGGTGGCGTTAGTGCTGGTAAGTAAATATTCAAGATAAAAAAGCCGACGCTAACGTCGGCTGTTTTGAGTATTTATAAGCATCACGGCAATTCGTTTAAAATGATCGCCCCGTGCGCACCCAATGTATTAACTCAATAGGCTATCCGCAGCCACATAGTCATAGCCCAGATCACGTGCTACGGCTTCATAGGTGACTTTGCCTTCACACACATTCAGACCATTGCGCAAATGAATGTCGTCGCGCAGAGCCTGTTTCCATCCTTTAGTCGCTAACGCTACTGCATGGCCAACCGTTGCATTGTTTAAGGCGAATGTGGACGTGCGGGCTACTGCGCCAGGCATGTTTGCTACGCAATAATGAATCACGCCATCGACTACAAAAGTGGGTTCGGCATGAGTGGTCGCGTGAGAAGTCTCAAAACAACCACCTTGGTCAATCGCGACGTCAACCACGACCGCACCTTTTTTCATACGCGAAATCAGATCGCGACTAACTAGTTTTGGTGCCGCAGCACCGGGAACCAAGACACCGCCGATGACTAAATCGGCAGAAAGCACCGCTTCCTCAATCGCTTGTGCATTCGAATATAAGGTGGAAATGCGATTGCCATACACCAGATCCAATTGACGTAAACGATCGACGCTCTTATCTAATACGGTGACACGCGCACCAGTACCCACCGCCATTTGCATCGCATTGGTGCCGACCACACCAGCACCGATAATCACGATATGCGCGGGGGCGACGCCAGGTACGCCACCTAGTAACAAGCCCATACCACCTTTGGATTTTTCCAGATGGGCGGCACCCGCTTGTATCGCCATGCGACCCGCAACTTCACTCATTGGTGCCAGTAAAGGCAAGCCGCCATTCGCCCCCGTGATGGTTTCGTAAGCGATACAAATCGCGCCGGATTTCACCAAGGCGGCAGTTTGTTCTGGGTCTGGCGCGAGATGCAGATAGGTGTACAGAATTTGACCTGGACGCAACATAGCGCATTCAAGCGCTTGTGGTTCTTTGACTTTGACGATCATTTCCGCACGTTCAAAAATTTCCTTTGCGGTTTCGACTATTTCTGCACCGACGGCCTTGTATTGCTCATCGCCTAGACCAATCTCGGTGCCTGCATTTTTTTGCACCAGTACTTGATGTCCGCGTGAAGTCAATTCACGCACAGAGGACGGAGTCATGCCCACGCGGTATTCGTGGTTTTTAATCTCTTTAGGTACGCCTATGATCATGATGTCTCTTTCTTAGTTTGGAAATTTTTTGGAGAGTAAGTTCAAAAAATAAAGGCGTCGGGAAGCCTATTCCCGACGCCACTTTTTTGTTGTTATATTTGACTAGATGGGTAATCAGTCGGATTTGATTATGACACTGAGAGAATCGAGCGTTTCATCAACACGAATGAAATGTTGATTTTACTGATGCATGGCAATTGTGCGTGCGCACATTGTACGGATTTCCTTACGGATATTAGTATCTTGTATCGAAATCTTGACGGCGAACGTTGAAATCGCAATTTGAAATCTGATTTGGCTTATGTCACCTTCGGTAAAGCAGGGTTTGATTTTGACAAGATTACGTAATCGGGTATCACGAAAAAAAAGATTAAAAATCTAGTGATTGCTAACCGGTTAATTGCCGAGGAAAATTATCAGGCCTTGGGCTTGGCTCAGCACCAAGCTACACAGCTAACACGATTACTCTAACGCATCACTCAGGTCTATCCAACTTAGTCGACAACAAAATCGTTGAAAACGTGTCCACCACACCCTTGATTAAACGTATCTTATCGATCACGGCATCAAGCTCGTGCGTTGATTCGGTTGAAAGCATGGCGCATAAATCATAGCGACCACTAACGGTGTAGAGCTTGATGATTTCATGGCGTTTGGTGAGTGCACGCATGATTTCGGGTTCGTGTTGTGACTCTATCGAAATCAAGACCATCGCCCTTATGCTGGGACGGCTTCGGCTAATGGAAATATCGACTGTGTAGCCACTGATGATACCGCGATCTTCTAGTGATTTTAAACGTAGCTGTGCGGTGCTGCGGGCGCAGCCTAAGGCTTTTGCCATCGATACTATCGGCAGGCGCGCGTTGACTTTAAGTAGGTCAATGATTTGCTGGTCTAGTGGATCTAATTGTTGTGACATCGCTATTTTTGCTCAGTTTCAGGCATTTTGTTTGATTGCCATACATTATGACTGATTTTTTTCTGTTGTTTAAGTCATTTTGTGCGTTTGTGGCGGCACAACTCCTCTTTACACTATCTCCCTGTTGCCCTTGTGGGTACCCATCACATTTTGCCATCATTAGTTATATAAAGAGAGAGACATCATGGACCAAAAAGTCGAATTTAATCCTATCAAGAAATTACTGACACGCGCAGAATTAGACGCTTATGATCCAGAGTCAGAATCTTGGCAAAAGCAATTCACACGTCGTTATTCTCATCATTCTGAATTGATGGGTGTCTTGAATAATGTGGAAGATGTGGACAACACAGTCTACAAAAAATTTGCGGTCGCGATTACGCCTTATATGGCGCAATTGATGGATAAAGACGATCCAAATTGCCCTATCCGTTTGCAATACATGCCTTCACACCACGAGCAAACTATTCCTGGTTTTCCGACCTCGTTGGATCAATTAGGTGAAGAGGGCGACACCATTCCTGGTACTAGCGTGGTGCATCGTTATCCACGTCGCGTGTTGTTCTTGGTTTCCAATACTTGCGCAACATTGTGCCGTTTCTGTACACGTAAGCGTATGGTTTCTCAGCCTGATGGCTCCGTCGCCAAAGACGAAATCGAGGCTTCCATCGATTACATCGCAAGCAATCCACAGATTGACGATGTACTCTTGTCTGGCGGCGATCCGCTGACATTTACCGACGAGCGTTTAGATTATATTCTCGGCGAATTGCGCCGCCGTGCACCACATGTTCGCTTCTTGCGTATGGGTTCACGTATGGTCGTGCAATTACCAACACGCGTTACACCAGAGTTGTGTGCAGTATTGGAAAAGCATCGCGTACAGATGATCAATATCCATATCGGTCATCCAAAAGAAATCACACCTTTGCTGCGCCAACGCGTCAAGATGATACAAAAGGCCGGCATCATGATGGGCTTGCAAACCGTATGTTTGAAAGGCGTGAATGATGACGTCGAAGTGATGCGTGATTTGTTTATGCAGACTATCGAAATGGGTGTACGTCCTTATTATGTATATTCCACAGACATGGTGGAAGGTGCAGCACATTTCATCGTGCCACATCACCGCATGATTGAATTGTATGAAGGTTTGCGTGGTTGGATCAGTGGTCCAGCGGTACCAACCTTCGTGGTTGATGGCTTGGGCGGCTTGGGTAAATTGCCTATCATTCCTACTTATGTACGTGAAGAAGAATTACCTGATGGTAGCGGTACGACGGTGAAATGCCGTAACTACAAAGGCATGACTATCGATATGCCAGGCTTGGGTCATGACTTTAGTTTGCCTACGCGTAGTAATTAAGCGAGATTGACGTTAATTCCTAGATGAATTTCGTAGGGCGGGTGAAACCCGCGCCGCCCATAGGTCGTTTAGCCGTACACGACGTTTTTGCGGCGCGGGTTGCACCCGCCCTACAAGATCAACAGCTTTGTGCTGTCCTCTTGCCTTCATTCGCGCAAGAGCACAGTATGCTTCACATCAACGTACCCCAATATTCCAGCAAGGCCATCATGAAACTCTCAACCCCAAGCTCTCCATACGGTATCCACCGCGTCATCGAACCTCTAGGCGTCTTGCCACAAGGCGCATGGAAAATCGATAACACGATGGAGATCACTGATAATGAAATCCTGATCGATGTTTCTGCATTGAACATCGACGCTGCCAGCTTCACGCAAATTAAACAAGAAGCGAATGGCGATGAAGCTAAGGTTGCGGAAATTGTGAAAGGTATCGTGGAGAAGCGCGGTAAGCATCACAATCCGGTGACGGGTTCTGGCGGTATGTTGATTGGTACGATTTTAGAAATCGGCTCTGCAATTGCAGATAAGATTGATCTGAAAGTAGGCGACAAAATTGCCACGCTGGTTTCCTTGTCGTTGACGCCTTTGCGTATTGACGAAATCGTCAAGATTCATATGCAAAAAGATCAGATCGAAATCAAAGGCAAGGCAATACTGTTTGAAACAGGCTTATATGCAAAACTGCCAGAAGACATCGATGAAAAGATGGCGCTCGCGATTCTGGATGTGGCTGGCGCACCTGCGCAGACAGCACGTTTGGTGAAAGAAGGCGACACCGTAGTCGTGATCGGTGGTGGCGGAAAGTCAGGCACTTTATGTGTGTACGAAGCAAAAAAACGTGCCGGTAAAAACGGTTGCGTGATCGGTGTTTCCCCGTTTGAAAAAGACTGTCAACGCATGAAGGATTTAGGCTGGGCTGATCATACTTTGCAAGTCGATGCGACCAATGCTTTAGCTTTGATGGAAGCTGTTTCCAACGTGACAAATGGTGCGATGGCGGATCTGGTCATCAATTGCGTGAACATTCAGAACACAGAAATGGGCAGTATTCTATCCACCAAACAGCACGGTAAAATCTATTTCTTCTCGATGGCAACCAGCTTCACCGCTGCAGCATTGGGTGCTGAAGGTGTTGGTAAAGACGTAGAGATGATCGTCGGTAATGGCTACGCGACTGGTCATGCAGAGCACTCATTGGCCTTGCTGCGCGAGAGTGAAACTCTGCGCAAGTTGTTCACTGAACTCTACGTTTAATCACATAGAAAGTTGCCGACGATGGAGTTCAAACATCCCACATTAAGTAATATACAAACCAGCCCGCTATGGCAGCGCATCCACGATAGTGGAATGCAGACCTTAGCGGTCATGGGCATGACAAAAAATACCGGTAAGACAGTCGCGATGAATCACGTGCTAGCGCAAGCAGCAGCAGCGCAAGTGGATATCGGACTGACCTCGATTGGTCGCGATGGCGAAGATAGAGACCAGGTATTTTTCAATCCTAAACCGCCAATCATGGTGTGGCCTGGCAATTTAGTTGCTACCGCACGCGAGACTTTGCAGCGCGCTAAGGTACGTTGGAAGTTGATTGATTCGACCCAAATCGATAGCCCTATGGGTGAGATTCTCGTTGTCAAAGTCTTGGAATACGGCGAGATGGAAGTCGCTGGTGCATCGCGTGGCAGTGATCAATTGAAAGTCATTGCACGTCTGCGGCAATGTGGTGCCAGTTTGGCGATTTTGGATGGCGCCTTAGGGCGCAGCCACCATGCGTCTCCAGCGATTGCTGATGGCGTGATTCTGGCGACGGGTGCAGCGATTGGTGGCGGCATTCAGGACGTGATTCGTAAGACGCGTGATCGTCTTGGTATCCTCGGTATCAAACAAGCAGATGACGATGTCAAAGCGCAATGTGAAGCGGTGTTCACGCAAGGTGGCGTTGGTATTTGGGATCAACAGGGCAAGACGTTGTTCTTAGAAGAAATTGCCACTTTGAATGCGGGCGCGAAGTTGATGGAATTTATCGATGCCGATGTTGCCACGATTGCGGTTAGCGGTGCAGTGGGGCGTCAATTGTGGCGCGCCTTAAGTAGTTTGGCGGAACGTCACCCTACATTGACCGTAGTTGTTGCAGATGGCACGAAATTATTTATAGAAAACACCGATTTATTGATCTTTCAAAAGCTCGGTGCGAAATTAGTCGGGTATCGTGGTATTAATTTGACCGGGATCACTTTGAATCCATTCTCGCCCATGGGTGGCAGCTTTGAAGCTGCTGAGTTTTTGGACGTGGCAAAGAATGCCTTCATCGGTTACGACGTATGTGACGTTGTACTAGAGGCGACATCGGACGAAAAAATTAAAGAAACAGGAGAAGCAGCATGAGCCATTTACAACTAGATCAGGCACAAATTGATCGCGCACGTGATTCAGCGCGCCGCATTGCACGTCAAGTGTTCGATGAAATGTCACAGTACACAACCACAACGGTAGAACGCGCGACTTTGCGTTTGCTGGGTATCGACGGCATTGATGAAAATTATGTGCCTTTGCCAAACGTGGTCGTTGATCATTTGCAAGCGCAAAATTTATTGCAACATGGCGCAGCACCGATCGTGGTCGCCGCTATGCAAGAAAATAACATGACGGCACAAGAAGTGGCTGAGGCTGTTTCCAAAGGCACGCTGACGTTGGCTTTGCCAAAAGATGCAGATGCTGCGCGCAAGGCAACCGAAGCGCAAGCGGCGATCATGTGCGAACGTATCGCCAATCAACGCGCATTCCGCTCTAAGCAGATTGAGACCATGGGTGAAGCACCAACGCCTTGGCTGTATCTGATCGTCGCGACAGGCAATATCTACGAAGACGTAGTGCAAGCGCGTGCTGCTGCAGAGCAGGGCGCGGACATCATCGCCGTGATCCGTTCTACTGGTCAAAGTTTGCTCGACTACGTGCCTTACGGCGCAACTACCGAAGGTTTCGGCGGTACGTATGCGACCCAAGAAAACTTCAAATTGATGCGCGCCGCTTTGGATGAAGTTGGTGAAAAACTTGGTCGCTATATTCGCTTGACCAACTACTGCTCAGGACTCTGTATGCCAGAGATCGCGGCGATGGGCGCGATTGAACGTCTCGATATGATGCTCAATGATTCCATGTACGGCATCATCTTCCGCGACATCAATATGAAGCGTACCTTCATTGACCAATTCTTCTCACGTATGGTCAATGCCTATGCCGGTATTATCATCAATACGGGTGAAGATAATTACCTGACGACAGCCGATGCTTATGAAGCCGCACACACGGTCTTGGCTTCGCAATTAATTAACGAACAGTTCGCTTATCTGTCAGGTTTGCAGCCAGATCAAATGGGTCTCGGTCATGCATTTGAAATTCACCCAGAGTTAGAAAACGGCTTCTTGTGGGAAATGGCGCATGCACAGTTAGTGCGTCAAGTTTTTCCTGATGCGGCATTGAAGTACATGCCGCCAACTAAGCATATGACAGGTAATATTTTCAAAGGTCAGGTACAGGATACTTTGTTCAATATCGTCAGCACGGTCACCAATCAAAATATTCACTTACTCGGCATGATGACCGAAGCGATTCATACGCCATTTATTCAAGACCGTTTCCTCGCGATTCAAAATGCGAAGTATGTATTCGGCACCATGAAAGATCTGCATTCTGAGATTGAATTCAAATCAGGCGGCAAGATAGAAACACGTGCACAAGAAGTTTTAGCAGAAACCGAAAGCATCTTGGCAGAGATAGAAAAAATGGGCTTGTCAGCAGCGATTGGTAAGGGCACCTTTGCAGAGATCTCACGCACACCAACCGGCGGTAAAGGTTTGGCTGGTGTGATCAGCAAAGCAGCGGATTACTATAATCCTTTCCCACAATTGATGTTACCAACACAAGTAGCGTAAGGAGAAAAACATGACAACAATGGCTGATATCAAGAAACCAGAGCAATGGGTCAAACCTTACGGCGACACCATGAACGATGGTCGTGTACAGGTCTCATTTACCTTGCCGGTGGCACTCGATGAAACGTCCAAAGAAGGCGCGAAGCGCCTAGCTTTGTTGATGGGCTTGGAAGAACCCTCCGTCGTTCATTGCGAAGACATGGGTAAGGGCTTTAGCTTTTACGTAGTGTATGGTCAGTGCAAACATCAAGTCGATTTGTCTAGTTTTCAAGTCGTGAAGCCAGAATACGAAACTCTCGATAAATATGCGATCGATGCTTTGATCGCCGAGAAAATGGGCCGTCGTATGGTCGTGATCGGTGCTTGCATTGAAACGGATGCGCATACCGTTGGAATTGACGCGATCATGAACATGAAGGGCTATAACGGCCATAAAGGTCTAGAGAGCTATCACGAAGTGCGCGCCATCAATATGGGTGCACAGGTTGATTCTGAGGAATTGATTGCGCGTGCCATCGAAGAAAAAGCCGACGTGATTTTGGTGTCGCAAGTTGTGACGCAAAAAAATATTCACCTCGATAATTTGACCAAGTTGTC
The DNA here is from genome assembly GCA_963511665.1 of uncultured Undibacterium sp. Classification (GTDB taxonomy): domain Bacteria; phylum Pseudomonadota; class Gammaproteobacteria; order Burkholderiales; family Burkholderiaceae_D; genus Undibacterium. The sequence continues at coordinate 32,946 of CAUPKC010000020.1, forward strand.
CGACTTGTTAGAAGCAGAAGGCTTGCGTGATAAAGTGATTCTGGTAGTGGGTGGTCCGCGTATTAGTCATGAATTAGCGAAGGAGCTTGGTTACGATGCTGGTTTCGGTACCAAGTCGTATGCGGAAGATGTGGCGTCGTTTGCGATTCATGAATGGATTAAGCGTCACGCTGCGTAATCGAATGTATATCCCCTCTCCCGTAAGCGGGAGAGGGTTAGGGTGAGGGCGGTTCAGAAAAGATGAAGTCCTTGGTGCTCAAGAGACCGCAGTAAATTCCAGTCTTTTGTTTGAAATAATTTTATCCGAATTGGAACGCCCCTCATCCCCAACCCTTCTCCCGCTTGCGGGAGAAGGGGGTGTTGATCACAATTCAAAAGAGGTAATGATGGAAGATTTATCCAAATACACGAGTTTGATTCGCCTGCGCATGGGTTCGCACGATGCGCACTATGCAGGTGATCTGGTCGATGGTGCGAAGATGTTGAATTTGTTTGGCGATGTGGCGACAGAATTGTTAATTCGTAGTGATGGCGATGAAGGTTTGTTTGTCGCTTACGATAATGTGCAATTTATGGCACCGGTGTTTGCTGGTGATTATATTGAAGCGACAGGTCGTATTGTTTCTATGGGCAAGACTTCACGTAAGATGGAGTTTGAAGCGCGTAAGGTGATTTCGCCTGCGAAGATTGCGGGACAGGTTTCTGCTGCTGATGTGTTGGCTGAGCCTGTTGTGGTTTGTAAGGCTTCTGGGACTTGTGTTGTGCCGGCGGATTTTCAGCGGATTAAACGCTGATTGTTTGTCGCTGAGCGCTCGCTTTACTCCTTCCCCTTCAAGGGGAAGGTCGGGATGGGGATGGGTTTTAGTTTGTAGGGTGGTTGTAACACCTGCTGTGTTGCTGCTTGGGTTTTGATTTGATGTCTTTTTTTGTTTGTCGGTTAGTAGGTCGGGTGTGGCCCGACAGCCACTCACTTTCTTTGCTTCGCCAAAGAAAGTAAGCAAAGAAAGGCGACCACGCTGCCATTGGCCTTCGGCTTCCCAATTGTGCAGGACAAAAAATGGGAAAGCCTTGAAACTCGCCTTCGGCTCAAACAGCAAGGCTTTCTTTATCCATTTTCTGTCCCGCACAATTGGCAGTGTCAGAAGTGGGTGAAAGCCAAAGTCAAAAATAACTTCAAAAGCAACGGCAACATCAAAACAATCAGTACCGACGGCGTTAAGTTTTCCAATAGAGGTTGTAGGTCGTTGCTTTTGACTTTGTTTTTGACCTACCCCCGTTTGAGACGATGTAATTTGTGCTTTACCGAAAATGGATAAGAAAGTGTTGATGTCTGAGCGTAGCGAGTTTCAACACTTTCCCATTTTTGGTGATGCACAAATTATGCTGGAGCGTAGCGTAAGCACCCGAAGGGTGAGTCTACGGTCGCCTTTTTTGGATTACCTTTTTTTGCGAAGCAAAAAAGGTAGTTGGCTGTCGGGCCACACCCGACCTGTGAACGACGAGTAAACGCGAACGCGAAAACGAAATACAAAAGAAAAAACAACGCGGGTTGCACCCGCCCTACAAATGAGTTAAAAAGTCTGCGCAAGAATGCGCAAAGAATGTACTGAATAAAGAGGCCAAGATCATGGAAAAACTCATCATCACAGCCGCCCTAACAGGCGCAGAAGTCACCCGCGAACAACAACCCAACCTTCCCATCACCCCAGACGAAATCGCCGATGCCGCATTCGAATGTGCCAAAGCAGGCGCATCCATCGTCCACGTACATGGTCGCTATGACGACGGCACACCAACCCAAGACAAAGAAGTCTATCGCCAAATCATCAATAAAGTCCGCGAGCGTTGCGATGTGATCGTGCAAGTTTCAACTGGTGGTGCAGTCGGCATGACTGCACAGGAACGCCTCGCACCAGTCACACTGAAACCAGAAATGGCAACCCTGTCTATGGGCTCAGTCAATTTCGGCAACGACGTGTTCATGAATCACCCCAACGATATGGATATCTTCGCGACGACCATGAAAGACTTGGGTGTCAAAATCGAGTATGAAGTCTTCGATACCGGCATGATCACGACCGTGAACCGCTGGCTGAAAAAAGGCATAATCACCGCGCCATTACACGTTGATTTCGTACTCGGTATTCCAGGGGCGATGGCAGGTACGCCAGAGGCATTGATGTATATGCGTTCGCAGCTGCCAGCAGATGCAAGTTGGACAGTCGCTGGTATCGGTGCAGCACAATTGCCGTTGGCAACCATGGCGATTATTCTTGGTGGTCACGTGCGTGTCGGATTTGAAGACAATGTGTACTATCGCAAAGGTGAACTCGCCAGCAGCAATGCACAATTAGTAGAACGCGTGGCACGCATCAGCCGTGAACATGATCGCGTGGTTGCAACGCCGGATGAAGCACGTAAGATTTTGGGTATGCCTGCACGGGCTTAAGTTTGTCGGAAACTTGCAATCGAGTCAGCGGTAACTTTGGATAGATTGATTCGAAATTTCGGTGGTACTTCAGTGCTAGGAATTGCCGGACAGTACCCTCCCCTTCAAGGGGAGGGCTAGGGTGGGGATGGGGCTTCGTCGATTAATAAAATCCTCACTTTGTCGCTGGAAACCCATCCCCATCCCAACCTTCCCCTTGAATGGGAAGGAGCGTAATCCTAATGGACTGCTCCTTCAAAGAACCGACTTAATCATCCCCCAAACTAGCCAACAACTCCGCCTGATGCTCAGCCACCAGTGCATTGGTCAGTTCAGTCAAATCCCCATCCATAATGAAATCGAGCTTGTACAAGGTCAGATTGATCCTGTGATCCGTCATGCGGCCTTGTGGGTAGTTGTAAGTGCGTATGCGTTCGCTGCGATCACCAGAACCGATCAAGCTCTTACGGGTCGCTGCTTCTTCAGCTTGTTTCTTACGTAATTGACCGTCCATGATGCGGGTCGCTAATACGCGCATGGCTTGGGCTTTGTTTTGATGTTGGCTGCGACCATCTTGGCATTCAACTACGATGCCAGTTGGGATGTGCGTCAAACGCACTGCGGAATCCGTCTTATTAATATGCTGACCACCGGCACCTGAGGCGCGGAAAGTATCGATGCGCAGATCGGCATTGTTGATCACCACGTCGGTCAATTCATCTGCTTCTGGCATCACCGCTACGGTACAAGCGGAGGTGTGAATGCGGCCTTGCGTTTCCGTCGCTGGAACACGTTGTACACGATGTCCACCGGATTCAAATTTGAGTTTGGAATATGCACCAAAACCAGCGATGCGAATGATGACCTCTTTATAGCCGCCAAGCTCGGAAGGTGATTCGGACATCACTTCAATTTGCCAGCGATTGCGTTCGGCAAAGCGGGTGTACATGCGTAATAAATCGCCAGCAAACAAACCTGCTTCGTCACCACCTGTTCCGGCGCGAATCTCTAACAAAATATTGCGTTCATCGTTAGGATCTTTCGGTAACAACATGGTTTGCAAATCGCGTTGCAAGCCTTCAATGCGTTCTTTCGCTCCGTTGATTTCTTCTTGCGCAAAGTCCTTCATGTCGGGATCGTTCAACATCTCTTGCGCTTCGACGATGTCACTTTGTGCTTGTTGATAGTTGTGATACAGAGCGACCAACGGTTCTAATTCCGCATGCTCGCGATTGAGTTTGCGGTAGGTGTCCATATCATTGGTGACACCTTCTTGTACCAGTAATTGACCAACCTCGACCAGACGTTCTGAGAGCTGATCGAGTTTATGTAGCATGGATGGTTTCATGATTTTGTTTCGCTTTATGCTGTAGTGGCTCTCGATACTGTTGAATGTCGTTGAGCCATGAATAATTAAATCGGGGGAAGTCGTCGTGATGACGAAGCATGCAGTTTGTATCGTGCATGCTCAGAAAGCTTGAGGTAGCTAACGCTTAGTGCGGAATAGTTGTGGCAACAGGCGCACCAGATGCGCGCGTTCTTCGCCTTGTGCTTGATGCAAGGCTTGTTGTGGACCGTGCAGGAATTTGGCCGTGATGCCTTTGGATAAGGCTTCGAGTACCGCTTCGATATCATCACCGCGAGCCAGCATTTTGCGGGCGCGTTCTAATTCGTGTTGGCGTACTTGTTCGGTGCTTTCGTGCAGATCTTGGATGACAGGCACAACGTGACGACCATCAACCCAGTGCATAAACGATTGCACGCGGGTTTCGATAATCGCTTCGGCTTGCGCCACTGCTGCATGACGATTTTCTAAACCGCTTTGCACTACGCTGGCTAAATCATCTACGGTGTACAAAAACACGTCGTCAAGTTGCGCGACTTCGGATTCGATATCACGCGGTACTGCTAAGTCGACCATGAAAATTGGGCGATGTTTGCGTGTCTTAATTGCGCGTTCGACTAAGCCTAGGCCAATGATTGGTAAAGATGAAGCTGTGCAAGAGATGATGATATCGAATTCATGCAGACAATTTGGCAATTCAGCCAGACGAATCGCTTTGCCTCCAAAACGATCGGCGAGTGTTTCACCGCGTTCTAAGGTGCGATTGGCGACCGTGATGTTCTTAGGGTTTTGCGCAGCGAAGTGCGTTGCGCACAGTTCTATCATTTCACCAGCGCCAATGAACAGCACTTTTTGATCAGCAATTTTATCAAAGATGCGTTGTGATAATCGTACTGCCGCTGCCGCCATAGAAACACTGTGCGCGCCAATTTCGGTGGTGCTGCGAACTTCTTTCGCTACCGCAAAGGTACGTTGAAACAATTGATGCAAATAAGTGCCAAGTCCACCCGCTTCATCAGCCTGGCGTACCGCTTCTTTCATCTGTCCAAGAATCTGTGGTTCACCTAAGACCATAGAATCTAAACCCGATGCCACGCGGAACGCATGGCGCACTGCATTGTCTTGCGGCAGTGTGTAGAGATGGTGACGCAAATCCGCGTAAGGCAGCTTATGAAAGTCTGCCAAAAAATGCGCCGTCATATCGATAGGATTATCCACATCAGCAACGGCATACAACTCCGTGCGGTTACACGTCGACAGTACTGCTGTTTCGGATGCCAACTGAGAACCGCTGCGTGCGAACCAGGCGCGCGCGCCAACCACCGCCTGAGAAATTTGCTCAGGAGAGAAGGCCACCTTCTCTCGTAAAGAGACAGGGGCAGTCGTGTGATTGAGGCCGACGGCGAGTAGTTGCATAGGATTTAGCGATGTGAGGCCATCATTATAGCGCGAGTCCTGAGCTAGTTCATTGCTGGCAGAGACTTCTTGCGGAAAATCAATTGTTATTTACATATTGTGCGCGGGTATTTCGATAGTAAAACAGGTTCCTTCTCCAGGCACACTGTTAAAACTGATATGGGCGAAATGACGATCTATAACGGTTTTAACAAAAACCATACCTAGTCCTATGCCGTCATTCTTGATTTGCTCTGCAGCTTTTCCATGCCCTAAACGTTGAAAACGTTGAAACAAGCGGCTCTGGTCGGAGCGGGCGATGCCATATCCCTGATCTTGAATGTGACAGACGATGGAGTCGTTTAAATTTTTGGTTTGGAAATCGAGTGTGCAAGTGATTGTCGTGTCAGTTGGACTATATTTGATGGCATTGGAAAGTAAATTGGTCAAAGCACGCGTCATTAAACTGCGATCAACACGCACTGGGTAGTCGCCCTCGGGAATGTTGGTCACAATTTGTATGCGCTTGCTCCTAGCTAGCGTCCACATTTCTTCGGTGGCATCAATTAGTAGATCTTGGAAATCGAGATCCGTAAAACGGTATTCATTCGATTCGGCATGCGCTAGTTGCACAAAACTATCCGCGAGACCCAGCGTCGTGTTGGCTGCTTTTTCTATGCGCCCTAAAAACTCTTCGTGTGCTATGGCGGTCTTTGTATTTTTTTGTAATTCGATTAATGCCAGTATTGAGGCTTGAGGTCCGCGCATATCATGTGAAATGAAATGTAGCGTCTCGTCGCGGCGGCGCTCTGCCTGACGGATTTCAGAGATATCGAGGATGCTGATAATCCAACCGATTAGGACTTTTTGTCCAGAGTAGCAGGGCGCACTCTTGATGATTAAGTCGCGATTTTTGGGATCGACGACTTCTACACCCTTACTCAGAACTTGGGTCTGTTGTAGATCTAAAATATGCCACCAGCTAAATGCACTGCTTTGACTCGCACCGTTATTGATGACACTTGAGTACTCGGTATGCGGATGACTCATATTGGAAAATAAATATGGCACCAAAGTGTCAATCACGTGTGGCATTCCTATACTTTTAAAGTACGCAACAGCAGTTGGATTGGTTAATACGACATTACCGTCGGTGGTCGTCACCATCGTGGCATCAGGTAGGCTATGTAGACTGTCTGTGACAAACTGGCGTAGATCGCGTACGCGTCGCGCAGCCGTGCGCATGGCGCTGATGTGGCGTTCCAATTTGTCTTGAATTTCCTTTTTTGCAGCGCTTGCTTGCGTATCTTTCAGGGTCAGATCGGGATTGAACTCTGGCAGTAAATGTGGCTCTTGATCCAGCAGAATAAATTCTTCGCCCAGGAAACCAATCGCGGCTTCCAAACGGCGCCAGCTCCATAAAGGGTAGGCAATCAAAAGTACGATAACGGCACTGGCTGGTGTCATCCAAAGTCCTGCCATTAATAGAAGAAAACTGCCCGCGAGCAAGGCGAGACATAGTGTCGCAACTGTAATCAATGCGATGCGAGGGGAAAATAAGAAACAGCTTAGCAAAGCCAAAAACACGGCGCCGCTGCTAATCAATGCCGTTTGCCACAGACTCAATGGTGTAATGCTGCGACCATCTAGCAAACTGGCGAGAATATTCGCGTTAATTTCGATTCCAGAGAGCGCGCCTTCATTCGACGTTACCGGCGTTGGGAATGCATCCGCCATGCCAGTCGCGGTTGGTCCGATCAATACATATTTTCCCCGAAAAAATTCGGCAGGTACTTCGCCGCGCAATACGGCGACATAAGGAACAGAGCTAAAGTGCCCGCTACTGCCGTAGTACGGAATATGCATCTGCCAGTCACGTCGCCACACTTTATCGCCATCAGAAAACTGCTTGAAGAATGAAGTTGTCCCGGCTAGATTATTGGAAGTATTGAGATCGCGCTTGGTTTTTAAACCCAGATCATGCATTGCCAGTGCAAAGTGCGGCCACCATTGCCCCTGTATTCCTTCGCGCAAGAATACGCTGCGGGCAACACCATCCGAGTCGAGTTCGACATGGATATGCCCGAGCGCCGAAGCCGCGTTGCTCAGCACATCTAATGGAGGTGCTGCACGCAAGCCCTTGCCTGCCTGCTCAGAGATTAGTGGCAATACCACATTGCCTTTTGCGGCGATAGCATTTGCTAATTGAACGTCGCTTGCAATTGGGTTTGTGTTGGCGATAGTGCTAGTGGATTTTTCTGGCGTCGTGTCATTTGATTCTGTTTCAGAGAATAAAATATCGATCCCGATTGCTAACGCATCTGATTGATTGAGCTGATTGATAAGTGCTGCATGGCGGTCACGAGACCACGGCCACTTGCCTAATTCGGCTAGGCTGTAGTCGTCAATCGCGACGATGATGATATCGTCACTTGCCGGCCGGTTTTGGGTTTGCAAGAGATGGTCATATATAGTTTGATCAAGTCTCGATGTCGCACCTGTAAAGACCATCACCAAGCTAAGTAACAGCAAACCAGAAGTCAAAATCAACCATTCGCGTAGTGCGATGCTTTGATTTTTGGCGGGTATGGGTTGCATCTTCACGATAGTTGTACTGACGACGTTCTAGTTAACAGGTCGCACTGTACCCGCGGAAGAATTGAGAGGGTCACCACTGCCGGTAGTCCAACGCAGGCGAATTTCAAATTTTTGGGCAGGTGAAAAGTTGCCAATAAAACGATCGGCGTCAGTGGCGCGTACCCGGATGTAATAGACGCCAACTTCAGGACGTGGAATGCTGACGTTGGCGACATCCAGATCTTTACTAAAGTAGATTTTTTTAAATTGTGAGTCTTCCGCAATCTGCACTAAGAAGCTTTGTCCCGGTTCCGCAGGCCAGCTGAAATTCATCATGTTCTCGCCAGTATCGTTGACCGGGCTCATGCTTTGTGGTGCAAGGATGTTGAAGGCTTGTGCTGTTGAGAATGGTCCTTGGTCAAGCTGAGCATTTTTCTCGAGAATCGTCGCGACACGCCAGAAATATTGTCCAAGCCCTAATTGCGAGGTACTCAGTTCTACTTCGGTAATTTTGTTTTGATCCAGTACGATGTTTTTGAACTGGCTATCACTCGCAACTTGCAGTCGATAATATTTCGCGATGTTGGTTTCGGTCCATTTGAATGTAACAGTTTCGGAACGGACTTTATGTTTTGGCTGTAGCAAGAAAGGTGGTTCGGGACGCGCTTTTAAAACAAATGCTTGCGTTGCAGGTATGCCTTCTAAATTGTTCGCATCGATTGCTGTAACGCGAATGAAATAAGCGCTGTCATTCAAATTTTCGAATTTGAAGCGCGCTTCCTTGCTGAGTAATTCACTCACCACATTTTGTGCTTGCGCATCGGTGCTGATCTGCGCGCGATAAGCGATAGCATTGCTTATCGGTGTCACAGCAAATTGCAGGGTGGGGCGTTCTTGCAATTGAAAACCATCTAGCAAAGTTGGTGCTGTTAGTAATTCTATCGCTTTGCCAACACTGGTCGCACTCACCACATTGCCTTGTCCTGCAGGCAGTAATATCGCATTTGGAGTTTCTGTTTTGCCGACTGCAACACCACCTTCTAATACCTCATTGCCTATACCGTTGTCGTTGATGCCGACCCGAAAGTGGGTGCCCCGTACGCCAGCAATCGCTAATGGCGAGGTTACTTCATATCGACCTCTGTTCTGACTTAAAGGCGTCACTTTTGATTCCACTTTTCCCTGTACTAACTTGATCTCGGTGCGTGGGCTTTTGGTAAATTTGGTCACTCTTAACTTTGAAAAATTAATTTGACTGTTTGATGGCACAGAAACACGTGAATCATCAACCAATACTAAAGTTGCAAAGCTGTTCTTGCTAGTAATGATTTGGCTGCCTTCGTTGACGATGGCACCGATTTCTAATTCGGTTTCAACACCATTTTTTTTGATTTCGACAACTTTCCCCGCTAGCGCGAATACTTTGGCTGTGCTGGCTTCTTCAGCTAATAATTCCGTTGGAATGATAATGCCTGAGCCCACTGGAATTGTTCTGTCATTGCTGATTTTATTGCGCTTGCCTATCAAATCCCAGTTGCTGGATTTTTCAGTGAATTGTTTGGCGATGGTGGTCAGGGTGTCGCGCTCTAACGCGTAATAAGTCAGCTCTGCTGGCGTGATGCTGTAGCTCCCTGGAGTGCCCTTTAATTTCTGCGTCTGCGCTAGACTTGGAAAGCTGATCGCGCAGTTTATGATGCCGCTCATGAGGCAGCTAAATAAGAGGTTTACCAGCGCAGATCGGGGCTTAGTTGAAGCCGAGAATGGAATAGTGAAAGTATTGAGATGAGATCGCATCATGCATTTCTCCAGCACAGGCAGGATCTGAAGAACATGCGGCTCTTCAGATCGTCAGGAAATAAAATTAGCAGTTACAGGGGCTTTCGTTTTGACCTCGGCCACGCAAGTCATGCAATTAAATTTGCGATACGTCAGACAATGCTACTGATACGGATTAAAATTATTCTTTGGTGATTTGTTCCAAGCGATAGCCGTAGCTATAAACAGGCGCTAATCGATAGCCATTTTCAGGGCGCAAATCGAGTTTGCTGCGTACCCGAGAGATGTGGGTATCCATCGTTCGTGAAGGAATTTCTATGTCGCGCGACCATACTGCTTCTAATATGTAGGCGCGAGACAGAGGGCGACCTAGGTTTTGAAATAATAGTAAAGCGAGATCAAATTCTTTTTGGGTTAGCTCTATCGCCGCACCATTAAGTTTGGCGCGGCTGCTACGGACGTCAAATTCGTAAGGGCCAAATTGAACAGTTTCGGCAGCTGTCTGGGTTGGATAAGCGCGTCGAAGCAGCGCATTGACGCGAGCGATAAGTTCAGCACGGCGTATAGGTTTGATCATGTAATCATCGGCGCCTGCCGCCAGACCTGTCACGATATCATCCTCGCTAGAGCGACTTGTCATGAACAAAACTGGTAAAGTCGTTGATAATTTCTCTCTAACCCAATGCAAAATTTCAGTACCACTTAGATCAGGTACTTGCCAATCCAGAATCAAGAGATCAAAACTTTCACGATGTAGCTGATGCATCATCGCTTTGCCACTGGTAAAAGGGTGACAAGAATGACCTGCATCGATTAGCGTCGCGACTGTCAGGTCTAATAAATTTTGGTCATCGTCTAGTATGGCAATTCTCATAGGGTCTTGGGTAAAAGCTCGGTGAAGAATATGACAAGGGAAGCGAGAAAACGGATTGTGGTTTTCTCACCGTGGTTAACTATTCGCTGAATCAGTGCTTACAATTAATTACGTAACTCTGCGTCGGGCAAAATCACGTTGACATCTAAGACTTCCAAATTGCCTTGCTTATCTAAAGACACTTTAATGTCTTCAGGGTTTACTTTGGTGTACTTAGAAATAACAGCAATTAATTCTTCTCTCAACGCGGGTAAAAAGTCGTAGCCTTCACGGCCACCATTGCGTTCACGAGCAATGATGATTTGTAGACGCTCTTTCGCTGCGTTGGCACTTTTCGGCTTACTGTTAAACAAAAAAGAAAGCAAAGCCATCTTACTTACCTCCGAAGATACGTTGCAGCAAACCTGGTTTTTCATATTCGACAAAACGCAATGGTGGCTGTTCGCCTAAGAAGCGTGAAACGACGTCGCCATAAGCTTCTGAGACATCGCTGCCTTTCATGTGGATTGCTGGGTTGCCATGATTTGATGCGTGCAATACGGTTTCTGATTCTGGGATGACACCGATTAGAGGAATCCGCAGAATCTCCTGCACATCGGTATAGGACAACATCTCACCGGCTTCTACTCGTTTTGGAGAGTAGCGGGTAATTAATAAATGTTCTTTTACAGGCTCGCCGCCCGCTTGTGCACGTTTAGATTTGGCTTGAATGATACCGAGAATACGATCTGAGTCGCGCACAGAAGAAACTTCTGGATTGGTGACGACGATTGCTTCGTCGGCAAAGGTCAATGCCATCACAGCGCCACGCTCGATACCCGCTGGTGAATCGCAAACGATGTATTCAAAATCCATTTTGATCAAATCGTTTAACACACGTTCCACACCTTCTTCGGTCAAGGCATCTTTGTCACGCGTTTGGGACGCTGGCAAGATAAAGAGATTATCGCAATGCTTGTCCTTGATCAGTGCTTGGTTCAAAGTCGCCTCACCACTGATGACATTGACTAGGTCGTACACCACGCGGCGTTCGCAACCCATAATTAAATCCAGATTACGTAAGCCGACGTCAAAATCGAGTACGGCTGTTTTATGCCCACGCAGAGCTAAACCAGAAGCGAAACTCGCGCTTGAAGTGGTTTTGCCTACACCGCCTTTGCCGGATGTCACAACGATGATTCTTGCCACAGGGTACTCCTTCGATGAACTTGTATAAAAACGAAACTAAAATATGAAACTAAGGATAAAAATCAATAAAATTCGTCTAAGCAGATTTAATTGATGATACTTCAATACTGTCGCCAACTAACTTGATTTGCACAGCCTGATTTGCTGCCAGCTTAGGAAAACCTGTATCAAAGGTTTGATAAATACCAGCGATTGACACCAATTCGGCTTCCATTGTGGTTGTAAAAATACGCGCGCTCGTATTGCCGCGCGCACCCGCTAAAGCGCGGCCACGTAATGGTGCATAGATATGAATGCTGCCGTCAGCGATGACTTCTGCACCGTTATTGACCGAGGCTGTGATAATCAGATCGCAACCACGGGCGTAGACGCGTTGACCTGCCCGGATTGGCGTATCAATCACCATGGCTGGTATGTGCTCGATAGCGGCAGGCATCGGTGCTGGCGTGGCAGCTACAGGCGCTGTGACGACTTCAGGTTTCACCTCGATCACTGCGACAGGTGCTTCTTTAGGTAACTCAGGCTTTGCTTTACTAACTACGTCTATGCTTAAATCATGAGCGCGAATTGCTGCATGTTGATCTTCTGCAGCATTGCGTACTGCGACTGCGTGCAAACCGCAGGATTTGAATAAGGCAATCAGACCCGCCCAATCCAAGGTTTCATGAGCGATGTTTTCTACATCAATACTGGCAAATTCGTCGTCAAAGAAGTCGGGTGTGCCGCCCGTCATTTCTCTCAAAGCGACTTCTAAGGTCGGCAATGCAGCTTCATTCAAAATGACAGATACAGCCACAACCGTGGATATTTTTATTTCTATGGGTTTGCGGGTCACACTATTTTGCATATTGCTGTATCAAGTCAAAGAAAAAGTGGGTGAGTATTTTACGAATCTTAAAAAGCAAGAAATTCTGTTAAAACTATGCAATTTTGCGTTGTTATCGCTGAAATGCAGTAAAAACAGCTTAAAAATGCTATAAATTTCGCGCAGACTCCATCCTACCAATTGATTGCCCACTTAGCAAAAAAACTGCATAAAAAAGTCTCAAAAATAGTGAACGCATCGTGCAAACTGTGCACGGCTTGTTCGGATGTCGTATTTTTAAGCAGAAAAGTAACTTAACAAGCAATTACTTGCTTTTAAGTATTACCTCATGAGGGTGTTTCGCCGCTTTGCAATGTGAGTTGTTTCGTAATTGAGTGGAAGCGGCGGGCCAAAAAATACGCGGTATTCAATTCGCCATCAGAACGGTGTTTCCATATCTTGATCGCGAAGACGTCTGCCAAAACTGCGACGCCTGCCGTTATTTTTGCGCGTGTCTAAATAGGGATGGCTCATCACCTTGCGACGTTCTTGAGAACGTCGGTCAGTGCTTGCACGGCGATCAATTTGTGTGCTGCCATCTTTCGCGAGATAAGTACGTTGGGCAGCGGGAGGTCGCGGACTATTTGGGATGCTAGCGGCAACACTAATTTCAGTTGGATGTGGTGGATCAGACTTAAACAAGTCCCACACTTGTAAAATCCGCTGGATAGACATGATATTTCCTTGCTAATTTTTATTGGCTAATAGGCGTCTGTCATGTTGAAAGTAGTCCTACCTTTCTTCCTGTTTATACCTGCGCTGTGCTTGCGGTTTGGGACAATGTCTGCCGGCGAAATTGGTTCTAAGAATTTTGCCGACTTTATCGTCGCAATAGGCACCTAATTAGCACGATTCGTGCCCATCTTAACTTGTCGCTTGATTTTATAAGATTCTCGGCGGACTCCATAGGGAAATGCTTGGAATTGACGAAAATTTACATGTCAATTTTGTTGTGATTTACACGTAAAAAATTCATTGAATCTTCTCCGTTATAAAACATTGCTGTCAGCCTCTGAAATAAATCGGTCGATATAGCATCTGGCTGTTCAGATCGCTTGCGCGTCGTCCAGTTGAATATCGACGCCCCTGAGTTTTGCGTGTATTAAGAAAGATTGCTTGCTGTTCCATGCGGCGGTCAGTGTTACGCCTGCTTTCTTGCTGACGTCTTTCTTCTGATATTTTTTTTAACGCAGATCCGGTCGCCAGATTTGATTCTTCGTTGGCACCAGTGCGTACCGGAGTAGCACGCTGTGAATCGGTATTAGGCTGTTGATAATCAAAAATGCGGGTGAGTTGCAGCGGTAACATAATTGGTGGTGCGAGAAAATTGGAGACGATGCGGTAACGGCAATTATTTGATTAAACTTTAGGTAGATCCTTGAAAAACAATAAACGCAACAAGGCAATTTTTCTTATGTTGCAGCCAAAGCAACAGGATAAATTTAAGAACAAGGCGATGGTGCCAATTGAAAAAACGCGGAATAAGCTATCTCTTTACTGTGCCGAGCCACACTCAACGACAAGCCACCCGCCATATAGTCCTGCTGAGGCATTATCCAAAACAATACTTTGACAGGAATGACATTCATTCCCTCTTTAGATTATCGAACTCATGGGGGGTATCAGTGAGGTATTTGGTAAATAGTTGCGTTGCTTGCATAGGCTGATTCGTCTAGTTAATAAACATTTTTTTTGACTTTTGACATTTGTATGTTCGCTAGCGCACCTAAGGTTTTGTGCTTTTGACCCATACTTCTGATATATCCATCACACCAGCCGTTGCTGATACAGCTCAGCGCCGGACTGTCAAAGTTTTATCCGCCTAGCCATCGCTAGCAAGACTCATCCAATTCCCTTAAGAAAAGTAAGGGTGCCTTTCCAAAATCAAAATTTTCTCCCAACGTCGCATCATGACGAAGTTTTGACCAAACAGAGTGCCCGTGAGACTTGCGTCCCATCTCCTCTTAGGCGATGGCTGTAATACGAAAAAGTTAGGAAGAACCTTGATACTCGACTCCTCATTGCAAGATACGCCTCAGCCTTTGTTGAAAGCAGGCGCCTTACAGGATGCTATTTTTAATAGCGCCAATTTTTCCAGTATTGCCACCGATGCTCAAGGTGTGATTCAGATTTTTAATGTCGGCGCCGAACGTATGCTGGGTTACCAAGCTGCTGATGTGGTCGATAAGATCACGCCAGCCGACATCTCTGATTTGCGAGAAGTGATCGCACGCGCCGAGGCGCTGAGTATTGAACTTGGCACCGTTATTACGCCGGGCTTCGAAGCATTGGTATTTAAAGCATCACGTGGTATCGAAGACATCTACGAACTGACTGACATCCGTAAAGATGGAAGCCGCTTTCCCGCCATTGTTTCTGTGACCGCTTTGCGTGATGCGCAAGAAAATATCATCGGTTATCTATTGATCGGCACTGATAACACCGCGCGCAAACAAGCGGAACAAGCCTTGCTCAAGGCGGGTGCTTTGCAGAATGCGATTTTTAATAGTGCCAATTTTTCCAGCATTGCTACCGATGCCAAAGGTGTCATTCAGATTTTCAATGTCGGTGCCGAACGTATGCTGGGCTATAGCGCGGTGGACGTGGTGGATAAGATCACACCGGCTGATATTTCCGATTCACAAGAATTGATCACGCGTGCAGGTGAACTCAGCATAGAACTTGGCACGCTGATTACGCCTGGTTTTGACGCTTTGGTATTCAAGGCTTCCCGCGGTATCGAAGATATTTACGAGCTCACTTACATTCGTAAAGATGGTAGTCGCTTTCCTGCCGTAGTATCGGTTACTGCATTGCGCGACGATCAAAATGCCATTATTGGCTACCTCCTGATTGGCACCGACAACACCGCGCGCAAGCAAGTCGAGGCGCAACAGGCATTGCTAGATCAACGTTTGCGTGATCAGCAGTTTTATACGAGTTCATTGATAGAATCAAACATCGATGCCTTGATGACAACCGATCCGCGCGGCATCATTACCGACGTTAATCAGCAAATGGAATTATTAACCGGATGTACGCGTGACGAGCTGATTGGTGCGCCGTTTAAAAATTATTTTACCGATCCTGAACGCGCTGAAGTTGCTATCCGCCGCGTACTGCGCGAGAGTAGGGTGACCAACTATGAGTTGACCGCTTTCGCCAGAGATGGCACTGAAACCGTCGTCTCTTTCAATACCTCCACTTTCCATGACCGTGATCGCAATCTACAAGGCGTGTTCGCAGCAGCGCGAGATGTCACAGATCGCAAGCAATTCGAGCATAAACTACAAGAAAATAATATAGAACTGGAAAGTGCTAAAGCAGCCGCTGAAAAAGCGAATCTGGCAAAGTCAGAGTTCTTATCCAGTATGAGTCATGAACTGCGTACACCGCTGAATGCGGTATTGGGATTCGCACAGTTGATGGCATCGGATTCGCCGCCACCTTCAGATGCCCAAAAATTATCGATCGATCAGATACTGCAAGCGGGATGGTATCTGCTCCGTTTGATTAATGAGATTTTGGATTTGGCGATGATAGAGTCAGGCAAAGTAACGCTGTCGAACGAAGCCATATCCTTGACCGAAGTCCTGCAAGATTGTCAGGCCATGATTGCGCCGCAAGCAAAACAACGTGGTATACAGATGACATTCCCCGGTTTCGAGCATCTACTTTATGTCCACGCTGACCGAACTAGAGTCAAACAAGTGTTGATCAATCTGCTGTCAAATGCGATCAAATACAATCGCGTCGGCGGTGCCGTGATCGTGAATTGTGTCGTGAACGATGAGAATCGGGTGCGTGTCAGTGTGATGGATACCGGATATGGATTGACTCCCGACAAATTAGCGCAACTGTTCCAGCCATTTAATCGCCTTGGACAGGAAGCAAGTACGGAAGAGGGTACTGGTATTGGCCTAGTGGTTACAAAAAAATTGGTGGAATTGATGAGTGGTGTACTGGGTGTCGATAGTACGGTCGGTATTGGTAGCGAATTTTGGTTTGATCTTGCGGTTTCCGGGCAACCTAGTTTGGCGCTGAGTAACGCCAGCGAAATCCTTGCGCAGGAACCGGATTATGTGACGAGAGATCCGTCCTCACCGCAACGCACATTGCTATATGTGGAAGACAATCCCGCCAATTTGGCGCTAGTTGAGCAATTGGTCGCGCGGCGCAATGATTTGAAATTATTGACGGCGATTGATGGTCACAAAGGCATTCATTTGGCGCGAGCTTATAAACCTGATGTGATTCTAATGGATATTAATTTGCCTGGTATCAGTGGCTTTGGTGCTTTGAAAATACTGCGAGAGGATCCAGCGACAGCGGATATTCCTATCATGGCGTTGTCGGCGAACGCGATTCCGCGAGATATAGAAAAAGGCATAGAAGCAGGTTTTTTTCGCTACTTAACAAAGCCGATTATGGTCAGAGAATTCATGGACGCGCTTGATGTCGCCTTACATCAAGCTGAAGAGAATGGGATAGCGAGCAAAGCGGTAGTGAAGGAGTCTTGATGGTAGTTGGGATGGATTCAGGATTGGACTTGCAGGTTCGATAAATGATGATACCGAACCTGTCATTTCTTGACTGTGTGTTTTACTAATTTTTCACATCGGTTCCCACACCATGTGCTTGTTGATCAGCATGGTACGAAGATCTCACCATTGCGCCAACCGCCGCATGAGCGAAGCCCATTTTGTAAGCTTCTTCTTCAAACATTTTGAACATGTCTGGGTGCACGTAACGGCGCACCGGTAAGTGATGACCACTTGGCGCTAAGTATTGACCGATGGTAATCAGGTCGACATTATGGGCGCGCATGTCGCGCATGACTTGCAGGATTTCTTCGTCGGTTTCACCCAAGCCAACCATGATGCCGGATTTGGTTGGCACGTTTGGATGTTGTTCTTTAAAACGTTTAAGCAAGTTTAACGAGTATTCGTAGTCCGAACCTGGGCGCGCTTCTTTGTATAAGCGCGGTGCAGTTTCCAGATTGTGATTCATCACGTCTGGCGGTGCCATGTTTAAAATTTCCAGCGCGCGATCCATGCGGCCACGGAAATCTGGTGTCAGAATTTCGATGCGCGTCATTGGCGATAACTCACGGATTTTGGCGATACATTCGGCAAAATGGGCTGCACCGCCATCACGTAAATCATCGCGGTCAACTGAAGTAATAACAACATAACTTAAACGCAATTCAGCAATCGTCTTCGCTAAATTCAAAGGCTCATTGACATCGAGTGGATCTGGACGGCCGTGACCGACGTCGCAAAACGGGCAGCGGCGTGTGCACTTGTCGCCCATGATCATGAAGGTCGCGGTGCCTTTGCCAAAGCATTCGCCGATGTTTGGGCAAGATGCTTCTTCACAGACCGTCACCAATTTGTTAGCGCGCAGAATGTCTTTGATTTCGTAGAAGCGTGTCGTTGGTGAGCCTGCTTTGACGCGTATCCAATCGGGCTTAGGCAGACGCTCAGCGGGCACGATTTTGATAGGAATGCGGGAAGTCTTGCTGGCCCCCTTTTGTTTTGCTGTGGGGTCGTAGTTGGCATTGTCTGCCGCGAGTGGTGTATTTTCGGTAGTCATAGCTCAGTTCATTGCTCAGTTGATAGCTTAGTTAATAGCTTAGTTAGTAGCTTAGTTCGTAGCTCAATTAGGCGACGGTCAATAAATATTGCAAACGTTGTGCTAAAGCGGTTTGTACTTGTTCCAGCGGGACTTGTACCTGCAGCGTTCGCATATCAATGGTGGCAAGTCCTTCGTAGCCACAAGGATTAATCCAAGAAAACGGCTGCAAGTCCATCGCGACATTCAGCGATACACCATGGTAGGTACAACCATTGGCGCGTACTTTCAATCCTAATGCGGCAATTTTTGCGCCTTGCCATTCACCTTGTTTCAGATAAATTCCCGGCGCGCCTGCAATGCGTTCACCGACGATATTATACGCTTCTAGGGTGTCGATCACCGCTTGTTCAATCTGTTGCACGAATTCACGAGCGAATAAGCGCCCCTTAGTGTGACGACGTTTGAGATCGATCAAGAGATAAATGACAACTTGGCCAGGGCCATGAAAAGTGACTTCACCACCGCGATCGGTTTGGATCACAGGAATGTCGTGGGGTGCCAGTACGTGCGATTGATCGGCTCCGAGTCCTAGCGTAAATACCGGTGGGTGCTCGACTATCCACAATTCATCTGGTGTATCGGCTGTGCGGGCATCGGTAAAAGCGCGCATCGCCACGAAGCTGCTGGAATATTCTTCCTGTCCGCGCTGACGGATCAAAATTGGTAGCGCTTCGGCCCTTGTTTCCATCTTGACTTCCGTCATAGCGTTTCTGCCAGACGTTTGACGGTGACTCTTTGGATGAAAAAATGGCCATCCACCACCTTGCGAAACGGAATGCCATCCAAGACAAAGCCTGGGCCACCTGCAGCGATCCATGATTGGGCAAGACGATCAAATGCCACGGGATCTAATCCTAGCATCGGTGCCGAAATCACAAAGCGTGCTCCGGCTTTCTGTTTATCTACGATGGACTGTAATGCTTGCATGAAGGTGAAATATTTCTAAGTGGTGTCGTGGCATGTGCCACCTACATGTTTTAATTATTCTAATAAAGCTCAAGCAAAATGCTGGCGCTTATAGCACCATCTTCACCATAGGATGTGCCGACAAATCGCGATACAGATTATCGAGTTGTTCACGATGAATTGCACGGATGGTGACAGTTAAAGCGAGATAATTGCCTTTGCTGGACGGACGCATTTCTAATTTGCCCGCGTGGAAAGTTGGATCGTGAATCATCACGACTTCGACAATGGTCTGCGCAAAGGAATCCTGCATAACACCCATTACTTTAATAGGGAAGTCACAAGGATATTCAATAAGACTATCTTCGGGTTTGATTTCGTGCATGATAAAACTTCTTGAAAAGGTAAGGTGGCTGGAGATTGTTCCAGATTTACGTGAGTAAAAAATTGCTATTTCTACTTGCTTCTTATGTCTAAATGGGGGCAATTCCACCAAAACCAATAGTTTGAACGCCTATCTTGCGTACGGCAAGCCTTGTTTGCGCGGTCAGATGAAAAACACTTGTGACTTTGACATAGCGAAGTCGCGTGGAGTGCCACCGAACGCCGTAGCGCTTGCCACTTTTCACATAATGCTGGACGCATGATTGCGCTGGGATGTTACTATTGTTGCACGGTTTATTGCAGTACATATCTGCGCAAGGAGGTGAGATGGAGAAGCAAATCGAAGTGCTAGATTGGATAGCACAAGGTCGTGTTGTGCATGGTCGGGAATCAGAAGCGTTAGCGCTATCAGGTTTTTATCCGACGACAACGCAGTGGCGACGTTTTATTGATCAGATGTTGTTGTGGTGCGGTGTGATCGCGCTAGGCGCTGCCTTGATTTTCTTCCTTGCGTATAACTGGCAGGTGATGGGACGCTATGCCAAATTTGCTTTAGCTGAGGGCGCTGTGCTCTTGAGCTTGTTGGTAGGTTGGCGCTTTAAATTTAGCGGTATTGCGGGGAAGGCAAGCTTACTACTCGCGAGTTTATTTGTTGGTGCCTTATTGGCGCTGGTTGGGCAAACTTATCAAACGGGTGCCGATACCTATGAGTTGTTTAGCGCATGGGCGATTGCCACGCTCGCTTGGGTTGTGTTGGCGCAGTTGGGTGCTCTGTATTTATTTTGGCTGGCATTGGTAAATATGGCAGTGATGCTGTATTTCCAAACCTTCGGTGGATTTTGGGGCATGGTTTTCAGCACGAATACGCAAATCTGGAGCTTGTTTGTCTTGAATACCCTGGCTTTATTTGTTTGGGAATTTGCCGCATGGCGCGGCGTCCAGCATTTGCGTGAAAGATGGTCGGTGCGGGTACTGGCAACGGCCAGCGGTGTATTGATCACGATGCTGGTGCTTAACGCCATATTCGAAGGTAGTTATCGTTGGGAATCGGGTGGATACCTTCGTTTGTTGGCGGTATTTTTGGTTTATCTGGCTTGGTTGTTAGCGAGCTTTATTGTGTATCGAAAATTTATCAAAGATTTGTTTGTGCTGGCAGGTGGCGTGTTGAGTCTGATCGTCAGCGTCAATGCCTTAGTAGGGCGCATCGTGTTGCATCACAGTGAGGCTGGCGGGTTTTTATTGGTAGGATTGCTCATCATCGGTTCTTCGGCTTGGGGCGGTATTTGGCTGAAAAACCTTGCGAAGGAGATGCAAACATGAATACGCTTCTAAATTTTGGTGATGCGCCGGAACAGCGTGAGCATTTGTGGCGTCGTCTGTCGCAACGGCAATTGGTGCAAGGTGATTTGCCTGCACTCAGTGCTGATCAAGATAGTGTCAGTCAAGCCTGGTATATCCGCGTCATGCTAGGTTTTGCAGGGTGGTTGGGCGCGCTATTTTTGATGGCATTTATTGGTATCGGTTTTTCCTTCGTGATGGATAGTGCTGTCGCCAGTATTTGTATCGGTATTGCTTTATGCACTCTGGCTTATGTGTTGTTTCGAACTGCAAAACATCAGGATTTTGTGGAGCAATTTTCTTTGGCCATCAGTCTGGCTGGGCAAGGGTTTTTCTTGTTCGGCTTGTTCAAAGAGTTTCGGGAAGATAGTGTTGCGCTGTATGCCGTCATCTTGGTATTGGAGTTGCTCTTGACCATATTCATGCCGAACTTTATTCACCGCTTTTTGACGAGTTTGGCTGCAATTTGTGCCGCTTACTTTTTGCTGCAGCGTGCCGGTATTTTTGGACTAATGCATGGCTTTTTAGCTGTGGCTGTATTGGCCTTGTGGTGGTCGCCAAGATTGTTACGACAATCGGCGTTATGGCGACCGATTGCTTACGCTTTAGTATTTGCGCTCTTGTGCTCAGAAGGCAGTCGTTTCGTGCAGCCATTTAATTGGCATGGAACGAATCTGACTTGGATGAAACATACCTGGCTGATCGGGAGCAGTTTGGTGAATTCTGCGCTGATATTCGCGGTTGTTTTAGTGTTACGTCGTGAGCAGCTTGCATTTAGTTCTTTGCGCGCCATTGTGGCCTTGTTTGCTACCTTGCTCTTGTGTGGATTTAGCTATATCGCTCCCGGTTTGAGTAGCGCTTTACTCTTGATGTTGATTGCGTTTAGTTTTTCAAACCGTATTTTGTTGGGTTTAGGTTTATTGGCTTTATTAAGTTTTCTTTCTCATTATTACTATCAATTGCAGGTGACGCTGCTGTACAAATCTATCGTGTTGTTGTGGCTGGCGTTCGCTTTATTGGCGATCCGCTGGCTATTGCATCGTCTGTTTCCACAGGCAGAACTTGTGGTACAGGAGGGTGTTTAATATGTGGCAGAGAATTACTAATTTGAGTGCAAAGACACGAACCGTATTGGCGCTAGCGGCTGGAGTACTAGTGCTCGTCGCAGTCAATTGGAGCATTATGCAGCGCGAGCAATTGCTGACGGACGGCAAATTGGTTTTGTTGGAATTGGCACCGGTCGACCCCCGGTCCTTAATGCAGGGTGATTATATGGCTCTGCGTTTTAAGATTACGAATGATGCTTTTCCAAACTCGCGCTGGGGATTGCGTTCTTCGTTGAGAGGTGAGGTCGAGCATAGTTATCCGCTTGACGGTCATTTAGTTGCGACTTTGGATAAACATGGTGTTGGGCATTTCCAGCGTATTGTGCGTGTTGGCGAGGTCCTTAAAGCAGGTGAAGTTCTATTGCGTTATCGGATACGCAATGATCAAGTAAAATTTGCGACCAATGCTTACTTTTTTGAAGAAGGTCAAGCGCAAGCATATGAGAAAGCCCGTTTTGGTGCATTTCGGGTGGCAGCGAACGGCGATATGATTTTGACCGCCATGCATGGGCTTGATTATGAATTGTTAAAAAATAAGTCCGCCGAAGTCACATCTGCTGTTGAGTAGCATTTCCTAGTATCATGCATAGCAATGTACTGAATCATAATGTGTTGAACTATATGAAGGAAAACTAATGCCTAAGAATTTGCAGAAGCAGTGGTGGTTTATGTTCCCGTTGACTTTTATTTCCGGTTATGCCGCCTTTTTACTGGTGCAGGCTGCTGGTATCGGCGGATTGGAGACGTTTCCACAAATGCTCGTATTTGCTTTGTGTTTTGCGGCTTTGCGCACAGGTTTGCAGTTCGTTTCCTGGCTGGCGATTGTGGCGCTCTTACCTAAACTGGCGAAGTCAGTTTTGGATCAGGAAGCTGCAAAATAGAGCTGTCATCGTTATCAAAAAAATGCCCGCACTGATCATATCAGTGCGGGCATTTTGTTTGGATTAGTTTGCTAAAACCAGCCAAATAGCTTATTTAAACAATAGACGTATTGAATCCCAGGCGCGGCCAAAAATACTTGCCTGGCGTACTTCTTCTAAGGCCAGAACAGGAAATTCTGCGACAGGTTTTCCATCCAACATCATCTTCATCGTGCCGACTCTACTATTCGCAGCGATCGGTGCCACCAATGGATCTTTGCGTTCCAAAGCAGGTTTCATGCGGGCTGCGCTACCTTTTGGCAAGGTTACATAAAGGTCTTGATTAAAACCAATTTTGATCTGTCCTTGATTGCCTTTCCAGACATCTGGCGTGGCGATGGCGATACCTTTATCGTACAGCTTGACCGTATCAAAATTCAGATAACCCCAATTCAGTAACTTTAAACTCTCCTGAGCACGGATTTGATCGCTCTTAGTGCCGGTCACGACGGAAATCAAACGACGTTGACCTGTGCCATTCGGACGAATCGCGGACGAAATCAGGCAATAACCAGCGGCTTCGGTGTGACCAGTTTTCATGCCATCCACCGTAGGATCGAGCCACAGCAAGCGATTACGATTCGCTTGTGTGATTTTGTTGTAGGTGAAGCTTTTGGTTGAATAATACGTTTTGTAATACTCAGGATGATCGGTGATCATGCGTGTTGCCAAAATCGCTAAGTCGTAGGCAGTAGAAAAATTATCCGCGCTAGGTAAGCCATGAGAATTCCCATAACGCGTGGCTTTCATACCAAGACGTGCGGCTTCACGGTTCATTTGTACGACAAAAGCGTCTTCGCTACCAGCGACCGCTTCCGCTAAAGTAACCGAGGCGTCGTTACCCGATTGAACGATCAAACCGTATAGTAAATCACTGATGCTGACAGGTGTCGCTGGGTCAATAAACATTTTGGAACTGCTAGCATCGACTTTCCAGGCACGGGTGGATACCGTGATTTGTTGATTCAAATCGAGGCGCTTTTCTTTGAGCGCATTGAACACCAGATAGGCAGTCATGATCTTAGTCAGCGAAGCTGGTTCGATTTGCAAAGTTGCGTTATCTGAATTGATAACCTGATTGCTGGTTGCATCTAAAAGAATCCAGGATTTTGCCTCGATCAGCGGTTTAGGCAGATTTTGAGCATAGGCTACTGAAATTTGGGTCAAAGCAAGCGTAGCAAGCAGAATGGATGCCAACAGGGAAGAAAGTGATTTTTTCATTATATTTATTGCTTAAAATAAGGCTTAAAATAAGGCGTAAAGTAAAACGTGAATGCAAAAATTAAGAAACTAAAAACGGGATATTGCTAACTTAGGGTCACAAGCTATGCGCCGTAAATCTAATGCCACAGATCACTGATGATCTTTTTAATATGCGGCAAACGGCGATGGAAAAAATGATCGGCACCTGGAATCACCACAACGGGAATGTCTTGCGGTCTGAGCCACTCAAACACCCCTTGTAAAGGAATGGTATCGTCCAATTCGCCGTGAATCAAAATGGTGTCGGCGGGAATATCTGGCATCTCCCATTTGCCTGCTGCGGCGCCAACCAAAACTAAACGTTGAACAGGAATACCAGCCGCTGTTAAACGTTGATGTAAGCGTGATTGTACAAATGTACCGAAGGAAAATCCGCTGAGCACTAAAGGCAAATCGGGGTAGCGCTGGCGCATGTGTTGCAACAGCGCTTCCATGTCGTCGGTTTCGCCTATGCCTGCATCATGCACGCCTTCGGATTTGCCGACACCGCGAAAGTTCATGCGTACGGTGACATAGCCGAGTGAGACAAAAGTACGCGCTAAAGTTTGCGCGACTTTATTCTCCATCGTGCCACCAAACAAGGGATGGGGATGAGCAACTAAAGCTAGGCCTACGGGAGTGCTAAACAGTTCTGGGTCGGGATGATTGACGGCGCATTCAATTTGACCAGCGTTACCTGGAATTAAAAACTGTTCGGTATGGATATTCATAAAGGCTTGGTTTCTTAAACGCTTGTTTCTAAATTTTGAGACGTTCCACCACACCGCCACCTATCAAGTCGACTTCGATAATTTCGTCGATATCGCTCTGATCGATATAGGTGTACCAAGTGCCCTGCGGGTAGACCACCAGCACTGGGCCTTGATCGCAACGATCAAGGCAGGCAGCTTTATTGATACGAATTTTGCCTGCACCATTTTGATCTAGCTGCTTGATACGGCGTTTTGCATGTTCTTGTGCGGCTTGTGCACCGCGCTCGGCACAGCACGGGCGACCATCGTCGCGTTCATTCATACAAAAGAACACGTGTTTTTTGAAATAGAGATTGTCAGACATGGGAAGTTTCGAAAAAACTATAAGGGAAGAACTGAAGGCGCTATGATACAACGATTGGCGTGTTTTCTCTGGTGATAAGAGAAATTCTTATGATCGATCACAATAGCCTGTCTGTTCGGAAATAATCTATCGCCCGAATGGTCTTAAATCAGAAAGGAAAAGTACAGATGTTGATACCAAAGTATTTACTGTGTCTGAGCTGCGCATTGGTTTTAGGTGCTTGTGGAAAATCGAATCAGTCCGCTGCGCCCGACAACACGGCTAGTGCTACAAGTATGGCCTCCAAACCGACCATACAAGTTATCGAAGACCAACGCCAGCAATTGGAAAAAGCCAAGCAAGTCGCAAAAGACGCAGAGGCCGCAGCTGCGGCACAGAAGCAAGCACTGGATGCGGTTGCAGAAGGGAAGTAGTCCGCTTATGTAGATTCTGTGGAAACTGGTTTAGCACCATACAGATATAAGAATCCAGCGATACCCGCCAATAATGAAGCTGCCAATATCGCCATTTTTGAAGCGTTGATCACTTCTTGCTCCCCGCTGAAAGCAAGATTGGTGATAAAAATAGACATGGTAAAACCAATACCACCCAAAATGCCGGCACCAATGATATGACGCCAGCTCAGTTCCGCCGGCAGGCGACAGATGCCTAAAACCACTGCTGCCAAGCAGAATAAGCTCACGCCCAAGGGTTTGCCTAATGCAAGACCAGCGATAATACCCAAGCTATTGTTACTGCTAAAACTATGCATCCAGTCTGCAGGAATCATAATCGCGGTATTCGCCAACGCAAATATCGGCAAAATAAGGAAAGCCACTGGTTTGTGCAAGCTATGTTCTAGTCGATGTGAGGGGGAAGTCTGATCGTCCGCTTTAGCCGAATAAGGAATTGCAAACGCCAACATGACACCAGCGATCGTAGCGTGTACTCCCGACAGTAACATGCATAGCCACATTGCAACACCACCAATTAAGTAAGGAAATAAAGCCATTACCCGAAAGCGGCGATTCAAAACGAGTAAGCCCAGCCAGATCGCAATTGCGCCTGCCAAATAGTGTAGTTTGACTTGCGCTGTATAAAACAACGCGATGATGATAATGGCGCACAGATCGTCAATCACCGCGAAAGCAACGACAAATACTTTCAATGCGCTTGGGACGCGCGAGCCCAATAGCGCCAATGCACCGAGCGCGAAAGCGATGTCAGTTGCCATTGGGATGCCGATGCCCGCTTGCGTCGCGGTTCCGTGATTCAACGCGAAATGTATTAGTGCCGGTACGATCGTTCCCCCTAAGGCGGCGGCGATAGGCAATAAGGCATTCTTAAAATTTGATAGTTCACCACTGTACAGTTCACGCTCTAACTCAAGTCCGATCAGTAGAAAAAAGATAGCCATCAGGGCATCGTTGATCCACAGCTCTATGCTTAGGCCGGCGATTTGGGTTTGCCAAATTTGCAAATAATCGTTACTGAACGCGGAGTTGCTGAGAGTGAGAGACAAGGCAGTGCAAAGTATCAGGAAGACGCCACTGGCTTTTTCTGAATGTACAAATGCCAGAAAACTTTGGCTGAGTGTCAGGCGAGTGTTTGTCATAGAAAGGTTTAGTTAAATGATTACTTGGTAACGATATTTGGTTTTGATTGCAATAGATACCACAATGCGATAAATGGCCAGACTACGGATAAAAACTGCGCTGCGCCATAAAAATTCAGCATTTTTCCTTGCACCATGGCTTGCAATGTGTGTAAAAAATAAGGATTGCTGGGGATGAGATTCACCATTAATAAACTTAGGCTCAGCAATAGAATCGCCAGACGCCGTTGTGCGTGATTGGGGGCAAATGAAAAACCATACAGCATAATTGCGCTGATCAAAATGCCGCCTTGCGCGCCTGGCGTTAGCCATAAAAATGCATTTTCAGGTTGAAACATCAAGGCACTGGATAGCGCTCGGATCGCTAAGCTTGCGATCAATAATAAACAAGCTAGCGCAAATTTGGGTGCACGACGATTGAGTAGCGATAGACAAATTAAAATGGCACCGCTGCAGCCACATGCGGTGATAATCGTTTCGGACAATAGGTACATTTCAGCGTTAAGCTCTATGTCGTTACGCAAGACCGCACTCAGATCGATACTGACATCTAGGTATTCTTCGCACCACAAAGAAATGATGGGCAGAATTTGACCATGCCCAAATAGGAAGGCATGGGGAAAAATTTGTGCTAATGGCCATAGCCCTAGGATCACTAACTCCTTTGTGGAGTCCATGTGCAACCAACGGGTTCTGAGTTGATGCAGCCTGCCATTTTCTAAAATAATAGGAAGCAGTAATCCACCTAGCACCGCGCCGAGCGCACAGCCGCCGGCATTCGTGATGAGATCTAAAAGTGAAGTGACGCGTGTAGGCAGAAAATACTGCACGCTTTCCATCAATAAACTCATTGCGCAGCCACCCGCACAAGCGATCATAACTGACCAGCGGCGCGAGATTTTTGGGTAGAGTGAAAATACGATCAAAATGCCCAAGGGCATGTAGCCAATCACATTGACTACAGCATCGAATTGCGACCAATACCGCGGCCATTGAGAAATCTGCGCGCCAAATGCGGCAATGTTTTCAAACTGCCAGCCAGAAAATGGATACAGACTGGCGTAAACGATCAAGACGGCATAGGCGACTAGGCAGGCGCGAGATAAGGGGGAGGCAGTGAGGTCTTTAGCAGGCACTATGTGATTTATTCGAAGTAATATCAGTCAGATAAATTGTCATCCCAAGAAATTAAAGTTTTCTTGGGAGTAGTTGGGTAGCGCTGGATTGGTTACTACAATTGAGTCTGTAACCAAACAATTAGTTCCGTAATGGCTTGATCACTTGCTTGCGGCATCGCGCGAGCACCGCCAGCAGCATCTGCACTGCCGCTGTTTGATTGCGCGCTAAAGACTTTTTGTGCCAAGAGTCGTTTGTTGTTGATTAAACTGGCGCGCCAGCGTAGTTGAACCTGGCTATTTCCCGGTGTTGAAAAGTGTTGGGAAAACTCTTCCAAATCGATTCTCAGTATGGGCAAACCAGACGCCCCATCGGCACCAGCAGTGACGGCACCGCCTTCCTGATTGATACGCGCGATAATTTTTTGTTTGAGCAATTGCGCGGGTGGCATGCTCCAGCGACTATTGGCATAAGCCCGCAATTCTTGTGGATTATCGTATATCAGACGGTACAACATGGCCGAGCCTTCTAGATTGACTGGCACTTGTATTTCAGCGAGATTGATTTTTAGCGCCGCAAGCTGACTGCTGATGGGTGCCGTATTGTTGCTACCAAAGTCGTAACTACGTTGTACCTCTGTGCTGGCACATGCGCTAAATAATAGTAGCAGTGACACACTGAAGAGGATAGTTAAGTAACGACTAATTGGGCGTGTGTTGGATAAAGCAGATCGAATCATCATGGGATCATCCTGATTAATAATAGGTGGTGATGGTTGCTATGATTTCGGTTATTTATTTTTACTTGGGTCACTAAAGCCAGACTCACCTGGTCCCGGCACAACCGGTTTTGCACCAAACAATAAGCTTTGTGGACGTTCGTTAAAATTGTCGGTACTACGATTGATGCCCCGCAACGTGCCGCGTGCATCTTGTAACAAGCCATTAATTGCTGGCAAAGTTTCATATTGCAGACTGCTACTTAAATTTTCTACGTTTTTGCTGAGCCGGTTGATGCTGCCTTCTTCGGCTTGCAAATTATTGATTACATTATTTAGATTAGTGCTGGTGGCTTTGGCATTGTCGGAGAATTGTTTGAATGCCAGTGCGCTGTCCCGTGCCTGTTGTATGGTTTGGGGTAATGCGGTTAAGACAGGATCAAGTTTGGCGGGGAGAGTTTCCCATGCGGCGGCGGTGCGACCGATTTGATTGACTGCATTAATTAGTGATTTCTGATTATGGGGATCTAATAAAGTATTTAAGCGCTTACTCAATTCTTCGGTTTGCCCCAAGATCGCGAGACCGTGTTTTTCGACTTCTTGCAATAGTCCGGGACGCAGCGGTATCAGTAAACCTAATCTAGCGTCTTTTGCTATCGCTGCAGGTTTACTGCCATCATCATCTAATTCGATGTAGGCGATGCCGGTAACGCCTTGATAACCCAAGGTGGCGTAAGTGGATTGTGTAATCGGCGTGTCTGACACGATGTCTAAGTTTAATAGCAATTGCCCTGGCACTTTGGTATCAAAATCAATGTCAGTGACTTTGCCGACCTTGATGCCTTTGTAACGTACAGCGGCCTGAATATTCAGACCCGATACTTTCAATGGCGTGGCAATCGTGTATGGCGTACGTCGGATTTCATCTTTACCTAACCATAGTGCTAGGAGGCCTGCCAGTATGGCTAAACCTATCGCAAACACGCCAGCGATCAGGGCGTGAGATTTACTTTCCATAAAGAACTCCGGTGTTTGAGTCAGCTGTATTGGGCGTATTTGCTTCTAATTTGGACGCACTTGGTTGCAACACTTCCATCGCGCGTAAACCGCGTCCGCCACGGAAATAAGTTTGAATAAACGGATGCGGCACTTGTACCACCTCTTGTGCGTTGCCTACGGCGATCATTTTTTTGTCGGCGATTACGCCTATTCGGGATGACAGGGCGAACAGCGTATCGAGATCGTGCGTCACCATCACCACCGTTAAACGTAATGATTGATGTAGTGATTGGATCAGGCTGACAAAACTGTCTGAACTATCGGGATCCAAGCCGGCGGTCGGCTCATCCAAAAATAATAGTTCAGGATCTAGCGCGATCGCGCGCGCCAGAGCAATGCGCTTAATCATGCCGCCAGATAAATCGGAAGGCATTTTTTTTGCATGTTCGAAACCTATGCCAGACATGTGCAGTTTGAGATAGGCGACATCCATAATGAGCGATTCTGGCAAAACACCTAACTCGCGTAATGGCTGAGCGACGTTTTCAATCACGTTCAGCGCAGAATATAGAGCGCCATGTTGAAATAACATGCCAGAACGACGGCGCAAATGTGGCAGATGCTCCTTTTCGGGGCCGTGGATATCTTCGCCAAATACCTTGATTACGCCACGCTTGGGTGTTTCTAAGCCGAGCATTTGACGCATTAGTACGGTTTTGCCCGAGCCTGAACCGCCAACGATGGAGAAAATTTCACCACGCAGGATTTGCAGATTCAAATCTTGATGAATAATGGTGCGTCCAAATTGAGTGCGCAGATGCGCGATGTCGATGATGACTTCGTTGGCGTTAGCGTTAGTGTTTGCGTGTGCATTGGGAGGCGTAGGCGAGGTCATGATCTTGGTCGAATCTAATAAGCGACATTACTGAAAATGACTGCAAAAATTGCATCGGCAATAATCACACTAGTGATCGAAACCACCACAGAACTAGTCGTGCCTTGTCCTAAGCTTTCCGTGTTCGGTTTAATTCGCAAACCATAATGACAGGAAATTAGTGCGATCAAGATACCGAACACCACCCCTTTACCCAAGCCTATCCAATAATTTGCCAAGCTGACAGCATCGGGCAATTTGTGAAAGAAAAATCCCGGCGACATATCCAATATGACTTGGGCGGAGATCGCACCACCGATGAGTGCCATGATGTCAGTCCAGATCACGATCATCGGCATGGTGAAGGCGAGTGCAATAACTTTTGGCATGATGAGTCGAAAACCGATAGGAATTCCCATCACGCGCATTGCATCCAGTTCTTCTGTTACTTTCATCACGCCAAGTTGTGCCGTTATCGCCGAGCCGGATCTACCCGCAATTAAGATTGCGGCCAGCATGGGGCCCAATTCGCGAATGATACTAATACCGAGTAAGTTAACGATAAATAAATCGCCGCCATAATTGCGCAATTGTTGCCCCGACAAATAGGATAAAACTACGCCTATCAATAAACCGACTAAAGCGGTAATCGCCAGCGCTTGAAAGCCTGTGCGGTAAATATTCGCCGAAATTTCCTTCCATGGCCCTTTGCTAGGGTGGCGTATGAAGCGTCCCAGATCGATGATTAACCGCCCTATCAATTCCGTGATGGCGATTAGGTGTAGCGCAAAGTTGAGCGCCAGACCGCCCAAGCGTCCAAACGGTGTGCGCGCTGCTTTTTGCGGTGTTGGCATTGCGATTTTTTGCAATTCTGCCAGTCGTTGGAATATGCCGTGGTGATTTTCTTGCAGTATTAGCTTTTCTGGAAAGCGTTTGCCCCAAGTTTGCCACAGCAGTTGAGCGCCGATGTGATCGAGTCCGGTTAACCCGTTTAAGTCCCAGTCCAATGTGGATTTTAGTTGCAAGCTTGTAAGTTGCGTACTTAGTTCAAGCATGATCGTCGGCTCCGCGAGCATGTCGGTCAGCCAAGCGCCATGTACTTGGACAGTGGACTCGTCGTTATCTGAGATGAGCAAAGTGGGGGGAGTGTCGCGGCGCATAATGCAAGTGTAAGGCACAAATTGCCCGTACGGCAATTTTAGTTACAAGGGAAACCGTGCTGATCATCAATTTTTCTACTATGGATTGAGTGCTCACTCGCGATAGGCTCATTTGGCAGGAATACACAATCGAGACCTTGGTGTTATTTTTCCTGTACCAAGGGTGTTTTGTTGTCGATGACTTCTCGGCAATCGCCCTTCAGCTGTGCGTCATCGTAATTGCTCCAGCCATAGCTATCGACATAGCGCGTATGGTATTTCCATTGCGGACTAAAGACGCTGCGATTTAATTTTTCACCGGGGTAGCGTATGTCGACCATGTCCAGTAGAGAATGGAAGACATTTTCGGTCGACAGTTTGGCATTTTGATGTGCTTTTAATGTTTGAATCTTGTCTGGATGTTGCTTCGCATATTGATCGGAATACCAGACGAAGGCCGGGATATGGAATTCAAATTGCGTGTTGTGACCGTGGAAAGCTAAATTGCAGCTGCCATCATATAAAGTCTGTCCGTGATCCGAGACGTACCAGAGCGCGCTCATATGCGGCAAGATTTTCAATTGTTGAATCATGCGCGCTAAGATCCAATCGGTGTAAAGGATGGAATTGTCATAACTGTTATTGATGGCCTCCTTATTCTTGAGGTCAGTGTAGACGGGATTGGTGACACCAAATAATGAGGGTTTCCATTGGTCATACGTTTGAGGATAACGATGACTGTAATTCCAATGATTGCCTAGCGTGTGCAGGACTATCAGTTTATTCGGTGCCGAATCCTCTAAGGCGTTTTGCAATGGCGTTAGTAAAATCTGATCGTAACTAGATTTATTGGTAAAGCCGCCCAAATTCAGAAATTGTGTCACGTCGGCTTCCTTTGCGATTACCGAAGTCGGCGTATCAAATTGGCCGTAACTCATTTGATTCGATAGCCAAAAGGTTTTAAATCCCGCTTCCTTATAGGCACTCAAGAATGATTTCTCGGAAAATCCTGCTTTCAGGCTTTGCGCTGCGGGTTTGCGTGTGGTGATGATAGGTACGGATAAACGAGTAGCAGCCACCGCTGTAATCATGTCGCTAAAGTTGACTAAATTAGTTTCTTGGCTCAGGTAGGGGTTGGTCTCGCGTTGGTAACCGTTGAGACTCCAGCGGTCATAGCGAGCAGATTCACCTATGACGACGACGATGGTTTGTTGAAAGTCATTACTAGGCGCTTGCTGTGCGTGGAACAAGAATTCGCGGTTCTTGTCACTGAGCGAGGACAAATAGCTGCGCTCTTTATAGAAGTCAACCCAGCGTAACAAAATCCCTAATGGCCAACTACGAGAAAAGTTTTCCTCGTCGTATAGGGCTTCTGCCCATATAGGTAACGGCGGCTGTTGCTGTATATATCTTGCCAGCTCTTTCCATGAGCGTAGTTGCCAGATTGTTTTGCTAGTTGCTTCTACTTTGCTCGTAGTACTTTCTGATCCGGATGCGCTCGCCACACCGACGTGGGCGCCGTAAGTCCAGCACAATAAGCATGCAGATAATGTCGCGAGAACTATCCAGCGTGAACTGTGTCGCCAAGTTAGGCTGGTTTCATGTTTTGCAGCTTGCAATAGCGTCCACCACCAGAGCACGATGAGAGTTGCGATGAACAATAAGGACCAAACCTTATTTCCAAGGAATTCCAGCGCCTCTTTTGGGCTGGTTTCTGTAATAATTCCCAAGTGATGCGTGGAAATCCCTTGGCCGTAATATAGACGTAAGTAGATTTCTATGGGAATCGCCAAGAATGCCGGCAGTAAAACATAGTGAAACCAGCGCGGGCTTTGAAAAATTGCCCATAGCACCAGCCACGATACAGCCTGGTATGAAAAAATGCGCCAGCCTTGCTCGACCGATCTGCCTAAGAGATAACTGAAAAATGCCAAACAACTAACGAGGAAGTAACTTCCAAGTAAATAAGGTCTAGAGAATCGTAGCAGGTGATGCATTAAACAGGTGCGCCTAAAGAATAAGTGAGTGCAGAATATAAGTCTGTGCCAAATAGCGTCAAATGCATGACCACAAAACTTATGGGGGCGACAAAGGAGGGATATTTTAGCTTCGATAGGCACCATTCGTTGAAACTACCACTGGTAAATGCATAAATCCGTGTCTGGCTAGTCGCTGTTGTCCATCCTCCCTGTTGTCACTTCATGCTAAGTTGTTGTTTCCATTGTTTTTCATTGACTTTGCATGAAATAAAGGTGTACACTCGCGAGTTCTCGATTTTATATGGTTTATTCTTACGCACTGCCAATTTGTGAGTGAGCGTGAATGTTCGGGGGCTGGCAAACTTGGTTTGCGAGTGAATATATAGATTTTAAGTGCCCGGGCAACCGTTTCCGGGCGTGTGTTTAACGTTGTATTTTGTTGGATTAAAAACGATGCCAACCATCAATCAACTGATTCGCCAACCACGTGTTTCTGCAGTGGTTAAGAGCAAATCTCCGGCGCTGGAAAACAGACCGCAAAAACGCGGCGTATGTACTCGCGTTTATACGACAACTCCAAAAAAGCCTAACTCGGCTTTGCGTAAAGTTGCCAAAGTACGCTTGACCAACGGTTTCGAAGTTATTTCGTATATCGGCGGTGAAGGCCATAACTTGCAAGAACATAGCGTAGTTTTGTTGCGCGGTGGTCGTGTAAAGGATTTGCCTGGTGTACGTTACCATATGGTTCGTGGTGCTTTGGATACTCAAGGTGTTAAAGACCGTAAGCAAGCTCGTTCTAAATATGGTTCTAAGCGCGCTAAGGCTGTTAAGAAGTAATTTTCTAATTCATTAGAATTTTGTTTTGTAATCAGCTTGTAAATTAACCTCTGTAAAATCTCCGTAATTCGGATAGGTGTCGGTCTCGAATGAGCCGAGTAAGTGGTGGCTATGATGGCTTACCGCGAGCGTTGATAAATTTGTTATCGACCGCTCAACTGAAGATTGAAAGGAATTGAAATGCCACGTCGTCGTGAAGTCCCGAAACGGGATATTTTGCCGGATCCAAAATTCGGTAATGTAGAAGTATCTAAGTTTGTTAACGTGTTGATGTTGTCTGGCAAGAAGTCTGTTGCTGAAGGCATTATCTATGGCGCGTTTGATCACATCCAAACAAAATCTGGTAAAGATCCATTGGAAGTGTTCGCAACTGCAATTAGCAATGCTAAGCCATTGGTGGAAGTTAAATCCCGCCGTGTTGGTGGTGCTAACTATCAAGTTCCAGTTGAAGTTCGTCCAGTTCGCCGTTTGGCTTTGTCTATGCGTTGGTTGCGTGAAGCAGCAAACAAGCGTAGCGAAAAATCCATGCCGCAACGTTTGGCTGGTGAATTGTTAGAAGCCGCTGAAGGTCGCGGCGGTGCAATGAAGAAACGTGATGAAGTGCATCGTATGGCTGAAGCCAACAAAGCCTTCTCCCACTTCCGCTTCTAATAGTAAAGTGAGAGGCCATTGCGGTGCAGTAGCAATGGTTTTGGTAAGAATATTGAATCAGGCCGGGCGTAATTTCTTTATGAAAATTGCGCTCGGTTTTGTCCATTAAAAGATTTAGGAATAGCTATGGCCCGTAAGACCCCCATTGAGCGCTACCGTAATATCGGTATTTCGGCTCACATTGATGCTGGTAAAACCACGACAACCGAACGTGTTTTGTTCTACACCGGTGTAAATCACAAAATCGGTGAAGTGCATGATGGCGCGGCTACCATGGACTGGATGGAGCAAGAGCAAGAGCGCGGTATTACTATTACTTCCGCTGCGACAACTTGTTTCTGGAGCGGCATGGCGAACAATTTCCAGCCACACCATATCAATATTATTGATACTCCAGGCCACGTTGACTTCACGATTGAAGTTGAGCGTTCTATGCGTGTTTTGGATGGTGCTTGCATGGTTTACTGTGCAGTCGGCGGCGTTCAGCCACAATCTGAAACAGTTTGGCGTCAAGCTAACAAGTACAAAGTCCCGCGTTTGGCATTCGTCAATAAAATGGATCGTACTGGCGCGAACTTCTTCAAAGTGTACGATCAAATGCGTGCACGTTTGAAAGCAAATCCAGTGCCTTTGCAAGTACCAATCGGCGCTGAAGATTTGTTCGAAGGTGTGATCGATTTGGTGAAGATGAAAGCGATCATCTGGGACGTGGCATCGCAAGGTATGAAGTTTGAATACGGCGAAATCCCTGAGAATTTGTTAGCTGATGCTAAAAAATGGCGCGAAAACATGGTGGAAGCAGCTGCTGAAGCTAGTGAAGAATTGATGAATAAATACCTTGAAGAAGGTGATTTGTCTGAGGCTGAAATCAAAGCAGCCTTGCGTCAACGTACAATCGCTTCTGAGATTGTGCCAATGTTGTGCGGTACTGCATTTAAAAACAAAGGTGTTCAAGCTATGTTGGATGCGGTTGTTGAGTACTTGCCATCTCCGGTAGATATTCCACCAGTTCCTGGTACGAATGAAGATGACGAGCCAGTAGTTCGCGAAGCAAGAGACACAGAGAAATTCTCTGGTTTGGCGTTCAAGATTGCTACGGATCCGTTTGTTGGGCAATTATGCTTCGTTCGTTGCTACTCTGGTACTTTGAATTCTGGTGATACGGTTTATAACTCTGTTAAAGAGAAGAAAGAACGTATCGGTCGTTTGGTGCAAATGCATGCAAACCAACGTGAAGAAATTAAAGAAATGTTAGCGGGTGATATCGCTGCGGTAGTTGGTCTGAAAGACACAACGACTGGTGATACATTGTGCGACGAAAAAGCAATCGTTGTGTTAGAGCGTATGATTTTCCCTGAGCCAGTTATTTCTCAGGCAGTTGAGCCAAAAACTAAGCAAGATCAAGAGAAAATGGGCTTGGCTTTGAATCGTTTGGCAGCTGAAGATCCATCTTTCCGCGTGCGTACAGATGAAGAATCAGGCCAGACAATTATCGCTGGTATGGGCGAATTGCATCTGGATATTATCGTTGACCGTATGAAGCGTGAATTCAACGTGGAAGCGACTGTTGGTAAGCCACAAGTTGCGTACCGCGAAACAATTCGCAAAACTTGCGAAGAAATCGAAGGTAAGTTCGTTAAGCAATCTGGTGGTCGTGGTCAATACGGTCACGTTGTATTGAAGATCGAACCGCAAGAACCAGGTAAAGGTTTCGAATTCGTTGACGCGATCAAAGGCGGTACAGTTCCACGTGAATACATCCCTGCAGTTGAAAAAGGTGTGCGTGAAACATTGACCTCCGGCGTATTGGCTGGTTACCCAGTAGTTGACGTTAAAGTCACTTTGTTCTTCGGTTCATACCATGACGTTGACTCCAATGAAAACGCGTTCCGTATGGCGGGTTCTATGGCGTTTAAAGATGGCTGCCGTAAAGCAAGCCCAGTTATTCTGGAGCCAATGATGGCGGTTGAAGTAGAAACACCAGAAGACTACGCTGGTACAGTGATGGGCGATTTGTCCTCACGCCGCGGTATGGTACAAGGTATGGATGAGATTGCTGGTGGTGGCGGTAAGATCATTAAAGCTGAAGTGCCATTGTCTGAGATGTTTGGTTACTCAACTTCTTTGCGTTCAGCGACTCAAGGTCGTGCAACTTATTCCATGGAATTTAAGCACTACTCAGAAGCACCGAAGAATGTTATCGACGCAATCGTTACATCTAAAGCTAAGTAATTAAATCGGAAATCCTGCCTGACTTGCGCCATGTAAGTCGGGTGGGTAATTAATCTAATCGTTCTTTTTGAAGGAAGAATAAAATGGCAAAAGGTAAGTTCGAACGCACCAAGCCGCACGTTAACGTCGGCACAATTGGTCACGTGGATCACGGTAAAACGACATTGACAGCAGCGATTGCGACGGTATTGTCTAAGAAATTCGGCGGCGAAGCTAAAGC
>CAUPKC010000021.1:0-69986 GCA_963511665.1 uncultured Undibacterium sp.
AACAATGATTAAGCACTGATTAAGTACTTATATAGTTGGTAGAAAAAAGAAGCGCTGACCTAGTCAGCGCTTCTTTTTTTCTCATACTTCCCAGCTTAAAATACCTAATCAGTAGCAATTCTCACTTTAGATTTTTTAAGTTAAGCTCAATTGAGATCTACTTCTCTGTTTTATCCAGTTGGTAACTCAAGCGTAAGTTTTCACTGTTTGAACTGGTAGTCGCCGAAATTACTTGCGCAACTTTGACAGGTTCATTTTTTTGTGGCGCTGCAATAAGTGCGACATTGCTTGCTTGGGCTTGTAACATACCCCAACCTACTGCGCCCACCATTCCTATGCTCATCAATACGCTAAACAACACAGGTGAACGCAAGCGACTGTTTTGAACTGGCGCAGCTTTGGGAACAAAGTCAATAATTTCTACAGGAATTGGCGATGCTTGCAAAACCTCTTTCGCCCGATCACACCATTGTTGATGATGTCCTTGCTCCAAGGTAAAGCGATCCAGCAGTTGTTTAGTTAAAGCCTCTGCTGCGCGCTTTTCTGCATCAATTTTGTTTTGCAAAGCGATGGTATTTTCTTTTTGCAAATTAACTTCATTATTCAATTCCGCTTGCAAGGCTAAGGTCTGCGCCATCAAAGCTTGTTCCTCTGCTTGCTTGGTTTTCACCATTGCCAATGTCGCTTCTTCTTGCTGCGCTCTTTCCAACATCAACTTTTGCGCATCCTGTTCACGTTGCAAGCGCTCAAGATGTTTGTGACGTAGTGATTGTGCCTCTATGATTTGATCGGCTAATAGTCGCGCAATTTGTTTCTCTGCCTCGGCGTTATCAACTTCTAGTTGCGTCAACGTTGCTTGCTGCTCGCGATTCTTCTCGATTTCAGACACATGTAAGTGCTCTTGCTCAGACTTCGCATTCGCCGCCAATGTCAATGTCAATTCTGTTTCAAATCTTGCTTTTTCATCGTTTGCAGCGACACGCTCCGCTTCCAGACGTACCTGAGCCTGTACTAGTGCCTGATGCTCTAAATCAGCACGAATTCTAGCTTCTTCTATGACCAAAGTTTCTGCTTCTAATTTCAATTCAATATCGCGCAAAGTAGCGTTATGTAAGTTAACCATTTCTTCTTCTAGCGCCAACTGCTCTTGCGCTTTAGCGGCAATAGCGGTCTCTAGCTCAAGACGAGTTGTCTGTGCTTGTTGCAGGCGCAATAAATCGTTACCTTGGATTTCTGCCGTCGCAGCTAACTCCATTTCGAGTTGTTCTTGCTGCGCAGCTAGAACCCGAGCTTCGTTCTCTGCGGCGAAACGATTCTGCAATGCGATTCTGGCTTCTTGTTCAGCTAACACACGGCGTTCACACTCTTGTAAATAGGCTTGCTCAGCTTCAATACGCTTAGCTGTCTCCTCCGCCAAACATTGTTCCGCCATGCTTTTTTGTGCAAGAATTTGTAATTCCTGACGCTCCAACGCAACGCGTTGTGCTTCAAATTGTTTCAACTCTTCCGCTTGTGCCACACGTGCTTCAATCAGATTTAAAGCCGTTTTTTGCGCTTCCGCATGGTCACGCGACGTAATCAGCAGAGTATTTTCTTGCGCAAATTTTTCTTGTATAAGTTGTGCGGCCAAAGCTTCTTGTTCTGCGCGCTGATTTTCGGCTTCAGCCAGCATACTTTCAAAACGCAGCCGTTCGTTCAAGGCAGCAATTGCACGTTGTTCATCTTCGATTTTTTGTTGAATCTCTGCGCTCAACTGAGATTCAATATTGGTAGTTTGTTCCGCCAATGTTATCGACAATTGCAGAGATTGATTTTTAACTTCCAATGCATTGCTTGCTTGCAAACGTGCTGCAGCCTCTTTCTCTGCCAAAGCGAGATAGTGCATTTCCTCAGCATTCAACTTTTCCAAATCCAAACGAGCTTGTTCATCTTGCTGCTGACGCTGCGATGCCAGACGCATATTTTCTTCTTCAATGGCTTGCAAACGGGTCGCTTCGTCTAAGGCATTTTTTTCGGCAATTTGTGAGAACTCCAATGTTGCCAAGCTTGCCTGCTCTTTTGCGATTCGTTCTTGATGCAAATGGTGCAATTTCAATTCTTCGTCAACGCGCTGCTGCATCAAGCTAGCAAATACCTTTTGCGCATCGGCATTGGCAGCCAAAGCCTCATGCAATGCTGCTTCTTTGGCTAAAGCAAAATGTGCTTGTTGCTCGGCTAAAAGGGCGAGTTCACTATTTATCGCAGCATTTTTTAAAGCAGCTTGTTCGCTTACGGTCTGTGCTTGCAAAGTGATCAGTGTGGACTGCTCTACCGCTAATTTCTCGTTAGTCGTGGTCAAAAGTGCTTGGTCTGCAGCAAAGCGTTGTTGTGCCGTTTGCTCTAACTCGGCTATACGTTTTTTCTTTTGAATGAGCACTTGACGTGCTTGATCCTGCAAAGCTGCATAAGCATGTACTTTGGCATGCAAATCTTGTTCTTGTTGCAGTTTGTCTTGTTCCAACTGATTCGCCAGCGTCTCGGCTTTGGCACGTTCTTCAGCCAAAATCGTATTTCGTTTCTCCAACGCTAAACGAGATTGTGCTTCCGCCTCCGCGATGCGTTCCAGCTCGGCTCTTTGCT
Source organism: uncultured Undibacterium sp. (assembly GCA_963511665.1). Taxonomy (GTDB): domain Bacteria; phylum Pseudomonadota; class Gammaproteobacteria; order Burkholderiales; family Burkholderiaceae_D; genus Undibacterium. Next base: position 2,620 of record CAUPKC010000021.1, read on the forward strand.
TTTGCAATGCTTCATCTTGCAATGCAGCTTCTTTTTTCTGCAGTTCTAACGCCGTGATTTCTTCCAAACTTTGCAACGCTGTTTGTTGCGCCTGCAGTTTGACTTTTTCGATGTTGGCTAATTCACAGGCACGTTTAGCACGCAACTCTGTTGCTTCCTTGATCTGTTGCTCCAACTTGGTTTTTTCTTGATTTTGCGCAATCAGTCTTTCTTCGGCTTGTGTTTTTTCTTCGACAGCCTGACGGATTTTTTGTTCAGAGTTCAAACGCGCCTGATGCAAACGAACATGATTTTCCTCTTCTGACGTTTTCGCTGCGAGTTCCGCGATTAATTGCTGTTCAAGTCGTTTTTTTTCTTCTATCAATGCCAGTTTGCGACGTTCTTCTTGCTCGCGCTCACGCATGAGCTTAGTCAGTTCTATCGCTTCAGTTGCCTTCGACTTTGCGACGTTGGCAGTTTGTCGCTGTGACTCAGCATGCTCAGTCATTTTTTGCAAGCGCACTTGTTCAGCCGCCATTAGCTCTTGACGAACTAGTTTCGCTTCTTTCTCTTTTTCCTGACGCGCGAACAACATCTGCGCATGCTCGCGATCAGCTTTGGCGCGCGCCAACACTTGCTCTGCTGCCTCACGCTCAGCTTCTAATTTTTCTTGGTTAGCGATCGCCGCATTGCGTTCCGCTTCTAGCCGCAGCTGCTCTGCCTTGGTCATTTCCACCACTTGGCGTGCCTTCAACAAAGCCAAAGCAGCAGCCTTGCACTGCAATTCTGATTGCACTTGCGCTTGCTCTAAAGCTTGTTTTTCAGCTTCAGATAAGGCTGCTAGCGCTTGTTGCTGTTGACGTTCGACGACCTCTTTTTTTGCAGCTAAAGCGATTGCTTCTTCTTCCGCTTGCAAACGCGCTGCTGCTGCAATTTCCGCATCTTTTTCACTGGCTAGTTTTTCTTCAGCGGCCTGCAATAACTTTTCAGCAGATTCTGCTCTACGCTGCTCGGAAACCAATTTTTCTTGTATCAGTTCCAAGGCTTTGCTTTCTGCTTCCACCCGACTTTGCTGAGTTTCTAACAAAGCTTGAGAATCCTGATTTTTCTGAATCGCAAGCATTGCCAGTTGTTGACCCAGCTTCACATTTTCTACCGTATTTTCTAGTGTTATTTTTTCTGCGACAACTTTGGTTTCTTGTGCAATACGGATCGCTTGTTGCGCTTGATGTTGCATGCTTAAGACTTCGGCCTGCGTTTCTTCGGTTTTGGCAATGGTCTCTGCTTCAGCAATTACTTTTTTCTCTGCTTCGACTTTCGCTTGAATCGCCTTCGCCGCGCGTTGCTCAGCTTCAGCGCGCATTTTTTCCGCTTTGGCTAACTCGATAATACTGAGTGCTTTCGAGTTCGCCGCCATATTGGCGCGCTTTAGATACTCGGTTTGCGCAGCTATCGCGGCCAATGCTTTTTGTTCAGCGTCAGCTTTTTCTTTAGCCAATTGCACCGCTTCGCGCTCTAAATTGGCTTTCTCACTCGCATATTTTTCTGCACGTTGTTCTTCCTCACGGCGCTGTCTTGCCATTTCAGTCGCTTCTAACTCCGCCTGACGACGGCGCTTTGCTTCTTCATTGGCTCGCTCTTCTGCATCTAAACGTACTCGCGCATTGGCATCGGCATACTGTTCGCTTTCGACGCGCACAAGAGCCTTAGTTTGCAATTCTTTTTCTGCTTGAATACGAGATTCAGTTGCCATACGAATTTTTTCTTCGGCTTCACCACGTGCTATGGCGGCCTCTGCAGCAATTTTTTCTGCTTGTTCACGACGATTTGCCGCAGCCAATAACTCTTGCTCGGCTTGCAAGCGTAGCTGAATCGCGTCAGCTGCACGCTTTTCGGACTCAACGCGAGCTTGTGCGATGGCTTCGTACTCACGTTCTAGCATAGCCCGTCCACGCGCTTCTTCACGGGCGCGAATTTCTAACGGGGTACGATTTAGAGAAACTTCTAAAGCGATGGCTTCTGCCTGATCCCGTTCGCGATTAATTTGCTGGGATTCATTGCGAATTTTTGCTAAACGCTCTGCATTTAAGCGTGCCTCACGATCTTGACGCTCGCGGTCACGTGCTTGCTCAGCAATGCGGGCATCGACGCGAGCGCGTTCTATGGCTTCTTGTTTAGCCGCGTAGGATGCGGCAGCACGTTCTGCGGCCCATTGCTTCGCGTTTTCTGATTCGGTGGCTAAACTTTCGGCATCAATTTTGGCTTTGAAATTGAGTTGTGTATCAATCTTCATTTGTTCGAGCGCCATTTTTTTTGCGTCTTGCTGATTTTTTGTACGCAGGTCCGCTTGAAACTTCGCCTGTTGTTCTATTAAGGTACGTTCTTGCAAGGCACGTGTTTCTTGAGCATCACTGGCAACTCGCTCCTCACTTGAGAGTTTCAAATCTAACTCTGCAGCCAGACGAGCGCGATTGCCATCGGATTCTACTTGTTGCAAATGGACATTTTCTTCTGCAACTTCTGTGGCAGCGGTCTCAGATTGCAGCGTTTGCTCCGCCAACATGGTCGCTTTCAAATCGGCTTGCAGTCGATTTTCCGAAGCCACTGTCGCCTTAGCTTCAGCCTCTACTCTAGCGATCGCCGCGCGTATACCTTTGATATCGATACGAGCGTGCGGCGTCAAATGATCTTCCGATGCCAAATCAGCTTGTGGATTCATTTGGTCATCTAGTGCCATTGCACCCATGGATAACCGATTGAGTATCATTTGATTGTCATTCATCGCACACCTCGTCGTTTAATCTACCCCGTAGCCTGCTAAAGAAATCTTCAGACAAAGCCGTCAGGGAATCTGTATAGCTTGAATTATCGGCTAGCGAAAAATAAACGAAGCTTAGAGAAGAATGGGGAAAATACCGTATTTCCCCACTTTCATATTCCCCTTCCTTATTTGATTTGAGGTCACTGCTGCTTATGAGCTTATGGAGAGATTGTATAAACCAACATAGCGCAGGACAGGCATTTATTAGTACAATCAAGCCAATCACTTATTTTTTTATTACCTTTTCCAAACTTAGGTTTTTGCTCCCAATGAATACTAGCTTGCCATCACTGATTGCCTCCAAACTGCCTGAAGTAAAAACCACGATCTTTGCAACCATGTCGGCACTGGCTCAGCAGCATCAGGCAATTAATCTTGGTCAAGGTTTCCCCGATTTTGCTTGTGATCCAAGTTTGATAGAACATGTGCATAACGCGATGTTAGCTGGACACAACCAGTATCCCTTGATGCCCGGTGCGATTCCCTTGCGACAAGCGATTGCGGATAAAGTGAGGGATCTGTATAACGCCGACTATAGCCCTGAAACCCAAATCACCGTAACGGCTGGCGCCACGCAAGCCATCATGACGAGCATCCTGGCCTGCGTGCATGCAGGGGATGAAGTGATCGTGATCGAACCCGCATATGATAGTTATGTACCAACAATACAATTAGCGGGAGGCATACCTGTTTTGGTTGGCATGCGCCTTGAAAACGAAGAATTTAGAATTGATTGGGATGCGCTAAAAAGTAAAATTAGCGATAAAACTCGTCTAATTATTATCAATTCACCGCACAATCCCACAGGAATGACTTTACAAACAAGTGATCTCGATGCGCTCGCTCAAATTACACGAGATAGCAAAATTTTAATTTTGTCAGATGAAGTCTATGAGCACATGGTGTTTGATGGTCAAGCCCATTTATCTTTAGCGAGTCACCCTGAGTTGGCAGCCAGAAGTTTCATTATCTCCAGTTTCGGTAAGACTTACCATGTGACAGGTTGGAAAGTGGCATATGTGTTAGCGCCGCAGGCACTAAGTGCAGAATTTCGTAAGGTACATCAATTTAATGTATTTACCGTTAATTCGGCGATGCAATATGGACTTGCCAGCTATATGCAAAACTCGGATGCACATTTGCAACTGGCATCTTTTTATCAAGAGAAGCGCGATTACTTCCGGTCGGCGTTGGCAGCGTCGAATTTCCGCTTGTTACCTGTGACCGGCACCTATTTTCAATGCGTGGATTACTCAGCCATTTCGGACAAATCTGAATTGGCATTTGCCAAATGGCTCACCGAAGAAGTCGGCGTGGCGGCAATTCCTGTATCTGCGTTTTACCAAAATCAAACACAGAATAAACTAGTTCGCTTCTGTTTTGCGAAGAAGAAGGAAACCTTAGAGGCTGCCTTGGAGAAGCTAATTTCTTTATAAATTCCTTCCAAACTCTTTAGAAATTAACAGATGAATCAAAGCCTGAAATTAACGAAATGGTAATTGCATTGTTCATTTCTCTTCAGGATTCTCTACTTTTATATTATTAAATTCAGTTTTTGTCTCAAACTTAGCTGCGCGCGCTTTGCGTAAAAAGGATTTTGCCTCTGAACTAATTCGTCGTAATACTTCTTGAACTTGACGGCGCGTGTGACGCAGATCGTCAAAACAAGCAGTGACAAAAAAATTATCCTGACACTGCAGTTCTTTGTCATGGACAAAATTTTGCAAGACGGACTGTACTTGATCAATCTTACTCAAAGCTGTTTCTGCGACTTCTTTCGCGCTAATACTTCCTACAATAAACTCGCGATTTAATTCCGTCGTCATCTTTTCCAGCAAGGAAAGTTCGACTTTAACAGAGTGATTCTGCGCTAAAGCTGAAACTGAAGTGCCGCCAACAATTGCCAGAAAACACAATAACGAAGTAATTAATTTAGATATATTTTGATTAAACATGTGCTTGTGTATCTAGCATCGCATGGATTTCTCGTTGATCGGCATTCATATATTCTTGAGATTGCATTTCTATAATACGTGAAACGGTTCGATGAAACTCGTTAGAAAGAGTTCCTTGTGTATAAAGTAATTCTGGAGCCACCTCAGCGGACATAATCAACTTCACTTTATTGTCATAAAAGACATCGATGAGCCAAGTGAAACGACGTGCCTCTGACGACATACCCGCAGACATTTGTGGAATCGACGATAAAATAACGGTATGAAAACGACTGGCGATTTCTAAATAATCATTTTGTGAACGCGGACCACCACACAGGGTCGCAAAATCAAACCATATCGTAGTGCCTGCGCGGCGTAAGGATTTTAAACGTCGGCCTTCAATATCAACATGCGGATCTTCATCTTTGGTCTCAGCAACTTTCGCAAATGCGAGACGCAATCCTTGGTCAGTCTGTGCATTCAAGGGAGTCAAGTAAACCTCCACTTGCTCTAACGCCCGCTTGCGATAGTCGTTACCAGAATCTACATTTAAAACATCCAAACGTTCTTTCAGTAAAGCGATGGTAGGTAACATCCTGTCTCTATGCAAGCCGTCTGGATACAAAGTATCTGGTTGATAATTTGAGGTCATTACAAACGACACGCCATTATCAAACAGGGCTTTCATCAAGTTGTACAACAACATGGCGTCGGCCACATCAGAAACATGAAACTCGTCAAAACAGATCAAGCGATAATTCTTGGCAATACGCGCGGCCACTTCGTTCAATGGGTCAGCTACCCCTTTGAGTTCGTCTAATTCGCGATGCACAGCACGCATGAATTCATGAAAGTGCAAACGTGTTTTTCGAACAATCGGCACCACGGAATAAAAACTGTCCATCAGGAATGACTTCCCACGTCCTACCCCACCCCACATGTAGATGCCACGCGGCACATCTGGACGCGTGATCAAACGGACTAGGCGATTTGAGCGTTTAGACTTGTACTCAACCCAGTCGTCATAGGCTAGTTGCAATCGATCTACCGCGAGTTTTTGCGCTGCATCGGCTTGAAAACCCCGCTGATTAATGGCTTCTTGGTAAAACTCGTGAACATTCATGTTTGGGTTATCGTGATGAGTCGAAGTTGGAAAATCTTGTGTTCAATTGATCTATTGAGCGGGTCTACAAACTTAAAAGCGGAATAGATATTCGTTTATCTATTCCGCTTCTTACATGCAGCTATGAATTGTCGATGATCAGAAATTCAGAGCGCGCTTATCCACTGCTAAAGCCGCTTCTTTCGTTGCTTCAGACAAAGAAGGATGCGCGTGGCAGATGCGCGCGATATCTTCGGAAGATGCACGGAATTCCATCGCTACTACCGCTTCAGAAATCAACTCAGAAGCCATAGGGCCAACGATATGTACGCCTAAGATTTCATCGGTCGTTGCATCGGCTAAGAATTTCACCATACCGGAAGTATCACCTAAAGCACGCGCACGACCATTTGCCATAAATGGGAAAGTACCCGCTTTGTACGCTACGCCGTCGGCTTTCAACTGTTGCTCTGTGCGACCAACCCAAGCGATCTCTGGTGAGGTGTAGATAACCCAAGGAATCGTATTGAAGTTCACATGACCATGTTGACCAGCGATACGCTCAGCGACTGCAACACCTTCCTCTTCAGCTTTATGTGCCAGCATAGGGCCACGCACGACGTCACCGACCGCCCAAACGTTAGGCAGGTTCGTTTTACAATCACCATCCACGGCGATGAAACCACGTTCATCCAATGCCAGACCGACTGCTTCGGCATTCAAACCATTTGTGTTTGGCGTGCGACCAATAGAAATAATCAACTTGTCGAAAACTGCCTTGTGTTCTGTGCCTTTGTCGTCAGTGTAATTAACTGTGACATCACTAGAACCTTTGACAATATCGCCAATTTTTACGCCGAGATTGATAGTCAAACCTTGTTTTACAAAGAGTTTGTGTGCTTCTTTGGCGATCTGTTCATCGACTGCGCCGAGAAAAGTTGGCAATGCTTCCAATACGGTGACTTCAGCACCGCAACGACGCCATACGCTGCCCATTTCTAAGCCAATCACGCCAGCGCCGATGACGCCGAGTTTCTTCGGTACAGCACCCACTTTCAATGCGCCGTCGTTTGACAGAATTAATTCTTCGTCAAAAGCTGCGCCAGGTAATGCACGAGCATTCGAACCAGTTGCCACAACAATATGCTTGCCTGTAATGGTTTCTTCTTCCTTGCCAGCGACTTTGATTTCGTAGCCGCCGTCTGCGGCTTTGACAAAAGAACCGTGGCCGTGGAAGAAGCTGACTTTATTCTTTTTAAATAAGTAAACAATACCGTCGTTATTTTGCTTAACGATCGTATCTTTACGTTTCAACATTTTAGCGACATCTAATTCCAGACCACTGACATTGATACCGTGATCTGCAAATGCGTGACCAGCATGTTCATAATGTTCTGAAGATTGCAATAGCGCCTTAGACGGAATGCAACCAACATTTGTACAAGTACCACCCAGCGCTGGACCACCTTTTTCATTCGTCCACGCATCGATACACGCTGTGGAAAAACCCAATTGTGCCGCACGAATTGCGGCGATATAACCACCAGGACCGCCGCCGATCACGACGACATCAAATTGTTTGCTCATAGTATTACCTTGCAAGGTTCACTGAAATTAAAATAGAAATAGAAAATGAGCGCAACAATTGGTCATATTGACAATCGAATGCGCTCAAAACAACTCGCGGACTACGCTTCCTCTGGAATAAAGATCCAAGCCAGCAAATACGCGATAACACCAAAACCAAAACACGCAACAAACAAAAAGAACGCCAAACGCCAAATCCATGCTTCCAAACCTGTGAATTTCCCCAAACCACCGCAAACGCCCCCCAACCATTGATCGGTTTTGGAACGACGCAATTGGTTCAAATTCGCAAAAGGATTCTCACCGTTGGCGCCGGCATGCGAGGCATTTGCATTAAGTGATGCAAGTAACTTCTCTTTGGCCTGAGCGAACTCTGCATCAGTCAATGCGCCCGACTGATGCAATTCGTGCAGACGTTTAATTTCGTCAGCAATATTCATATTGTGTTGTGATGGTAATTGGTGAAATTACAGATCCAACAGCAAACGAGCTGGATCTTCCAGTGCTTCTTTCATTGCGACCAAACCAAGAACCGCTTCACGACCGTCGATGATGCGGTGATCGTAAGACATCGCCAGATAATTCATCGGACGAATCACGATTTGACCATTTTCGACAACCGCACGGTCTTTCGTTGCATGTACGCCCAAGATCGCGGATTGTGGTGGGTTGATGATCGGTGTAGACAACATCGAACCGAAAGTACCGCCATTAGAGATGGAGAAAGTACCGCCAGTCAAATCATCCAAGGTCAACTTTCCGTCTTTGGCTTTGGCACCGAATTCACCGATTTTCTTTTCAATTTCAGCAATCGACATTTGATCGGCATTACGTAAGATAGGTACCACCAAACCACGTGGTGAGCCCACTGCAATACCGATGTCGAAATAGCCGTGATACACGATGTCATTGCCATCGACTGATGCGTTAATGATCGGGTATTTCTTCAGCGCAGCAACAGCCGCTTTGACAAAGAAAGACATGAAACCTAATTTCACGCCATGTTCTTTTTCGAACTTATCTTTGTACTTGTTACGCAGATCCATCACTGGTGCCATGTTGACTTCATTGAAAGTCGTCAAAATCGCATTCGTGGATTGTGATTGCACCAAACGCTCAGCGATACGCGCACGCAAACGGCTCATAGGAACGCGTTCTTCTGGGCGGTCACCGAGGTTTGCTACTGCAGGTGCAGAAACTTGTTGCAATGCTGGTTTTGCTGCAACTGGTGCTGCCAATGGCGCGACAGCTGGTGCAGCTTTATTAGCGACTGCAGCCAATGCATCACCTTTGGTAACGCGACCATCTTTGCCTGTACCATCAATTGTGCCAGCAGACATATTGTTCTCTGCCAAAATCTTAGCTGCGGCAGGCATTGCGATCCCCGCTGCAGAGCTACTTGTTGCAGCGGCAGAAGTCGTTGGTGCTGCTACCGTAGCGGCTGCAGCTGCCGGGGCAGTAGCAACTGTACCTGCAGAAGCTTCTGTATCAATCAATGCAATAACTTGACCGGCAACTACTGTGCTGCCGTCACCGCTCATGATTTGGGTAATAACGCCGGCTGCAGGCGCGGGTAATTCCAACACCACTTTGTCGGTTTCTACGTCCACCAGATTTTCATCGCGAGCGGCGGCTTCACCTACTTTTTTATGCCAAGTCAGCAAAGTCGCTTCAGCGACGGATTCAGATAATTGTGGAACTTTTACTTCGATAATTGCCATGTTTTTCTCCGTGTCGGATGTCTATGTCTAATGCGGCGCTGCACTTTCATTATTTTTAGCAGCGCCACCTAGGATTACTTAGTCAGAATATAACCTTTGAGCTTAGAAAAAGCCGCATCGAGCAAAGCTTTTTGCTGTGCATAGTGCTTGTCGTAATAGCCGACTGCAGGTGATGCACTGGCAGGACGACCTGCATAAGCCAACTTCTGGCCTTCGTCCAAGCTTTCAAAGATATTGTGTTGGATCTGGAACCACGGACCTTGATTTTGTGGCTCATCTTGCGCCCATACCAATTCCGCCATATTGGGGAACTTCTTCAATTCAGCGATGAAGCTCTTATGTGGAAATGGATAGAGTTGCTCAACGCGAATAATCGCTGTATCAGACTGACCGCGTTCCTTGCGGGCATTGACCAGATCATAGTAAACCTTACCGGAACATGCGACGACACGTTTCACTTTCTTCGCATCGATAGATTCATCAACTTCACCGATTACCGTATGGAAGCTACCTTTTGCCAATTCGGACAATGGTGAGCCAGCATCTTTATTACGCAACAAAGACTTCGGCGTCATGATGACCAAAGGCTTGCGGAATTGACGGATCATCTGGCGACGCAACAAATGGAAAATCTGTGCGGCGCTGGTAGGCTGAACCACTTGCATATTATTGTCTGCACACAATTGCAAGAAGCGTTCTGGACGAGCAGAAGAATGCTCTGGACCCTGACCTTCATAGCCATGTGGCAGCATCATAACTAGACCACAAGCACGACCCCACTTCACTTCGCCTGAGCTGATGAATTGATCTATAACGACTTGCGCGCCATTCGCGAAATCACCAAATTGCGCTTCCCAGATCGTTAAAGTATTTGGTTCTGCACTTGAGTAACCATATTCAAACGCCAAAACTGCTTCTTCTGACAATACTGAATCAATTACAGTAAATGGCGCTTGTTTGTCAGAGATGTTTTGCAGAGGAATATAAGTACCAGCATCCCAGCGTTCACGATTTTGATCATGTAATACCGCATGGCGATGCACGAAAGTACCGCGACCTGCATCTTGACCTGTCAAACGAATCGCGTAACCAGAGGACACCAAAGAAGCATAAGCTAAATGTTCGCCCATTCCCCAGTCGAGATTCATCTCACCACGACCCATTGTGGCGCGGTCACCCAAGACTTTTTCAACCAGACTGTGCGGTTTAAAACCCTGAGGAACCACCGTGATGCGTTCAGCTAAACGTTTCAGTTCGGTTGCTGGCACGGCTGTATCAGCTGCATCGGTCCATTTGCGATTTAAGAACGGAATCCAATCAACTGCATACTTATTTTTGAAGTTGGAAATAACAGGATCGTGAGTATGCTTACCTGCATCCATCGCATCACGGAAGGCTTTGACCATATTGTCGCCACCATCAGCTGCAATCGTACCTTGCGCTGACAATTTGTCTGCGTACATCTTGCGGGTGCCAGGATGCTGTGCAATCTTTTTGTACATCAAAGGTTGCGTGAGTGCTGGTGTATCTTGTTCGTTATGACCCAATTTGCGATAACAAATGATATCGACAACAACGTCTTTTTTGAACTCCATACGATAGTCTAGAGCGATCTGCGTTGCCAACACCACGGCTTCAGGATCATCTGCATTGACGTGTAATACTGGTGCTTCGATCATCTTCACCACATCGGAGCAATATGTCGTGGAACGCGCATCACGTGGATCAGAGGTCGTGAAACCAATTTGATTGTTAATCACGATATGCACGGTACCGCCAGTGCCGTAGCCGCGAGTTTGCGCCAGATTCAAGGTTTCCATTACAACGCCCTGACCTGCAAACGCCGCATCGCCGTGTACTAAGATAGGCAAAACTTGTGAGCCATCTTTGTCGCCACGTCGATCCATACGCGCTTTGACTGAACCCTCTACCACTGGATTAACGATTTCCAAGTGGGAAGGATTAAACGCCAAGGACAAGTGGACTGGGCCGCCTGGTGTCGAGATATCGGATGAGAAGCCTTGGTGATACTTAACGTCACCCGCTGGCAGATCATCACCATGTTTTCCTTCGAATTCAGCAAATAAATCTTGTGGCATTTTGCCCAAGGTATTGACCAACACATTCAAACGACCGCGGTGTGCCATACCAATAACGATTTCCTCAACCCCACGTTCACCAGCGCGTTGGATTGTTTCATCAATCGAAGCAATAAAACTTTCACCGCCTTCAAGTGAGAAGCGTTTTTGACCAACGTAACGTGTGTGTAAGTAACGTTCCAAACCTTCTGCGGCCGTCAAGCGATCCAGAATATGTTTTTTCTTTTCTACTGTGAAGCTTGGTGTGGAGCGGATAGATTCGAGTTTTTCTTGCATCCAACGCTTTTCCGCCGGATCGCTGATATACATGAACTCGGCACCGATAGAACGGCAATAAGTATCACGTAAAGAATTGAGCAAGTCGCGTAAAGAAGCGTTCTCTGGCCCAAAATAGGTGTTACTGATATTGAACTGCGTGTCCATATCGGCATCCGTCAAACCATAGAAGCTTGGCTCCAATTCTGGCAATGGCGGACGTTCTTGGCGTTGCAGTGGGTCTAAGTTTGCCCAGCGACTACCTAAAAAACGATAAGCAGCGATTAATTGCTGAGCGGCGACGCGTTTGCGACCCAATTCAGCATCGCCAGCGGCACTAATGGTGCGGATAGGACCGTGTTTTGCGCGTTCAGCAAAAGACGCAATGACAGGCGCGTGAGCGACGTCAGGTTTGGCAGAGCCATCAACAGCTGGGACATGTTGCATGGCGTCGAAATAAGCACGCCAATTATCTGGAACGGAGCCAGGATTGTTTAGATACGCTTCATACAGTTCTTCAACATACGGCGCATTGCCGCCGAACAGATACGAGTTAGCGTTATATTGTTGCATCATATTGCTCACCTTTCTTCGCGCTTCGCGAGATTAGCGGGTTAATCTAACCTTCCGCGACACGGCCTGACCGGTTAGCGGATTGCACATCAAGTTGTGGGGAAGGACTCGTTCGAAATTCTATTTTCAACCCAGACTTTGACACGGTAGGAAAACAAATACCACTTCAAATAAACAGGAGGAATATTGACTTTCAACATCAAATGCGAGAATAACATATTTCGCCATAAAAAAAGCGAGTAATTTTTACTCGCTTTTATAAGATATATTTAATTTCTTAAATATTTAGCACTATCACGGACTAATCACGGACTAATCACAGACTAATCACAGAGCATTAGCGCTTATCAATGGCAGGCACATCACGTTGAGGCGAACCAACAAACAATTGACGTGGGCGGCCAATTTTTTGCTCTGGATCAGAAATCATTTCTTTCCATTGTGCGACCCAACCAACAGTACGCGCCAGGGCGAAGATGCCTGTAAACAGTGCCGTTGGAATGCCCAACGCACGTTGTACGATGCCAGAATAGAAATCAACGTTTGGATACAATTTACGAGACACGAAGTATTCGTCTTCCAAGGCAATTTTTTCCAACGCCATTGCCAACTTGAATAATGGATCATCTTGCAAGCCGAGTTCATTCAAAACTTCATAGCAAGTTTCACGCATCAATTTTGCACGTGGATAGTAATTTTTATAAACGCGATGACCAAAACCCATCAACTTCACGCCAGAATTTTTGTCTTTTACTTGTTCAATGAAATGCGCAATGTTATCAACCGAGCCGATTTCTTCCAACATACTCAATGCAGCTTCATTCGCACCACCATGAGCAGGACCCCACAAGCAAGCAATGCCGGCAGCGATACAAGCAAATGGATTCGCGCCAGATGAACCAGCTAAACGCACTGTCGATGTGGAAGCATTTTGCTCATGATCAGCATGCAAAATCAAAATACGATCCAAAGCACGTACCAAAACTTCATTGACTTTGTATGGCTCGCATGGATTCGAGAACATCATGTACATGAAGTTCGCGCTGTACGACAAATCATTGCGTGGATAGACAAATGGTTGACCAATCGAATATTTATACGCCATCGCGACCAATGTTGGCATTTTCGCGATCAAGCGAATCGCAGACACTTCACGATGATGGGCATCGTTGATGTCCAATGAGTCGTGATAAAAAGATGCCAAGGCACCTACAGTACCAACCAGCACAGACATCGGATGGGCATCACGACGGAAACCACGGAAGAAAAATTGCATCTGCTCGTGCACCATGGTGTGCTTCGTCACTGTATCAACAAACTTTACTTTCTGCTCAGCGTTGGGCAATTCACCATTCAGCAATAAGTAGCAGGATTCGAGGAAATCACCACCGTTTTGAGCTAATTGCTCGATCGGGTATCCGCGATATAACAACTCACCTTTATCGCCATCGATATAGGTAATGGAAGAGTTACATGCCGCAGTCGACATGAAACCTGGATCATAGGTGAATTTACCAGTCGCGCCGTACAATTTTCGAATATCAATCACGTCCGGGCCAATAGAACCCTTGTAGATTGGCATCTCGATGGATGGGGAGCCATCGGAAAATGATAGCGTTGCTTTTGTTTCAGAGTTAGTCATGGCTCTTCCTTCGTTGCAGGTGAGTCGTTAGTGAAAAAAATGCGCAAAAAATGCGATCAAAAAAAGTATAAAAATCTTATGCTATACGTAAACGTGTCAATAGCGTTTTGACTTGAGGCAAATCGAGCTGATCTTCAGGCTCGGTTTTCCCCATCAACAAATCCATTAGTTCATTATCGGAAATATCCATAAGTCGACTAAATGCATCGACCTCTTCATCCGACATAGTTACCTCATGCGCATCCAAAAAACGCGTGAGTATCAAATCATTCTCCAATAAACCGCGACGCGCACGCCAGCGTAGCCTCGCTCGATTTACCGGATCACTTTGATGCAAGCCAGACATAACACCTGACATGATTTTTCCATTTCTTTAAAGTCCGAGATTCCAGAGATACATCAGAATCTCAGCACAAATACCTTGCTTAATCACTGTGATTTAAACAGCACGTCTAACCATGAGTTCTTTAATCTTACCGATTGCACGGGTAGGATTGAGACCTTTAGGGCAAACATCAACGCAGTTCATAATTGTATGACAGCGGAATAAACGATAAGGATCTTCCAAATTATCCAAACGCGCACCCGTTGCTTCATCACGTGAATCGGCGATAAAACGATAAGCTTGCAACAAGCCCGCTGGACCAACGAACTTGTCCGGATTCCACCAGAATGAAGGGCACGATGTTGAACAGCATGCGCACAAAATACACTCGTACAAGCCATCCAACTCTTCACGTTCAGTTGGTGATTGCAAACGTTCTTTTTCAGGCGGAATGCTGTCATTGATCAAGTATGGTTTGATCGAATTGTACTGTTTGAAGAATTGCGTCATATCCACGATCAAATCGCGAATTACAGGCAAGCCTGGCAATGGACGCAATACGATTGGTTCAGTCAATTCATTCAAATTGGTAGTACAAGCCAAACCATTCTTACCATTGATATTCATCGCATCAGAGCCGCACACACCCTCACGGCATGAACGACGCAGAGCTAAGGAATCATCAACGTCCGCTTTGATACGTTGCAAAGCATCGAGCAACATCTTGTCTGTATCTTGCAATTCAACCGTCAGGTCTTGCATGTAAGGCTTCGCATCCTTGTCCGGATCGTAGCGATAGATTTTAAATTTTAATGTACGTGCCATAGTGATCTCTTTAGAATGTACGTGCTTTAGGTTGGAAGGTTTCCACCGTGAGCGGCTTAGTCACAACTGGTTTGTAATCTAAGCGATTACCCTCTGAATACCACAAAGTGTGCTTCATCCAGTTTTCATCATCACGTTTTTCATAATCACGATGCGCATGTGCACCGCGAGATTCTTTACGTGCGTTTGCGGAAGTAATTGTCGCTTTGGCTGTTTCGATCAAGTTATCCAATTCCAAAGCTTCGACACGTGCTGTGTTGAATACTTTGGATTTATCTTTGAAAGAAACGTGCTTACGGCGCTCATCCAATTCCATAATTTTCTCAACGCCAGTTTGCAGCAATTCATCAGTACGGAATACACCGCAGTATTGTTGCATCGTGCCGCGAATTGCATTCGCTACGTCTTGTACTCGCTCAGTACCTGTGCTGTTTTCCAATGTAGATAAACGAGACAATGCCAAATCAGCTGCATCCTTAGGCAAATCTTTATTGCTGCGAGATTTTAAATTGCTTGCAACAACGTGGTTACCTGCCGCACGACCGAATACGATCAAATCTAGCAAGGAATTGGTACCTAAACGATTCGCACCGTGCACCGAGACGCACGCACATTCACCGATCGCGTATAAACCATTGACAACTTCATTTACGCCATTCTGTGTGGTGACAACTTGACCGTGAATATTGGTCGGAATACCACCCATTTGGTAATGAATTGTTGGTACGACTGGAATTGGCTCTTTCGTCGCATCGACGTTGGCAAACTTATGGCCAATTTCCAAAATGGAAGGAAGGCGCTTTTGAATTGTTTCGGCACCAATATGGCGCAAATCAAGCAATACGTGGTCTTTATTTGGACCGCAACCACGACCTTCTTTGATTTCCTGATCCATTGAACGAGAAATAAAATCTCGCGGCGCCAAATCTTTCAATGTCGGCGCATAACGTTCCATGAATCGTTCGCCCTGGCTATTGACCAAAATCCCACCCTCGCCACGCACACCTTCAGTGATCAACACACCTGCACCAGCGACACCAGTAGGATGAAATTGCCAGAATTCCATATCTTGCAGGGGCAAACCGGCACGTGCCGCCATACCCATACCATCACCGGTATTGATGAAAGCATTCGTCGACGCGGCGAAAATGCGACCAGCACCACCAGTTGCAAGCATCGTTGTTTTTGCTTCTAGCATCATCACTTCGCCAGTTTCTATCTCAAGTGCCACTACACCCAAAATATCACCTGATGCATCGCGGATCAAATCGATCGCCATCCATTCCACGAAAAAATGGGTACGTGCACGAACATTGCGTTGATACAGTGTGTGCAACAAAGCATGACCAGTACGATCCGCCGCTGCACACGCGCGCTGCACTGGCTTTTCGCCAAAATTCGCAGTATGACCACCGAATGGGCGCTGATAAATAGTGCCATCAGCATTACGGTCGAATGGCATACCAAAATGTTCCAATTCATACACGACTTTTGGCGCTTCACGACACATGAATTCGATCGCATCTTGATCACCTAAGTAATCGCCACCTTTAACGGTGTCAAACATGTGCCAAAACCAATTATCTTCAGACATATTACCGAGTGAAGCACCGATACCACCTTGAGCAGCAACGGTATGAGAACGGGTTGGGAAAACTTTCGACAAAACAGCCACATTGAGGCCAGCTTCTGCCAATTGTAAAGATGCGCGCATACCTGATCCACCGGCACCGACGATTACCGCATCAAAACGACGCGATGGGATTGCAGACTTAATTCCAAAATTTGTCGCAGCCACGATTACACTCTCCACAAAATCTGTGCGGCGTAGCCAGCACAAGCGATCAGCCACACGATAGTGCCGACCTGTAAAATCAAACGCAACACCACGGAATGCGTCACATAATCCATCCAAATATCACGCAGACCGACCCATGCGTGATATAGCAAGGCGACGATCACAGTAAATGTCAATAGCTTGAACCACTGCATAGAGAACACACCCACCCATGACTCATAGCTAAAACGCGTTCCTGTCAAAAACAGAACCAAAATCACAACGGTATAGATAGCCATCAAAATTGCCGTGACGCGTTGCGCCAACCAATCGCGCATACCATAGCCCGCGCCAACAACCAGACGTTTAGGTCCAATATTATTGTTCGCCATTTAAAACACTCCAAATAATTTCAACGCAACCAAAGCAGTCAAACTCAAGCTAATCGACAACACAGCGACCGCAGAGCGGCGACCGGAGTCCTTATCGAGACCATAATGGAAGTCCATGAGTAAATGACGAATGCCCGCCGCAAAGTGGTGCAAGTAAGCCCAAACCAATGCTAACAAAACCAATTTAACAAGAATCGACGATGCAAACAAATGCAACATGGCAAATGACACTTCCGATTTCAAGCTTTGATCAAGCAGGTACAGAGCAAACGGCAACAAGGCGAACATCAACATGCCACTTGCTCGATGCAGAATCGACACAAATCCAGCTAGCGGCAATCGATAACCGAGTGCATCGGTTAAGCGCATCACACCAAAACGCTTCTTATTTTTAACAACTTCAGACATAAATAAACTCCCCCAAAATGACTCAGCACTACAACTTTATAATTTTCGCCTATTTTGATGCATTGCACCAACTGATTTGACGGTTTTCTGAGAATTATTCTTCGATTTGATCAAGAATTAAGCAAATAATCTGGTTCAATCCTAGCTAAGCATGCGGTTCAACTCAATTCATTTCGATAATGATGCGCATTCGTTAAGTACAAACCACGTCGCAACTCGACCGCCCTATCACCATAAGTGAATGAAATTCGCTCCACACTCAACAAAGGCATACCAACTACCACCTGCAATAAATCCGCCATCTCATGCGTTGCGCAAACAGCGCGAATTTCTTCATGAGCACGAATCATATGTGTACCGAATTCAGACTCGAATAACGCGTACATAGGCCCTTTGTACTCATTCAAACGCTCTATCGTTAAGCCCTTAAAAATAGAACCCGGCAGCCATAACTCTTCTAAAATTGTTGGCACCCCAGAGAAAGATTGTACACGCTTTAAAAAAACGACCGATTCGCCCGCCTTCATTTCCAACAAACGAGCCACCTCAGCGGGCGCACGTAGACGCTTGACTTCGATAATTTTATTTTCTGGATAGGCACGTTCGCCACTATCAGGAACAAGACGCAAGAAACGAAACTGTGAGCGCGCCTCGTGATGAGTTGCGACAAATGTCCCCTTCCCTTGTCTACGCACCACTAGATTCTCAGCGGACAATTCATCAATCGCTTTGCGCACTGTACCTTGGCTGACTTTAAAACGGGCAGCCAGTTCAATTTCACTAGGAATTAACTCACCCGGTTTCCATTCGCCAGTTTGCAGGCTTTGTGTAATCAAGCCCTTAATCTGTTGGTACAAAGGGCTAAAGGTCGGCGCTGCAGAAGAATACGAATCCGCATCGGAAGATGACAAACTTTTCGACTCATTAGGCTGCATAATTGGTGACACCGTTAGATTCATAGTTCGCAATTTCACCACAAAAGCAACCACAAAGTCTAGAGAAAAGTAAAAAACTTATCATGTCTTATATAAGACATAAGATATCCATTGACACAAACGAAGGTGCGCAATAAACTTCCACGCATTATGATGTTTATGCACAATTTCGATCACAATATTTGACATTTTTTTGGTAAAACAGGGTGCCGAATAAGAAATTCAATCGCCTGCGGATGTCATTCAGCGTTATCATTTCAGGCGCTCATTTCAATACACTTGATTTTGACGAAATAGATGATCCAACAGACGTTTCAATCTAATTCTTGGATTAAAGCATTACAATATTATTTTTACACCACTGCGGAGAAATACCATGTCTAAATCCCCTATGCGCGTTGCTGTTACTGGCGCAGCTGGCCAAATCGGCTATTCCCTCTTGTTCAGAATCGCTAACGGCGACATGTTGGGCAAAGATCAGCCTGTGATTTTGCAATTATTGGAAATCCCTGATGAAAAAGCACAAAAAGCGCTTAAAGGCGTGATGATGGAAATCGACGATTGCGCATTCCCATTGTTGGCTGGCATGTCCGCTCACAGCGATCCGATGACAGCATTTAGAGATATCGACGTGGCTTTGTTAGTTGGTGCGCGCCCACGTGGCCCTGGCATGGAACGCAAAGATTTGCTCGAAGCAAATGCGCAAATTTTCACAGTACAAGGTAAGGCATTAGATGCAGTGGCTTCACGTAATGTCAAAGTATTGGTTGTTGGCAATCCAGCGAACACCAACGCTTACATCGCAATGAAATCAGCACCAAACCTGCCATCTAAAAACTTTACTGCCATGTTGCGCTTAGATCACAACCGCGCCTTGTCACAAGTGGCTGCGAAAACTGGCAAAGCGGTCGCTGATATTGAAAAATTGTGTGTTTGGGGTAATCACTCTCCGACTATGTACGCTGACTATCGCTTCGCAACAGTGGCAGGCGCATCTGTCAAAGATATGATCAATGATCAAGAATGGAATAAAGACGCATTCTTGCCAACAGTAGGCAAACGCGGTGCAGCTATCATCGAAGCACGTGGTTTGTCCTCAGCGGCATCGGCAGCGAATGCGGCGATTGATCACGTACGTGACTGGGTACTGGGTACAAACGGCAAATGGACAACCATGGGTATCCCATCTGATGGCTCTTATGACATTCCAGAAGGCACGATGTTTGGCTTTCCTGTCACAACAGAAAACGGCGAATACACGATTGTTCAAGGCTTGGAAATCGATGAATTCTCACGTGAGCGCATCAACGTCACTCTCAAAGAATTGCAAGACGAGCGTGATGGCGTGAAACATTTGGTAGGCTAATTAGCCTGAGACTGGGCTTGTCTACGATGACAAGCCCTTTTACCGGCATTTCACTTTAGATTTGAGCTGCAAATTTTGCCATCCGATTTACCGTACGACGATTTACAGTACGATGATTTACTACAAGATCTATCAATGACATCACCGCCGATGCATCCATCTCAGGCACTATTTCAAGATCAGGCAGCGCCATTTTTTTTACCCGTGTGTGATCACTATGCTGGTTCAGAAAAATTGATGCTCAAGTCCTTGGGCCTGCAAAATGAGCTCGGGCCCGTATTTGATATTACATTTGATTGTGAAGACGGCGCGGCAATTGGTAATGAGTTAATACATATACAAATGTTGACGCAGATTATTGCGTCCAACAGCAATCAATTTAATCGTATCGGAGTTCGAGTTCATCATCTCGATCACCCGGCGTTTCATCAAGATATTCAACAGCTTCTGAGTTCTAGCAAAGCATGTAAAAAACTGGCTTACATTGTGCTGCCTAAAGTGAATACGGTGAATGAAGTCAACACAGCCATTGACGCCATTAACCAGTTATCGCAAATCCAAAATCGTCAAGCTATTCCTATACACCTACTAGTTGAGACGCAAACTGCACTGGCAAATGTACAGGCTTTGGCGGCAATTCCTCAAGTTGAATGCCTATCCTTCGGGATTATGGATTTCGTATCGTCGCATTGGAGTGCCATTCCTGCGAGTGCGATGCGTGCTCCAGCCCAGTTTTCACATCCTTTAGTGACGCGAGCCAAACTGGAAATCGCAGCGGCTTGTCATTTGCACGGCAAAGTACCTTCGCACAATGTAACTACCGATTTTAAAGATCCATCGGTAACACTCAGTGATGCAACAAGAGCGAGTCAGGAATTCGCTTACACCAGAATGTGGAGCATCCATCCGAGTCAAATCAAGCCAATTATTAAGGCTATGGCACCACGTAGTGCCGAAATTAATGAGGCAGTTGCAATTTTGAGCACAGCACAAGAAAATCAATGGGGTCCTATAGAAATGCATGGTCGCCTGCATGATAGAGCAAGTTATCGCTATTACTGGACGGTCTTAAAGAAAGCAAGTATGAGTGGCGTCAACTTGCCCGAAGGTGCACAATACTTAACTTAAGCATCAGCATCAGCAGCAAGCTAGTTGCAACACCAAACGTATTTTTGAATTACTAAAGGGATATCATGAAATCATCACCACTATTGCAGCAGACATTGGCAAAATTTCTCATCGCCATTTGCGCAACCGGCTTATCGATATCCGCTATCGCAGCCGATAGCCAGGCGCCAAATACTGTCAAGAAAACTAGCAAAACAAAACCCGCAAAAGTGGCCAAAGCCGATAGCAAAAACGCTGCGGCCACCGTGATAGAGCCCGAGCCAAATATTGCGTTGAGCTCTGACACCGAATACAAGTGTGAACTTGGTAACTCCTTGGTGATGTACGCTCATCCTGAAGATAATCAAAGCTTAGCCATGCGCTGGAGAAATCGCCTGTACAAATTAACCCGCGTAGAAACATCCACTGGCGCGCATCGTTTTGAAAATCAAAAAATCGGCTTGGTCTGGATAGACATTCCAACCAAAGGCATGCTGCTCGATTCACATCGCGGTCATCAATTAGCGAATGAATGTAAGAGCACTAAAATCGCGAGCTTAGGCGTCACAGAAACGCAAGTTAAATAAGAGTGTTAAAAATTTGTTTCATTAGTCAATTTATTAGTTTCAAGCTTCAAATCCGTATCACCTCACTTCATTGTTCATCATCGAATATAAGGAACAGCCATGAGCCAAGCCAATTATCAAGATGCGTTTAAAACGCTGAAAGATTTTAAAATCACTGACACCAAGAAAGGCAAGTTCTTTTCTTTGCCAGCACTGGAAAAAAATCTGGGCGTGAAAGTATCACGTTTACCGATTTCGATCCGTATCGTACTGGAATCCGTTTTGCGTAATTGCGACGGTAAAAAAGTGACTGAGGAACACGTCAAACAATTGGCAAACTGGAGTGCGACTGGAGCGCGTACAGATGAAATTCCATTCGTTGTTTCTCGCGTGGTATTACAAGATTTCACGGGCGTTCCTTTGTTAGCTGACTTGGCTGCAATGCGTAACGTCGCTGCAAAACAAGGCAAAATCCAAAAAATATCGAACCTTTGGTTCCAGTTGATCTGGTCGTCGATCACTCAGTGCAAATCGATCATTTCCGCGAAAAGAAGGCTCTCGATCTAAACATGAAACTGGAATTCCAACGCAATAACGAGCGTTACCAGTTTATGAAATGGGGCATGCAAGCCTTTGATACTTTTGGCGTGGTTCCTCCAGGTTTTGGTATCGTGCATCAAGTCAATCTTGAATACTTGGCACGTGGCGTACACAAAGCATCTGATGCGAAGAAAAACGATGTTTATTACCCAGATACTTTGGTAGGTACAGACTCTCACACCACCATGATTAACGGTATTGGTGTAGTTGGCTGGGGCGTTGGTGGTATCGAAGCCGAAGCTGGCATGCTCGGCCAACCAGTTTACTTCCTGACACCTGACGTTGTCGGCGTGAATTTAACTGGCGCGTTGCGTGAAGGTTGTACCGCAACGGATCTGGTTTTGACGATTACAGAAATGCTGCGCAAAGCCAAAGTTGTCGGCAAGTTTGTCGAATTCTTCGGCGAAGGCACACGCACTTTGTCCCTGACTGACCGCGCGACGATCGCGAACATGGCACCAGAATACGGCGCGACTATGGGCTTCTTCCCAGTTGATGAAGCGACTATCGATTACTTCAAAGGTACGGGTCGTACTAAAGCAGAAATCGACGCATTCGAAGGCTATTTCAAAGCACAGAAAATGTTCGGTATTCCGAAAAAAGGTGACATTGATTACACGACAGAATTGTCACTAGATTTGTCAACAGTTGCGCCTTCTTTGGCAGGTCCAAAGCGTCCACAAGATCGTATCGAAATCGGTAACGTGAAATCCACTTTCGCTGATTTGTTTAGCAAGCCAACGTCAGAAAGCGGCTTCAACAAAAAGGCAGAAGATTTGGCCGCGGTGTACACCAATACAGATGGCGTCAAAGTGAAAAACGGCGATATCTTGATCGCTGCAATTACTTCTTGCACGAACACTTCCAATCCTAGCGTTTTGTTGGCCGCAGGCTTGTTGGCTAAGAAAGCAGTTGAAGCTGGTTTGAAAGTATCTCCGCACATCAAAACGTCTTTAGCGCCTGGTTCCCGTGTTGTGACTAAGTACTTGGAAGCTGCTGGCTTGCTGCCATATTTGGAAAAACTCGGCTTCGGCGTAACAGCGTATGGCTGTACTACTTGTATCGGTAACGCAGGTGATTTGACACCGGCAATGAACGAAGCCATCGTCGCAAACGACATCGTTGCATCCGCAATTTTGTCTGGCAACCGCAATTTTGAAGCGCGTATTCATCCGAACATTCGCTCCAACTTCTTAGCGTCGCCTCCGCTGGTGGTTGCTTATGCGATCGCTGGCAATATGACTAGAGATTTGATGACAGAACCTGTCGGTCGCGTCAAAGGCAAAGACATCTTCTTGGGCGACATCTGGCCAACCAGTGCGGAGATCAATAAGTTAATGAAGTTCGCGATGAATTCTAAAACGTTCAAAGAGAACTACGCTGACGTTAAAGGCGCTCCAGGCAAATTGTGGGAAGACATCAAAGGCGTGGCTGAAGGTCAGGTTTATGATTGGCCTGCGTCGACTTACATCGCAGAACCACCGTTCTTCGCTGACTTCACAATGGAACCAAAAGCAGCTGCAACTGGCATCTCTGGCGCACGTGCTTTGGGCGTATTTGGTGACTCCATCACAACCGATCACATCTCACCTGCTGGCTCGATCAAAGAATCTAGCCCTGCTGGTAAATGGTTGAAAGAAAACGGCGTATTGAAAGCTGATTTCAACTCCTACGGTTCTCGTCGTGGTAACCATGAAATCATGATGCGCGGCACATTCGCTAACGTGCGTATCAAAAACTTGATGATCCCAGCGAAAGAAGATGGTTCTCGCGTTGAAGGCGGCGAAACTTTATTCCAACCAACTGGCGAACCAATGGCAATCTACGATGCTGCGATGAAGTATGTTGCAGAAGGCACGCCAACCATGATCTTCGGTGGTGAAGAGTACGGTACAGGCTCTTCCCGTGACTGGGCTGCAAAAGGTACGCAATTGTTGGGCGTAAAAGCTGTTATCGCTAAGTCTTTTGAACGTATCCACCGTTCTAACTTAGTTGGTATGGGCGTATTGCCATTGCAATTCATCGGTACTGACAGCGTCGATTCTTTGGGCATCACTGGCAATGAATCGTTCGACTTGAAGGGCATAGAGAACGATATCAAACCACAGCAACAAGTAACTTTGGTGATCAATCGTGCTGATGGTAGCTCACAAGACGTTAAAGTATTGCTGCGTATCGATACACCAATCGAAGTTGACTACTACAAACACGGTGGCATTTTGCCATTCGTATTGCGTCAGTTATTGGCTGCTTAATTAGTATCGCGCAAATGAAAAAAAGGAATGTGACTTTGATCGGCACATTCCTTTTTTTTCGAATCCAAATTGAATCGCACACTTTTTCAATTCGTTATCAGTAAAATTTAACAACAAGGAGAGCAATATGTGGAAGGCACTAGTAGGTTTTTTAATTTTTGCAGCAATCGCTTTATTCTTTATTTTCAAAGCTGGTGACAAGATGGATATGCAAGGAGAAGCTGGCGCACATACTGGTGCTGCTTCTGCTGAGCACGCGGCGTCTGATCCAGCAAGTTCCCCTGCATCTGCCGCCAGCGTACCTGCGCCGGTAGTGGAATCAGCAGCATCTACGGCATCAGCACCAACTGCTCCTGCTGCTGTAGCAAGCTCAGCTGCAGCATCTACTGCAGCAAGCAAATAAAAAATGAATGAGTAAGTTAATCGTTACGTTATTAAGTGAAATAATCAACGAACAATGACTAAAAAAAACAAAAGCCTGGGTTCATCATAGAACACAGGCTTTTTTACTGACTAATGCAGATAAATGCGCAGTTAAAAAATTAATTTAAAAACAAATTAAAAAATTAACTTAATACAATCCATTCGAGGCGCCAAATGGAACTTGACTTCTGCACTTAGGCTTCAGCTTTCGCAAAGTTAAATAAGTCATCCCCAGCCAAACGATACTTAACCCACTCCGCCTGCGCCTTCGCACCGACAGCATCATAAAAATCAATCGCAGGCTGATTCCAGTCTAAGACACTCCATTCAAAGCGCCCACAACCCTCTTCCACCGCGATTTTCGCCAGATGACGTAGCAAGAATTTACCCGCACCAAGACCTCGATGCTTTAGCGACACGTAAAGATCTTCCAGATACAAACCTTTTCGCCCCTGCCAAGTTGAGTAATTATAGAAGTACACAGCGAATCCTATTGCCTCGCCATTCAATTCACAAATCAACGCCTTGGCGGGTGAGTCGCCAGAGAAAATACTGCTTTCAATTTCTGCGATGCTAGCCTTAACTTCATGCTCGGCTTTTTCATACACGGCGAGCTCCACAATAAAACCATGAATTATGGCTGCATCCGCTGGAACAGCTTTACGAATAATGAGTGACAAATTAGACCTCGACAAATTTTAAATATTTAAAGTGAATTCAAAGATTGCTCAATGTCAGCAATCAAATCTTCCACATCTTCTAAACCAATATTGAAACGCACCAGAATGCCCTTGCCGTTCCATGTTTGACGCATAGATTCTATGCGATACGGAACACACAAACTATGCGAACCGCCCCAACTAAAACCAATTTTAAAAAGTTTCAATTGGTTCACGAATTGGTCGGTTTGTGCTTCAGTGTACTTCTCATCAAACAGCACGGAAAATAAGCCGCCCGCGCCATTGAAATCACGTTTCCAAACATCGTGGCCCGGGCAGTCTTCCCACGCCGGATGTAATACTTTAGCGATTTCTGGACGACTCTTTAACCACGTTGCCACTTTGCGCGCTGCGATGTCGTGTGCTTCAAAACGAAGCTTCATGCTTTGCAAACCACGCAGCACCAAGTACACATCATCCATACCTACACCAAAACCTAAGCGCATGTGTGCCATCAATAAGCGATTATTTAACTCGACATCTTTGGTAATCACCGCGCCCATTAAAACATCTGACCCACCGCTTTGATATTTCGTCAATGCCTGCATAGAGATATCGACACCGTGCTCAAAGGGCTTGAAGGCGAGTCCGGCAGACCAGGTATTATCCAACGCGACTAATACACCTTTGCTATGTGCTGCCGCACAAATGGCAGGCACATCGGCAACTTCCATCGATACGGAACCTGGTGCCTCTGTCCAAATTAATTTCGTGTTGGGCAAGATTAAATCAGCGATACCAGCGCCAATCATGGGATCATAAAAACGAACACTGATACCAAAACTTCGTTTAAGCCACGCCCCCTGCTCTTTGTTTGGCCCATAGGCATTATCGGGCAGCAAAACATCATCGCCTGTTTCGAGAAACGCCATATTGACCAGAGTGATCGCAGCCAATCCACTTGGCGCGAGCATGCAATGATCACCGCCTTCAATTTGGGCGATCTCGCCTTCTAATTGAAAGCTGGTTGGTGTGCCGTGCAAGCCATAAGTATAAGTCGACTTGTTAAGCCAACTACGCGCGCGCATCGCGTCGACATCGCTAAACAAAACCGTCGAGGCATGATGAATTGCGGTCGGAAAAGCAGAAAATCCATCGGGCGCTTGATAGGCAGGATGAACGATCGCGGTACTTGAACCCAGTTCCTTATTAGTCATAATGATGCCGTAGTCAAAAGTCAAAACAGATAAAAAATAGGGGCGAAAATTCGCCCCTCTCGATTACACAATATGAAACTTAAATTGCCTCACCCCACAAATCGTGGGCATCGGCAGCGGTGATTTTCACTTCAACAAATTCACCGACTTTCAACTTGCGATGCGGTTCAAACGGCGGCTTAACGTACACGACGCCATCAATCTCAGGCGCATCAGCGGAGCTGCGACCAATACCGCCACTACGATCAAGGCTATCAATCAAAACACGCATCGTCTTGCCAACTTTCGCTTGCAGACGTTTTTTAGAAATCGTCTCTTGCAACTCCATCACACGACGGCGACGGTCTTCACGCACATCATCCGGCAATTGATTAGCGAGTTCGTTGGCGGTTGCACCATCGACTGGAGAGTAAGCGAAGCAGCCTAAGCGATCAATTTCCGCCTCTTTCAGGAAGTCTAAAAGGTATTCAAATTCCTCTTCTGTCTCGCCTGGGAAACCAGCAATGAAGGTAGAACGTATCGTGATTTCTGGGCACATTTCGCGCCAAGCCTTAATGCGCTCTATATTTTTTTCACCACTCGCTGGACGCTTCATGCGCTTCAATACATCAGGATGTGCGTGCTGCAAAGGCACATCGAGGTAAGGCAAAACGTGGCCATTGTTCATGAATGGAATGATTTGATCGACATGTGGGTAAGGGTAAACGTAATGCAGGCGTACCCAGGCATCATAGCGTTTTGCAAGTTCACCAAGCGCTTCGACCAATTGCGTCATGTGGGTTTTGACTGGTTTACCATCCCAGAAACCGGTACGGAACTTCACATCGACACCATAAGCGCTGGTATCTTGAGAAATCACCAGTAACTCTTTGACGCCGGCTTTGAATAAATTCTCCGCTTCGACCATCACTTCACCAATCGGACGAGATACTAGATCACCGCGCATCGATGGAATAATGCAGAAGCTACAACGATGGTTGCAGCCTTCAGAAATTTTCAAATAAGCAAAATGTTTTGGTGTGAGCTTCACGCCTTGTGGCGGCACCAAATCAATGAATGGCTCATGTGGCTTTGGCAAATGCAGATGCACGGCGCTCATCACTTCCGTCAGAGCGTGTGGTCCGGTAACCGCCAAAACTTTCGGGTGTATGCTTTTGATAAGGTCGTTGCCATTAGCATCTTTTTTCGCGCCCAGACAGCCTGTGACGATGACTTTGCCGTTTTCACTAAGTGCTTCTGCAATCGCATCTAAAGACTCTTGCACAGCCGCATCGATAAATCCACACGTATTTACCACGACCAAATCGGCGCCATCGTAGGACTTAGCCGTTTCGTAGCCTTCTGCGCGCAATTGCGTGAGAATTTGTTCTGAATCGACCAAAGCTTTCGGGCACCCGAGGGAGACAAAGCCAACTTTAGGCGCAACTGAAGCAGAGACGGGAATGAGAGTTTCGTTAGACATAATAAAAAAGGATACAAAGCAATTCGCTATTGTACCCTTTCTACGCTACTTACTACAGCTTGAACAACGATAGATTCACCGCAAGCGTTTGAATTTATTACTTTTTCTTGTCATCTGGTACAAATGGGAAACCAAACATATTTTTTGATTGACTCTGCATTTGCTCTTGCATTTGTACAAATAAATTTTTGCTCTGATCGATGTAATTACCCATCATGCCTTGCATCATGGGCCCTTGCACATTCATAAACTGTGTCCACATTTCAGGGCTAAATGGCTTGCCTTCTACGCCGCCATTGGCACCTTCGGTGAGTTTATTTTGTATATCAATAAACGCTTGAATGTTTTTTTCAAGATACGAACCCATCATGCCTTGCATTGCATGCCCGTAATAACGAATAATTTGTGCCAGAGCGACGCTGGAAAACATCGGTGCGCCACCTGCTTCAGCTTCCAAAATGATCTGCAACAAAATACTACGCGTCAAATCTTCGCCCGTCTTGGCGTCAATCACCGCAAAATCATCACTCTCCATGACGAATTGCTTCACATCGACCAAGGTAATGTAGCTACTGGTTTGAGTGTCGTATAAGCGACGATTTGGGTATTTCTTAATCAAATGCTTGCTTATTTTTTTTGTGCTATTCATTGCATTCTCGGGGATAAACTGCATTAAAGAATAAAGCCAAGGTGCTTACGATATCGTTCAAACACGTAAGCACCTTAAACGAATTTTCGCATTAAATTCAATGCTGCGACACAGCATTATACTTAGTACTAAATTCTTGGGAATAGTTCATTCGCATAACAACAAACAGTAACGAATGATTAACCCATATGCAAACCACCGTTGATTGAGAAGTCAGAGCCAGTAGCATAGCCACCTTCGTCTGATGCAATCCACGCCACGATAGAAGCGATTTCTTCTGGCTCTGCCAAGCGTTTAACCGGAATACCCGCAACAATCTTCTCCAATACATCAGGACGAATCGCGCGCACCATGTCAGTACCTACATAGCCAGGGGAAACGGTATTGACCGTGACACCTTTGGTCGCGACTTCTTGCGCCAATGCCATACTAAAGCCATGAATGCCGGCTTTTGCAGTGGAATAGTTAGTTTGACCGAATTGACCTTTTTGGCCATTGACCGAAGAAATATTAATAATACGCCCCCAGCCACGATCAACCATACTCTCAATAACTTGTTTCGTCACATTGAACAGGGAATTTAAATTGGTATCAATTACAGCATCCCAATCTGCTTTACTCATTTTACGGAATTGACCATCACGAGTAATACCCGCATTGTTAACTAGAACGTCGACTTCACCAATTTCGGTACGGACTTTTTCAAATGCAGCACGGGTCGATTCCCAATCAGAGACATTACCTTCGGAGGCATGCACATCCAAGCCTTCAGCGCGCATATCAGCCAGCCATTTATCTTTACGCGGTGAATTTGGACCGCAACCAGCGACCACTGTGTAACCATCTCTACACAAACGTTTGCAAATTGGAGTCCCAATACCACCCATACCACCAGTTACATATGCAATTCGCTTTGACATACTTAATCTCCAGAGTTTTAGTGAATTTACTGCTAAGTTTGTTTCTACAAAAAAATTTAAACCTTCGTTTGAACCGTCTCCGCCATCATTGCTACATTACTAACCAAGCTCAATCAGCACGAACTTTGACATAGCGCCCTGGCGCAGGCTCTATCTCACTATAAACCACATTCCCTGACTTCAGGGGTGCTTTCACCATCTTTCCACCATGTTCTGTTAAAAATTGCGCCCACTCCGGCCACCAGCTACCAGGCATTTCTTTCGCGCCATCGAACCATTGTTGTGGATCTGCAGCAACTTTCTCGTTGGTCCAATAATTACGTTTATTTTTTGAGGCTGGATTGATCACGCCTGCAATATGACCTGAGGCACCCAATACGAAGCGATTTCTGGTTTTTTTCTTTGGATTGAGTATGGCAGTCGAAGCAAACGCCGCTTGCCATGGAACGATATGATCTTCTCTGGAACCATAAATGAAAACTGGCGCATCAATTTTTGTCAGATCAACAGAATTTCCCGCCACTTTTAATTTATTCGGCACCTTGAGACTATTTTCAAGATAGGTATTGCGCAAATACCAGCAGAACATAGGGCCCGGTAAATTGGTGCTGTCGGAGTTCCAATACAACAGATCGAACGCTGGCGGCTTCTGGCCTTTCAAGTAATTTGATTGCACATAATTCCACACCAAATCATTCGGTCTCAGACTGGAAAAAGTACTGGCTAAATCACGTCCAGGCATTAAGCCACCATGCCCTAGTGTCTGCTCGCGCATACTCACTTGCAATTCATCGACAAACACATCAAGCACACCCGTATCACTAAAATCCAATAAGGTAGTTAACAAAGTCAAACTACTTGCAGGATGACTATCTCGATCCGCCAACACGGCCAATGCAGTAGAAAGTATGGTACCGCCAACGCAGAATCCAAACGCATTAATTTTGTCTTGTTTGCTAATTTGCTGAACAACGTCAATCGCTTTGATGGCACCTTGTTCTATGTAATCATCCCACGTGACATCGCCCATAGATTCATCTGGATTCGCCCACGACACAAGAAAGACGGTATGTCCTTGTTCAACGGCGTAACGCACCAGTGAGTTTTCTGGTTGCAAATCCAAAATATAGTATTTATTAATACAAGGGGGCACCATCAACAGAGGACGCTGATGCACCGTCTTTGTTAGAGGGGAAAACTGAATCAATTGAAACAAGCGATTTTCAAAAACTACCACACCTTCAGAAGTCGCCACATTTTTACCGACTTCAAACGCGGATTCATCGGTCAATGAAATGCGTCCTTTTTGCATATCATCAAACATCTGCGTGATGCCCTGCATAAGGCTTTCACCGCCGGTCTCAATCACTTTTGCCTGTGCTTCGGGATTTGTCGCCAAAAAATTCGCCGGTGACATCGCGTCTACCATTTGCTGGACAGCGAATCGAATCTTTTGTCGCTTCTTTTCTGGTGCCTGAACCGAATCGGCCAGTAAACTCAAGAAACGCGCATTGAGTAGATACATCGCAGCGTTATAAGCGTGGCTGGTCTGTTTATGCCAATCCGGCGCAGAGAATCGACGATCGTTGAACTCTGGCAGTTTTGCAGACAAAAAATCTTTCCATAAATTGCCTAGTTCTACAAAATATTCTGCTTGTAGCCGCTTTAAAACTTGTGGATCAAGTTCTGCACCAAATTCTTTCAACATTTGAGGAATCGAGGTATCGTTTCCAAAGGGACTTTGCTTCATCCAATCCTGTAGAGGATTTTGCTTCATTACCTGTTGCATCCAATTGGCGTACATCGATTGAAGATTGTCACTCATTATGCATAATTCCTAGTTTTAGAGTATCGTCACACTGTGCTGACCAATTACGCAGCACTACGGCAAAAAATTGAACCACCTAATTCCAACAACGTCTATTTCTTTATGGCTTTTTTGTATCTTATCGCAATCGCATGGGTTTATGTCGTGCTGATGATGTCACTGGTAGAATCTTCTGTGATTGCTGGTATCATGACTTTCATTTTTTATTGCATCATTCCACTCGGCTTGGTTCTATACATTCTGACTTCACCCGCACGAAAGCGTCAACGCAAACTTGAAGAAGATGCGCAGCGCAAATTAAATTCGTCTAATCCATCCAAATCAGATTAGCCATGCGCCCAGTGCGTTGATCACGGCGATAGGAATAAAAAAGATCGCTTTGTGTCACCGTACAATACTCACCACCGTGCACACGCTGAACATCCAGCTGTCTTAGAATTTCCCTGGCAACGCCATAAATATCCATATCATATTTTGGTGCAGCACCTACTGGAGTCAAACGTGTTTTCAAAAATCGATCTAATTGTGGAATCTTCTTAGAAAATTCCAAATACACGTCTTGTCCAACTTCAAACCTGGCTGCACCTATCGCTGGACCTAACCAAGCGGTAAGTTCACCAACACCTTGTTGGCGTAAAGTCAGTATCGTATTTTCGACAACATCACCTGCCAAACCGCGCCAACCAGCATGAATCGCAGCCACACACTGACCATCCAAAGACGACAGCAAAATCGGCAGGCAATCCGCAGTTAGTACCGCACAAACAACATTTTTGTGTAGCGTGTAACTCGCATCTGCTTTGACTTCCGAATTGAGCTGCGCACTAAGTAGAGATGCGTCAACTACCATATTGCCATGAATTTGTGATAAGAATATGACATCTGACGGCAATAGCGTATTCAGCAATACCCTATTCTGCGACACCAGCGACAAATCGTCACCGACGTGATCGCCGAGATTTAAACCCGTACCACCTATACCATCATCGTAGGGAGCCTGGCTACGCCCACCCAATCGGGTGGACGAAAATGCGTGAACATTAGCAGGGAGATCCGGCCAATCTGGCTGAACCAGACTTAATCCATTATCACGAACGACGATCAAGCTCATTGTGCTGGCATGCCTGCTTGCGCCAATAAGGTCGTAAAGTCGGCTTCTAAAGGAATACTCCACTCCATCTCTTCGCCGCTATCAGGGTGAATTAGCCCCAATCGTCGCGCTTGCAGCGCTTGGCGTGGAAAAAAACGTGCCAAATGTTGTTTACCATACAGCGTATCGCCAACCAAAGGAAAACCCAAAGACAGCATGTGCACGCGAATTTGATGGGTTCGGCCTGTTTCGAGGCGGCAGGCAACCAAGCTGACAGGAAAACGTTCTAACATCCCAGTTGCCAATCGCTGATAATGCGTAATCGCTGGTTTAGCCAAAATACTAAAAGACACCGCCATCTTAAGTCGGTCACGGCTATGACGCGCCATCGCAGCGTCGATAGTTCCAGTTGAAATTGGCGTGCCCCATACCATCGCTGCATATTCGCGTTTGACAGTGCGCGCTTGCAATTGACGTACCAATTCAGTCTGAGCTGTCAAAGTCTTGGCTACTACCATCAAGCCAGAAGTGTCCTTATCTAAACGATGCACAATACCTGCACGCGGCACTTGTGCTAAGGCGGGACGATGAAATAGCAAGGCGTTTAGCAGCGTGCCGGACCAGTTCCCAGCACCAGGATGCACGACTAAACCAGCAGGTTTATTCAATACTAAAATCGCATCATCTTCAAAAATAATATTCAAAGGAATATCTTCTGGCGTGAACGAACTTTCATCAGGAGACGATTGTGGCGTGATTTGTATCAGTTCACCACCCAACATGGTGGTTTTGATTTTTGAAGGTTTTCCATCGACTTGAACGTGCCCTTCTTCTATCCACTGCTGGATACGGCTACGAGAATACTGTGGTACAAGCTTAGACAAAACTTTATCTAAACGATCACCACACACACTATCCGGTAGTTTGATGGAGATGATTTCTGCTGACTGAGCGGCTTGCTCGCTCTCATCTTGATCAATTTCTTCGAGATCAAGCTCAGTATCAGGTAAAATCCCCAGTTCTTTTGGTATAACATTAATTGCCATCGGCTATAATCCGTAAATTATTCTCATGCACACGCAAAGTCTATGCAAATCAAATATATAAAATTGTTCGGTCTTATCCTCACTTTATCTTTAGGCGGTTGCGGTATTTTTGGCGATAAAGTTGAAGAAAGTAAAAATTGGTCAGCTGAGAAATTATACGCTGAAGCGAAGGATGAATTAGCATCTGGTTCGTATGAACGCTCAGTTCAGTTATTTGAAAAACTCGAATCTCGCTTCCCTTTCGGCGCTTACGCACAGCAAGCGCAATTGGAAATTGCTTATGCCTATTACAAACAAGGTGATCAGGCGCAGGCATTAGCCGCCGTGGATCGTTTCATTAAATTACATCCAAATCATACCAATGTAGATTACATGTACTATCTGCGCGGTTTGGTTAACTTCAATGACGACATGGGTTTTTTGAGCTTTGTCGCCAATCAAGATATTACCGAACGTGACCCAAAAGCGACCAGAGATTCATTTGATGCCTTTAAAGAATTAGTCACGCGATTCCCAAGCAGCAAGTATACGCCCGATGCGATCGCTCGTATGAAGTATTTAGTCAACGCCTTGGCACAATACGATGTGCACGTTGCAAAATATTACTTACGTCGCAATGCTTTTCTCGCCGCGGCAAACCGCGCCCAATCTGCGATCAAAGAATATCCCGACGCACCAGCAAGTGAAGAAGCTTTGGTGGTGTTAATCAAATCTTACGACGCGATGGGAATGACTGAGTTACGTGATGATGCAAAACGGGTTTACCTCAAGAGCTTCCCGAATAGTAATCTGCTGGAAACAGGTGGCGTTAAGAAATCTTGGTGGAAATTTTGGAGTTAGTTTATCGTTAGCACAAAAGCTAGCCGATCACTTAGAAAAACCTGCAAAATTTTGCAAAAAGGCCTCGATCATCGAGGCCTTTTTTGTTTACTCAACAAATTATTTCTTCAATAAATCGCCTTAACAATTTATAGACCCTCACTGATTTCGACGATAAACCCAGTGCGTTTGATTGGACTCCTCTTCGATAAATCGATATCCGTCCAAATCAAAATTCTTTAGTTTCTCTGGATGTCGAATCTGGTTCACCGCGCAATAACGCACCATGGAACCACGGGCTCGTTTCGCAAAAAATGAAATTACTTTAAACTTGCCTGCAGAATAATCTTGAAAAACAGGATGAATCACTGGCAAGCCCAAGCCATTTATCTTCACCGCTTTAGCATACTCTTCCGAAGCAAGATTAACTAAGAATTTACTTTTTGTGGCGGACAATTCTTGCTTCAAATAGGCACTTAGCTTTTCGCGCCAATAGGCATACAAATTATTTCCCGCACTATTTTTTAAACCAGTCCCCATTTCTAAGCGATAGGCCTGAATGGTATCGAGCGGACGCAAGATGCCGTACAAACCAGACAAAATCCGCAAATGCGACTGCAAGTAAGTCACCTCTTTTTTCGGCAATTGACGCGCCTGCAGTCCGTCATACACATCGCCGTCAAATAAAAAGACCGCTTGTCGCGTTGGCATAGTATCCTTGCTATCACGCATATTGGCGAAACGCTCAAAATTGAGCTCGGCCAGATTCGTGGATATGCTCATTAGACTCTGCAAATCTGCCACACTTAAATTAGCGGCTAATTGAGATAAATACGCTGTTTCGTCAACAAAGACAGGTTCACTTGATGTCTTCACAAGCGCAGGTGTCTCAAAATCGAGACTTTTTGCGGGAGATAACAAAATCAACATAGAAGTTCAGTTCAGAATTAAGATTATTCAACAAAGGATTAGTGGCGTGCTAAGTAAATTAGTAGGCACTGAATATAAATACACGTATGACGCTTAAAATTATTTTAGATACCAATGTTTGTCTGGATTTGTTTGTATTTTGCGATCCACGATGGTCTCAAATTAACGCCGGACTTAAAGATCGAACTCTGCAAGCAATCACGCGAGCTGACTGCCGCGATGAATGGTTGGCCGTATTGCACTACACACATTTACCAGTCACCGACAACACACGAGGCGCGATTGTAACAACTTTCGACGAATTCATTGATGTTGAAGATTTTCCGATAAAAAATACAAAGCTACCGGTTTGCACTGACAAGGATGATCAAAAATTTCTAGAGATCGCCCGCGATGCAGATGCGCAGTTTTTGGTCACTAAAGACAAAGCTTTACTTAAATTAGCCAGAAAAACTCAACAATTAAATCTATTTATTATTGAAACTCCTGAAAAATTTTGCGCACGCTTAGTTGCAAATCCGCAAGCTTTGTAAATAAATTCACTAATTCGGTAATTAAGTGATGACAAATTTTGTTGCTCGGGGTTATCCTTACAACATGCAAGTCTGGTTGCTGTCGGTAAAGTCCCTCAGGAATTAACTCCCCTCACGACAGCATGGCTTTTTGCCTGAATGTATATTGAAATTGAGCCAGCAAAGAACCAATTTCAATGTTAAGTCAGCAATCAATATTGGCGACTATGGAGAATAAAGAATTATGACAGACTCAGCTGATGATCTAGACGCACTATTTGACGAGATGGCAACGCAACGTGACACCAATGCTACAGCGACTCCGTCACCTACTGCGGCAGCAGTCATTGAGACGCCTCCAGTAAAATTATCGCTGCAAGCAGGCACAGATGCCGCTAAACCTATGTTCGACCGACTAGGTGGTTTAGTTCGCATGATGCACGACTCCATGCGAGAGCTTGGCTATGATCGATCACTTTCGGATGTCGCTTCGCAGATTGCCGATGCTCAGGGGCGTCTTGAGTATGTCGCTACCTTAACCGAACAAGCCGCCAACAAAGTACTTAACGCCACCGATGCGGGGATTCCAGAGCAAGACGCATTGGGAAAAAATGCAAAAAGTATTGATGAACGCTGGAGCTCACTTTTTGATGGGAAGTTGAGTATTGACGATTTTAAAGTGCTGGCATCAGACTCAAAATCGTTTGCTAATAAGGTACTCGCCTCGACTGACGCTGAAAAAGCACGTTTGCTCGACATTATGATGGCACAAGATTTTCAAGATCTGACCGGGCAATTGATCAAAAAAGTATTGGTCATCACGCAGGCTGTAGAACATGAACTTGCTCAAATCCTGCTAGATAATGCGCCAACCGAATTAAAAGAAAAAGCCATTGAATTAATGGAAGGCCCATCGGTTCCTAATGCTGCGCTTGAGCAGGACGATGTAGACAACCTACTTGATAGTTTGGGTTTCTAAATGGATGATATGCTCAAAGAGTTTGTCGTTGAAGCTTTAGATCTGGCGATCAACGTCGAAGAACACCTGCTCTCCTTGCAACGTAATCCTGAAGATATGAATACGTTGAACGCAGTATTTCGTTCTTTTCATACCATCAAGGGTGGTGCCGGCTTCATGAACCTGCCAGCAATGGTGTCGGCCTGCCATCTGACTGAAAACTTATTTGACGCTTTGCGCACTGGCAAGTCACCGGTGACTCCGATAGCGATTGAAGCTGCTTTAGAAGCTAGTGGCTTTGTTTCAGATCAGCTTACTGCCTTATCAAACGGCATCACGCCTGAACAATTATCAACCATGCCTACTGCTTTAGAGCAGCTATTAAACGACGCAATAGACGGCAAGGTCAGCTCTACACCGGCAAGAAAAGATAACAAAACGGTCACCCCAGCGGCTTCCGCCACTACCATAGTGGGCGCACCAGCTACGATTACCAGCACCGACACGGCAGCGGTCGGTTCTGATGGCGAAGTACCTTGGGAAGCTTATTATCGGGCAGTCACACCACCGGGAACACTACCCGAAATCGCTGTCGTCAATCCTATTGTCAAACAAGAACAAGAAGCCGTTAAGACTTCATTGGCGACCAATGAAGTCAAGCAATCAGCACCAGCCAAAGAAGAAAGTATTCGTATCGATGCAGTTAAGCTCGATGTCCTGCTTGAAGTTGCTGGAGAATCAGTACAAGCCGCAAATCAGGCTGCCGTATTATTAGAAAAATTAGGTCAATTTTCGTTCGATGGTGACGCTGCGCCATTAATGTCGGCACTCACTGAAACACTGAATCGCGCCTCCCGCTATTCAACTGAATTGCAACGGGCAACCCTGGCAACTCGGATGCAACCGGTGGGTCGCTTATTCCAAAAGTTTCCACGTTTGATTCGTGAACTCGCCAAAGATTTGGGCAAAGACGTCGATCTTGAAATTTCTGGAGCGGAAACTGAAGTGGATCGTGTCGTTGTAGATAGTTTGTATGATCCACTGGTGCATATGCTACGCAACTCCTTGGATCACGGTATTGAATCCGCCGAGGAACGTGCACAAACGACCAAACCCGCCCGCGCAAAAATTTTACTCAAAGCTTGGCAGGAAGCCAGTAGCGTCATGATCGAAGTAACTGATGACGGTAAAGGTATGGATGCCTCACGCTTGCGTGAAAAAGCGATTTCCAAAGGCTTAATCAACATCCACGAAGCGAAAACTGATGATGAAGCTTTCCAATTAGTATTCTTACCAGGTTTCTCGACGAAAGAAGTGGCGTCCAGCGTATCGGGTCGTGGGGTTGGCATGGATGTGGTAAAAACAGCGGTAGAACGTCACCGCGGTGCCATCCGAATTAACTCTCATTTAGGTAAAGGCACCACATTTATCATTAGGCTGCCTATCGAATTGTCCATCGTACCAACGATGCTGGTCAGAACGGCTGGCGCTTCTCTGGCACTACCGATGTCTACCGTGCAACGCGTGGTAGAGTTACCTGAGACATTTGAAAGTGTAGGCGGACAACCCGTATTACGAGACTTAGGCCGACCTCTGCCTATTCGATCTTTAGGTAAAGTTCTTGGATACGAGAAAAGCACTGAACGTGTGGGCATCGTCATTGCAGCTCCTAACCCCTATATCATTTCAGTAGATTCTGTAGACGGCACCTCTGATTTAGTGATCAAGCCTTTGACTTGTATCTCTACACCAGGTATCACGGGCACTGCTCGTTCCGCCGAAGGCGAATTAGTTCTGGTCATCAGTTTGTCGTTCTTATTAGACGGCTGCAAAGTGGTAGAACGTCACAGCGCCTAATTTAGGCAAACTTCAAAACAAAACGACTCGAGGCAGCGTCTGGCATTAAGCTTTGCCAGATGCTCGCTCAACATGAACAGCCGTTCTCTGTCAAAATAGTGCCTCGATCTTCTCTTGCGCTGTAACGGCCAAATCAATCACCAATGAGCCACTCCGAAATTTCTACGCTTAACTCTCCCGAGTTTCATAAGCGATTTGCTGGTCTTGGTCATGCCTTCTATACCGAGTTACAACCCACACCTTTAAAGTTGCCGTATTTGATTGCGACTAGCCCATCAATGCTAGCTGAATTCAATCTGTCAGCGGAACAAATACAGACTCCAGAAATGGTGGAAATCTTTAGCGGCAATCGTACCCAACTGGGCAGCACCCCTCTGGCTGCCGTCTATTCAGGGCACCAGTTTGGCATATGGGCGGGACAATTGGGAGACGGTCGCGCGATTTTACTTGGTGAGTTAGCATCAAAGCAAAGTGGTGCATTACACGAGATTCAATTAAAAGGCGCTGGTATGACACCCTACTCCCGTATGGGAGATGGACGGGCTGTATTGCGTTCTTCAATCCGAGAATTTTTGTGCTCAGAAGCCATGGCGGGCTTAGGCATACCAACTTCACGTGCGTTATGCATCACAGGGTCTGATCAATATACGATGCGAGAAATGCCAGAAAAAACTGCGGTTGTCACTCGCACTGCCCCAAGTTTTATTCGTTTCGGATCCTTTGAGCATTGGTATTACAACGACAAATCTGAACAATTAAAAAAATTGGCAGACTTCGTGATCCAACACTACTACCCAGATTTGGCGCTGTCAGACAATCCGTATCAGGCATTGTTACGCGCGATTGTCATTAAGACTGCGGATCTTGTCGCGCAATGGCAATCCGTTGGTTTCATGCATGGCGTTTTAAATACAGACAATATGTCGATATTAGGTCTCACATTAGACTATGGACCATTTGGCTTTATGGATGGCTACGATCCAGCCCACATTTGCAATCATAGCGACAATCAGGGACGTTACTCCTACCAAATGCAACCACGCATAGGACAATGGAATTGCCACGCGCTAGCGCAGGCCTTGCTACCTTTAATCGGAGACGTAGAGTCTACGCAAGAAGCTCTGTCTTGCTATGTTGAGCATTTTGATAGTAGCTACGATCGCATCATGCATGCTAAATTCGGATTATCAACATCGCAAGCCGGCGACCACGATTTATTTAATGAGTACCTTGAGACAATGGCTGAAACTGGCACGGACTTTACTTTGGCATTCCGGCAACTTAGCCATATCCACATCGAAAACAAGCAGAGCGATCACTATTTGCGTGACCTATTTGTTAATCGCGAACGACTTGATATATGGCTACAAACCTATCGTCAGCGACTTCAACTAGAAAATTCGCTGGATATTGAACGACAAGCCAGTATGAACCGTGTCAACCCAAAATACGTCTTACGCAATTACCTGGCGCAGCAAGCTATAGAACGCGCTGAACAAAAAGACTTTAGCGAGATTCATAAGTTACTCGCCATTTTGGCTAATCCTTACGATGAACAAGTCGAACACGAAATCTATGCCCAACTGCCACCAGATTGGGCAAATACATTATCGGTAAGTTGCTCTTCCTAAACAAATAGTTAAAGTTGCTCTAATCCACACTAATCGGTTCAAATCAGATTGGAATCATCATGAACAAAGTAAAAAAAGCTGACAACGAATGGCGCAAGCAACTTTCCGACATGGAATACGAAGTGACTCGACATGCTGCCACAGAGCGTGCTTTTAGCGGTAAATTTTGGGATCATCATGAAGTTGGCATCTACACCTGTGTGTGCTGTGATACACCGTTATTTGAATCTGATGCAAAATTTGATTCAGGCTGCGGCTGGCCCAGTTATTTCAAAGCGCTCACTCCTGAGCATGTCAGAGAAATCCCAGATCATTCACATGGCATGACGCGCGTCGAAATTGTGTGTAATATCTGCGACGCTCATTTGGGACACGTATTTCCCGATGGTCCGGCGCCAACTCGCCTGCGCTACTGCATTAATTCCGCATCATTAAAATTTAAAGCAAAAAACTAAAACCAATTCCCAACCATTATGATGAAATTCTTGTTTGACGTTTCCCCAGTAATCTTATTTTTCGTTACCTACAAATGGGGCGAAAAGAATGCTGAAACTTCGCAGCAGCTAGCTAACCAAATTCTGTCCCATGTCACAGCTAACAATGGCGTAGGCCTAGATCAGGCACCAATCCTGCTGGCGACCGCACTGGCGATCGTTGCTTCTATTATTCAGATCGCCTACTTAGTGATTTCAAAAAAGAAAGTCGATCCTATGCTTTGGATCTCCTTCTTTATTATTACCGTATTTGGTTGCGCCACTATTTACTTTCAAAATGATGCATTCATTAAATGGAAACCAACCATCATCTACTGGGCATACGGTGCTGCTTTCTTACTCAGTGAATTCGTCTTCAAGAAGAATCTCCTGAAAGTTGCAATGGGTAGCCAAATTACGATGCCAGAAGCGATCTGGCGCCGGCTTAGCGTGATCTGGGCATTGTATTTCCTGTCGATGGGAATGCTGAACATCTATGTCGCATTCAATTATCCACAAACCACCTGGGTTTCGTTCAAACTCTATTCCATCGGGGCATTGCCAGTATTTCTCATACTACAAAGTTTCTTTCTGGCAAAATATATTGAGGAGCCAAAATGAGCCAATCAGCGACCAGAATACAGGCTATTCAAAATCGACTAGAACTAGCATTACAGCCGCTTTCCTGCGAGTTGAGTGACGATTCCGCCGCACACAAAGGACACGCTGGCGCGGCCAGTGGTGCTGGTCACTTCACTGTTACAATTATTAGCGAAAAATTTGCTGGTTTAAATCGCATTTCCCGCCACCGTCTAGTGTATGATGCCGTTGGCGATTTAATGCACACGGAAATACATGCACTTGTAATTCACGCTTTGAGTCCTTCTGAAGCATCCCAATAAATATTTTTATTAACCGTTTTTTGTTTTATTTACTTTGTTATTTTAGGAATAGATAATGACTTTTAAACCCGCTCATTTGCTGGTTGTACTTCTAGTAACCGCATTCCCTGCGATGGCGCAGAATTTGGCAACGGTCAATGGAAAAGCAATCCCTGCTTCAAAAGCAGAACCATTTGTAAAACAAGCTTTGGCTCAAGGTCAAAAAGACTCGCCTCAACTACGCGCGATGATTAAAGACCGTTTGGTCGGTACAGAAGTCATGTTGCAAGAAGCGGAAAAAGCGGGCTTCTCCAAAAATGAAGACGTAAAAATTCAAATCGAAATGGCTCGCCAACAGATTTTGATTCAATCCTTAATGCGTGCACACGTAGAAAAAAATCCAGTATCCGAAGCAGATATCAAAGCAGCTTACGATAAATGGAAAACACAAAACGGTGATAACGAATATCATCCTTTCCACATTTTGGTAGAAAAGGAAGAGGATGCGAAAGCCATCATTTCTAAATTGAAAGCTGGCGCAAAGTTTGATGAGTTGGCGAAGCAATCCAAAGATACTGGATCAGCCGGTAAAGGTGGTGATCTGGATTGGGTTTCCCAAGCGAATGTTCCGCCAGCATTTGCGGCAGCTTTAGCTACTTTGAAAAAAGGCCAATTCACAGAAACACCAGTGAAAACTGAAGTTGGTTTCCATGTGATTAAATTGGATGACGTTCGTCCTTTAAAACTGCCTGCGATTGAAGAAGTAAAGCAACAAATTGGTGAAAGCTTGGTACAAGAAAAAGTTCAAGCTTATCAACAAACATTGATCAAAAAAGCGGTAATTAAGTAATTTACCGCTGCCTAGTAAAATAAAAAAGACGCTCTCGGGCGTCTTTTTTATCTTCCGAATCTAAGAAAAAAATATTTTAGACTCCCATTTTCTCCAGCATACTACCCAACTCACGCAATGCCGGCTCCAGCTTCGGGTGTTTGGTAGCAAACTGCGCGTAGATCGCCCGTGAACGGTCACTCAAAGCAGCATATAAAGGATCATCTGGATTTTCATCTTTAGTTAATACGGTTTCAATATCCTGATGTAGATCTTGCAGTAGTGTTTTCATCTCTGCATCGACTTGATCCGTAGAATGCAAGCCATCCTGCAATTGTTTGAGCAAACCTTTTAACATATCGCGCTTCATACTTTTCTCCTTGATTTCTACATTCACATTTACTGCAATATTCTTCTAAGCTGCCATCTGATTTAGTGTAACACTAAGCCTTATAAAGTAAGACTACCGCTTCGGCTGCGATGCCCTCCTCCCGTCCCAAATAGCCTAACTTCTCATTGGTTTTCGCTTTGATATTGACCTGTGCCAATGACACTTGCAAGTCCGCAGCAATATGGTGAACCATGCTAGGAATATGCGGTGCCATTTTGGGTTGTTGGGCGATGATAGTCGCATCCAGATTACCCAAGACGTAGCCGCTTTCATGAACGCGTGAAATCGCCTCTCGCAGCAAAACACGTGAATCGGCGCCAGCAAACTTGGCATCGGTATCTGGAAACAATTTACCAATATCTCCAAGCGCAGCAGCGCCAAGAAGTGCGTCGGTAATCGCATGCAATAAAACGTCGGCATCGGAATGTCCTAACAAACCCGTTTTATGGGGAATATCGACGCCACCAATGATTAATTTTCGCCCTTCAACCAAGGCGTGACAATCGTAGCCTTGGCCGATTCGGAATGGTAAAGGTAATGGCAAACTCACGGCCTGATTTTTTTCGCTTGTACTCATAGCTCTTTAAAAAACAATTTCAAAAATTCCAAATCTTCGGGCACTGTCAGTTTGCGATTACGCATAGCACCCTCGACTAGTTTAGGCCGATATCCTATTGTTTCAATAGCACTGGCTTCGTCGGTCACATTAATTGCCATTTCTAGCGCACGAGACAACAGACCCAAACTAAACATCTGTGGTGTCTGCGCTAACCACAAATTTGTTCTGTCTATCGTTTCTACTTGCCCGTCAACACTACGCTTCACCGTATCCACGACCGGCAATGCCAGCAAGCCGCCACCAGTATAATCCCCGACGGCCTCGATCAGCTTACTCACTAATGCAGGAGTCAAACCAGGACGTGCCGCATCGTGAACCAAAATGTGATCATGGTCTTGATAATGGTTGAATTTGCGTATTACTTCTAAACCATTTTGGACCGTATCTCGACGAGTAGCACCACCACAATTAAGCACCGTAAGCTTTTTGTGCACAGCTAAAGCCTCATCGATAAACGCATCTTCAACGCTGACCACCACGAAGATCTGATCAATTTGTGGACAATCGAGAAAACAATCAACCGTTCTTTGCAAAACACTTTTTCCTGCCAGATCTAAATATTGCTTAGGCAAACTTGTTGCCATACGCGCACCAACGCCGGCCGCTGGGATCAATGCGATATATTTGGGCTTTGCGCCTTTTGAATTTGCATCTTGTAGATTCTGGGGCAAATCAACTAAGTCGGAAGAATGTTGGGTCATTTCGAGGATATAAATAGCTGGGCTTGTGCATCGTTTATAATTGCTGTTCATTTTAACCGCCAATTCTTGCCGCTGGGCTTTTTCCAG
Source organism: uncultured Undibacterium sp. (assembly GCA_963511665.1). Taxonomy (GTDB): domain Bacteria; phylum Pseudomonadota; class Gammaproteobacteria; order Burkholderiales; family Burkholderiaceae_D; genus Undibacterium. Next base: position 46,874 of record CAUPKC010000021.1, read on the forward strand.
ACTGTTTAACAAGAATTAGCAGAACTCCTTGCTTTACATCTAATGTCTTTCGATTTCATCAAAGCAATACCCAAAGCTGGTCACCGATTCGTGTTGCCGTCTACCCACGGCTCAGCCGATGCCTATGCCATAGCGCAAGCCGCTGCAGCATTAAAAGCCGAACAAAGATTCTTGACCATCTTTGTTGCCAGCCCAGCAGACGCACAACGCTTGCTCAGTGAATTACCATGGTTCGCACCGGATCTGCGTTGTCATTTGTTGCCGGATTGGGAAACGCTGCCATATGACGCTTTTTCCCCGCATCAGGATCTGGTGTCAGAGCGTTTGGCGACTTTATATGAAATCAATAGCGGCAACTGCGATGTTTTGATCGTTCCCGCCACGACAGCCTTAGTGCGCATGGCACCGCCGTCCTTCTTAGCGGCATACACCTTCTTCTTCAAAGTCGGCGAAACCCTTAACGAAGCCAAACTCAAAACGCAATTGACACTAGCGGGTTACACCCACGTCTCACAAGTCATGTCGCCGGGCGAGTATTCGGTACGTGGCGGCTTGATTGATTTATTCCCTATGGGGTCAGTGCTGCCTTATCGCCTAGACTTGTTTGGCGATAGCATAGAAACCATACGTACCTTCGACGCAGATACACAACGCTCACTGTATCCAGTGAAAGAAGTTCGACTGCTGCCAGGCCGTGAATTTCCCATGGACGAAGCAGGTCGCAGCGCTTTCCGTAATCGTTGGCGCGAACAGTTTGAAGGCGATCCTTCACGTTCCACCGTCTACAAAGATATAGGCAATGGGATTGCGTCGGCTGGTATCGAATATTACCTCCCTCTATTTTTTGAGTCGACTGCGACACTTTTCGATTACCTGCCTCAAAACACGCATTACGTTTTGATCGGTGATATTGAAGAAGCGATACAACGTTTTTGGACCGACACGCGCTCGCGTTATCAGTTTTTAAAATCCGACAGAGAACGCCCTGTCCTTCCACCAGAAACGATCTTTTTACGTGATGAAGATTTCTTTGCAACGCTGAAATCGGAATCCCGTTGGGTCCTGCAAAACGGTGGTGCAGCGTCTGAAGTCTCTAGCTTTTTACCCGATATCGCCGTTAATCGTCGAGCCGATGATCCTCTGACCAATTTACGTTCCTATTTATTGCAGACCGATAAACGCGTTTTCATCTGTGCTGAAACAGCCGGTCGGCGCGAAACTTTGCAGCAGTATTTCCGCGACTTTGGCTTGGAAATCAGCATCAGCGAAGACTACACCGACTTCATCACCAGCAGCCCCAAATTGGTCTTGGGTGTCGCGCCTTTACACGCAGGCTTTCAGGCTCAAAACATCGCCTTTATCACTGAGACTGAGTTGTATGCAGGCTCAGGTAAACGCATAGGCCGCAAAAAACAAGAAGCAGTGACGCAAGTCGAACACATGGTGCGCGATTTGTCGGAATTAAAAATTGGTGATCCTGTCGTCCACAGCAATCACGGTATCGGTCGCTACATGGGCCTCATCAGTATGGATTTGGGAGAAGGCGAAACCGAGTTTTTGCATTTGGAATACGCAAAAGACACCAAGCTCTACGTACCAGTTTCGCAGCTGCACGTCATTTCACGCTATTCAGGCGCTTCGCCGGACGATGCGCCTTTGCACGCGCTAGGCTCAGGTCAATGGGAAAAAGCCAAGCGCAAAGCCGCACAACAAATCCGTGATACGGCGGCAGAATTACTCAACCTGTACGCCCGCCGCGCTTTGCGTCAAGGTCACGCTTTCGAATATTCCGCCCACGATTACGCGGCTTTCGCTGATAGCTTTGGCTTTGATGAAACGCCTGATCAAGCGGCAGCAATTAACGCAGTAATTGGTGATATGACCTCAGGCAAACCGATGGACCGATTGATTTGCGGAGATGTCGGTTTTGGTAAAACGGAAGTCGCTCTACGTGCCGCTTTCGTTGCTGTCATGGGTGGCAAACAAGTCGCCATCTTGGCACCAACTACGCTACTGGCCGAACAACACGCACAGACCTTCACTGATCGCTTCGCGAATTGGCCAGTGAAGATTGCAGAATTGTCGCGTTTCAGAAGTGGCAAAGAAATCGCACAAGCAATCAAAGGCATGGGCGATGGCACAGTCGATATCGTGATCGGTACGCACAAACTTTTATCCGATGATGTGAAATTCTCGCGTCTCGGTTTGGTGATTATCGACGAAGAACATCGCTTCGGTGTGCGGCAGAAAGAGACGCTGAAAGCCTTGCGCGCTGAGGTCGACGTATTGACCTTAACCGCGACACCGATTCCACGTACATTAGGTATGGCACTCGAAGGTCTGCGTGATTTCTCTATCATCGCGACAGCACCACAAAAACGCTTGGCGATCAAAACATTCGTGCGCAGTGAGGGCGATTCTGTAATCCGTGAAGCGTGCTTACGTGAACTGAAACGCGGCGGTCAAGTCTACTTCTTACACAATGAAGTCGAAACGATAGAAAACCGCAAAGCCATGCTGGAGGCCTTGTTGCCAGAAGCCCGCATCGCGGTCGGTCATGGTCAGATGAATGAACGCGACCTAGAAAAAGTCATGCGTGACTTTGTTGCGCAACGCTATAACATTTTGCTGTGTACGACGATTATCGAAACCGGTATTGACGTACCAACTGCTAACACCATCATCATGCATAGAGCCGATAAATTCGGCTTGGCGCAATTGCATCAACTACGTGGCCGAGTCGGCCGTTCGCATCATCAAGCCTATGCTTATTTGTTGGTACACGACGTACAAGGTTTAACCAAACAAGCGAACCGTCGTTTAGAGGCAATTCAACAAATGGAAGAACTCGGCAGCGGATTCTATTTAGCGATGCACGACCTAGAGATTCGTGGAGCCGGTGAAGTATTGGGTGACAATCAATCGGGTGAAATGCACGAAATCGGCTTCCAGATGTATTCGGATATGTTGAGCGAAGCCGTACGCTGTTTGAAGAACGGTAAAGAACCAGATCTAGCCGCCCCACTCTCCAGCACAACCGAAATTAATTTACACATCCCTGCTCTCTTACCCAGCGATTTTTGTGGTGATGTACATGAGCGTTTATCGATCTATAAACGCCTGGCAAATTGCAACAAGCTTGATGCCATTGATGATTTACAAGAAGAGATGATAGATCGTTTTGGCAAATTGCCAGAGCCGGTCAAATCTCTGTTAGAAACACACCGATTGCGCGTTGCCGCCAAGCCGTTGGGCATTATCAAAATTGATGCCCATAGCGAAGCCGCTACCCTGCAATTCGAACCGCAACCACCGATCGATGCCATGCGCATTATCGAATTGGTTCAGAAAAACAAACACATCAAACTAAACGGCCAAGATAAGTTACGTATTAGCGCCAACATGCCTGACCTGGCCGCACGCGTCGCCCAGATCAAGAGCACGATGAAAGCGCTACACTAATCTTCCGTCACACCATTCACTATGCAAAACATGAATCTGATTATTCAAGGCTTAAATGCCGTCTTGACACAACACACAGCAAGCATTCAAAGTATTGCTCAGATGTCAGCTGCAGAAAAAATCGTACCGATTAATACTAAGGCAGTTCGTTTAGAAAACGTGCAATGCGACAACCAAATCCTGCAAGCAATTCAGGAACAATGTTTGGTCGCGCAACTTGACGTTTATCATGGGTCACAGCGCCAACTTGCTGACTTTAAGCTAGTCGCAATGGACATGGATTCCACCTTAATCACCATAGAATGCATAGACGAAATCGCCGATATGCAGGGTCTCAAGCCGCAAGTCGCAGAAATCACCGAAGCCGCAATGCGGGGTGAAATTGAATTTCAAGAGAGCTTGATTCGGCGAGTCGGTTTACTAAAGGGTTTAGAGGCATCAGCTCTGCAACGAGTCTATGATCAACGCCTACAGTTATCGCTAGGCGCGGAGAACATGCTCAAGCATGTGCAACAAGCTGGCTTAAAAACCTTATTGGTTTCGGGAGGGTTTACCTTCTTTACTGACAGAATGAAATCACGTCTCAATCTCGACTACACACATGCGAATGTGCTCGAGATCGTCGACGACAAACTAACTGGCAAAGTGATCGGCACGATCGTTGATGCCGATGAAAAAAAGCGCACCGTAGAAAAGATTTGTGCTGAGCTCGGCGTCAGTACACAACAAGCCATCGTTATGGGTGATGGCGCGAATGATTTGAAGATGATGGGCATTGCTGGATTATCGGTGGCGTTTCGCGCTAAACCGGTGGTGCGTGCACAAGCTAGTGTCGCTTTGAATTTTGTGGGTTTGGATGGCGTGTTAAATATTTTGACAGCATAGTTCGCAAGCTAAGGCCAGTCTTGATCGTTCGCAGAATAATCACAAAAAGGCGTTAAGGATTTTTGACTTTTTTAGTCATTCACTGAATTGCACTAAACATCGTAGAGCATTTAAAACCTGCGCCGCCAGTGCACCGAGCGTCTGAGCGGCGCGGGTTTCACCCTCCCTACAATTTTATACCCGCAACTATGACCATCAAGACTTAATACGAAACACCACATCCACATTCTGTTTAAACTTCAACCAAGTCGGCACATAAAAATCTTTTTTCGTCGGCTTATGTTGAACCACCTGCTCTTCACGTTTAGGCGCCCCATCAAGACCCAATAAAGTACTAATATTTTTCAAGGGTGATTGAGATACTGCACCTACCGTTCCTAAGCGTACCGACAACCCCTGCGCCAAACGTTTCGCATTGTCTTTGGCGTTCGCCGTTGCCATGTTCACCAAATCATTTTGAATTCTGTCCATATCGCTACGTCCAAAATTGACCGAAAAATTTCCTACATAGGGCTTTGCCAAAAGACCTGCGATAACCATATTCCACTTTTGGATGTCACGAATTACGATATGAAAATTACGCAGGAGTCGAAACTTCTTGGGTGCATCCGGTGATTCTGAATACTCAATATCGCTCACAAAGCGCTTAATGTCCGCTGCCTCAATATCATCCGAATTCAGTCCCTGTGCAACCAAAAACGCCATCACATCCGCCGAAGCTTTTTCCATCATGCTGAAGGTTAACTCAGGATCAGAGCTCAGCTCAGTCAATTCAAAATCAATTTCACCAAGATCTGGACGTAAGCTAAGTGTCGCTTCACCTGTTGCATGAATGAAGGGATAATTGGGTAATGATGAAGCCATTGTTGTACTGGCTAGCAATAAACTGAGTAAGAGGTAGATACTTTTTTTCATTTTTTTTCACGAGTAGTTCAAATAGAAAATAATTTTCAGACCTACCGAACGTTCCAGAGAAAAGAACGTCCAGCGGATTCAAAATGGTTTAGTCCAGTTTCCAAAGATAACTAACTTTAATTGTCGATGCCTGAGCCTTGCCATCCAGCATTAAAGGTGTTCCTAAACAGGTCTGCGCGTTGAGTTTTTCGTACACGGCGTTGTCCAATCCTCTAAACCCACTAGAACCCAGGATTGATACGTGCTCTATCTTGCCAAGCTCATTCATTCTTACTTCCAAATCTGTTTGACCTTGCTCCTCATTTCGCAATGAGGCACGGGGGTATTCTGGTCTACACCCTTTTTTTGTAAAATCAATTTGTGCTCGCTCCTCAGACATAGCTATCGCTTCAGCAGCGCTACTCACTTTTTTTGCTGGCCAATCATCGAGCATCCAAATATACTGCACCATCAGCTTACTTCTTTGCGGCACTCCATTTGACTTTGCCGGCGTCACTTTACAAGATCCAGAATTCAATTTTTCGCTTAACGCCTCATCTAAGATAACGTGTCCACTGGTTTTCTGAACATGTACTTTGACGATCTTGCCATCCGCCGCCGATTCTATTTGCAATGTCGTCGTGCCGGCCCATTCATTTCGCAGTGCAATTTTTGGATACTCTGGTCTACAAGCTGGCGTTTCAAAATCAATTTTCGCACTAGCCGAATTTATTGACGAATTAAGAGACATATTTTGCTTCTCGCTTGTTTTGGTCTTTACTTTAGACGAAGTCAAGTTTGTTGGAGCTTCATGTACGCTCGCTTTTATTCGCGTATCGACAGATTTTGTTGATATTGCAATTGCTGATGCTTCGTTCAGATTGACCTTAGTTTGAGGCACACTAGCATGAGCCACCATACCAACACATACAGCTGTAACACCAAACACTGTCACCGCGGTTTTCCAATTAATGCTTTGTACTTCTGGCCGTATTAAGCGTTTGATTCTGGACATAAGATTTCCTCCATGTGCCGCTTGGGCGAGTTGAGGGGTGGTGAATTGGAGCAATTCCAACTCTTGTAAAGCAAGCGCCAGACGCCGCGGTTCGCCGAGCATGCTTGCAGCTAAATCATCCGCAATATTTTCTCTTTCATTTCGGATTTTTTTTGAAATCCACCAGACTGCTGGGTGGAAAAACAAAATCATTTCTATTAAATTTTGGATCAGGTTCATCAGATAATCGTAGCGACGAATATGCGCCAACTCATGGGCTAGCAAGGCCTGCAGGTAAGACGGTTCCATACCCGTCACTAAGGACGCTGGCACCAAGACCATAGGACGCAACCAACCTATCGTCAGCGGACTTTCTATGTCTTTGACCACACGTAACAGGACTCGTCCGGGTAAAGCAAACTGCTGCGCCAATTCATCAAGCTGAGCTTGCCAATACAAATTAACTTGTCCACGTTGACCGCTGCTATAGCCTTGTAGCCACCACAGTCCGAGACAAAGACGCACACTCAACAGCGCGACTACTAAGGCCCAACAAAAAACGATCCAGTGCAAATTATTTTGAACTGCAGCACTCACTTGCATCAATGGATGAACGTCCTGTGTCGACATAGCCACTTGCGCCGTTGCTTGCAAAGTCATGTCAACGCTAGTTCCACGCTCCAGTGCCTGCACAAATTTCCACACTGGAAGCGCTGCGCATAGCAGTAAAGCGACACAAGCGATGGCATAACGCAATTGCGCCCTTGCCTTGCGGGTCAGGAGTAAGACCACTGCCAGTACCAGTGCGATAACGCAGCCCTGCCATACGAAATGAACGAGGCTCCAACCTAGGGCTTGAATGAGGGTTTGCGTCAGGTTTGAAAATTCGCTATTCATTCATCACCTCCATGCAAGAATTTTTGTATCTCGGCGCGTTCTTCTTTGCTGACGTGCGTGCGCAATGCTGCCAACACCAAAGCCTTGGCAGAACCAGAGAAAGCTTTGTGTATCAAGTCTTTGACTAAATTCGTTTGTAAATCGTCTTGTGCTTCTACTGCGCTATAGACATGGGCACGCTGGCTTTCATCGCGACTCAACAAACCTTTGCTGTGCATCACCTGCAGCATGCGCAAGACCGAAGCGTAGGCCAGTTCTGGTCGCTCTTTAACGCCAGCTTCATGCACTTGCTTAGCAGTCGCCTGACCTAATACCCACAACAACTTAAATATTTCCATTTCAGCTGCTGTTGGCTTGGGCATCACATCTTTTGTCACATTCTTTTTGCCATGGTTTGTACCGGAGTTACTCATTACTTTTCCTTTGCCAGAATCAGACTTATCAATCTAGATCTATTAATCTAGATTAAATGATCTAGACCTAATTGTCTAGAACAATTTCATCCAATTAAGAATTATTTTTTCATTAGTGGTAATTGCAACAGTTTTGATCTTTGCTCTGTCTTTCTCACTGCTGGCGAGAATCAAGATCAAATCCCTTTCCACAGGATATAATCAACAGAAATAGGCGAATGTGAACCAAAGCCCTGACGTCGCAGCACCTTGTTATTTCTTTTTTTGATGGAGAAACTATGATCGATGTTTATTCCTGGCCCACACCGAATGGTCACAAAGTTCATATCATGTTGGAAGAATGTGGCCTTAGTTACCGCGCTATCCCTGTGGACATCAGTGCTGGCGATCAATTTAAGCAGGACTTCCTAGCCATTTCACCTAACAATAAAATCCCGGCCATCGTTGATGCCGATGGGCCTGATGGTAAGCCGATTGCTTTATTTGAGTCAGGTGCCATTTTGGTCTATCTTGCGGGTAAGGTCGGGCGTTTTTTAGGCAACAGCGACAGGGAAAAATATCAAACTTTACAATGGCTGATGTTTCAAATGGGGGGACTTGGCCCTATGTTAGGTCAAGCGCACCATTTCCGCATCTATGCACCCGAGAAAATTGACTACGCCTACGACCGTTATACAAACGAGGCAAAACGTTTATACAATGTCTTAGAAAAACAGTTGAGCCAGCAATCCTATCTGGCGGGCGAGCAATACAGTATCGCCGACATCGCTTGCTTCCCCTGGACGCGCTCAGCGGCAAATCAAGGCATCGATTGGGTCGAATATCCACATACCAAGCGCTGGTTTGATGCAATTAATGAGCGTCCAGCAGTGCAGCGTGGTCTGCAAGTGCTCGCCAATTTGCGAAAACCTTTGACCGACGACAAGACCAAAGATATTTTGTTCGGTAAAACGCAGTACACAAAAAAATAAACCTGCGCTGGGCGGCTCTTCATTTTAGTAGCCGCTTCGCGTCCCACTTGAACGATAAATAAAGTAGCGCCAGCACAACGACAACATTGAGAATCGAGAACACCATGCGACGCGCACCGAAAAAGAAAATTCAGAAATTAGCTGGCGACGCCTTGCGCATCGCCAATCTCTCACATGCGATATCGCAAGCCGGTAGCCGCCTGGAAGACAATGACTGGCAAGCTTTGCTAGATACGCTGGTGGCAAAGAATCTGGAACTAAAACATCAGTCTGTACTTGACTCAGCAGCAGAGCATGTCTTTACCAATCAGCCTGAAGCCTATGAAGTCCTAATCGAGGCAATTGAGTCAATCGCCACCTCCGGTAACATTAAGGTGGGCGACACCAACTATGACCTACTCTTGGTAGCAGCGCCGATTTTGGCGTGGAGTCGCTTTGAGATAGCGTCAGGTTCAGTCCCCCCAAACATTTTAAAATCACTAACAACCAGTTGGCGCGAGTCTTTACTTTGTAAAGGCGTACAAATAAGTATTTTGCCCAACTTATTTTCTATCGATCAGCTACCGCAGGATCACTGCGCCATCAATGATTTGATGCACTATACCGCCGACCATTTCTTGCGGGATAAGGCGATAGTGCCAGCAAAAGATTTACCTAAAACCGTCCCCTTCCTTGCGGACAGCCGCTACTTATTAGGCGTCATTATCGCGCCGGAAAACTCACCTGTATTCCAATGGCAAATGACGCCCTCACCCTTCGACATCGCCAAAGCGAAAGAAGCCGCTGTCTTACTTTGGAAGCAGAGAGCGCATGCTGATGTCGCCCACTTGTTACCGGGCTGCGGATTTGAATTTTTATTGCCTGAGTCCTACTACTCAGCATGTCGGGAAGCGGATATCTTGGTGCGGCCAATTTCAATACGCTCTGCCGTTTTTTATCTATCGCAAACCTTAAATGTAGAAGCCTCAGATCTCGGTGCGATCATCGCCCGCTTTGGACCGGAAACTCACCCAGGGCAAGTGGATGAATTGCGGGTAGGATTCACCTTGAAAGGCGAGCCAGAAATCATCTATGGCGTGATCTGGCCACTGTATCAACAGGAAGATGAAGTTAACGCATTGATCGGCCCATCCATCTCCACGATGGACGAACGTGAGGGAGAGATTCCAACCTTGCTCAAAGAAAGTGGCCTGACGAATATACAAATGCTGGAAGATATTTTTGGCTTAGAGTTTTGTGATGACTGCCAAGCGCCGTTATACGCTGATGCTGAGGGTGAACTGGTGCATCCAGAGATGCCAGAAGACGCACCACCTGAAGGCTCGGTGCATTTTCACTAAATGCTTATGGAAACAAAACTCACATAAAAAAAACAGCCAGACTACACATCTGGCTGTTTTCATTCATGGAACTTGGTTCGAAACTAAAGCGTTACCAAAGTTTAAACGGATGTTTAAATAAATTAGCATTTGCATAGCGATGATCGTAACTGACTTCTTCGCCACACCAAATAGGTTTGACGAATACTTGATCGACGCTACTCAACTCAACTTCGGCTACCACTAAGCCCGCGTTGTCGCCAAAAAATTCATCGACTTCCCACACCAAATCATCAACCGCAATGCGATAGCGATTCTTTTCAATCAAAGGCTGTTCACACAAACCATCTAGTAGTTCCTGCGCATCGCTTAATGGAATAGGATATTCCCATTCCCCTCTTGCGATACCTTCTGTTTTACCTTTGATCGTCAACATGGCAGCTTGATCTTCAATGCGTACACGTACTACACGATTTGCTTGAGAACTTAAATAGCCCTGACACATAAAGACAGGTTTCACCAAGGTTTTCCAGTCATCCGAGACGACCAGAAATTTGCGTTCGATTTCTATACCCACCTTAGTTCTTCATGACATTTTTTAAAGCTGTCAAAATAGGTTGCAACATCGCTTCACCTAATTTCATACTACGAGAACCGTCCCAACCCACTTCCAGATCTGGCATGTCGGCATTATCTTTAAATGGCAACTCCAAAGTCAGGGAAACGCACTTGTAAGTATGACCGATGTATTTAGACGCTAACTTCAACAAGTCTTCATTGTACTTACTGGCTTCATAGCCAAACTTAGTCTGAAAATCGGGACTGGCCGCGCAAAAACTATTCACGAATGCCGTTTGCTCCTGCATTTGTTGGTCGCTAAAACCCTCTAACATTTCGCTACCTGCTACGAAGACATAAGGCAAACCTTCATCGCCATGAATATCGAGAAACAAGTCGCAACCAACTTCTTCGATTTTCTTCTTCACGTAATACACTTCAGGGCTGGTTTCCACCGAAGGCGTCATCCATTCACGATTCAAATTTGCACCAGCAGCATTAGTACGTAAATTACCGCGCACTGAACCATCAGGATTCATGTTCGGCACCACGTACAAAACGGCGTCATCCAAAATAGCACGAGCGATAGGATTAGATGGGTCGAGCAAAGCATTTAAGGTACCCTCGACCAACCACTCCGCCATTGTTTCACCCGGATGTTGACGGGCAATGATCCATACTTTTTTCTTTGCTGACGGGTTACCAACGACAACCAAATTTAGGTCACGACCGTCGACCGTATTGCCTAAGTCTTCAACTCGCACTTGATCCGACTGCTCCACGCTGCCCAACAAGGCCAAATGACGCTCCCAACTATATGGCTCAAAGTAAGCGTAATACACACTGTCAGTATCAGGAGTGTGTTTAATGCTCATCACTTTGCCATCAAATTCGGTCTCGACGCGGAACCAATTTTCGCGATCATAACTTGCTACCGCACGATAATTTACCCAGCCATCTGGATAAGTCGCTTCACCCGCATTCACGATATGAATGGTCGCGTCTTGATCACGCGCGCCTTGCAAACGGAAATAAAACCATTGTGAAAAATCGGCATTCGAGTCAGAACGCAATTTCAACTGAATATTTTCCACATCTACTGTGCTCACCACTTCAATGGCACCAGCATCAAAATTTTGACTGATCTTTATCGACATAGAAATCTCTTTAAGTAATTGTGGATAAGTTAGTATAGATAAGCTCGCTCGTAGCAAGCATCAAATCATTCGCGCGAGGATTAGCTGCGCTAAGCCTCTATTGTGACTGCTTTTAAACGAGTCTGACAATCACTAAAACAAAATTGAATACGGATATTTAGCGACAAGGTTTAGCGCTAGTAGCTAGTCGCATTTTTTGATGGATAAAAAACAGCAAATACCCTATAATCCCCCGCTCAGAGTCGGGGCGTAGCGCAGCCTGGTAGCGTACGTGCATGGGGTGCACGGGGTCGCAAGTTCGAATCTTGCCGTCCCGACCAGTAACGATATGGCTTAGCAAATATGCTAAGCCATTTTTGTTTTCTGGAACTCGAATAAGGCGCTAATTTGCTATAAGGACCGGGCAAAATTATTGATTGCAGCGACGTCCGCTGCCATAGAAATGAACGGTATTTCTTCGCGTATCATTAGCTCTTTCAAAGCGACGTCAATCTGGCGCGCCTCCTCTTCATTTTGCAGTCGCCCGGTCTGTACATATTTTTTATCACTGCGTTCTACCAATAAATTTATATTATCGTGACGATGATACCAATCTAAAATTTGGGATTTTGTTTTGTCGACATCGCAGATATTTTCTCTATAGGCTTCGTTGTAATACAGTATCTGCATCAAAGCACATTCTGTTACCAAGTACTGCACCTGACCATCCAGTAAGTCGAGCATTTCAAATTGTCTCTGCGCTATTTGATACTGATTCCTTAGTGCATTGAAATTTTTTTGCCAAACCAGGGACTTAGCATAATCAGGAATTTGCTCAACCGATTTATGTCGCAAATTTAAGTTAAGAATAATCGCAGACGAAAATAAGGACTTATCGCATCCGGGACCACCAATAATATTAATGATCTTGGTTGGATAAAGACGCATTTTATTTTCGTGACTATGGTGGGAGCTACCTGTAAATTGAACTGTCATGATGACCTCAATTGAACTTAAAATTTCATTAAGGAGTCCATGTTAGCACGAGCATTTGTCCGACGACAGATGCTCAATTGGAATAGTTAATTTTAACTAGCAGTGTGGAATTTTTGCATCACCTTGTTGCAACATAAGCTATAGCGCAAAAAAGAGGAATTCTATTTTCAAGATGGGATCAATTTTGAATTGGCTAAAACTACGACGATTTACCTTGCTTCTAACCTCAGCCGAAACAGGACAAAAAAAATAGGATTAAATCACAAGTGACTTAATCCTATGGGCAATCATATCGAATCGAATTAATCGACGCGAATAACTTGATCGCCAATGCGGAACTTTTCCCGACGGTCACCCATCAATGCACGCAAATCTTTAATACTTAAATCACTAATTTCGTGCATACGAATCAACAAAGACGCACCAACCGGTAAATGGTGGTGACGAATTTTACTGATTACTGGTGGTGCAACTTCCAACGCACGAGACAATGATGCATCGTTTTTCAAGTGCAATTGTTTAATCAAAGTATCCAATAAATTATTTGGATTGTAATCAAAGTCTTCTGACTTTAGGTCTAATAAATTTGCCATTCTTATACTCACTCTTCACAAAATACAGCCAAATACATCTCTACGAACCATTACCGGAATAGTATGGCCGCTATTTTTAATTTCAACCCAACCCTTACAAAATGATAAGAACCGGGTCAAGGCATCTCAGAACAGAAATTGTGTCAAACAGCAAGCTCATCAATTTCGTATAAAGATGTCTACCCTACGCACACCTTTAACTATCACATGATGATCAATAGAACACAAAAATACGTCTTCGCATGACTTTTTTTCACGTTTTTTGATCTACGCCAAATAATCGCGTCACAAAGTGTTGGCGGAAAGACAGGGATTTGAACCCTGGATACGTCATAAACGTATGCCGGATTTCGAGTCCGGTGCATTCGACCACTCTGCCATCTTTCCCTAATACCAAGTGCAGCCAAGCGACGGATTGTAGCAAAGTTCAAAACGGTTTGGTAGCCTGATTTTTTAGCAATCAGTCAAGTTCAAAGTCCTAGTTTGCTTACGGTTTCGAATTTATTTCTTAAATAGATAGGGCAGCAAACTTTATTTCCCTAAGAAAACAATATTTCATGTAAAAAATTAGAACAAAATTTCACTCACTGAAGAAACTCTCGCAAATTGTTAAATAGTGTGAAAAATCGTACAAATACGAAAATTACCGGCGAGAAAGAATATTTAGACAATATATTAGTAAATAATTTTCCAAATTGACATCGACATGTCACATTCCCTCGCTACCCTCTCTCCATAAACGATGTCATCACCAACGTTGCAAAACGTCTACAGTAAAAAGCGGGATAGGGAAATGGAAATCGAACTCATTCAAGCTAGGGAGTCCTTCGTGCCTCATTCCGAAGATCCCCAATTCCCCATGCACAATGGGCAAAAAAAGCCAGATAGTCTGGAACAACTAAATCGTATTATTCAGGGACGTCTGTTAAATGCCCGGTTTCAGCCGATTATTCAAATGACCGATGGCAGCATCTTGGGTTACGAGGGCTTAATACGTGGGCCGTCAGATAGTCCACTACATTCACCGATTAATCTATTTCAAGCCGCCTCTGAAAACAATTTAACAGTCACTATCGAGCATTTATGCCGACGCGTGGTATTGGAACAGTTCAAAGCACTCAATTTACCTGGAAAGTTATTCTTAAATGTCAGCCCTGAATGTCTTTTGCAACGCGATGCAAAGCACGGCGAAACTTTGGACTATATTCATGAGCTAGGGATTAATCCAGAACGGGTCATTATTGAGTTAACCGAGCATCAGCCAACTCATGACTATGTCTTGCTGCAAGAAGCTGTATTGCATTATAGAAAAATGGGATTTGAAATTGCGATTGATGACCTAGGCGAAGGCTTCTCAAGTCTGCGGCTTTGGTCGGAATTGAAACCTGAATTCGTCAAAATCGACATGCACTTTATTCATGGTATCGACCATGACGAAGTCAAACGACAATTTGTACTATCAATCCAAAATATCGCCGAAAAATCCGGAACACGTGTCGTCGCAGAAGGAATCGAAACCCAGGCTGAGCTCATCACGCTGCGCGATCTCGGTGTCGCCTGCGGTCAGGGTTACCACGTGGCTAAGCCCCATGCAAATCCCGCAAAGACAATCTCCGCCGAAGTTACCAAGATTCTATCATCCAGGCAAAGTCCTTCGGCCATCTTCAGAGCAAGATCATCAACGTCCCTAGTTCCGATCAAGCACTTACTAAAATCGTCTATAACCATCGATTCAAAAGTCTTGAATAACCAAGTCGAAAATCTGTTTTTGGCAGATCCTAAGCTCAAAATCATTCCAGTCGTAGATGAGCATCAACCCATAGGTATCATCAATCGCCATAACATGATTGACCGTTTTTCCCGTCCTTATCAACGTGAACTCTATGGCAGGAAGTCCTGCGCCGTTTTTATGGATATAAATCCACTTGTGGTCGAGCATGATACGAGCTTGCAGCAGGTCAGTCATTTAGTAGTCGAAGCTGATCCGGACACCCTGATCAACGGTATTATCATTACCGAAAATGGTCGCTACTTAGGATTAGCGACGGGTCCCGATCTCATGCGTGAGATTACAAAAATGCAAATCGATGCAGCACGTTATGCCAATCCTCTTACACAACTTCCCGGCAATGTACCGATAAATCAGCACATCGATCAACTGATACAGAACCAAAAGTCATTTTTAGCATGCTATTGCGATCTCGATCACTTTAAACCTTTTAATGATGTGTATGGCTACCAACGTGGCGATGAAGTAATACAAATGACGAGTAAAGTGCTCAGTACCTATTGTGACCCACAACTAGATTTTATCGGCCACATTGGTGGTGATGATTTTATTATTTTATTTCAAAGCGATGATTGGGAAAATCGTTGCAACAAAATATTGCAAGACTTTGCCGTCGCGGTGCGCGAGTTTTATAGCAACGAAGATAGGGATCGTGGTGGCTATATCAGTGAAGACAGACAAGGAAAAAAAGTCTTCTACCCCTTAATTAGCCTGTCCTTGGGCGTGATTCGTTCTGAGGCGCAGCAACATTACTCACATCATCAGATTTCAGTCGCTGCAGCGGATGCAAAAAAACAGGCGAAACGGATACACGGCAATAGCTTGTTCATTGACCGACGTCAAGCGGAGCAAAGTCAGACATAAAAAAACGGCACCCTGAGGGGTGCCGTTACAGAATTTTGCTAGTAAGTTAAGCTGCCATCGCCTGATTAAAATTAAGCAACTAACAGCTTCTCGACACCGCCCATATAAGGACGCAAAGCTTCCGGAATAAGGACACTGCCATCTTCCTGCTGATAATTTTCAAGTACTGCGACTAAAGTACGCCCAACGGCCAAAGCAGAACCATTTAAAGTATGCACAAATTCTGTCTTGCCTTGCGCATTACGGAAGCGCGCTTGCATACGACGCGCCTGGAAAGCACCCATATTAGAAATAGACGAAATCTCACGGTAGGTATTTTGCGCCGGCAACCATACTTCCAAATCATAAGTCTTGGTTGCGCCAAAACCCATATCGCCGGTACATAAACTCATGACACGATAAGGCAAACCAAGTTTTTGCAAAATCATTTCAGCATGACCAACCATGCCTTCCAGAGCCTCGAATGATTTCTCTGGATGCGATATCTGTACCAGTTCCACTTTGTCAAATTGATGCTGACGTATCATGCCGCGTGTGTCACGACCATAGCTACCTGCTTCGGAACGGAAGCAAGGCGTGTGTGCGGTCATTTTTATCGGCAAACTTTCGGCTGCTAGGATTTCATCGCGTACTGTATTTGTCAACGTCACTTCAGCGGTCGGAATCAAATACAGAGATTCACCTTCGCCATCTTGTCCGCCTTTTTTTACGGCGAATAAATCTTCTTCAAATTTTGGCAACTGGCCTGTACCACGCATAGAGTCGGCATTCACCATGTACGGTGTGTAGTGCTCCGTGTAGCCATTTTCCATGGTCTGGGTATCGAGCATGAATTGCGCCAATGCACGATGCAAACGCGCCATGCCACCCTTTAATACGGCAAAGCGTGAGCCAGTCAGTTTGACAGCTACATCAAATTCCAAACCTAAACGAGCACCCACATCGACATGGTCTTTGACCTCAAACGCAAAAGTCGCTGGCGTACCAAAAGTACGTACCACCACATTGCCCGTCTCATCAACACCGACAGGCACTGATTCATCAGGCAGATTAGGGATCGTCAGTAAGAAATTATTCAATGCGACCTGCACGTCACCCAAACGTACTTCTGATGCTTTCAATTCATCAGCAATCGCTCCAACTTCAGCCATCACCGACGAAGCATCCTCGCCTTTGCCTTTGAGCATACCGACTTGCTTGGACAAAGAGTTACGCTTGCCTTGCAACTCTTCGGTACGCATTTGTATCTGTCTACGTTCAGCTTCTAAGCTATTAAACGTGGCAACATCGAGAATGAATTTACGTGATGCCAGACGTGCGGCAACAGCGTCGATGTCTTTACGGAGCAGTTGAATATCAATCATGATCTTATGGAGAATGAGGTAAATTGTGCCCTGCGTTTCTGAAGTCGATAGTCAATCTTCGACACAACATCACAGGTAAACGAAAAAACGTATTGTAACAAGGGACATGCATTTCCTCTATGCTTTAGTTAAAAAAGCACAGCAAACCAATAAAAAACGAGATCGTCGAGATCGGCAATCAGGCACAAATCATAGCCTTTTCCTATTTTCTTTCGATGCTTTTTTGTGCACTTATCCTTTTCTTAAGACTAGAAACTATTTTCGATAACGCAAATGATCCACGATACAAAACTTCACAAACAAATTATCGGAATAAGTACGGTAATGCTTGTCAAGAACAGGTAAGCCGTGGATAATCCCGACCTCGCATAAAAATACGCAAAAATTCAATTAAATCATCGTGCCCGCTTCGCGGGTTTTTTATTTAATTGAGCTGTTGAAGTTAGTCGCATTAAGGAATTTCTGAGTTTTGATGCTAATTCTGAGCTGTTCCTAACGCTGGCATTTGCTTTGCTCCATATTTTGCTTTTGTTGTTGCCATCCAAATTTGATTGGCATTTTGTTGTCGCACTTGATTTGTTACATGAAAAACAGCTTAACACCATCCAATTCGCAATCTACTTCCGCAACTGTGTCAGCAAGTAACAAGACACTCAAATTAGGCAAACCACTTACACTCGCCAAAACTAAAGGTAACGCGCCACAAGCCGAAACCCGCACGTTTGCAACGCCTGTGCTTGCTGAGTCACTAGAGTTAGATACTGGCGACATGGTTAAGACCCAAGTTCAATCTGTCACTGTTGTTACAAAGCGCCGTTCGCGTCTGGCGTTAGTAAGCACGCAGACCGCACCTGAAGACATCTCAACGACAGAGGTCGATAACGAAGAAGCAGAAAACATGATGGCTTCGCAAGAGCAATTGGATGATCCAATTGCGCCAAACATGCAGATAGAACCCTTGTCTACACCTGCAACAGCAATTGAAACAAACGTTGAGGCAGCGGATACTGAACCAACTTCTGACATTGAAATTGAAATGATTGAAACAGCTGCAACGCCATTAGACGCAGAAGAAGATTATTCTCATCTTATGGCGACTCGCCCTGCCGGACCTGCGCCAGTGGTCAAAGTAAAGAAAAAGAAAATCATGGCGACTGTGGCCTCCTCGGGTTCTAACTCAGTTACTAGCGCAGTTACGAGCTTAGATGCTAGTTCAGAAGTCAGCGACTCAGAAGTGCCGGCAGTTGCGAGTACTGTTTTTACCAGTACCTCCGCAACCGCAATACCAACAAGAATGCCAGCAGAAAAACCTGCACCCAAAGCACGGGTAGCAAAAACGCCTATCAGCGCAGTAGAAACGACCAGTGGCAGCGCAGCCGCCAGTGTCGACACTTCGGCTTATGCATTCCCAACGGTGAAAGAAGCGGCACGCCGCGGCCGCAAGCCTTCTTCACCGCAAGCTTACAATGAGGAAATTCACGCCTTCAATGCGCTTGAATCGTCCGAGTTAAAACGAGCTGCGCGTGTGAAAGCTGGCAAGGCAAGCGTAGCGTCAGCAAGCAAAGAACAATTAGAAGAATATCGCCAACGTCTAACTAAGTTAATTCAGTTAGGTAAAGACCGCAGCTATTTGACGCATGCTGAGATCAACGATCACTTGCCAGAAAATGTCGATGATCCAGAAATGATTCAAGGCATCATTAGTACCTTGAATGACGTCGGTATCGCTGTGTACGAGCAAGCACCTGATGCAACGATGTTACTGTTATCGGATAACGTGGCTACCTCTGTCAGTGACGACGACGCCGAAGCAACCGCTGCGGTTGCTTTGTCTACGGTTGACTCCGACTTTGGTCGCACCACCGATCCGGTTCGTATGTATATGCGCGAAATGGGCGGTGCGGAATTATTGACTCGGAATGGCGAAATCGAAATTGCAAAACGCATCGAGACCGGCTTAAAAGATATGTTGCAAGCTATCTCTGCCTGCCCTTCTGTCATTAAAGAAGTCTTAAACACAGCAGAAAAAGTACGCAATGACGACATCATTATTGATGACATCATTGATGGTTTTCATGTGCCAGAAAGTCTAGATATTGCCCCTGCGATCATCGCTTCCGCCGATGACGACATCGATGAAGAAGAGGACGACGACGAGGGTGGCGCAGCAGAAACTAGCAATACCTTAAGTGCTGAGCAATTGGCACAAATGAAGGCGACCGCGTTAGAAAAATTTGCAGTGATCAAGACCAGCTTCGACGATATGTTTGCGCAGATAGAACAAAATGCTTACAAATCGCCCACTTATGATGCTGCGCAAGAAAACGTCGCAAAAGAAATGGAAAGCATACGTTTCAGCGTTAAGACCACTGAAAAATGGTGTGATATTTTGCGTAAACAGATGACGGAGTTACGTCAAACTGAAAAACGCATGTTGGAACTATTAGTTGATCGCTGCGGTATGCCGCGTGCTCATTTCATCGCAAATTTCATGAACAATGCCACTAATCGCGACTGGTTAGAGCAAGAAATGGAAGCACGCGAAGCCTATGGTGCAATTCTTAAACGCAATATACATGCGGCACGAGAGCTACAAGGTCGTCTGATCATACTAGAACAAGAATCCAAAATTCCATTGACAGAATTGCGTGCGATTCACAAAAAAATGATCTCAGCCGAGAAACGCACACGTGATGCTAAGGCGGCGATGACTGAGGCCAACTTGCGTCTGGTGATTTCTATCGCGAAAAAATACATCAACCGTGGCATGCAATTTTTGGACTTAATCCAAGAGGGCAATATCGGCCTGCTCAAAGCAGTTGATAAGTTTGAATATCGTCGTGGTTATAAATTTTCTACCTATGCGACCTGGTGGATACGCCAAGCGATTTCTCGTGCTATCGCCGATCAGGCACGTACTATCCGCGTGCCCGTGCACATGATAGAAACGATTAACAAGTTAAATCGTATTAAGCGACAATGCTTGCAGCAAAATGGGACAGAACCCGATCCCGCCTTGATCGCTGAAAAAATGGATTTACCAGAAATAAAAGTCCGTGAAATTCTGAAAATTGCTAAAGAACCTGTTTCACTGGATGTACCAATCGGTGATGATGGCGACTCTCAATTGGGCGACTTCATCGAAGACAATATCACTTTGTCTCCAATGGCGGCGGCAATGCAAGCCTCAGTACAAGGTAAACTGAAAGAAATTTTGGACGCCTTGAGCCCGCGTGAAGCAAAAGTATTGCGTATGCGTTTTGGCTTGGAAATGGCGAGCGACCATACCTTGGAAGAAGTTGGCAATCAATTTGACGTCACACGCGAGCGAATTCGTCAGATCGAAGCAAAAGCGATGAAAAAATTGCGCCACCCTTCTCGCTTGGAGCAATTGAAGAGTTTGCTAGAAAATAGCTAAGCAAATTAAAGATCTACTTGAGCTTAAAAAGCTTAAGTAAAAAAATGCCAGTATCAATTCAAGCAGAGTACTACTCTCGCTTATTTTGAAACTGGCATTTTTGCTGCAAAACTTCAAAAACTAAACTAGCAAATTCAGTAAGTCGAAATCATGGATTCAAAGTAATCAACTAAGTCAAAAAATCGAGTGCAAACCGTACTTGCTGTACACGTGATTCGACGCTTCCCTCAACCAGCATAAACGGAATCTCGCGCTCATCCAAAATGCTAATTAACTCTTCATGCACTTGTTGACGCACTTGCGGTGATTCACGCTGTAAACCGTCGGGTGTCCATGGAAAATCGGGTGCTGTCACGACCGTAAATTGATAGTTGTGAACCAAATCCATCGCCATCAGCTCAGGATCGAGCTCATCAAAATAAAGATGACTATATAAGGCTGTCATCATTGGCGTAGTATCACAAAATAGCCAAGTACTTGCTTGATTGGCGGCCGCATTCTCCCGCTCCATCTGTGTTTTCGCAATCAACAATTGATCATCAGAACAAGGCACCCGTTCATTTTTCTCGACAAACTCACGCAAGTATTCCGGTACCCACAATGTCTTAAAATGTGTTGCCAAGGCTTGTGCCAGTAGGGACTTGCCGGAGGATTCTGCACCCAAAATTGCAATGCGATTTACAGGTGGAATCTGCACTTCTATTTCCTTACTTTTTTTCATGTCTTGCATGTTGCGCTCCAAACACGCGCACCATGTATTGCCATGACCACGAATACTGCATATAAAATAGCTGTCAACATCAAATCTTTATAGAGATACAAAGCCACATACAAAACGTCGACAATGATCCACACCGTCCAGTTTTCAATTTTTTTACGTGAGAGCAAAGCTTGCCCCAACAAGCTACCTGCAGTCAATAAGCCATCTGCAGCCGGCACATCGGTATCCGTGCAAAACTTCAAAAATAAATACAGAATCGCAAACATCAAGATGCACATCAATGTGGCCCATCTGCGTTCGACAGAATTCATCCGAGTCACAGCAAGTTCGCCGCCGTCGCTGGCGCCACGCAACCATTGCGACCAACCCCAAGCAGAGACCAATACGAATACGAATTGCAGTCCCATATCGCCGTACAAGCGCACTCCAAAAAACACCATGGCATACAATGCCGACGACAAGATCGAGAATAACCAAGCCCAATGTATCTGCCGGATGTTCAATCCGACTGTAATTAAAGACAATATAAAGGAAACGAGTTCCAGCGGTGTCGTGGAAAAACCAAGCACCAACGGCAGATTTTGATTCATTCAGGATTTTCTAATTTTTTCTAACTTCTCTAGGGAAGTGCTGTAGCTACTTCAATCAATAGCAAGGGCGCAGCATAACAAATTTACGGCAGCTACTGCAAATTACCCTAGCCATAAAACTAGGAAGTACCAACATAGAAGTGGAAAATAAAAATGGCGCCAGATTGCGCCACTTTTACATTGCTTATTTGCGTGCCGATAGAAACCTATTGTGCAGCCTTGCCCTTCACACCAGCACAATAATCTTTAACCTCAGTTGCACTGGTAAACCAATAGTAGTCAGCTTTACCAGCAGCGCTGATGTAGCTCTGCACATCATGCTGACCCGTTTTCACCTCTATCAATTGCAAAACCATCACATCGGCGTCTTTTTTCTTTTGTTTTAAATGCCAAGGCACAGCGGTTTCTGCACGCACATGCTCACCGCCAGCAATCAACATCGCGCTAGCAGTCTGTACCATAGCTGAAGCCATGCTGGCATCTTTAGCCAACTGTATATGCAACATAGGTGTCAAAGTTTCACGGCTTTGCATACCGCAATGTGAAGTAAAAATTTGATCTAGTAAATAAGTTTTGATTGCAGGTGTAGCTTGAGAAACAGTTTCAAAGCGCGCATTGCCTTGCATTTCTTTTTCACCTTCTTTGTAAACGCTGCCAATAAATGCTCTGCTGATATTGCCAGACTTCAGTGCATCCTTGTTCAAAGCTGCTTGAAAGGAAGGTCCATAACTTGCCCAATTCCAACCCTTGGCCGGCCAACTTAGGCCCGCATGCATTTGCTCGAGGCTATCACTATTTTTCAATTTCTCCAAAGCCGCATCTTGACTATCATCCAGCATTTCGAATACGACTTTACTGGCGTTTTGCTGACTTCCTTGCTGCAATCTGGCTTGGATCAGCATGAGTTCGAGGCGGTGATGTTCAGGATTATCATGTTTTTCACCGACAAACACATAGGCATGGGACTGTAATTTTTCCAGGAATTTTTTTTCCTCAATAAAACTACCGTCAGCCTTGCTAATCTTGTTCAGCAATGGATGAGTTGTTGGAGATTGGGCGGACGCTGCCATCATCATCAAACAAGACAGTGCGCTAATCGTGAATTGAAAAATTTGGAGAATTCGCATTGCTAGCCTTCAAGAAAATTTTGAAGGCTCACTATATCCTGCGAGGAAAATGAGTGCAAGCGATGCGTAGCTTTTGTATTTTTTTGTAA
Organism: uncultured Undibacterium sp.; assembly: GCA_963511665.1. GTDB lineage: Bacteria > Pseudomonadota > Gammaproteobacteria > Burkholderiales > Burkholderiaceae_D > Undibacterium. Next base: position 69,954 of record CAUPKC010000021.1, read on the forward strand.
TAGAGGTCGGCGAGCTGCTCGGCAAATACCGAG
>CAUPKC010000022.1:0-69165 GCA_963511665.1 uncultured Undibacterium sp.
AGAAAACTGAGATTTCATGCGCCTTTCAGACTGATGGTCACATTTCTGAAATAGCACCCACCGCTAACCAATTGAATTTATTCGATTTTTAACCGGACACTACTGATATGAAATGCCTTTTTTTATTATCATCAATAAAGCCCGGTAAGCGTCAACTTAAGTTTTAAGGTTCGCAATTTGTGTTTTTAGCTCCTTCCCCTTCAAGGGGAAGGCTGGGATGGGGATAGGTTTTTTTGGAATCTTAGCGTTTTGTCGTGAAGTTGAAACCCATCCCCACCCTAACCCTCCCCTTGAAGGGGAGGGAACTTAACACTTGCGCAGCTTTGAAATTGAGTTGGCGCTTATCGTGCCAAGTTCGTTACGGCGACAATCAATTCATTAGGTATTATTGCCTTGAAAATTGAATAGCCGCCGTTCTTAAAACCTCAAAATCAATCTTCAAAACTCGCCAAATTTTGACGCTGGCGATTCACGACCAAGCGTGTAACATCAGGGCGAGAATAATGCCCAGTCACATCAAAATTTTGCCGTTCACGTCGAACCTGATTTCTATCCAGCGTAGCGATCAACAAACATTCCTGATCAATCACAGGTTCAACAATCCAACTTCCATCCGGCGCAGCGATGCAAGACCCACCATTCGCTAGTACGTCTGGGCAACGCGCCAAAATTTTATCCAGATGCGGCGTGTCTGCTGGAATATCTTCTCTACGCATTAAACCCGACACCGCAATACTAAAGCTACGGCCCTCTTTGGCGATGAAGCGCGTCAAGTCTTGGGTATTGCGCAGATTGCCAGGCCAAATCCCTACATGTAAGTCTTCGCCTTGTGCATACAAAGCGGCTCGCGACAAAGGCATCCAATTTTCCCAGCAATTCAAACCACCCACGGTAAAGCCATCCAGCGCATGGGTACGCAAACCATGGCCATCACCCGCCGCCCAAGTCAAACGTTCTTCATAAGTCGGCATCAGTTTGCGATGCACAGAACCAATGACCCCATCCGCACCGATATACACGCAAGAGCAATACACACTATAACCAGTCCTATCTTTTGGTCGCTCCAAACAACCGAGCATGACAGCGATCTGATGTGTTTTCGCAGCTAGGCAAATACTATCCAAATCACCCGCTTCAATATCAACGCCTTGCTGCACGTAATAGGCATGCAAATCTTTTTGCACATCATCATTAAAACGCGCACCGTCGGTCAGATCCAACCAGAAAGGATAGCCGGGCAATAAGGTTTCACCAAAACACACCAGCCGCGCACCTTGCTTCGCTGCTTGTTCTATGTAATCGATGATCTTTGCGCCAGTGGCGATACGATTGAGCCAGACGGGCGCGATTTGGGCTAGGGCGACGGTGATGTGGTCTTGCTGACGAATTTGCATGGAAGATTCCAAAGGACTTTTTTAATACAAGTAGATTCAAAGACGGTAAAAGATTTCTAGTCCGGCGCGATAACTTCTGAGACCAATAAGCGATCAATACGGTTCTTATCAAGATCGACAACTTCGATACGAAATCCCGCCCATTCGAAATATTCCGACGACTTGGGTATGTAGCCAAAGTGAGTTAAAACAAAGCCAGCCATGGTATGGTAAGAGCCGGAGGATTCTTCTGGAAATCTAACATCTGTATCCAGAATTTCCCGAAAACGGTCAAATGAGATGCTACCGTCAATCAGCCAGGAACCATCTTCACGTTTTACAGAATCTGCTTCTTGATTATTGTCGATCGCGACGACATCACCGACTAGAGCACCAAGTACATCGCTCAAGGTCACGATACCTTCAATTTCACCATATTCATTGATGACTAAAGCTAGTTCCGCGCGATTTTTTTTGAATGACTCGAGTAACTGCATGGCACTTAGAGATTCTGGTATGAAGAGTGGTGGCGTGAGGGCCTCAGCAATATCGACATTGGCTATAGAGCGTTTTTTGATTGCCTGATCGAATAGATGGCCGCCATGGATGATGCCGATGACATTCGACAGATCGCCTTTGCAAACCGGAAAACGGCTATAAGGGCTTGCAGCAATTTGCGCCAAGTTATAGTCAAGCGATTTTTCGATATCGATGAAGTCAATATCCATACGCGGCGTCATGAGTGCTGCGACGCGTTGATCGTCAAGGCGCAAAGCGCGCGAAACGATTTCATGTTCCGTTTTTTCGAACAGCCCGGCATCCGTTCCTTCTTTAAGCATACCGGTAATTTCTTCTTCGGTGACCGCATTATTCTTGGGTTGGTGTAATCCCATCAAGCGTAGCAAGGCTTCTGTCGTGATGGTCAAAATTTTGACAAATGGCCCCATCATGCGTGACAGCCATTGCATTGGGGCGGCGATCAGTGAAGCGACCGTTTCTGGATGTTGCATCGCAATCCGCTTTGGCAAAAGCTCACCCAGAATTAAAGATGAAAAAGTAATCCCCACCACCACAATCACTAAGGCTATTTCTCTGGCAAATTGCCCTATCAACGGCAGGTGTTCAAGTTTTGGCATCAGTTGCGCGACTAGCGAAGCTTCACCAAACGCACCATTGAAAATGCCGATGAGCGTAATGCCAACTTGTATAGTGGATAAAAAACGACTTGGGCTGTCGGAGAGTTCGAGAGCAGCTTTTGCACCACGGCTGCCATTATCGGAAAGTTTCTGTAATCGGATTCGTTTCGAAGAAACTACCGCGATTTCTGACATGGCAAACAAGCCATTGACCAGAATTAAACCAAGGATAATCAATATGTCCATTGTAGGAGGGCACGTTGCATTGCATGGCCCCCATTTGTTAAAGAGCACATATTGTACCCAGAATTTTCATCGGTGTATGGGGTCATATTATTTGATGAGCGGCAATAAAAAAAATAGTGCTTGTTTCTTGCCCATTTTTCTAGGTGGTCGTTTTATTTGTTTGCTTTAGGATGGTGTTTTCTAGTTAGCACGGTGAGCTTTTTTGATTGCAAGAATTGCAATCGCATTGTTCGTTTTTTTAAAACACGAAATACCGATAAAGTCATTGTCGGAACGAGAGTTTTGTAAGTCAAGCAATCTACATATCGTCTGACAGTGGAAAATATCGGTATGTTAGGGTTTCCCCCTGTTTCTTTGTGCCCCAGTTTCTTTGCGTCTGCTTACTTTCGTTGCATTTACGGCTTCGGCATTTTTCCGATTTCTTGTACGACGCGTTTGCCTTCTGCCGACATGAAGGGAGCAAGGTGGGAATAGGGCAAGGTAACATCCGCAGTGCCTTGGCAGAATTGGAATGGTGTTGGCAAGCTGCCTATGAATACAAGCCCCACTCGACTGGGATAGACATCGGATAGACTGTACTCAGCAGCTTTAAAGCACTCGGCCAAATCTTTGTCCTTTTGGGTACGACCCGCTTTTAAGATCAATGTTGTCAACGGTGTTGTTCGCCAATCTTCTTTCCAGAGCGCGTTAAGTTCCTCCTTAAACCATTGACTGGAATCTACTTTTTGGCCATCGGTTAGTCGATAGGTTGTCGTCGTTTTGCCGATTCGCATGCCATCACCACATTCAAATCCAATGTCAGAATTTACAATGGCATATGGTCCTGCGGTATGCAACAAGTGCTGATTGAAATCAAGCGCGCCAGGGTTCTCTCCAAATCGCTGGCGAAATTCAAGCGAGCAGCCCAAAATCGATTCCGTATTGGCCAATAAGTCCTTCCAAAGCAAGCGGTTGATCTTCGCTAAACCGGGTTCGGTACCGAATAATTGAATGCCATGAATAACTGGTTTATCGCTACCTAGAATCTTCGGACCAGTGATTGGGAAGGATCGACTCCTATCCTGAGCCAGTTTCGGCGTTTTGATTGGTGTTAACGCGGAAAAACGTCGAGCATTGTAGTCATCATCTGGGCTGCGACTTGCTACCACGGGAAAGTGTTTTTTGTCATCGATAGAATTCCATTCGCCAATGAGTTGCTTGTCATTGCATGTCAGCTTGATGCGTCCAGAAGGCTTGTTGTCGCCATCAAACTCTATCCAAACGGGTTGCATAGTCTCTTGTTTGAGCACCATGTCAATCATGTTCACACGGTAGTACATGCTGCCAATCCGCCGCTCATCTAAAGAAATGGTGACGGGTATGCTCCCAATTTTGCCGACATAAACACCTAGATCGCAACTGCTCTCTCGGGCATTCACCGCACCCGCAATGCAAATCCAAACAAGAGCAACGAAATGTTGATATCGATACAGCGGATTTTTCAAGACGGATTCCTTTCTAGTGCGATCTGCGCTTCGTCCCAATTTCATATCGGACGTAGACTATGCAAGATCACTTTCTTTAGAAGCAATGCTCAGGCGCTGGAAAACTCTTATCCTTGACCGCGGTGACGTAAGCCTTAATCGCAGCATCAATATTCGTTTGGCCTTCCATAAAATTCTTCACAAAGCGCGCTTTACGGCCTGGGAAAACACCAAGTAAGTCGTGCATCACTAAAACTTGACCCGAGCAATCTGGCCCAGCGCCTATACCTATGGTTGGGATGTGTAAAAGATCTGTAACCTCTTTTGCGAGTCCTGCTGGGATCGCTTCCAATACCAACAAGGCAGCACCAGCTTCTTGTAATAACTGCGCGTCGGCTTTGAGTAAGTCTGCGGCAGCAGTAGTTTTACCCTGAACTTTGTAGCCACCTAACTGATGTACCGATTGTGGCGTGAGGCCAAGGTGCGCGCAGACTGGGATTGAGCGTTCAGTGAGGAATTTGATGATAGGCGCGATCCATGCTCCGCCTTCGACTTTCACCATTTGCGCGCCAGCTTGTATCAGTTGTACTGCATTAGCAAAAGCGGTTTCTGGTGTTGGATAGGTGCCAAAGGGCATATCGGCGACCACGAACGCCTTGTCATTGCCGCGCACTACACTGGCGGTGTGGTAGGCGATATCGGCGTTCGTGACGGGCAGAGTAGAGCTGTGTCCTTGGCAAACCATGCCCAGCGAATCCCCAATTAACAAAACCTCGACACCGCAGCGATCCATCATCGCCGCAAAGCTGGAATCGTAGCAGGTCAACATAGTGATTTTTTCACCTTGTTCACGCAGCGTATTGAGTGTCGTGATGGTGACCGCTTTGCGGTCTTGTAAGTATTCAGCCACGATGTTTCCTTTGGTGTGAAGTTGATTAATTTTGAAGCTTAACTTCTAAAAATAAAATAACCGGCGCCTATTAAAAATATTCCTGCCCGTACATAGTTTAGCTTAAACGGCTGATTCATATCGATCATCAAAAATGGGACGAAGACCAAGAGTGTTAAGACTTCTTGCAGGATTTTGAGTTGCGCCAAACTACATTGAGTGTAACCGATACGATTCGCTGGCACCTGGAGTAAATATTCAAAAAGGGCGATGCCCCTGCTGACAAAGGTCGTGACATACCAAGCTTTGTTCTTGAGATTTTTGAGATGTCCGTACAACGCAAAAGTCATGAAGACGTTTGATAATTTCAGTAAGCCAGTGGTTTGAATGATGACGGGGACTTGCATAGCGGCTCTTGCTTGCACTTAAAGTTTGGGGCTACAGCTTACTGATGCCTTGATCCGCAACTGCAGGTGCGAATTCATGTGCCGCAGCTTTTCCGGGAATCTCGATAAACGGATCAAGCTGCAACAATGGAATCAAAACGAACGCACGTTCCGTCATCCGTGGATGTGGCACGGTCAAGTGTTCAGTATTGATCGTTTGCTGTCCATACAGCAGCAGATCGAGATCTAAGGTGCGTGGTGCGTTGCGGTAGGGGCGTTCACGGCCACAGGCTAGTTCTAATGCTTGTAAATGTTCTAGTAAAACCTGTGCATCTAAATCGGTTTCTATCGCTGCGACTGCATTGATATAGTCATCACCGCTGGAATCGATCGGTGCGGTGATGAATAGCGATGATGCCTGCTTGAATTGCGTTTGCGGCAAACTCCGCAGCTTCTCAATTGCATACTCAACCATCGCACGCGCATCGCCGAGATTGGCACCGATACCGATATAAGCACTGATCGTCATGGTTTTAATCTGCGGTATCCGCTTTAGGCTTGCTGCTGGCGTTTCGGTTCGGACTGCGACGTGGGCGACGTTTTTTTGCTGGTGCACTTTCCGCAGTTTTCGTTTTTGGTTTGATGCTCAGCAAGCGCACGCGATCCTCTTCATCGCCATTGATAAAGTCGGTCCACCATTCACCTAATTCTGCGTCAGTTTCACCAGAAGCACAGCGGAGTAATAAGAAATCGTAACCGGCACGCAGGCGATTGTTTTCTAAGAGTTTGTATGGAGCTTTACCTATGCGTTTTTCGAAGCGTGGTTGCATCGCCCAGATGTCGCGCATATCGGTACCGATTTTGCGTTGCAGGGCTAGGGCATCGGTTTGCGTATTCAAGACGTCATCGGCGGCTAAATGCAAAGCCGGTATCGCTAGTTCGCCAGACACTTTGTAGGCTTCCCATTTTTCTACGACTTGGTGCCACAGCAGAGAGGCAAACAAAAATCCAGGAGAAACTGTTTTTCCTTGTTGTACACGCTCGTCGGTATTCGCTAAAGCCAAGGTGACAAAACGTTCACCCAAAGGCTGTTCGAGCACAACATCAAGTAAAGGCATCAAACCGTGATGCAGGCCTTCTTTGCGTAGTTGTTGCAAACATGCCATCGCATGACCACTCATTAAGAGCTTGAGCATTTCATCAAAGACGCGAGCGCTGGGCACATTATTGATTAAGGCCGCCATCACTTTGATCGGTGCGCGCGTTTCTGTATCTATCGTAAATTGTAATTTCGCAGCGAAACGCACGGCGCGCAACATGCGGATAGGATCTTCGCGATAACGTAGTTCGGGCACACCAATGATGCGTAAAGTCTTTTTACGGATATCCGCAATGCCGCCATGGTAATCGAGCACGGTTTGACTGGCAGGATCGTAATACATGGCATTGATCGTGAAGTCGCGTCTTACTGCATCTTCGTGTTGTTCACCAAAGGTATTGTCGCGCAAGACACGACCATGTTCATCTTTAGGTGCTTCGTGCTTAGCTGCGCCACGGAAAGTCGTGACTTCGATTAAGTCTTGCCCAAACATGACGTGCACGATTTGAAAGCGGCGGCCGATGATGAAGGAACGGCGGAATAGGCGTTTAACTTGTTCTGGTGTCGCATTGGTTGCGACGTCGAAATCTTTAGGCTTTACGCCAAGTAATAAATCACGAACCGCGCCGCCGACGATAAACGCTTTAAAGCCATTGTCTTGCAAGGTCTGCGTGACGCGTATCGCATTATTGGATACCAATTCGGGATCGATGCCGTGCTCTTTCGCGTTCAAGACTTTTGGCTTGTTTTTCTTTGCGCTCGCTTTGCCTTGATCGATGGTGTCGTCAGGGCTTTTAACGCCTAAGATTTTGCGGATAAATTTCTTAATCATGCTTAGTTTTGCTCAATTGTGCAGCTCAAATAATTGTAATGTCGGCCAGCCAAGTGCTTTTGCATGGGCTCTTAGGTGTTTATTCGGATTGGTCGCTATCGGGTGTGTCACGATAGAGAGCAAGGGAATGTCGTTTTGTGAATCGCTGTAAAAATAACTCTTATTAAAATCACTCAGTTGCTTACCTTGTTGCGCTAGCCATGCATTTAAATGCGTAACTTTGCCGGGGCCTGAAGTCGGCACACCGCGCAGTTTACCAGTCAAATTGCCTTCTTCATCTAAATGTGGCTCCGCTGCCAACAAATGTTCTACGCCTAAAGCCTGCGCAATCGGTTGCGTGACGAAGCGATTGGTCGCCGTGATGATGGCGATCAAGTCGTTTTGATCTTGATGTTGCTTGAGTAAGTCGCGTGCAGCTGGCAAAAGGGCAGGATTGACCACTTCGTGCATAAATTGCGCATGGTAATCATTTAACTGCTGGCGTGAAAATTGCGCCAGCGTACCTAAAGCAAATTCTAAATATTCGACGGGATCTAAAGTGCCAGCCTGATACTGGGCAAAAAATTCCGTATTGCGACGACCAAATTCTTCGGCATCAACGGCACCGATACGGCACAGGAATTGCCCCCATTCGTAGTCGGAATCAATCGGCAATAGCGTATGGTCAAGATCGAATAGTGCGATGTTTTGCATGGATTGTTTACTCATAAGCCTGCTCAATGTGCATGCAAGTTGAAAAATTATTCTGCATGATCTCTTTGTAGTAATTCACGCAATAGGGGAAGTGTAATCGGGCGCTTGGTTTCTAAGGAGTAGTGATCAAGTTCACCTAGCATAGACGTTAATGAGCGCATATCGCGGCGGTAGTGCGTAATCAGATAGGGTAACACGCCTTGTGCTAATCCTATGCCTTTTGCTTGCGCTGCACGTTCCAAAGCATCAATTTTGTCGTCATCAGACAAACCAATCACTTGATAAATTAAACCCCAGCCGAGGCGGGTACGTAGATCATCACGTATCGTTAGAATCATCGGTGGATGGTTGCCCGCCGCGACAAAAAATGCGCCATTTGCACGGGCTTCATTGAACAAGGCGAAGGCGTCAATCTGTGCCGCTGGAGACAATTGATCACAATCGTCAAGCAGGTACAGATCCACCTCTGGGCTATACCAAAATTGCTCTTCAAGAGCATCGGCATTGATGTAGCGCGTATTGGGCGCTTGCGCAATTGCGTGCAGTAGATGCGTTTTTCCAGCTCCCGCCTCACCCCAGAAATACACTGAGCGCTCGCCATACTGACTGGCGATGCGCTCTGAGAAGAGGCACAAAATTTGTGCCAGTTCTGCATTTTGTCCCACTACAAACGTATCTAAGGACGGCGGTGTTTCTGCGTCCAGATCAAGTAAAAGCTGTCTCATTGTCATGAAAATCGTCAAAAGCCCGTTATTGCATCATTTATTACATCATTTATTGCATCATTTATGGTTGACGATAAAAGCTACTGCTTAAGTAGGAAATGCGTAAGTTTTTTGCCGCAACAGAAATCACCGCAGAGGCGGGAAGTGCCACTAAAATACCGATAAATCCAAACAATTGGCCAAACGCCATTAAGGCAAAGATGACGGTGAGGGGATGTAAACCAATGCGTTCACCCACTAATTTTGGCGTCAAAATAAAAGATTCTAGTGCTTGGCCTACGCCATAAATAATGCCAACGGCAATTAAGCCATGCAAATCACTAAATTGCAGAACTGCGCTAACCAACGCCAAAAATAAACCCAATCCAAAACCGAGGTAAGGAATAAAGACCAATAGACCAGTCAAAATGCCTACTGGTAATGCCAGATCAAAACCAGCAATGGCCAAACCGATGGAGTAATAAAATGACAGCACGAGCATGACCATAACTTGACCGCGCAGGTATTGTGCGAGCAATTCATCGACTTCTTTGAACCATGACTGTGTTTGTTCCAGCCAACGACGCGGAATGAAGTTATGTAGGCGGCTAATCAAGGCGTGCCAATCAACCATTAAATAAAACAAAACAATGGGAATTAAAATAAAGTTGGCGAGCATGCCAAGAACCGCTGTTCCACCGACACGAATCGACGAGAGTACAGCCTTGCCGATCACATCGCCGCTACTTGCCAAATGATCGCTAATAAGCGCCTTAATGCCTTCGCTATCGATGCTGGCCTGGATGCCAAAGTCGTGCAGGATAGGGCTAACCAAAGCATTAAATTTGTTTAAAAATAAGGGGATTTGATTATGCAGTAGTGGAATTTGTTTTTGTAAAATTGGCACCATGATGAGAACGATCGCCAGAATACAGGCCACAACCAGCAAGATCATCAGTGTCGCTGCGATTGGTCTGGGTAGTCGAATCCCTTTGAAGGTCATCAAGCAAAGCTTATCTAACCAAGGGTTGAGCACATACGCCAAAATAGCTGCCACGATAAATGGCATAAGAATCGGGCCAAGTAAAGATAGCAAAAGTATAAATGCAAAGGCGACGCTCAACCATGTAATGGTTTGCTTTTGATTGCTGGTCAGATTAAAAGGCATAGTCTTTTCTTGGTTGAGCAAATGTTGAAACCGTTAGTTTGCCTAAAAACTAGGTAAAACCTAGGTCAATTTGTTAAAATAGCGGTTTTGGATGTCCTGAAAAACCTTATTTCGTGAATTTAAGCTAAAAGCTAAGCTGAAATAAAGACTTTGAACATCCTAGTTTCTGGCAATTCCGCTATTTTACCGCCTCAAGCCCCAACTGACGACTATCCTATGAGCACAAATACTCCCGTTTCTCTTTCTTATGCCGACGCTGGTGTCGATATGGTTGCCGGCGATGCGCTGGTCGATGCGATCAAGCCATTCGCAAAACGTACGATGCGTGAAGGCGTGATGGCCGGTATCGGTGGTTTCGGCGCGATGTTTGAAGTCAGTAAAAAATATAAAGAGCCCGTGTTGGTTTCCGGTACGGATGGCGTCGGTACTAAGTTGAAATTAGCGTTTCACTTGAATCGTCACGATACCGTCGGTATCGATTTGGTCGCGATGAGCGTCAATGACATCCTGGTGCAAGGCGCGGAACCTTTATTCTTCCTCGATTATTTTGCTTGCGGCAAATTGGATGTAGCAACTGCAACCGATGTGATTAAAGGCGTGGCATTTGGCTGCGAACAAGCGGGCTGCGCTTTGATCGGTGGTGAAACTGCTGAAATGCCTTCTATGTATCCAGAAGGTGAATACGATTTGGCTGGTTTCGCAGTCGGTGCTGTAGAGAAATCTAAGATCATCGACGGTAGCAAAATCGTACCGGGTGACGTGATTCTAGGCTTGGCTTCTTCCGGTATTCATTCCAATGGTTTTTCTTTGGTACGCAAAATCATTGAAGTTGCGAATCCAGATTTGAATGCAGATTTCCACGGCCGTAGCTTGGCGGATGCTTTGATTGCACCAACCCGAATTTACGTTAAACCTTTGCTGGCTTTGATGGCAAGTATGGAAGTTAAAGGCATGGCGCACATCACGGGTGGTGGCTTGGTAGAAAACGTGCCACGCGTATTGGGCGACAAGTTGACTGCGATCTTAGATAGCAAGTCTTGGGATATGCCACCTTTGTTCAAATGGTTGCAACAACACGGCGGTGTAGCAGATGCAGAAATGCACCGCGTATTTAACTGCGGTATCGGTATGGTCGTTATTATGGCGGCGGATCAGGCAGATGCGGCGATGGCGCAATTGGTCGCAGCCGGTGAAACCGTATTTAAGATTGGTGCTATCCGTGCTCGTGAGGGTAATGAGCATCAGACTATCGTGGTGTAATACCAACTATACCAATTGTATTGGACTTAAAAAAACGCACGTTGATCGTGCGTTTTTTTATGGAATTTTGCTAACTTGAAGCTAATTTATGGATTCAAGATTTCCCATAAATTATCCCAGTCTTCAGATTTAAATGTACCTTCGCTTTTCAGGCTGATTTGCCCGTTTGCATTGATAACGAAATGACTAGGGTCGCTGCTAATTGTACCAAAACCATCGAGAGTTTCAGTGCTACCCCGCCAGATAAGGGGGAATTGTTGATTCTTCGGTATGCTAGCTGCAACAATTTTAGTGTACATATCAAAATCGGCCTTAGTCTTATCAATATTTATACCGATTAAGACGAAATTCTTTGCTGCATTGTCGCGAAAAAATTCCCGCATGAGTTTTAGATCTCTTGCGCAAACCGTGCACCCACCGCTGTAAAAACTGATTAATACCGTTTTGCCTGCATAGTCACGCAAATCTATTTTTCGGCCTAAATAGTCAATGCCACTGAGTGCCAGTTTGGGACTGGCTTTGGCTTGTTGCGCTATAGCGTGAGAACTCAATACGGAATTTAGAGTTAAACAAAGGAGCAAGCTCATGCAGGCTCGTAAAAGTGAAGTTCGAATTGGCGCTTGCATTATTCGTTTCGCTAAAAGGTTGAAGTTATTTGTTAGTCGAATTTGTCGGCAAAAACTTACATGCAATACAAAATAAGTTTTAAAAATAGTCGCAAACAAAGCCCGAGTGTTAAATTCGCGCCTTTTTGCTTAACTATTAACTATCAACTGAGCAAGGCCTACTTGCGTATGCGATTATTTCTCCAAGGGTGAGGGTCAGGATCGATAACGGTACCGTTGATTTGGAAAGGGGCGGCTGGGACAGCAATGCCAGTTACAGCGCAGGTGCCAGACCTACTATAACTCGCCGCATTGGCTAAAAGTCGTTCACTCAGTGAACCCAACTCATGCTCGAGGTCGTCAGTAGCTTGACAAGTTGGTGCGAAACCGTTGACATAGCCGCCTTTACCCGAGTCATTTACGCCATCAAATTCAATCGCAAAATAAGCCGTGCCACAGTTATCCGTTTGCGAGAATCCATACGGTTTGCCACAAGTGGTGCCGCCTATGGTAATTACTTGCACAAAAGGTGACAGTCCGTTGATGATTGCTTCGCTTGCGGAGCAAGTGCGGGCGCTGGTTAACACGAAGACGCGCGACAAATTCAGTTGAGGTAAATCTTGCCCAGAGCGTGATTTGTTGGTGAACAAGAATTTACTTTGGGCAGTCCAATCGGCATGTTTATCGTTGTATTGAAGTTGTTCAAAAACACGCCCCAGAGCTTTACTACCTGCAATCATAGACGCTACTTCATTCGCGATATAGATATAACCTCCGCCGTTGTAGCGTAAATCAATGACCAGATCATCAATACCTTGTTGTTTAAAATTGCGCAGGCTGTTGACCAAAGGATCGGATGCCGTTGCAATATGATCGGTGAACACGATGTAGCCTAAACGACGGTTTTCGGGGGTGGTGATGATTTTGCTCTGTAAAACTGGTTGTGTAATAACGGTTGTCGCCTTTAAATCCACAATACGAGTCGTGCTTGCACCAAGCTCTTTGATTTCAAATCGGGTCGTGGTTTGTGAGCTGGTCGGGTAAAGCGCTGCAACTTGGGCGTCATAGCTTAATTGTCCGATTGGTGTGCCGTTGAGGCCTATAATTTGTGCGCCGCGTTTCACTTGTTGCAAGTCAGCCGGCGAATTAGGTTGAACAAAAGTGACACGCAGCTGATTATTTTGATTCACCAGCTTATAGCCAAAACTGACATCCTCGCCTGCTTCAAAATAGCCATCGATTTCACTTTTAGGTGCGGTGAAGCTGAAGCGGTCGTTTTGTTTGACCAGTAGCGCATCAAAATACAATTGAGGTGTGCTGTAGCTGGCTGGTGGTACGTCGACAATCTGTTTGTACCAGAGATACACATCATTTAAATGTGCGCGAACCCAGCTTTTTTCTACGCCTGCTGTACAAACATTGGCATAAACCGAGGGGGCGCCAATGCTGCTGCCGCTTGGTGTTCCTGTGCTAGTTCCGGCTCCAGTTCCATTTCCCGTGGAATTTCCAGTGTTACTGGAATTGCCGTTGCTAGCTACGTTGCAAAATGCGCTATTTTGAGTACACAAGCTAGTATTGCTGGAAGAACTTCCACTTCCGCCGCCACAACTGCTTAGAAGGGCCGTCAGTAGCAGGGTGGCGAAAATAGAGGCGTTTTTTTTGAAGTTGTTTATCATGGTCTATACCTGTATCAAATAGCTTTTTTATTTGCAGTTTCATCTAAAAAAACAATTGGTTCTTATTGTCGTTTTTAGGAAGCACTGATGCTGGGCAGTATAATCTATGTTTTATGCAATGGTGTTGTTTAGTGCTTGAAAAAATAATAATTTAAGCATTGGATTTGGCGCGGATTTACAGGTAGAAAATATGACGAAAATACGATGTTCTTGGGCTAATCCAGCGAATCCCTTATATTTGGATTACCACGATTATGAATGGGGCGTTCCTTGCCATGATGAATTGCGTCTGTTTGAAATGCTCAATTTAGAGGGGGCACAAGCGGGACTGAGTTGGGAGACGGTGCTCAATAAACGCGAAAATTATCGCCTCGCCTTTGATTATTGGGACGCACAAAAGATATCTGAGTATGATGAAAAAAAAGTGGAAGCCTTGATGCAAAATGCCGGCATTATTCGTAACCGCCTCAAAATACAAGCAACGATTACCAATGCGAAGTCGTATTTAAACCTATGCAAAGAATTCGGCAGTCTCGATAGTTATTTGTGGGCGCACGTGAATGGCCGTCCAATTGTCAATACTGGTGAACGAATTATCACGACAGAATTATCTGATCAGATTTCAAAAGATCTGAAAAAACGCGGCTTTAAGTTTGTAGGCTCGACGATTATTTATGCCTACATGCAGGCAATTGGTATGGTAAATGATCATACGCATGACTGCAGTTTTCGTCTCAATGTCGAAAAAACAAAATAGATGATGGCTAAAAAAAGTACACAGATAATTCCCACGTCGTCAAACCATCCCGATGTCTTTGTCTCCGAGTTTCGTGGCGTTCGATCCCTTCATTTGGCAAGTGACGTGAACAGTGATGTCAGTTGCGCGCCGATACAAGGCTCTATGCGCCTAGCAGTGCCTGATCAAATCGAGCTTGAGTACGTGCAGCAAATGAATTTGTGGATGCTATTCAATATGCAGCCCAGACACATCGTGCAACTTGGATTGGGGGCTGCTGCATTAACCAAATTCTGCTACCGGCATTTTCCTGAAGCGCTGGTTACGGCGGTCGATTTAAATCCTAAAGTCATCGCGATGTGCCGTGATCAATTCAGATTGCCTGAGGATGATGAGCGTTTGCGTGTGATAGAGATGGATGCTTTTGATTTTGTGCGTAATCCCACTCGTCGCGGCAAGATCGACGTAATACAGGTAGATTTATATGACGCCGACGCCGAGGGGCCAGTGTTAGATAGTCCTGAGTTCTATCAAGCTTGCGCGGATTGCTTGAATGATGAAGGTATGTTGACAGTCAATTTGTTTGCAAACGATCAGCAGCGCGCCAAAAACATCGCTGCCATGCAAGCTTGTTTTGAAGTCGTCGTATGGTTGCCGGAAGTACATGATGCCAACGTTGTTGCGATAGGCTTTAAGCGCGCACCTGAAGTGGACTTCGAATTGCTCTATCAGCGGGCGGCTATATTACGAGTAAACTACAAATTGCAGGCACCCATTTGGGTTAATGGCTTAAAAGCTTGGATGCAATCTGAATAATTAAAAAGCACGTATGTTAGGTGCCCTGTCTATATACCATGTCTATTTTGGGAACTTATTTTATAAAGTAGACTCAGAGCTTGGTTCAAGTGAAGGACTTGTTTCGTAAAGTGGACCCACAATAGCAAACCTCTTTATGATGTCTTTCATCTTTAAAATAATTTTATAGTGACAATTTCGAATGGGACAGGTATGAACTTTACGCCACGCTTACAACTAATTGCATCCGCTTTATTAATCTCCAGCAGCCTTGTTGCTTCCTCTACGTTTGCGCAAAAAGCACCAAGTGCTGCAGCTAAACTTAGCCCCGCGATGCAAGCCACAGTAGAACGTATTTCTGCGGATTCTATGCGTGGACATTTGACTTTCCTTGCCTCGGATCTGTTAGAGGGGCGCGACACGCCATCACGTGGTCTGGATCTGGCAGCGGAATACATTGCAGCACAATTTCGTGTCATCGGCTTAGAGCCTGCAGGTAATGACGGCTATTTTCAAACGGCAGACTGGAATGTATTGAAGAAGGATTTGCCTCGTCGTCGTTCTGCCGCACCAGCGCCAGCGCCAGAAGCCGAACCAAGCTCGCCCACGATTGTACGTAACGTGATCGGTGTATTGCGTGGCTCTGATCCGGCGCTGAAAGATACCTACGTGCTGGTGACGGCGCATTACGATCATATAGGGATAAAAGCGAATGCTGAAGGCGATAAGATTTTTAACGGTGCTAACGATGATGCTAGCGGTACGGTTTCGGTAATTGAGTTAGCGAAAGCTTTTGCAGGTATGAAGGAACGTCCGAAACGTAGTATCGTTTTCATGACTTTCTTCGGCGAAGAAAAAGGTTTAGTGGGTTCACGTTACTATGGCAAAAATCCAGTTTTCCCTATAGAAAAAACAGTTGCCGGTATCAATATTGAGCAAGTCGGTCGTACCGATGATTCAGAAGGCGCTCAAGTCGCGTCGGTGGGCGTGACGGGTTTTGATTTCTCCGAAGTTGGTGCCATTATTAAACAGGCAGGCGACAAGACAGGTATCAACGTTTGGAAGCATCCTGTGAATAGCGATAAATACTTTGGTGCCAGTGATAACCAGGCTTTGGCTGATCAGGGTATTCCTGCTCATACGATTAGCGTGGCTTATGGATTCCCTGATTATCATGGTTTAGGTGATGAAGCGAACAAGATCGACTACGAGAATATGGCGAAAGTCGATCGCGCCGTTGCGGTTGCCATTGAGCATATCGCTAACAGCAAAGATGCACCTAAGTGGGACGAGAAAAATCCTAAAGCAGCGAAATATTTGGAAGCTTGGAAGCAACGTAACGCTAGCAAATAATTTGCAAAGCCGTTGTTTGAATGAATGATTAAAAACGACTTGGGTGATGTATTGCTCAGGTCGTTTTTTTGTAAGTGTCTTGCCACGAACATTCGTAAGCTGATGTTCATAACCTGATAAGAAGAAAAATGAAATCTGTGAAGAAAACGGTATGTGCCCTCGGTGTGTTTGCAGCCTTTACTGTTGCGGTGCAAGCAGCTGACAAATCCAAAGACGCCACTTGGCCACAAGCGCGTTTTGAGCAAAATAATTATCAGACGACCAGCACGGTTTCCGATGTCGCACAGTTCATGGCGGAACTGCAAAAAAAGGATAAATCCTTAAGTCGATATCAACCCAAAAAAGCGCCGCTCGCTACGGAGACGGGTCAGCCCTTAAATGCCTGGCGTCTCGCCTCTACGGGGAAAGACCCTTTGCGTGTGTATATCAATGCTGGCATCCATGCGGGTGAAGTCGAAGGTAAAGATGCGATGCAAATTATCTTGCGCGAATTAGTGCAAGGGAAGTATCCGGAAATTCGTCAATCGATAGAAATCGTGACGCTGCCAACTTATAACGCTGACGGTGCTGATGCGCAAGATCCCTTAAATCGGCGTCATCAACCCAATCCATCTGGTGGTGTAGGGCCGCGTGAAAATGCGTTTGGAATAGACCTGAATCGCGACATGATGAAGGCTGCCGCGGCAAATACGCGTTGGATGCTGGCGATGTATCAAGACTTTCAACCGGCGGCGGTATTTGATTTGCACACGACTAATGGCAGCTATCACGGCTTTCATATTACCTATGAACCAGCTTGGGCGACGGGTGGCGACGCGCCACTGCAGGGGCTTAATCGCAAGATGTTGACGGATGTGCGCGCTACCATGTTGCCGCGCGGGATGCCAACCTATGATTACGGTAATTTTCGCTACAACAAAGATAAGCAGATTGACGGTTGGGAATCCGCTTTTTCTACGCCTAACTTAGTCAGTAATTATCCAACGCTGCAATATGCTTTGGGTGTTTTGGTTGAGACCTATGTGTATCGTAGTTACAAAGATCGTATAGAAGACAATCGTTTGTATGTCGTGGAATTATTACGTTGGTTGGCGGCGAACAAAGAGCAAGTCAAACGTGAGCAAGTCGCCGCAAAAGCGCGATGGGCTGATCAGTGGAAAAACAATGACGCGCGCCTGCCTTTGCGTACTGAAATGACCCTGGCGGAGACCTATAGTTTTGACGTGATTGATCCGGTTAAGGATGCAAACGGCCAAATCATCGGCGAAAAATCACGCACTAAGATGGATCTGCCTGCCTATGTTGCCTTCAAAGCGGTCGATGAAATTCGTGTGCCGCAAGGCTATTTGCTTGATTCAGCTTATGCTGAAAAATTACGGCCGATTTTGGAAGCGCACGGTTTGAAAGTGCTGCCAGGTTCAGCACGTCCCAAAGATCAGGCTTTGATGTATTTCCACGAAACTGAGCGCAATATCGCGAAGGATACTTTTCAGGGAATCTTTACCGCACAAATAAAAGGGCAGTGGAAAGAGCAAATCCCCGAGAAGCGTGCTGGCTATAGCTGGACAAATGAGACCTTAGATAAGGCCTTGTATGTGCCTTTGAATCAGCCTTTAGGTCGTTTAGGTTTTTATCTGCTTGATCCGCGCAGTGCTGATGGTTTGGTGTATTGGGGTTATTTGCACGCTTACTATGCACGCGGCAAAGGCATGTGGGGCGAACCACCGCGTCAACCGATTTTGGCGGTGGGTAGCTCTGCGGCACATCATACTGCCGAGAGCCTTGCAGGAAAGCCCGAGCGAGTGCAGGAATAATTTCATTGATCAAATTTGATTTAAATAAATGACTTTTGAACGTTTATTTGAATAAGACAATTGACACTTTATTACTCAATAAATTGTGAAAAAAAGTGCGGCGATAGGAAACCACCCTGATGTTTCGGGTTATAATCGCGAAACTTGATCGGGAGAGAGCTGTGACTCACCGAGTGTACTGCCGCCGAAGGGGCTAATACCCAAAAACTCTCAGGCAAAAGGACCGATCAGCGGGGTTGTGTAAAAACTCCCCTACTCTGGAGAGCGGTAGCAGTGTGCTGAACTATCAGACATTGAACTACCCACCGAAGGTGCGACGAGAACCAACTTATGTTTGATTCTCGTAATCTCTCAGGTACCAGGACAGAGGGGTAGCGAATGATTGTTATTTCTTGAATCAAATTCGAGAAGTGATCAAGTAGCATACGAAGTAGGTTTTTGAAATCGACCTTATCGTGTGCTTTTTTTCGTCCCTTTTTTGTCCATAACGGTACTGAGGCTCTCACATGACGCAAACAACTCTTAAAGTAACTCCCTTGAACGCAGCACATCGTGCCGCCGGCGCGAAGATGGTTGATTTCGGTGGCTGGGATATGCCAGTAAACTACGGTTCCCAAATCGAAGAACATCATGCTGTGCGTACCGATGTCGGCATGTTCGACGTTTCTCATATGTGTGTCGTTGACCTCAAAGGCGAGAATGTCCGCAGCTTCTTGCGCGGCCTGGTTGCAAACAACGTCGATAAATTACAAGTTTCCGGTAAAGCCCTGTATTCAGCGATGCTGAAACCTGAAGGCACAGTCATTGATGATTTAATCATCTACTTCATGAACGAAAGCTGGTTCCGCTTGGTCGTGAATGCTGGAACAGCAGAAAAAGACGTGGCATGGATGAATGCACATAATGCGGCAACGAACGCCGGCATCACGATCACACAACGTCGTGATGGTGCAAAATCCTACGGTTTGATCGCAGTTCAAGGTCCTAATGCTCGCGCTAAAGCTTGGGAAGTTTTGCCAGAAACGAAAGCTGTCAGCGCAGAGATGAAACCGTTTAATGCTGTCATCGTTGACGGTACCGCATTTGGTGAAGTCATGGTTGCACGCACTGGTTACACTGGTGAAGATGGTTTTGAAATCGCGGTTTCTGCTGAACGCATCACTGACTTATGGAATGCTTTGGTCTCAGTCGGCGTAAAACCAGCTGGCTTGGGTGCGCGCGATACTCTGCGCTTAGAAGCGGGTATGAATTTGTATGGTCAAGATATGGATGAAACAGTGAATCCATTGAACGCAGGTTTGGCGTGGACGATTGATTTGGTTTCCGAGCGTGATTTCGTCGGTAAGAAGGCTTTGCAAGAACAAGGTCAATCAGCGCAATTCTTGGGCTTGATCCTGCGCGAAAAAGGCGGCATCCTCCGCGCACATCAAAAAATCATCACAGCACACGGCGAAGGTGAAATCACTAGCGGCACTTTCAGTCCAAGTATGCAAGAAGCGATTGCCTTGGCGCGTTTGCCTATGGCCGTCGCGATTGGTGACACAGTTCACGTGCAGATTCGTGACAAACAATTAGCAGCAACTGTAGTTAAACTTCCGTTTGTTCGTAACGGCAAAGTTCTTGTAGCTTAGGGAGTCACCACAAATCCAATTCTAGAGCGCATTCCGGCGTTGTAAATCCTCGCAATACCGACGTATTGCTCCGGTTTACGTCTTGAACTGCATCTCTATAATTGAATTTTTGGCGATCCCTGATTATTCAGAAGTACAAAAAGAAATTATTTTGAATTATTTTTAAATTTTTTTGGAGAAAAACATGACAGTTCCAGCAGATCGTAAATACACAGAATCCCACGAATGGGTACGCGTTGAAGCTGACGGCACAGTGTCCGTTGGTATTACAGATTTCGCGCAAGATGCATTGGGTGATATCGTTTTTGTTGAAGTACCAAAAGTTGGTACGGTATTGGCCGCTGGTAAAGATTGCTGCGTGATTGAATCTGTGAAAGCAGCAGGCGACGTGTACGCACCTGTGGCGGGTGAAGTTGTTGCGGTTAATGATGCCGTTGTTGATGCACCAGACTCTATTAATGCAGGCGCATTTGATGCATGGTTGTTCAAATTGAAGCCATCAAATGCAGCGGATGTTGATGCGCTCATGAGTGCAGAAGCCTACCAAAAAAATATCGGCTAAAAACATAAGAAAAGCCAAGCCGCAGAGGCGCAGAGTACGCAGAGATATTGAAGGATTTCTCTGCGTACTCTGCGCCTCTGCGGTTAGATGTTGAACTTATTTTTCTCATTTTCTTAAGACTACCATGACACGTACTAGCCTTTCCCAACTTGAGGCACATGATGCCTTTATCGCCCGTCATATCGGCCCATCAGACGCAGAACAAGCTGCTATGCTCAAAGTGTTGGGCTATGCGGATCGTACCGCTTTGATCGACGCAATTGTTCCTGCGAATATCCGTCGTAAAAATGTTTTGCCTTTGGCTGACTTCACAGAAGCGAAATCTGAAACTGAAGCTTTGGCAACCTTGAAAGCCTTGGCGAGTAAAAACAAAGTGCTCAAGTCCTTTATCGGTCAAGGCTATTACAACACGCACACGCCAGGCGTGATTTTGCGTAATATTTTTGAAAACCCAGCTTGGTACACGGCATACACGCCATACCAACCAGAAATTTCTCAAGGTCGCTTAGAAGCGATTTTGAACTTCCAACAAGTCATCATGGACATGACTGGCATGGACATCGCGAACGCATCTATGCTCGACGAAGGTACAGCTGCTGCTGAAGCAATGACCTTGATCCAACGTGTTGGCAAATCTAATTCCAATGTGTTTTACGTGGCTGACGACGTCTTGCCACAGACACGTGAAATCATCGAAACCCGTGCTAAACCTTTGGGTATAGAAGTGCGTACCTGCACAGGTAATGAAGCAATCGAAAACGACTGTTTCGGCGTACTCTTGCAATATCCAAGCGTAGACGGTACGGTGCGCGACTATCGCGAATTTACCGCTGCCGTTCACGCTAAAGGCGGTATGGTAATCGCTGCTGCTGATCTATTGGCATTGACCTTGATCGAAGCGCCGGGTACTTGGGGTGCTGACGTTGTCGTCGGCAATAGCCAACGCTTTGGTGTACCGCTCGGCTTCGGTGGCCCTCATGCTGGCTTCATGGGCACGAAAGATGCGTTCAAACGTTCGATGCCAGGTCGTTTGGTTGGTGTCACGATCGATGCACAAGGTAAACAAGCTTACCGTTTGGCATTGCAAACACGTGAACAACATATCCGCCGCGAAAAAGCGACGTCGAACATCTGTACAGCGCAGGTTTTACTAGCAGTGATCGCGTCTATGTACGCCGTGTATCACGGCCCAGCAGGCTTGAAACAAATCGCCCTACGTACTCATCGTTTAACAGGTACTTTGGCTGCTGGTTTGAAGCAAATGGGTGTGGTAATTGCCAATGCGTCTTTCTTTGATACCTTGACGATCAATGTTGCTGATGCTGCTGCAGTGCATGCAGCAGCACAAGCAGCGGGTTACAACCTGCGCCAAATCAGCGCGACGCAAGTTGGTGTTTCATTGGATGAGACAACAACACGTGCTGACGTTGAAGCTTTGTGGACTATCCTCGGACAAGGCAAAACAGCACCAGCATTCGACGCGACAGAAGCAAGCGTTGCAGATGCTTTCCCAGCAGCCTTGGCTCGTACTACGACTTATTTGACGCACCCAACATTCAACCGCTATCACGCGGAACACGAAATGCTGCGTTACTTGCGTAGTTTGGCAGACAAAGATCTGGCTTTGGATCGCACCATGATCCCGCTGGGTTCTTGCACTATGAAGTTGAATGCCACATCTGAAATGATCCCTGTGACATGGCCAGAGTTTTCGAATATGCATCCTTTCGCGCCAAACGATCAAACCGTTGGCTATCGCGAAATGATCGATCAACTTGAAGCGATGTTGTGCGCAGCGACTGGTTACGATGCCGTATCCTTGCAACCAAACGCTGGTTCCCAAGGTGAATACGCTGGTTTGTTGATCATTCAGGCATACCACCAATCACGTGGCAATGCGCATCGCAATATCTGCTTGATCCCATCTTCTGCGCACGGTACCAACCCTGCTTCTGCATCCATGGTTGGTATGGAAGTTGTCGTGGTTGCTTGCGACGAAAACGGTAACGTTGACTTGGTCGATTTGAAAGCCAAAGCAGAAAAACACAGTGCCAATTTGGCAGCAGCGATGGTGACTTACCCATCGACTCACGGTGTATTTGAAGAAGGTATTCAAACATTGTGCGAAATCGTTCATGCACACGGCGGTCAAGTGTATGTCGACGGCGCTAACATGAATGCCTTGGTTGGTGTAGCAGCACCAGGTAAATTCGGTGGCGACGTTAGTCATTTGAATTTGCACAAGACTTTCTGTATTCCTCACGGTGGCGGCGGCCCAGGTGTTGGTCCAGTTGCAGTGGGCGCGCATTTGGCGAAATTCTTGCCAAATCAAAAGTCAATTGGCTATGTGCGTGGTGAAGATGGCATCTCAGCAGTGAGCGCTGCACCTTTTGGTTCAGCTTCCATTTTGCCAATCTCATGGATGTACATCGCCATGATGGGCGCAGAAGGTTTGAAGGCAGCGACTGAGACAGCGATCTTGGCAGCGAATTACATTGCTAAACGTTTGGCACCACACTACCCAGTGCTGTACACAGGTCATGATGGCTTGGTAGCGCACGAATGTATTTTGGACTTGCGTCCATTGACCGATGCGACTGGCATCTCGAATGAAGACGTAGCAAAGCGTTTGATCGACTTCGGTTTCCACGCCCCAACCATGAGCTTCCCAGTTCCTGGTACTTTGATGATAGAGCCAACAGAAAGCGAATCACAAGTTGAGTTGGATCGATTCATCGAAGCTATGATCGTTATTCGTGAAGAAATCGCCAAAGTCGCCAGCGGTGAATTTGACGCCAAAGACAATCCACTCAAAAACGCACCACATACTGCTGAAGTATTAGTCGCTAACGAATGGAATCATGCTTATGGCCGTGAAGTTGCAGCCTATCCAATCCCCGCTTTGCGCAAGCAAAAATACTGGGCACCAGTAGGCCGTGCTGACAATGTCTACGGCGATCGTAACTTGTTCTGTGCTTGTGTGCCGATGAGTGATTACGAGTAAAGACAGTTTTTGAAACGAGTACTCTCACTTGGCGCAAAATGCCATGTGAGTTTGCAAAAAAAAGGGCATGCAAATCGCATGCCCTTTTTTGTTTTAGTCGAAGTGTTATTCCTCAAAATACAGGAATGTAAATCGATGTATGAAAAAATGAAGTCCCCTTTTAGGAATATAGTTAGGCCAAACATAAGGTCTTAAGGCTGGAACGCAAATAGGCTTAAAACCAAGCTTCACAGAAAATTCACAGAAAATTCACAGAAAACCATCTACCTGAATTTTGGTTCTCTCAAGAAAGTCATAAATAATTTGAACATGATTGCTGCTAAATAAGTAGTTAATTAGATTTTCTTCCCTCGCATTCACCAAACAAAACTATCTGAATCCCCATGATGCCCATGGGAAATTCGATAATTTGCGACGATTATTGGAATTTTGTTTGGTTTTTGAATGTCGCTTCCGCTCAAAATTCCACGATTCCTTATCTCGTCAAAATTTACTGTGTTTTTGAATTCAATTGTCTTTCGATTACGCATTTCATTGAATATATCATTGATATTTAATAAATATATTTATAAGATAGGTTTGCCTTTGCTTGAGTCATGTTTCTTCTAAGGGAGGGGAAACCAGGCTTGAGTTACTACAGTGTTGGTTGGATTTGCGAGATCGCATGTTGGAATAGCGAAACTACAAATATCACTGTGGTGGGCTTTGGAGCGAGGTTTGTAAAGGAAAACTACGCTCATTCATCAGTGGATACCCAATAGAAGAGGATGTTGCTGGGCGTCCGTCAATAATTACAAATAGAGGAGTCAACAAATGTCGATTAACCGAAATACCGTGATCCTGACAGCTTTGGTCGCTGCAAATGTGATGGGTCTGGCGCATGCAAGTGCTGCTAATAGGCTAGAAAAGTTAGAGCGGGCCGAACAACATGAAGGACATGAGCACACGTCCAAACAATTGAAACAGGCACCGCGCCCTCATGAACGCTTGGCATTGCCACCAAGCGCGGAGCAAGTGAAATTCAATTTACCAGTTAGTAAACGTGATCTGCAAGCGTTCCAAACACCAAATAGAAACACGGCAGTATCCAAGTTAGATCCTTTGATGGCACCAGCACCAACGGCAGCTTGCAAAGATGTGACGACGATGGCCAGCTATAGCGGCGCTGCACTTGCGAACTATCTGGTGTCATTGCCTGATCCCGAATGCACTTACGGCTTATTTTCTTTAACTGCGTCACAAGGTACAGGAATTTACTCTGCTAGCAATATGAATGCCGTTGCTTCGCGTTTTACTCAAGAGGCGGGTAGTTACAATGCCACGAATATTGCATTGGTCAACTTGGCATTGTATTTGCGCGCTGGCTATTTCCTAGCAAGTGGCAATACTATCCCTGCGCCATCGGCGACCGTGATGACTAATCTGCGTGCGCCGATTAAGCAATTGATTGATGGTAATGCCTTGTATGCGTCAAATTCAGCTTGGGGCAATACGGCCAGCGAGGTGTTTAAGCTGGTTACTAACCTCAATGACGAAGCGTATTACTTACCGAGCGTAAAGAATGTATTTGTACGCTTTACGAATACCGCTTCGAATCCAAATGCGTCAAATGGTTTGATGCAATCATCGGCAGCTGGCGCTTTCACGGGTGCTTTAACCGTGATGTTCTATGCGCATGATCGTGCGAATGCAGCATCGATTATTCAGAATATATCTTATCCGACAGCGCTGAATAATTTTGTGGTGAATAACAAATCCGCTCTATTAAATACAAGCAACGCGTATCAGCTGAATGACGCCGAGAACGAAGCTTTTCGTTTTATGAAGTACGCTGCTTTATTGCCAAGTGTGAAGCCTATGGTGAAGAACCAATTGGCGACGTCTAGCATGACAGGTGCTGATAGTGATCTGTGGTTGAATGCAGCATCCGCTGTTGAATACTACGATACTGCCAACTGTGCAGAGTACGGCACATGCAATTACAAAACGCAGCTCGCCAATATTGTTTTGAAAACCAGCTACACCTGCAGCCCAAGCGTCAAGATTCGTGCACAGGATATGACGACGGCGCAGTTGCAAGATTCTTGTAATATTTTGGGTGCGGGAGAGGGCTATTTCCACACGATGTTGGTAACAAATCAGCAGCCTGTTGCTAACGACAATAACAAGTCCTTGGAGCTAGTAGTGTTCGATGACTATACCAACTACAGCAAATATGCGGGTGTTCTGTACGGCATTACTACTGATAATGGTGGTATGTACCTAGAAGGCAATCCAGCAGATGTCAACAATCAGGCACGTTTTATCGCTCACGAAGCGTCTTGGTTGCGACCGGCATTCGTAGTCTGGAATCTGGAGCATGAATATGTGCATTATCTGGATGGTCGCTTTGATATGGCAGGTGATTTTGGTGCAGGTGTAGAGAAACCGACGATCTGGTGGATAGAAGGTGTGGCAGAGTATTTGTCACACAAAAATAACTACCAAGAAGCGATTGACGCGGCGAAAACGGGTACCTATAAACTCAGCACCATCTTCGGCAATACCTATTCCATGTCTGATTATGTGGCGCGTGCTTATCGCTGGGGTTATATGGCGGTGCGTTTTATGAACGAGAAACATCGCAATGATGTTGATGCGATAGTGGCTAAATTCCGTGTTGGTGATTACGCCGGATACCAAGCCTATATGGCAAATATCGGGACTAAGTACGATGCAGAGTTTGCAGCTTGGGCGCAGAGCGCAACAGTAGCGGGGGAACCACCTGTGCCTACGTCCCCTGTCGTGACCTTGCCAGCTTGTAGTTCGACCTCACAATTGGGTAAAAACTGCTCAATTAGGAATTTATCTTCTAACACTCAAGCCTATGTTTATATCATGGTGCCAGCGGGTACAAAGAATCTGAAGTTGTATACGAATGGTGGAACCGGTGATGTAGATCTGTATGTGAAGAAAGACAGCTACCCAACGACCAGTTCGTATGACGCAGCTTCTTTAAAAGCGGGGAATAACGAAAATGTTTTGTTTGCATCGCCTACAGCGAATACCTGGTATTACATCGTTTTGAAAGCAAAACAGCCATTTAGCGGTGTGAATATCAATGCTAGCTATGAATAACTGTCCCTAGGTAGTGCATCATTAACTAGCCCGCCAAAAACTAAAGTAAGCGAGTTAGGCTATGATTTTGCCGAACATGTGGTATCACATGTTCGGTTTTTTATTATCTCGGCGATACTAAAGGGGTAAAGACAAGAGAATATATTTACATTCGACAAAATAACTGATTAAATTTTGCGCATAAGTATTGCCACATGGAAAAATATTCTTTAAAATGTCGACTGTTTCCATGTGGCAATTTGCAAGTGTCTTTATGCAATAAGGTTCTCATGGGCTTATCTCAATCTCTTTTCCGTGATCCGACTATGAAAAAAATCTTATTGGCTGTTGCTTTGTTGAGTTCTGTATTTGCTGCAAATGCGGCGGATGTACCTGTTGTTGAAAAACAAACATGCGAAAAAGCAGTTTATCCAAAATCTTCTTTGATGAATGAAGAAACTGGCACCGTGTTGTTGTCTATCTTGGTTGGCGCAGACGGTAACGTAGTTGACTCTAAAGTAGAACAATCTAGCGGTTCTAAGACTTTGGACAAAGCAGCGGTTAAGATTTATGCATCATGCAAATTCAAGCCAGCCACTAAAGATGGCAAAGCACAACAAGCTTGGGCAAAATTAGAGCACGTTTGGAGCTTGTCATAATCAGCTGTAGGCTGTTTTAGGCAATACCAAATAGAAAACGCCAGCACTAAGGATAAATAGGCTGGCGTTTTTTTTGGTGAAATTGGATGATCAATACGGTAATTTCCAACGTCGATACAAAAAGCTGATTACAAACAAAGGGCCAATGAGAAGGAAGCGGAGATCTTCAAAGAATGAAGGTTTTTTACCTTCGATCTTGTGTCCAATGAATTGAAAAATCCAAGCGATCACAAACGCAACAACGGCCACGCGCAGCACCAATTCTTGTGGCATCCACCATAGCACACCGAACATCAGTGCCGCCATCACACACATACCCAGTGCAAAACCCACCGATAAGCCGAAGTAATAGAGCAGGGCGATCACACTGCCAACAACGGCGACAAACGGATGTATGACCCACAATAGCGCTAACACTGTCCACATAATCACAGGCACACAAATGAAATGAATGATTTCGTTATGTGGGTGAAGATGGCTTTCGGCATATTTATTGAGTAGTTGCAGTACTTTTCGCTGATCTGAAATTGGTAGATTTTGATCTGATGCTGGTAATTGTTGGCTATTCATAATGTCCCCAAAGCTGCTCTGACGGCAGGTAATAGTTGATCAGAACATCTTAGTCCATGTCCGCCATTAACACAGCCATATTGCAGCTTCGTCGCCAATTAAAACAACAGATGATTTCCTCTAATTTAGTCTACATATTTAAATGCATACTAATTACTTGATGGACTCATAGAGAGGCTGCGCCATTTTGACTGGTCGTACATCTAATCGCAGGCGCATTACCGTAAATGCTTCTGCACCTGAGCTACTAGAGAAATACGCTTTTGTATCTGGCGTTTTGCTAAACATAAATTCAAAGCCTAATCCTGGTTTGATCTTGCTGTCGGTATCAAATGCCAAACCTAAAGCTGAACTACGCGGGCTTTCTGCCAAGCCAGACATTAGTTCTACCACCGCAGTATTGCCCAAAATGTTGGGGAAGAAAACAGCTGCCTGATCGCTGTCTTCTGATGCCGTAGTGCTTATTAAAGATTTGTCTGTGCCCGGGATAATCTGCTTACTTTCAAGTTCGAAACGATCACCATGCGATAAGTAGGAAATGCTTGCATTTTGCAGATTGAATTCTGGAAGCGAGGAGTTCGTTTTCACTGCATTGAAGTCAATCAGAATGGCACCTTTGTAGCCTATGACTTCAATGTCGCGCTGCGGACGCACCAGCAAGGCAGTATTCTCATCAATGCCTATGCCTAGTTTGTAATTTTTCTTTAGCATGACAGGCAGCATGCGTGCAAAACGACCGCGAATTATCAGGTGCTGATCGATAAAAACATCCTTGCCGATAAAACCTAAGCCGGGAGCGATTTCCTTATCATCGCTGACACCCAGTTTTAAGGTCGCCAGAACACCTTTTGCATCGTTGAACATCGTAGTGCTCATGATTGCTGCACCAGCGCTGGTACCAGCGATGACGCCACCACGTTGATAAAGCGACCATATCGCATTTAGCATCGGGCTGGGTTTGCCATCTGCATTGACTAAAGATCGGGTAATTTTCGCTTGGTCACCACCAGTGAAGTACACGCCATTGGCTTGTTCAATTTGTGAGATCCAGTGTGGATCTTGATTGATTTTCGAGGTTTTTTTCTGACCATCTTTGGTCTCATACTTAATGGAAAGTGGAACGAGAAAAGCATTCCCACCATATTTTCTTAAGGTCTGCACAACAAAGTCTGCTGCCCGATCAGGATTGCCGGATGCTGCCGGGATAACGGCGATTTTGCTATCCTTGCCACCAGCTTGCTCAATTAATTTTTCCCAGACTGCTGCATTGTCATTGCGTAATGCACCGCCGGCAATGAGTAAAGAGCCGCGTACTTTGCTAACGTCAGTGTTGGCTTGCGATGGTGCGGAAAGTAAGCTTAGGCAGATGAATGTAAGGCGTAACAGCACTGCACCCTGCTTACTTAGATATTGGTGTAGTGGCGAAAAAACGCAAGTCACTGTGAGTGTCATGATTTATCCAAAATAGATGTGTGCCATGTTGTTCGGAAAGTGAGGGCGAACTATTCTATGGCGAATGAATTCTACGTAAAAAAAAGGGTAGCGATCCTAAGATGCTACCCGAAATGCGGGAGAAAAGCCGCACAAGAAAATAGTACTGTTTATCCTAAGTTTGGTTTATTTAAAGGCGTAATTCAAACGAACGTAAAAAGCGCGTCCACGTGGATCCACATAGGTCGAATCAAAGCCTGCAAAGTAAGTCAAAGTCTGATTCGAGAATGGTGGTTTGGTATTCAATACATTCAGAATGCCGCCAGTAATTTTGATATCTTTGAAACCGTAGTATCCAGCCTGTAAGTCCCACAAACTATATGAGGCAACGGTAGGGCGATTACCCTTAGGATCTAACTGCTGATCTTCGTGATGTAACTGGAAGCTATTCGCTACCGTCATTCCCCAGTTACCGATATCCCAATCTGCACTCAAACGATGACGCCATTTTGGTGTCACGTATTCAAAGCCCCATTTACCGAGGTTGTCGAAGACTTTGGAGTTCTCAGAAAATTGCTGTTCACTCTTAGTCATTAAAGTGCCTGACAAGCGTGTCGTCAATTTACCCAGGCCATCAAACTTCGTGCGATACGCTAAATTCAAATCGATGCCGCTCTTGGTTTCTTTACCTTGATTTTGTGCTGTCAATGCCCAGTTTTCAATGAAACCATCGCTGTCGCGAGTAATGGATTTTTCGACGAATGCAGGATCTGTATCGATCAAGGTTTCTGGTGCAAATTTAATCACATCGGTCTTGCGAACGCTCCAATAATCGACCGCTGCGGAGAATGCAGCTAAAGGTTCCCACACAAAACCCATAGAGAATTGTTTGGATTTTTCTGGTTTCAGATTGGCGTTACCGGCTTCTGTTGTCGGGATTTGATCGCTATAGCACTGTGAATTGTATTTAGCACAGCCAATGCTGTCGAAATACAAACCACCTGTTGATGTTTCAACTGCAGACGGATCAAGATCCTTCATTGTCGGTGCGCGGAAGCCAGTACCGAAAGAAACGCGGAACAAGAGATCCTTACTTGGCTGGTAACGCAATGCCAATTTCGGATTCGTTGAGCTGCCGATATTGCCACCGTAAGAGTCGTGACGTACCGCCAACTGCGCATTTAATTCTTTGGTCAACGGCACATCGAATTCAGCGAAGATAGCCTTCACATCACGTGATTCAGAAACACGACGTGATTTGGAAGTGGAGTAAATCGTTCCTGCCAAAATTTCATCAGACGAATTATCTTCCAATTTTTCACGACGGAATTCGATACCTGTCGCCATGCCAACTGCACCAGCGTCAAGCTGTGCAATTTCACGTGTGAAACGAGCGTCAAAGACATCGGTAGTTGATTTGCCTTTACGCCCGTCGATGTTACGTTCTGCTGAATCCAATAAGGCTTGACCTTCTGTACTTTGGGCGCCAAACGGATTGATCTTGCCGGTTCTGAATGCTGCTAACAGCAGTGCTCTGTCGTAGTAACCGTTAGTGAGCGTTTGCGTGTTTTCAGAAACAGAGTGGGCGTAAGCTGTGTTGTAATCCCAGCCTGCGATTACGCCTTCCGCGCCCAACAATAAACGCTGTTGCTCTGATTCTTGGCCATTTGTACGTGCACCACCTGGTGTCAAGCGGATGCGGACATTGAAAGGCTTGCCGTCAGTCGCTACAGTTTGTCCAGCTGAGTTGACGTAAGACTTCGGATAGAATGGGCCGCCAGCAGGATAAGTCCACGCGCTGCTGCGGGTTCCTTGAGCGCCATTAACGCCGGTTGGTGACAAGCGATATTTGGCATCGTTTTTGGAGGCAGTAAATTCTGCGATCAGGGTGTGGTCAGCATTGATTGCGAACGTTCCACGCGTGATTAAATTCGTTTTTTGTGATTCAGGATAAACGTCAGCCGCCGCTTGATAATCGAAACGGCAAGCGCCGCTAATCAAGATGCTTGATGGTGCTGAGCAATCTGGCGCACTTGGATTACCCAAATAACGGCTAGGGGATACTGAGTAGATGCCAGCTGGGAACGTGTTCGCTGAAGTGAAGTTATCTGGATAGCCGCGTGCTTCTAATGGGCGCCATGCACTGACCGCGAAGTCGCGTTGTGTTGTACGTAATTGTTCGTTCTTCTTGTGTTGCAAACTGGCGAAGAAGTTGTAGCCATCATTTGCGAGATTACCAAAACCACCTAACAGGCTAACTGACTTATCACCGCCGCCGCCTTCGTCTGTGCGCATACCACTAACGCTCGCTTCGAAGCCTTTAAAGTCTTTGCGGGTAATGAAGTTAATGACGCCGCCGACTGCATCTGCACCGTAGACAGCAGAAGCGCCGTCTTTCAAGACTTCAACACGGTCAATCGCTGACAATGGAATCGCATTTAAATCCGTACCTTCACCGCCGAATGCAAACGCCGCCATACGACGACCATTAAGTAATACCAATGTCGAGGAAACGCCTAAACCGCGCAAGTTGGCACCTGACATGCCACTGGAGCCTGGTTTATCACTGATACTCGCTGATTCTTGAGTGTAGCCCGTATTGGCACTCAAGGTGGTCAGCAATTGCTCTGCTGTAGTGGCGCCAGTTTTGGCGATCTCGATACGGCTAATAACTTGTACGGGTAACGCAGTTTCTGCATTGATACGTTTGATGGATGAGCCAGTAATTTCAACTTTTTGTATTGCTGGTTCGGCTGCTTTTTCTTGTGCGAATACGGTATTCGCAGAAATACTCAGCATTGCCATCGCGCCCAGTGCGGACCAGGTTGCTGATGTGATTTTCTTCGGCACAGATGGGAAGCGCTGTGTGCCTGCTTTGTAATTACTCATCTTTATTGACTCCTCAGGTTTTAAAAATAATGCAGCAAAAATTTTGCGAAAAAGGGACCCCGTTCAAGCACTTTTCAAAGTGCTTGTTGTAAATAGTAAGTAGGGCGGAAACTTATTTTTTCGGCTTGCGACTTTCCAGTTGCGAGGTTCTTGTGGTGTTGTCGTTATTGTGTAAATAGCCTGAGAGCGCTTCTGTTAAACGGATCGCTTTCTCTACGTTTTTCTTATTGGATACCATCATGCTACTAACTAATGCTTCAATGACGGCGGTTGCTGCGCTGGAACTGCTAGCCAAGATGGTATGGCTACTTGGTGCTAATAATAAGTAATTGCCTAGTTGCGCAATCGGTGATGCAGATGAATCCGTAATCGCTACAATACAAGCGGAATGCTTGCTGGCAAATTCAGTCAGGCGAATCACATCTAAGGCGTAACGCGGAAAAGAAATCACGATCAATACATCTTTGTCCGAAATGCTGGCTAAATTACCCGCTGCAACTTCGGTGCCACCGTAAGCGACGACTTCCACTACACGATTGCAGTAGGGTTGCAGGTGTAATGCCAGCATGCCAGCTAAATGTGAGCTGATGCCAAAACCCATGATATAGACTGTGCCAGCTTTGCCTAAGCGGGTAATGATTTGTTCAATTTGTTCGTCGTTGATGCCCTGACTCGCTGCATTGATATTCGCCAACGCCGATTGCAAGCTTGCGCCCATGGGTGATGAGGCATTTTTGCGGCCTTCAATGGTGTTGCGAAGTTTTTCTACTGGTGAAAAAATCTCTTGTACTGTTTCGGCGATCTTGTTTTTGAGTGCTGCATAGTTGGCGAAATTCAAGTCACGGGCAAAACGGCTAATGGTGGCGGTGGATACTTCACACTGTTCAGCCATGTCTTCAATGCCTAGCGCCGTTACTTTGACTTGATTGCGCAGCAGATAGTCAGCAATCCGTTTATATGACGAAGAGCCTTCCTTTAACTGCGCCATCAAGGCTTCACCTAGACTCGATTTGGCAAAGACCAGATCGGGTGAGTGTGATTCGGTTGGTGTATGGTTTTTTTTCATTTTCTTGATTTTGAAAAATTCTGAACAATCTCGATGACGAACTTTAGAACGAATCAAAATAAATTTCAATAGTTATTGTCAGATTTTTTTCATAAAGTTAGAATGTGTAAAAAATCAGACATAAAATTGGTTTTTAGTTTATTTTGGGCTTGATTAGTCGGGTACAAACTAAAATGATGTTTAATTCTAAACAACTGATGTAGCAGGGAAGATAAGGATAACAAAGCTGAGACCGCACTTATGGAGATCTCAGCGTGTATTGCCAACAGCATTTTGTATTGATTGAAAAAAGAAAAGAGAGAGTACTGAACCATGCAAATTCACAAACATCCGCTGCCGGCGATGAGTGCAGGCACAACGAGGCAAATTACTAGCTTGCATTTTGGCGGTGCCAGCAACACTAACAATGCTAAGAAAGTGTATATCCAGTCTTCCCTACATGCGGATGAAATTCCCGGCATGTTGGTCAGTCACTATTTACGAGAGAGCTTGCTAGCTTTAGAACTAGCCGATGCGACTGTCGGTGAGATTGTGCTGGCGCCGGTCGCGAACCCGACCGGCTTGGCGCAAGACATACATGGAAGTGCTTTTGGTCGATTTGATTTGGCCACTGGGATTAACTTTAACCGTGCCTATCAGTATTTGACTCCGGCGTTGGTCGAAAAATTGACGGGTCGTTTGAGTGCAGATGCGAAAGAAAATACAGCGTTGATACGCAGTGAAGCTCTCGCCATACTGGCAGCGTGGCAGCCGACGAATGAAGCCGCAGCGCTCAAAAAGACATTGCAAACTTTGGCGATTGATGCGGACATCGTGCTCGATTTGCATTGCGATAATCAAGCGGTGATGCACCTCTACACAGGCACGCCCTTAGCTGATGCGACCATGCCTTTAGCTCGCTATTTAGGGGCGCAGGCGTTGCTGGTGTCAGTGCTCTCTGGTGATGACCCATTTGATGAATCGTGCTCTCGTCATTGGTGGGAATTGGCACAGCACTTTGGCTCAGATACGCCAATTTCTCTGGGCTGCCAAGCGGTCACGATCGAGCTGCGTGGTGAGAGTGATTTGTCACATCCTGTTGCAAAACAAGATGCCGATGCCATCCTTCAATTTTTGATCCAAGCAGGACATATCAAAGGTGTAGCCGCACCGATGCCAGATGCGCTTTGTCAAGCTACGCCATTGGAGGGCTCCGAACCAATTACTGTCGCACATGCAGGTGCTTTAGTGTTTACCAAAAATACGGGAGACATGATTGTGGCTGGCGAGTCCATTGGTGATGTGATTGACCCCATCAGTGGCGTCGTGACGCCGATGATTTCTAGTGTGGCGGGTGTGCTATATGCCCGCGTTGCCAGACGCTATGCGCAACATGGTATGCGGGTAGCGAAAGTTGCTGGAACACGTGCCTATCGCCACGGTAATTTATTGTCGATGTAAATCGATTAAAAAAGTAGATGGAGACTTAGCATGTTAAAAAAACTCAGAATGCCCAATACCTTTGTCCTGCTGTTCGCACTGTTGGCGATACTCGCGATTTCAACTTGGTTTGTGCCAGGTGGAAAATACGAGACCCAAGTGGTCAATGGCAAAACAGTGATCGATCCCAATTCGTTTCATTATGTCGCCAGTAATCCGCAGGGATTCGTCGATTTGATGATGTCACCGATTAAGGGTTTTGTGGAAGCGGCCTTGATTATCGGATTTGTGTTGATTGTCGGTGGCGCATTTGCTGTTTTACAGAAAACGCAAGCGATCGATTCGATGATCAAATCAGTCGCGCAAGCACACACGCGCTCACACTTAGTGCGAGTGATGATTATTCCTGTATTTGTGACCTTGTTTTCATTGGGAGGAGCCACGTTTGGGATGGCCGAGGAGGCGATCCCGTTCGTGATGATATTTATTCCTTTGGCCTTGGCTTTGGGGTATGACTCGATCGTTGGCGTTTCGATCCCGTTTGTCGGTTCGCAAGTTGGATTTGCGGCTGCATTTTTAAATCCCTTTAACGTCGGTATCGCGCAGGGTATCGCTGGCGTTCCCGTGTTTTCTGGCATTGGATTTCGTCTGATCGTATGGGCTTTGGCGACCGTGTTGACGATCGCTTTTTTGATGTGGTACGCCGCGCGTATTAAGAAAAATCCTATGCTGTCACCGACTTATGCGATTGATCAAGAACGACGCGCACAAAAACAAGACGATGAATTGGCTAACTTTACTGGAGTGACTAAAACGCACAAGGCAGTGTTGCTGATGTTTGCGTTGACACTGGGCGTGATGGTGTTGGGCGTGGTGAAATACTCGTGGTTTATTAATGAAATTGCGGCTCTATTTTTGGTGATGGCGATCGTGGTCGGCGTTGTTGGACGTTTGAGCTCAGATGAGTTTGTCGACGCCTTTATTCATGGCGCCAAAGATTTAATCACGACCGCACTCGTAATCGCTTTGGCACGTGGCACCGTGATTTTGGCGCGTGACGCGCATGTCATAGACACCATGTTGTTTCATTTGACGCCGCTAGTGCAAGCGGATAATCCAGTGTTTGCCGCGCATAAAATGTTTGTGATTCAGACCGTGATTAACTTCTTTATTCATTCAGGAAGCGGGCAGGCGGCCTTGACCATGCCTATCATGGCGCCGCTTGCTGATTTAGTCGGCGTGTCGCGTCAAACTGCGGTATTGGCATTTCAATTCGGTGAATTTACGACACCGATGATTCCAACATCTGGTATCACGGTTGGTGTGTTGGCTTTAGCTCGAATTCCTTGGGTGACTTGGGCTAAATGGATGATTCCACTGCAGCTGATTTATTTCGTATTGGCTTTGGTGATGTTAGCCATTGCTTGCCAGTTGAATTGGTAACACATTAAGAAAACGCCCTGAAGCAATTTGTTCAGGGCGTTTTGCCTTGCAGCGGAAATAATTTATTTGAGTGGGTTACTTTGTGCGCTGACTTGAAATTGATCGCGTCGATAACCTAGCGTTTCGGCTTTATCCAAAATTGATTTTTGAATCGTCGAATCAAGCTGTGGCGTGCGTGAAAGTATCCAGCCGTATTTGCGGCTGGGTTCTCCCACCAGCACCCACTGATAGTTGGGATCTAAATCGAGTACCCAATAATTGCCATAAAACGGACGGAAAAAGCTCACACGGAGTTTGGCGTTATTGCTGTTTTCAACTAGTTTTGCAATGCCATTTGCTTGTTCTATACTGCCATCCTTAGTGCGACAGCGATTGATGACGCGAACATCATTGTCGTCCAGTTGATACTCAGCCTGAGTGTCAGCAATACACATAGATTGAAAACTGTTTGGAATAAAAGCGACTTGATACCATTTGCCAAGATATTGTTTTAGTTCGACTTGTTTGACCGTTTCCATAGGTGCATAGTTCTCATTGCAAGCCGTCAGTAGACTGGTACTAGCCACTATGCCTAGCAATATGAGTTTGCTTCGTAAACGAGTCAATTGTGATACTTGCAATAATTGCTTCATGTCTTTTGTTCCCTGAAAGAGTCTGTTTTAAATTGGTTGAAAATGATAGTTAGTAAATGTAATTCGACATGATTTAAACGTCGTTTGACATAGTTAAAGCGGCGTTCGTCATTACAATATTTACTTTACTTTCATCGTCAGTATGATGAGTTCTATTGAAACTTTTTGACCTGCTTGTCTCCAATTGGGCGGAAAAATCTTCACTAGTGAGAATGATCGTCACTTTACAACAAGCTTCGCGTGGACAGATTGTTTTTGAAAATAAAGAGGTGATTAATAACTCTAATATGTTCTACGTGGTTGCCTAGGTTATTTACCTCAAGAATTTGGCGTTTAATCAAAAGTATCTTGCTATGAGTTTGCGTTATTTTCTGCATCGCCAGGGAATAATCAATTAAATGCTATTTTGACTAAGAAAATTTTCTTTAGTAAGGAAGACAGCACATTGATTTTGCAGTTGAAAGGCCGGCCGCAGTTCGTACAAATATAGCCGCATTCGTTTTGAGTTGATAGGGCGTTTGGCAGTAGTCTTTTGAAGATTGAAGATTGAAGATTGAAGATTGAAGCACTTGCAATATCACCCAAAGAATAGTGTGAATCAGCAAATAAACAATTTGATTAATGTGTACTAGCTCAAATCGATCCTGTTTTTTCAGTTAAGTTAAGTTAAGTTAAGTTAAGTTAAGTTAAGTTAAGTGAAGTGAAGTGAAGTAAAGTAAAGTAAGGCTTTGGCGCACTGCCACACAAAATACAATTAGGTCGATGAGGCAGCGCAACGACGCTGGAGTAGATATGCGCAAATCCCTTTCTAATTTGGAGTTGACACTTTGATTCAATATCACGCTCTTGCCCCATTAAATGAACTTGCAGATGTACTCGAATGTGTTTGGCATACTTGGGACGATGAGGTCGAAGAAAACCGCTCTATCGAGCGAATTATTCCCGATGGCTGCCCTGAACTGATTATTCATTTGAATGATCCATTCCAAAGACAAATAGAAGGTGAATGGCATACACAATCCAAGCTATTTATCGCCGGAACTCTGACAAAACCTTGGATGATACGACCTGGCAAGCGCATTTCTACTGTAGGCCTTCGTTTTAAACCAAGTATGCTATGGCAAGTGTTTGAACTCAATATGATGAATACTTTGAATATTGAAACCGAACTTCATGAGCTTGTTAGTAAAACAGTTTACGACAATCTGATTAAGGAACTATCAACATGTTCATCAGGTGACGCAGCATTGCAAATCACTCAGACATGTCTAATCGGCCTGCTAAAACCTGTATCGCGCAGTAATTTTGCACAGAAAGCCGTTAATCTTATTCAAGAAAGCAAAGGAAGAATCTCTAGCGATCAATTGTCTATTGCCCTATCGCGTAGCTCACGAACAATTGAGCTAGCGTTTATCGCAGATATGGGAATAACACCAAAGCACTACGCCCGCATCGTGAGAATGCTCCATGTATTGCAGTTAGTTGAGCAGTCAGAAGGGGAAAAAATTGTTGATGCAGCATTGGCCGCAGGTTATTACGATGAAGCACATATGCATAGAGACTTTAGGCTACTCGTTGGACGCTCACCGCGACAAACTAGAGATCATGACGGTGCACTGGCGAAGCACTTTACCGATCCGCAACGAATAGCCGATATTTTAGCTGATGCCTAAATGTGTCCTAACACGCATGCAAACATTAAGTCATTTCGGAAATTTCCAATTAAATTGAAATAAATCATCTCATACTAACGGCGCGTACTTTCGCGCACTAATTTGGAGACATCTATGTTTAAAGTTATTTTCCTTACTGCTTTAGCATCCATCAATCTTCCCGCTTTCGCGGAAGATGTTCAGAATTTGAGCTGGATGACCGGGTGTTGGCGTGGCGAAGATAGAGGTGTGCAAATGGAAGAGTGTTGGTCTAAGCCAGAAGGTGGTGCATTACTTGGCACACATCGAGATATCGTCAACGGGAAAATGGTGTCGTGGGAATTTATGCGCATTGACGGTAGCCAACAAGACATCGTCTATTACGCGAGCCCCAAGTCAAGGACGCCTACGCCATTCACACTATTAACAACCAGCACAAATAGAGTCATTTTTGAGAACAAAGAACATAATTTTCCTCAACGCATCATTTATTGGCTAGATGCAGAGGGAAAGCTTAATGCACGTATTGAAGGCAAAAAAGGAGAAAAAGAAGTCAGTATGCAATGGACATGGAAGCGTAGCCAGCAATAAAAATAGATTGTTAGATCTACTAAATCAATCTCAATCTGACAGTGTCAATTTTTGCTGGGCATCTGTCAGATTTTTTTTGAATCAATTCGGATACATTTTCGGCGTCGTTTTGATTTGGCGTTGAAAAAATTACTCTATTCAATTACTTCGTCTTTTGATTCTCTATCAGTAATAAAGATTTTGCCGTGAACACTTGAAATGACTGAATTATTCGCGCAAAAAAAGGGCTGGCTAAAAAGCCAGCCCGAAGAGGGAGTAGGTAGTACTAAGTCTAGATGACTACTGGGTTTGCTGCATACTATTGATGACAACAGACGTATCAGGTACGTCCGACATGCCACCACGCGTGCTGGTTGGCAAAACTTTGATCTTATCGACTACATCTAAACCACTGACAACTTTGCCGAATACTGCATAACCACCCGCACTGGTATCTAAGGCGACATTGTCAACAACGTTAATAAAAAATTGTGAAGTTGCCGAATCCAATACGCTGGTTCGCGCCATCGCGATGCTACCGCGTATATTGCTCAAACTATTACCCACTTCTAGTTTGATCGGAGCCTGCGTTGCTGCTTGTACCAAGTCAGCAGTAAAGCCGCCACCTTGGATCATGAAGTCTTTGATTACCCGATGGAAGATCTTATTCACGTAAAAGCCGGATTCTGCATAGCTAAGAAAATTGTCGACCGTAATTGGTGCTTTTGCAGGATTTAATTCCAAAACAACCGTGCCTTGATTGGTGATCATGGTGACTTGAGGCTGAGCTGCCAGTGGAATGCTGGCGTTATTCGCATAGAGCGAGTTGCCGGAGCCATCTGTGATGACAACGGGGACTGTGCCAACACCAACCATTTTACAGCTGAAGACTTTTTGTGTCGCAGTACTACCCGTCAATTCGGTAATTTTCAAGCAGCCCGAATGGGAAAAATTGATACCCACATCTAAGTTCTGCCCCTTCACCGTAATAGTACTGATTTTGCGATAGACTAATTGATCAGTCGTCACCTCAGAAACACTGACTTTCTTGGTAGGTGTTGGGGTGTCAGAATTAGAACCTCCACCGCAAGCAGAAAGTAAAACAATAACGCTAGTTAAAATAAGAGATAATTTCAAAAGATTCTCCAAGCTTAAGATTGAGGGAGTGAGTATAGAGATCAAGGACAAGAAAAATAAGGCAATCCTGTCCTAATTTTGTAGCAAGTTGTATGCGTTTGTATCAAGGCCTCGGCGATGTTGAGTTTTTTTTGCGGGACGTGGCTTTTTCAAGAGCGTGAAATTTTCGTAAGGACTTATTGATGTTCTTGATGAGATTGTCGTTTTTGCCTTTTAGGATGGCGAAACAAATGCCATCTTTCAAGACCGGCATAGGTAATACACTAAATTGAATATTGGGAGAAGTTTGAGGTTCAGAGTCTTTATAGAGTTTGATGGCGTTAACCATTTTTTCTACTTCTTTGGCATCTGTTAAACCGCTCGCAAATATCATTGCATCGATTCTTTGATTTAATAACTTCTTTAAACGAGGTGCATAAGCATCAATATCATCATCGGTTTTAAACAATTTGTCTTTTTGTGCATCAAATTCACCGCCGTATTTTGAACCACGTACGACGCCTATAGTCTTACCTTTCAGGTCTTCCAATTTGTTAAAGGAAAATTGTCTATCATTGCGAGTGACTAGCCAAAGGTATTGGTACATCCCTGGTTCAGAAAAAGTGAAAATTTCCTCTCTTTCAGGTGTGTGACTTAGTCCAAAAATTAATGCATGCCCTGTACCGGCTAACTTGACTGCGCGGTTCCACGGATACATTTGTAATTCAAACTTGATCCCCAAGTCCTTTTCAATCGCGGAAAAGATTTTTGTGAAGCGATCTCCCAAAGGAATTAGCTCTCCTTTTTCATTTTTATTTTCACCAAATAAGAGCGGGACTTTGGTTTGGGCAAGTATGGGCGTGCTATGTGCGAGCAATAGACAAAAACTGAGACCGAGACAAAGCCAGCTAAAGCTAAGCGGTCGTATTAGCTGGCACAATTTCATCGCACGCAGAATACGGTAGCCGCTTGATGGGTGTTTCTTCAGTTGTTCAGGTTGTCCCATTACGCTTGGCTATCCAATTTTGTTACCGTAGTTCAATTATAGAGGTTTAATTTCTTTAAACCCAGATTTTCCATTAGGCGCGTCTTCGACGCTATTTGAGCGCTGGCGGCGCATTTTCGGTTATTTTTTCCGTTCTTCGTTGCAAATAGCGAGCTATTTTCGCCTCATTCACGTAAAAACGATCTCGAAAAGTGCATCCACCATCATCTCAAATCCTAATGGAAATTCTGGGTTAAAAGAGAAGCTTATCGCAATAGGATGGCGTCCTAACAAGCTTAACCTGAGTTTTGCGACAAAAATCGGTGGTTAATTTTATATTAGTCCATCAAAAAGTAATATTTCGACAAAATCTCCTGGCGCAATGTCTCTGCACGCATCGTGCAAGATGATCATGCAATTGGCCTCTGACATAGAACGTAAAATACCTGAGCCTTGTGAACCGGTCACGTCGACCTCCAACTGTCCTTGCGCATTTTTTGTCGCTACGCCACGTTGATATTCGGTTCGACCTTGACGTTTGCGTATCGCTTCTTTAGAGATGGCGGGTACTGTCATTAATGGGGGGGAAGTCGCCCCCATTAATGCTTGCAAAGCTTGCCTTACAAAAAAATAGAAAGTAACCATCACAGCAACCGGATTGCCGGGCAAACCAAACAAATAGGCACTATGTCCATCAGATTGAATTTTGCCAAATGCCATCGGGCGACCGGGGCGCATGCCTATGGTCCAGAATTCGACTTCGCCTAATCTTGCCATGATCTGTTTGGTGTAGTCCGCAGCACCAACCGACACACCGCCCGAAGTAATAATCGCGTCTGCATGCTCACACGCGTGGCGCAAAGCCAGTTCCAGTTGATCGGGATTATCTGCAACCACACCCATATCGAGCACCTCACATCCGAGGCGCTGCAGCATACCGTAGATGGTGTAGCGGTTACTATCATAAACACTGCCCGAATCCAGTGATTCGCCTAGGGAGCGTATCTCGTCGCCGGTTGAAAAATAGGCGACTTTTATTTTCCGTTTGACGTCAACTTGCATCAAACCCAACGATGCTAATAGGCCGAGATCGGCGGGCGTGATACGTTTACCTTTACCCAAGGCGACTTTGCCCTTAGTTAAATCCTCACCCCGAAACCGTCGGTTATCGCCTAGTTGCAATTTGCCAGAAGGGAAGCGAATCTGATCCTCACTGACAGCCTCAGTGAATTCTTGTGGCACGACGGTATCGCAGTGTGCCGGCATGACAGCACCAGTCATAATGCGTATGCATTCACCTGCTTGTATTTGGCCTTGAAATGGGTGGCCAGCATGCGCATGTCCTACTATTCTTAGCTCTAGAGTCCTACCACTTTGTAAAGCCGCACCATCAAATGCAAATCCATCCATAGCAGAATTATCATGCGCCGGGACGTCGATAGGGGAGGCGATATCGCATGCTAAGACTCTTTCAAACGCCGATAGTAAATTGACTGATTCGGTATCTTGAATTTCCTGAATAAATGCTTGAATAATCTGTCGAGCTGCACTGACACTAAGCGCATGTGCTTGGTAATCATGTTGTAGTTGCAGAACTTCCTGGAGTAAAGAGGGCTCTTGATTTGTGGTCTGGCGCGGTGTCAGCATGATAAAAATGTTTAATCGAGGAATGTTTGATTGTAGTGCTGTAATTCAGCCAGTGTATTGATATTCCTAAAGCTTGCGGCATCTTCAAATGCTACTTCAACAATACGCAAATTCGCATACCATGCGGTGACTTTTCGACCGCCATTTTCTAAGAAAGATTGCAGATTCGATGCTAGTCCGCTTTCCATCAATGAGAAAACGGGTTGCGCGCGCATTTGTGTTGGTTCTGATTCGCTATCCAGCGCTGTCACCACTGCAAGTTGAGCCTGATTTTTGATTAAGGCATGCGCTAAATTTTCTACCAAATTATCCGGTAAAAATGGCGAGTCACATGGTGCGCTGACCAAGTAAGGTGTCTTGCATCCCAATAATCCTGTGTGCAGACCCGCTAATGGTCCTGCGTAATCGCTAATTTCATCGCTTACGACTGGATACCCATAAGCGCTATAAATTTCTAGGTCTTGATTTGCGCTGATGATGATTTTGCCTACTTGCGGTCGCAGGCGGCGCAACACGTGATTCAGCATAGGTTCTCCATGTAGCAATTGCAGGCCTTTTTGGACTTGTCCCATGCGAGTGCCACGCCCACCAGCGAGGATTAAACCTGTAATTTGTTTTGTAGAAATCATGTGTGAATGTTAAAAGCTGCTAACCGCCGATATAAGACATCTCGATCCTTTTTCTTTGTGTTAGATCAGTTTGCTGATGACGGCGTTCTGAATAGTGATCGTTTCTTGTTTGCCAGACTTGCGCAATTAAGTGACTTAATTTCTGATCGACTTGGTCTTCTTGTTGGGCTCGTAGCAGGGCGCGCAAATCATGCCCTTCGCTCGCAAATAAGCAGGTGTAAAGTTTGCCTTGCGTAGATAAACGCGCGCGGCTGCAGCTGTGACAGAATGCCTGACTCACGCTAGAGATAAAGCCAATTTCGCCTTGTCCGTCACTGTGTTGCCAACGTGCAGCGGTTTCGCTGGCGCCACGCGGGTCCAGTGGCTGTAATGGCATACCTGCTTGCTCTAATTTCTCGATGATCTCTGCGCTGGGTACTACCTCATCAAGCTTCCAGCCATTCGATGCACCGACATCCATGTATTCGATAAAACGTAATATGTGCCCACTCGACTTGAAGTAGCGTGCCATGGGAATGACTTCCTGATCATTTGTACCGCCTTTTACCACCATGTTTATTTTGATGTCTTTAAATCCTGCTGCACTTGCTGCCTGTATCCCGTCCAATACATCACTGACCGGAAAATCGACATCGTTCATTCGCTTAAACATCGCGTCATCTAAGGCATCGAGTGATACTGTGATGCGGCTTAATCCAGCGTCTTTTAGGGCTTGTGCTTTACGCGCCAATAAAGCGCCGTTGGTCGTCAGTGTTAAATCAATTGCTTCACCATCCACAGTGCGCAGAGTACTGAGCATCGCTACCAAATCTTCAATATTTTTTCTAAGCAGTGGTTCGCCGCCAGTTAGGCGTATCTTGCGCACGCCATGAGCGACAAAGAGTTGGGCAATGCGCAGAATTTCTTCAAAGCTTAATAAGTCGCCGTGCGGCAAATACGGGTAGTCTTTGTTGAAAACTTCCTTGGGCATGCAGTAGGTACAGCGGAAATTGCAACGGTCCGTCACTGATATGCGTAAGTCTTGTAAAGGGCGCTGGCGAGTATCAAGCAAACTGCCCGTTGCCGTTTGCAATTGTGTCGTAGCAAGCCAGTTATTCGAACGATTCGCGGTTGGAATAATGGGTATAATTTTTTTCGACATCATTCTTTGTTTATTCTGAATTAACGCATTTGTGTGTAATGAGACCAGATTTGATCCTACTACAAATCGTCGTTGCCCGCCCGTTCAGGTAAGCGAAAATGAACAGCGGCCTAGCTTAGCTTAGATCAAGTAAGGTCAGCAGTAAGAAAAAAGCCCTGTGAATTAAATCAAAGGGCTTTTTCAATGGAATAAACGCTATTGGTATAAGCAATAGCGTTTGTAGGTTTCGCTATTAGTGCTTGGTTTCCACCATGACCAGAGGTTCTTCTGCTACTGGTGCTGAAGGTTTGCGCTCGCGAACTACACGCGCGACCGGTGCCGCATTAGCAGCCGCATCTTGAGCAGCTTTCAATTTGGCTGGGTCTGTGCCCGCTAATACTAAACCTGCACTTGCCAATACCGTCGTTAAGTCTTCACTTGGCATCGTTGCCTTGGTGTTGACTTGAACTGGTGCTGCAACAACTGGACTCTGGATTTCAGACGCTACTGGCGCAACTTCAATTATCGCAGTTGGTGCTTCGACTGCAGCGATA
The DNA here is from genome assembly GCA_963511665.1 of uncultured Undibacterium sp. GTDB lineage: Bacteria > Pseudomonadota > Gammaproteobacteria > Burkholderiales > Burkholderiaceae_D > Undibacterium. Next base: position 44,904 of record CAUPKC010000022.1, read on the forward strand.
ACGGGTTCAGTGACTTCTGCGACCGCAGTTGCAGTAGTCTCAGGGAGGACTTCAGCTACTGGTGCAACCGGTGCAATCAATTGTGGTGCAGTTGCGTCAACTTGAGCTTCTTCGGCCACATGGCTGGTTGCTGCTACTTGAATGGCTGGCGCTGCAACGGCTGCTACGTTGGTTGCTACAGTAACAGGCGCTACTGCATCAGCCGTCGGTTGTTCATGCGCTGCAGGCGCTAAGTCAAAGCTGGCTTGCACGGGTGTTGTTTCTGCCGCTGCAACCGTTGTTACATGATCGGTTGCAGCATTTGTTTCAACATTAGTGGCTGTCTCAGCCGCGGCGCTATTGAGCAGATCGACCACAGGAATGAATGCCGGTGCGGCTTCAACTTTCGTTTCTCCATTGTTTTCGCTATTCCCAGATGCTGTTTCATTGTTGTCTGCGCCTGTGCGATCACGGCGATTGCGGTTGCGACCACCACGGCGACGGCGACGACTTTCTTCCGTTTGTGCACCTTGATCATTTTGATCTGGGTTGAGATCTACGCCAGCTGTGTTTGCAGATTCACTCGTCTCTGTAATTTTAGCTTTGTTTAGTGCTGGTGCCGCATTCGTTGGCATAGCATTCACTGCATTGCTCAGATCTTCTGCTTTTGATTCCGCGTTCGTATTTTCTTTACGATTGTCACGTTGACGTTGTTGGCGTTCACGACGTGGCTCTTGCGCATCTTTCTCTTCACGTGGCGGACGAGCTTGTTTCGCTTGACGTGGTTGTGTGCTAGCTTCGTTCGCTACTGGTTTGTTCGCATCTTTTGCAGTGTTACTCAATGCATTGCTCGTATTTGCAGGACGATCTTCCGCCTCTGCACCATTGGCGTTGCGACCATTACGACCATTGCCATTGCGACCGCGATTACGTTGGCGATTACGATCACCTTGCTTATCACGGCTGTGCTTTGGTTTTTCTTCGATGACCGGTGCTTTGCTTTCGCTAGCGCCAAAAATGGAACTGAAGAATTTTGCAATACCGGCAAACAAACCACCGCTGGACGCTTCTTTTGCCGGTGTTGAGACTGGTGCAGGCTTACGTTCAACGATAGGCGCTGTATCCGGTGTAATGCTCTTCACAACCGCTTCTTGACGTGGTTTGACGTCATCTTTTTGACGCTTGCTATAACCAATGTCCGTATCGGCTTGTTCTGCCATTGCATAGCTGACATGCGCTTCTTCCAAACGTGGATCGTCATGTTTCAAACGATCGAGTTTGTAATGAGGTGTCTCCAAATGTTTGTTTGGAATCAAAATCGCTGTTACACGATGACGATTTTCAATCTTCAGGATCTCGCCACGCTTCTCGTTCAATAAGAAGGCCGCGACATCGACTGGAACTTGGACGTGGATCGCTGCTGAATTTTCCTTCATTGCTTCTTCTTGGATGATACGCAAGACTTGCAAAGCAGAAGATTCAGTATCGCGGATGTGGCCTGTGCCATTGCAACGTGGGCAAGTCACATGGCTGCCTTCTGAGAGAGAAGGGCGCAGACGTTGGCGGGATAATTCCATTAAGCCGAAACGGGAAATTTTACCCATTTGTACGCGAGCGCGATCATAGCGCAACGCGTCTTTTAAGCGAGTTTCCACTTCACGTTGATTCTTGGCGTTTTCCATGTCGATAAAATCGATCACGATCAAACCACCTAAGTCACGCAAACGTAATTGGCGTGCAACTTCTTCAGCTGCTTCACAGTTTGTGTTGAATGCGGTTGTTTCGATATCGCCACCACGTGTTGCGCGGGCGGAGTTAACGTCAACAGAAACCAGCGCTTCAGTATGGTCAATCACGATCGCACCGCCTGATGGCAAAGGCACGGTGCGTGAATACGCTGTTTCAATCTGATGCTCAATTTGGAAGCGTGAGAACAATGGCACGTCGTCGCTATAGCGTTTTACACGGTGCACCATATCGGGCATCACGTGACTCATAAACTGCTGTGCTTGTTCGTAGATATCGTCAGTGTCGATCAGGATTTCGCCGATGTCCGGTTGGAAATAATCACGGATCGCGCGGATCACCAAGGAGGATTCTTGATAAATCAGGAAAGCGCCTTGCGCAGATTTGCCAGCGCCATCAATTGCGCGCCAGAGTTGCATCAGGTAGTTGAGATCCCATTGCAATTCATCGACATTGCGGCCAATGCCAGCGGTACGAGCGATGACGGACATGCCTTGAGGCAAATCCAGCTTGTCCATGGTTTCACGCAGTTCTTGACGGTCTTCGCCTTCAACTCGACGAGAAACACCACCACCACGTGGGTTGTTTGGCATTAAGACCAGATAGCGGCCAGCCAAAGAAATGAAGGAAGTTAAAGCTGCGCCTTTATTGCCGCGCTCTTCTTTCTCGACTTGAACAATGATTTCCTGACCTTCACGCAAGGCATCTTTGATTGATGAGTTGCGGACGTCGATACCTTCTTTGAAATAGCTACGAGCCACTTCTTTGAAAGGTAAAAAGCCGTGACGTTCTTCGCCATAGTTGACGAAGCAGGCTTCTAAGGATGGTTCTATGCGGGTAATAACACCTTTGTAGATATTCGATTTACGGAGTTCGCGTCCGGTGGTTTCGATATCGATGTCAATCAGTTTTTGCCCATTGACAATCGCTACGCGCAATTCTTCTTGCTGCGTAGCATTAAACAGCATACGTTTCATATTTTTCTCCATGGCATCAAAGCCATATTTCACTAGCGTCAGCTTGGCTGAACAATAGTGGCGTGCTTACATTGGATGTATGCGAGAACGGAGAGTTTGAGGGGGCGGGAAATGCCACTGACACAAAGAAATGTAAAAAAATCCTGCGAGCGATCAGCGCGAAGCTGGAATCATTCAAAGGTGTTCATTAAATCTCTTGTGCGCTTGGCGCGGATGGTTTTTACCTGGGGCGAGTGCACATGTCTCCGAGTATTCTGGCTTGCATTTCGCCATCCTTAGACGCGAAACAGAGATACATCAAGCTAATAATCATTCAGGCGATGCGCAACTTACTAAAATAAATAGTGTCAAAGCGTTGGTAGTTCAATTTAACTACATCACGTATGACGAAATCGACCGGTATTTCTAAAACCATCAACCGGCAAGCCAGCGAATTTATGTCAATTCGCATCTCTTGCCAGACTTATCCTTATATTTCAAACTTTCTGATCCAAATCGCTTTGCATGAGTCCGATTGCCACAATTGGTTGCAACCTTGACCTGCAAAAAAACGATGTGCATACACATCTTTTCTATCGAATTTGCAAAATGGCGAGGCCGATAGACACGCCCCTGTGTAGAATAGTCGTCTTTCTTACACATGCTGAAGCTTTGTTAGCTCTAGCCTCAGGGATTATATATTCAAAATGAAGGACTTAGCGATAAATATGGGTGGAAACTCTCAAAAACCATCCAAAATAGCTGAAGGGCAGACCGCCTCGCAAACTTTTGCACAAGTGCAACTGATTACAATCACAGAAGAAGACGCAGGTCAGCGAATTGATAACTTTTTGTTGCGTATCTGCAAAGGCGTGCCGAAAAGTCATGTTTATCGGATTTTGCGATCGGGTGAAGTGCGCGTCAATAAAGGGCGCATTGATCAGTTGTATCGCTTGAAAGAGGGGGATGTTGTACGAGTTCCGCCGACACGAATTGCAGAGAAGGAGTCGACCCATGTTCCAGGGGCAGAATTTGCGATTGTGTTTGAAGATAGCCATTTGTTAATTATTGATAAGCCTGCTGGCGTTGCCGTACATGGCGGTTCTGGCGTCAGTTTTGGCGTTATTGAGCAATTGCGAGCCTCGCGTCCGGATGCCAAGTTCTTAGAATTGGTACACAGATTGGATAGAGAAACCTCAGGAATTCTGTTGTTAGCAAAAAAACGTTCGGCCTTAGTTAATCTGCATGAACAAATGCGCGATGGTGAAACCGATAAGCGCTATCTGACTTTGGTTGCCGGTGATTGGAAAAATCAAAGACAACACATTAAATTGCCTCTGCATAAATATACGACGGCAGACGGTGAGCGTCGTGTGCGAGTTCAAGCCGATGGAATGGAATCCCATACGGTCTTTACCTTAAAGAAAAAGTTTACTGATTTTGCATTGTTAGAAGCGGAACTGAAAACCGGTCGTACGCATCAGATTCGTGTGCATTTATCATCGAGCGGTTTTGCCATCGCTGGCGATGATAAATATGGTGACTTCGCTTTGAATCGTGCTTTGTTAAAAGCGACGGATAGCCGAGGAGCATTAAAGCGTATGTTTCTACATGCGCATCAAATTACCTTTACGCATCCAGAGACAGGTAAGTCCATGACGTTGAACGCGCCCTTGCCAAAAGAATGTGAGAAATTTTTGCAAAGCCTGAACTGAAGTCGAACCAAAAATTTGACAGAAGTTTCGATTTTGCAACTTAAGAAAATTAGGGAAATATGGGAAAGAAATTATTTGATTTTATTGTGTTTGATTGGGATGGCACTTTAATGGATAGCACGACCGCTATCGTGAAGTGTATTCAAGCTGCGGCAAAGGATCTTTCACTACCAATCCCAGATGCTGGTGCTGCGGCGCATGTGATCGGCCTGTCATTAGGCGATGCTATGCAGGCTGTGATGCCAAATGTCGATGCTAAGTATCATTCCAAGATGGCAGAGCGTTATCGCTACCATTATTCATTACGCGATCACGAATTGCCCCTGTTTCCTGGTGTTCGTGAAATGCTCACAGATTTAGCTCAACAAGGTTATTTTTTGGCAGTAGCGACAGGTAAGGGTCGTGTAGGGTTAAATCGCGCGATGAATAGTGCAAATGTTCTTGCTATGTTTGACGCCACTCGCTGTGCAGATGAAACTTTTTCTAAGCCACACCCGGCTATGTTGCAAGAATTGACTCGTGAACTCGGGCAAGATATGCAACGTACCTTGATGATAGGTGATACAACGCATGATTTGTTGATGGCGGCCAATGCGGGCGCTGCGTCGGTGGCAGTTGAATACGGCGCGCATGATGCTCCTTCACTGGCAAGTCTGGCACCTTTATATTCTGCAAAAAATGTTTTTGAGCTGCATCAATGGCTTACCGACAATGCTTGAGGTTGTGATGACAGAAATTTTTATATGTAATTCAGAAGAATTGGAAGAAGGCGGAAAAGGCATTCGCTTTCCATTGAGAGCGGGCAGCGATGATGCTACCGGATTTGTTGTGCGTTACGACGGGACTGCCCACGGTTACTTAAATCGTTGCGCCCATGTGCCAGTCGAACTGGATTGGACGCCAGGTGAATTCTTTGAAGGAAGTGGCTTATACATCATGTGCGCGACGCATGGCGCGATTTATGTACCAGAAACCGGACATTGCACTGGCGGGCCTTGCCGTGGTGGACGTCTGCGCAAAATGCAAGTGACCGAGGTTGAGGGCAAAATTTATTGGCAGCCGGACGATTATCTGCTTGCCCCAAGTGTCAACGCTGCACTTCCTAGTTGATCTGATAATTTTGATTTTTTTAATCTTTAAAATCGTTTAGATAGTTAAAATTTTCTTTGTGATCGTGAAAGACTAGCCTATATTAGAGTCGTAACTGGTTCAAAAGAGGAGGTCAATATACATAAATATTTTTGTATTTCAGACGAATGGAAGTTGAGCTCCGGTGTTTATCCTTTACCGGTTATGTGTGAAGTGGAAAGTCCTTCTAATACGATCAAGCGCCGGGTGAGCACACCTCGGTTTAGAGGCTTCTAATAAGCCCCAAAGTGATAAAAACGATGGTTTCGACCATCGTTTTTCATTTTTAAACTTCTTTTTTCTTCCCATTTTCTTTTTATTGCGGCCTCAATATTTCTTGAATTTTCTTGCGTGAAATCAAGAAAACTATTCAGATGTCCGTTATCATGCTTTGTAACTTTGTTCTCGTTGCCAAGCGCACAGATTATTCATGCATTTAGCATTATCCCAATTTTGTGATCTGCATTTCTCTCGGTTTTCCCGTTTTTTTAAGCGTGAGAAATGTCTTTGCTTTCATTGTGGAGAAAGCATGCGTAAAGAGCATGCTCTGATGGCGACATTTCGACAGCAACAGTATCCCGTTTGTTGTTATGGCTGCCTTGCTGTGTTGAATGCGATCGAGAAGAATAATTTGGTTGATGATTATTTGCGTTCAAAGCCCTACCGTGAAGAAGGCGAAGACTTTGCATGAGTCACCCTAGCATTACTCCGCACTTGGCCGTGGTGCCTTCAGATTCAGATCAGCTACAAACCGAATTGTTAAGCGTTGCCGGTATCCGTTGTGCCGCTTGCATACAGTTGATTGAATTTCGCGTTTCTCAACTCAATGGTGTCGATTCTTTCCGCATCAATCCCATTTCTCAAAAAGCGCAATTACGCTGGCATGCGTCGCAAATTGGTTTGAAGAAAATATTGCAGGCAATTGTCGATTTAGGCTATGCCGCATTTCCAGCAAATCAATCATTGAGTGAATTTCAATCGAAAGAAAAAAAACTCGCTTTATGGCGCTTGTTTGTCGCAGGCTTCGCGATGATGCAAGTCATGATGTACGCCTTTCCTGCCTACCTAGTTCCTATTCCCTCGATCGATGGCGACCTAACGCCCGATTTGGATCGTTTATTAAAAATCGCCAGTTTGATTATTACATTGCCAGTGATAGGTTTCTCTGCCATTCCTTTTTTTAAAGGCGCATGGCGTGATTTGAGATGTCGGCATATAGGTATGGATGTTCCTGTCGCCCTAGGTATTTTGTTGACCTTTGTCGCCAGTTGCTGGGCTACTTTTTTTGGTGGTGCTGTGTATTTTGATTCAGCGATTATGTTTGTTTTTTTGCTGCTCGGGGCACGCTTTATCGAAGAAAACGTTAAGCGAAAAACTTCGGCTGCATTATCTGTATTGACTCAAATTCACCCAACTTTAGCGCAGAAGGTTTTGGCATATCCCTCACTTGAGCGCACGCAGGAATGTCGTGCGGATGAAATTGTCATAGGTGATTATTTGTTGGTGCCACCGGGAGAGCAGATCCCTTGCGATGGCGTGGTGGTGGAAGGACGTAGCGCATGTGATGAAGCATTAATGACAGGCGAGGCTCATCCTCTAAATAAGTCTTCTGGTGATAAAGTAATTGCAGGCTCGGTGAATTTGCACAGTGTTTTAGTCGTGCAAGCAGAACGTGTTGGTAGCCAAACTCAATTGGCCAGCTTGATTGCGATGATGGAGTCAGCAACACTAGAAAAACCACGCTTGGTTCAGTTGGCGGACAAGCATGCTAGTCGATTCTTGTTGGTGATACTACTTGTCGCTCTTGTCTCTGGAATTGCTTGGGCATACATTGATCCTCATCGTGCACTTTGGATTGCTGTGAGCGTGATTGTTGTGACTTGTCCATGCGCTTTGTCTTTAGTGACGCCGGGCGTTATGTCAGCTGCGATTGGGCAGCTAGCAAAGTTTGGTATGTTAGTGACTCGAGGTAGTGCCATCGAAAATTTAGCGAATGTCACGCACATTGTTTTCGATAAAACGGGGACGCTGACTTTTGGTAAATTAAAGGTGTTGCAAGTAGATTTTCCTGTTGCGCTTGATAGCGTGAAACTCGCTGAATATAAAATGATGATAGCAATGATGGCGAAGATGTCATTGCATCCAGTCTCCAAGGCTATTGTTGACCATTTGGTCGGGGAGCTAGCTCAGGTGCGGCAAAGTGAGCTTCAAAATCAATCGAAGATTGAAAAACAGATTGAAAAACAGATTGAGCAACAAATTGAGCAACAAATTGAGCACGCCGGTTCAGGAGTGGAAGTGCAATTCAATGGTAAATATTATCGCCTTGGTCAACTCAATTATGTCCGGGAATTAAGTGGCAGCGATTGGACTATTCCCCTAGCTTATCAAAATAAGACAGTGACGGTATTCGGTGATGCTGAACAAATAATAGCGTGTTTTGTTTTAGAAGATAAATTGCGAGATGAAGCAGTCAATGCGATCGCAGATTTACAAAAACTAGGTAAGGAGATTATTTTACTTTCAGGTGATAGACGGGACGTGGTCGCCGATATTGCTGAGCAATGTCACATTCTTGAATATCGGGCGGGTCTGACTCCGGCGCAAAAACATGCCTATATTCTCGACTTGCAAAAGAAAGGTGCTGTGGTTGCTATGGTAGGTGATGGCATGAATGATGGGCCCGCATTGTCATTAGCGAATGTATCCATCGCGATGGGACAGGGTGCCCCGATATCACAAACACGTAGCGATTGTTTATTGATGTCGAACCGACTGAGTGATCTGTGCTTTAGTATTAAACTGGCCGATCAGTCGTATCGCTTAATTCGACAAAATTTAGCGTGGGCATTAGTCTATAACCTCATCGCTGTACCAGCTGCAGTCTTAGGTTATTTGGAGCCGTGGCATGCGGCAGTGGGCATGTCGGTGAGTTCTTTATTGGTGGTTTTAAATGGCTTGCGTTTATTGTCTATGAAGCCACCGGATTATGATTTGCATCTGATGACATGATCAGCTCTACAATAATAAAATGATTGGGTTGTCAGTTGGCACGCAATTACCTCGCAATTCCCACCAATTACTCAATAATAGAAAATGAGAATGCAAGATTATGGAGATTCTGTATTTATTGGTTCCTTTAAGTGTCATTTTGGTTTTTGCAATAGGGGCGATATTTTGGTGGGCGCTGCATCACCGACAATTTGATGATCTAGATGAACCTGGCCAAAGTATCATTGATGATAAAGATAGTTAATGTGGCTGACGACTTGCATCATCCTGAATGTGGCGTGCCAAATCTTGATATGTACTGTCTTTACTGTCGGCCAATTGAAATATCTGAGCGCTTTCAGCTAGGCTAAAGTTTCGTGCAATGGCGCGCTGGTAAGCGGGATCGTAATGTTTTAAGAGAAGTTCTTCAATCAGCTCAGGTATTTGGTTTTTTTCTGTTAATTCAAACCAGTGTCGAATTTGTTCCTTGCCATGAATACTTGTTAGGCAGGCGAGTTGATCATTCAATGATTGTGTATCGTCGACAAAGTGTTGATAATCTTCAGTTAGTAGGGCTATTCTTTGCGTCATTGTTAGTTCTAATTTAATGCAAGGCGCTTGACGTATGGTGTCCATCATCGCATCGGGCACTCTCAAGTTACCAACTTTTTTACTTTCGGCTTCGACGTATACGGGTCTATCAAAATCAAAATTGGATAATTTGCGCCAAATCTGCGTCTCAAAAAATTTTTGTGATGGTTGTCCGTTTGACGGTAATTTCCCCAAAACTGAACCTCTGTGTTGAGCCAGTTGTTCCAAATCAATTACTTGCTCACCTTGTTCTTGCAATGCTTGAATCAGTCGGCTTTTGCCCGTACCTGTTTCTCCGCATAGAACTCGCCAATCTGCTCGCGCAGCCAATTCTGGTAGGCTTTGATTGACATGGCGTCTAAAATTTTTATAACCGCCATCGAGTTGCTGGGCATGCCAACCTATCTTGGCAAGTATGAGTGTCATAGCGCCACTGCGATTACCTCCGCGCCAGCAATAAATTAATGGTCGCCATTCTTTCGGTTTGTCTAAAAAAAAGTTTTCAATATGCGTGCCAATATTCTTGGCAACTAGTGCAGCACCTATTTTCTTTGCTTCGAACGGGCTGACTTGCTTGTATAAGGTTCCAACTTGGATTCTTTCTTCGTCATTCAGGACGGGACAATTGATAGCGCCAGGAATATGATCTTCAGCAAACTCGCCTGGGCTACGAACATCGATAATGCAGTCGATATTAGATAAATTTTTACTGACTTCTTCAAAGCTAATTAATAACGAAGGCTTCATTTTTTGAGTAATTTCTGTAGTGGTTGCCATACGTTTTCCATCATCGCCGGTTGTGCTTGTGCGGTCAAATGAATGCGATCAGCTTGAAATAACTCTGGTTTGTCTGCCACGCCTTCCAAAAAAAATGGTACCAGCGCAGAGTTAGTTTCTTTGGCTAATTTGGCATACATAGAGAAGAACCTGTCAGTATAGGTTTTGCCATAATTGGGTGGGATTTGCATCGCAACTAGTAAAGGTTTGGCCTTGCTGTCCTTTACCATCGTCAGCATGTCGCGAAAATTTTGTTCTGATGCATTTAAATTCAAACCCCTTAGTGCATCATTCCCACCTAGCTCGATAATCACGATTGAGGGCTGATGAATTTTGAGCAAAGCACTTAAGCGGGTTTTGCCGCCGCTGCTGGTCTCTCCGCTAATACTAGCATTGATGACTTGCAGGGGGATTTTTTTGTCCTGTAGTCTTTTTTCTAAAAGTGCGACCCATCCCGTATTGCGAGCGAGTCCATATTCAGCGGATAAACTATCTCCGAGCACGAGTAGTGTTTTTGGTGCAGAATACGCATAGGTAGAAAATACACTCAGAAAAAACAGAGATCCGAATAGACTGAAGACTTTCAGTTTTTTTATAAAATTTAAGCGCATAAATTCAACATGAACCTTTCGAGCAATGACAATAATTCAGTAACAGATTCCGCAACTATGCCGGCAATTAAATACGCGATACATGTGCAAAATTTGAGTAAGCGAGTGGCTGATGCAACTGGCGAGCTCACTATTCTACATAATATCGAGTTTACTGCAGAAGCGGGTGAGACCTTGGCAATTGTAGGCGCATCCGGTTCCGGAAAATCGACACTTTTGGGAATTCTTGCGGGTCTTGATACACCGACTGAGGGTACTGTCTTTTTAGGTGGGACTGATATTTTCTCTTTAGATGAAGATGGTCGTGCATTGCTGCGTAAGAATCAGCTGGGATTTGTATTCCAATCCTTCCAATTGTTGATGCACTTAAATGCGCTAGAAAATGTGATGCTGCCGCTAGAGCTGCGCGGTGACAAGGATGCTAAAACTAAGGCTGAAGAAATGTTGAAGAAAGTTGGCCTCGGTAGCCGCTTGAAACATTATCCTAAGTTTCTTTCTGGTGGTGAGCAGCAAAGGGTGGCATTGGCGCGAGCGTTTGTCACTGAGCCGCCTTTGCTATTCGCCGATGAGCCAACCGGAAGTCTTGATGCGACTACTGGAGAGTCGGTGATTCAACTCATGTTTGAACTGAATCGTGAACGAGGATCTACTTTAGTACTGGTGACGCATGACTTATCGATTGCAGCGCGTTGTGGCCGCACTATATCTATCGCCGCCGGACGATTGATATAGAGGCTTTGCTCCTGATGATGATTCAATAGTTGATAGAATGGTTAATAGAAAAGTGGCTCAATATAAATTGAGCCACTTTTTTTAGAAACGATAGGTGATGACAGAAAAAATCGTCACTGGTGTTTTTTGCAGTTGGAAAGGGTATTTGTTAGCATCTCCCAGCATATGGCGTGCTGATACACCAGTCGACAAAGACCAGCTAGGGTCAATATTCCAATTCCAACTTGTACCTAAACGTAACTCTGCGCGTGGTGAGTAATTCATGAGATTCAAACCATTTGAATTCTGAATGTATTTGCTATCGATTTGATTCCATAAATTCCCACCGACGTAATTTTGACTGCCCCAATTAATGCTGAATGCCGTGGTTAAACGGTGTTTTTTATTGAAGATACTGGTCGCTTTAGCACCCACGCTTAATTGTGCGCCACGCTCGTTGCCACTGCTGTAGCTAAGCGATGAAGTGAGAACATAGTTAGGCGTGATACGATAATTTAAATGCGCGCCCGTGGTCAGTGTGGAGCTAGCGATTTTGGGGTTAGTGAAGCTATCGCGATTGAAATCCTTGCGATTCAGATCGAGATATTCTTGTGGATTTTCAATATTAAAATGGACGCCGTATTCCAGTTTGTCAGAGTTTGAAAAATTCAGACTCGTGAGACTACTATTGGTCAGCTGCAAGCCATGTTTGTTTTTGTTCGCGTTGTCGAATAAATTGTTCATCCCGGCGAACTTAAGCGTCGTAATGCTTACTAATTGCTGAGTACTATCAGGATTCTTGATTGATGAAAATTGATCGACACCAAAATTCTGGGCGTACGCACTCATTGAGGAACTAAGCGACGCACACAAAATTGTGAAACAAATCATTTTTTTCATAATGGTAACTCTCTATATATGCATCCAAGCTAGTGCTGCGATACCGAGACCTGCTGTCGCAACAGCGTAAGAGGTGTACTCCAGCCATTTTTTCTTAGTCAATAGAGCTATCGCGGCTAATGAAATCGCAATCTGAACCGCAGTCATAGACTGTGCCCAGCGATGATGCTGGTGCATAGCCGCTTCTGACGACCTCTCTAATTCTACTACCTGTTTCTCGAAAGACTCTGCTTCTTTTTTGAGGTCTTCTTTCTCTTTTTTGTAACGTTCTATGTCTGATTTGTATTTTTCGCCATTCACACCAGGGATAGACAAGGCAAGTTCGGCTAAGTTCTGTTTATTTGATTTCGATTGATAATGACTCCAGCTGTTGGCTGCGTCCGTTTTTGTTATCGCAGCACTATTTTTTAGCATAGCTGCCTGATTTTGTGTTGCGCCGCCTTCGTACCCGATTAAGGCACCAACTGTCGCCATAATCGCCGTCATGACGGCAATTTTGCTGGAAAAATCATCATTGCTATGTGCTGCATGCTCAAGTTCATGGTCATGTGGTCCGTGAACGTGGAATCCGTGGCCTGACATTTTTTTTGCCTATTTTTTTATGTAAGTAACAATTTCGTAGTGTAATTGATTTGATTCCGCTACGAAATGCTCGCGACTTTTTTCCTGCCAAATTGTTAAATCTATTTTGGGGAAGAAGGCATCACATTGATAAACTTGTTGGATTTCGGTAACAATCAGTTGTTGTGCAAAAGCTAAAGCTTGTTGGTAAATCTCCGCACCACCAATCACAAACGCGGTTTGGCCTTCGACTAAAGACAATGCGGCTTGTATTGACGTAACCGTATCAACACCCGCATGTGCCCAGTTCATATTTCGCGTAATGACGATATTTTGACGCTTTGGTAAAGGACGACCAATAGAGTCAAAGGTTTTGCGTCCCATCAAAATTGGATGACCCGATGTGGTTCGTTTGAAGTGTGCTAAATCTTCGGGCAAATGCCAGGGCAGTTGGTTGTTAATCCCAATGCCATGGTTCTTGTCGGTCGCAACGATAATACTTAAATTGGATGGTGAGTCAGACATATCTCATAATCTTTGTTTTTATACGGCTACAGGTGCTTTGATATGCGGATGAAACAAATAATTTTCAATCTCAAAGTCGTCAAATTTGTAATCAAAAATAGAGTCAGGCTTACGCAAAATTTTCAGACTTGGTAAGGCGAAGGTATCGCGTGAAAGTTGCTCTTTGACTTGGTCTAAATGATTGCTATATAAGTGGCAATCGCCGCCAGTCCAGATGAAATCGCCGACTTTTAACCCTGTTTGCTGAGCCACTATATGTGTCAACAGAGCATAGGAAGCAATATTGAAAGGTACGCCTAAGAAAATATCTGCACTGCGCTGATACAACTGGCAGGACAGACGACCATCGGCAACATAGAATTGAAAGAACGCATGGCAGGGTGGTAACTTCATCTGGGGAATATCGGCCACATTCCATGCAGACACAATTAGGCGGCGCGAGTCTGGGTTGGTTTTTATTTGTTCAATCAACTGCGCTATTTGGTCGACATGACCACCGTCAGGCAAAGGCCAGCTGCGCCACTGCGATCCATAGACCGGACCTAGATTGCCATTTTCATCGGCCCACTCATCCCAAATAGAAACGCCATTTTCTTTAAGATATTTGGTGTTGGTCGAGCCAGCCAAAAACCAGATTAATTCGTGAATAATTGATCGTAAGTGCAGTTTTTTCGTGGTGACCAAGGGAAAGCCTTGGCTTAAGTCAAAACGCATTTGATAACCAAAGACTGAAAGCGTGCCCGTGCCAGTGCGATCAGTTTTTACGTTGCCATGCTGCTGCACGTGACGCATAAAGTCGAGATATTGTTGCATTTTACTTAGTTTTAAATAATCGTTGAAATGGCTGACATGATGTTTAAAAAATGGCTCTATTCTGCATTCTTAAACATTCATAAAAACAAGCCTTGTCATTCGAAATGCCAAGGCTGTGTAATCTCAGCGTAAGTGATTAGTATAGCAGCTCAGCTTAATCGCTTAGGCACGCATACTCTCTTCGTGACCATCTTGGTTGCCTGGTGCAACTAAAGGAATGGTCATTTCAAAGCGTGCGCCTTGATTTGGCTCACTGGTTACACGAATTTCGCCCCCTAATACATTAGTAATGATATTAAAGGTGATACTGAGACCAAGACCGCTTCCACCTCTACCAAACTTCGTGGTGAAAAATGGTTCGAAAATCCGTTTGATGATTCCCTGAGGAATACCTTTGCCAGAGTCTTCAAAAACAATTAGCACCTGATCACCCTGACGTCGTGCCATACAGCGCATATATCCTTGAGTCATACCATCTAATCCATGGACAACTGCGTTATTCACCAGATTACTGAATACTTGGCCTAAGGGCCCTGGATAGCTGTTGAGTTCGATATCGTCGGGGATGTCCAATTCAAGATTAAACGGTGTTTTTCGCAGGCTGGAATGAAGCAAGGCTGCAAGCTCTTGGAATACAACGACCAAGGTAAACTTACGACGTTGCGCACTCGATTGGTCAACCGCGACTTGTTTGAAGTCGCCTACTAATTGTGCGGCTTGCTGCAAACCGCGCATCAATAATTTACTCGACTCCGTCGCTGCATCGACATAGTGCGATAAATCGGAACGCCGCATAGTTCCATCGCTCAATGCTTTGCCAATCTGACGAGTTTCGTCACTTAAGGTACTTGCGACCAATAGACAATTGCCGAGCGGCGTATTGAGCTCATGGGCGACACCGGCAACCATAGAACCTAATGCGGCCATGCGTTCAATCCTAGCCAATTCATTTTGCGCGCTATTGACACTGGCCAGAGCAGCCTCTAAATGATGATTAGCATTTTCTAATTCTTGCGTCCGTTGCCTCACTTTTGACTCTAAGGTGCCGGAGTATTCGAGCAATTGCTGGTTTTTGATTTCCAGCTCTCTAAACGAACGTTGCAAAGCTTGTCGAGTAGCCTCTAAACTGACGGCGAGATGGCCGATTTCATCTTTACGATCAAAGGCAATAACTTCGTTGAGTTCGCCATTGGCGAGCATGTCTGATTTTTCAATCAGCTGCTTAATCGGTAACACTAATCTCCACTGCAATACAACGAAAATGCAGAGCACGGACAGGAGGAAGGAAATGGACGTTACAAAAATAGCGCGATAGACATTCGCTGTGATCTCTGCAAGCATAATATCTTCAGCGAAAGTTAATTGAACTTCGCCGATGACTTGTTCGCCATGCATAATCGGTTCGGATTTGGTGCGAAAGGGGCCTTTTTGAGTTGCTTTACGCGAGGTCGTAATAAAGGTTTTTTTATCCGGCAGCGTGATTACGTTGATCTCTGAAACGTTGGGGTTGGAGAATACGACTTCGCTGGATAAATTAGCAATTTCTGGCGTGATTTGCCAAACAGGCTCGCTCAAAATAACAGCAAGAATTGCCGCTGAGCGTTTGTGGTCATCTTCCAGTTTGCTTAAACTATCTTCTCTAATAGTGCTTAATTGAGTAGGAATTAAAACGGCTGACGTAACTAATAAACCAAAAAACACGGCCAAGACCACAGCCAAGCGTAAGGTAATACGACTGATAATTGAGGAAATGAAAGTGGGCGTTTTCATGGACTCACCACTTTCTTTATTTCACTTAGGGTCAGCAGCATACGTCGTCTTTCGTTTTTACAGATATTGTGCTTTAGCCTTGCTGCACGGATCGGTAGTGGTTACTGGAAGGCGGTGCAAATTCTTGTCAGTATTTATCGCAAGAAATTCTTTCTGATGGTAAAAGGTTTTAGCACTTTACACAAGTGAAGCCGCCGCAGTTATGTCAATTCAATTCGTACTAAACAGAAAAACTACAATGAGCTTGCGGTCGGCATGGGAGATATTTAATTAAATGAAAACAATTGTCTCGATTTCAGTGATTTTCGCGTGCGTGATTAATGGTGTACTTTGGAATTTCGATAGTAATGTCTTGTTCGCCGAGTTTTACTTGACAAGACAGGCGCGAAGTTGCTTCTAAGCCCCATGCCGCGTCGAGCAAGTCTTCTTCATCATCCGTTGATTCATTTAATGATTTAAATCCCTGACGAACCACAACGTGGCAAGTGGTACATGCACAAGACATTTCGCAGGCGTGTTCAATTTCTACGTCGTTTTCGACTAGCGCTTCGCACAAGGATTTTCCTTCTTCAACTGCTATGGTTTTTCCATTAGGGCAGAGTTGGGCATGTGGCAGGATAGTAATAATAGGCATGATGTTCTTTATCGGGGAAATTATTCAAACTCGTTCAGGTTTTTACCTGCGAGAGCAGTGCGCACGCTTTGATCCATGCGACGTGCGGCAAATTCTTCTGTGCCATCGGCGAGTGCGGTGATAGCAGCCTTGATTGCATCGTGGTCGTTGCCTTGCTTGCTTAGATGTAAACTTTCAATCAGTGCTTCGATTTGACGTAGTTCATCAGCACTTAATAATTGCTTATCGCCTGCTAAGGCGGATGCGATCGCTAATAGCAAACGATCTGCTTCGACTTGTTCTTCACGCAAAGCACGTGTTTGCATATCGCTATCGGAAGAGCTAAATGAGTCTTGCAACATGCGTGCAATTTCATCATCTGCTAGGCCATACGATGGCTTGACGACGATAGATGACTCCACGCCCGAACGCATTTCTCGCGCAGAAACAGACAGCAATCCATCTGCATCGACTTGATAGGTAATTCGTATCCGTGCAGCACCAGCGGCCATAGGTGGAATGCCACGTAACTCAAACTTAGCAAGGGAACGACAGTCACTGACTAGTTCACGTTCGCCTTGTACTACATGAATGGCCAAGGCGGTTTGACCATCTTTGAATGTAGTAAATTCTTGCGCGCGGGCGCAAGGAATTGTGGAGTTGCGTGGTATGACTTTTTCAGATAATCCGCCCATCGTCTCAATACCTAAAGACAAAGGAATCACATCTAATAACAACCAATCATCACCTGCAGCCCGATTGCCAGCTAAGAGATTTGCTTGTATCGCAGCACCGAGTGCGACGACCTTGTCTGGATCGATGTTCGCTAATGGCGTGGTTTCGAAAAAATCAGCAACAGCTTTGCGCACATGCGGCATCCGAGTTGCGCCGCCGACCAGGACAACGCCATCAATGTCGTCGACACTCAATTTTGCATCGCGCAAGACCTTGCGGCAAGGCGTAATGGTTTTGATGACCAGATTTTCTGTGATTTCGGTGAAAATAGTCTTGGTAATTTGCAGATGAACAACATCGCCGTTCGAGAGTTTTGCATCGATGTAGGTAGAAGTTTGCGTCGACAAAATTTCTTTGGCCTCACGTGCCTTGACCATCAACACGCTGGTATCAGCATCATTTAATAAAGATAGGCCGGCTTCCTGTAAAATCCAGCAAAACAAACGATGATCAAAGTCGTCACCACCGAGCGCTGAATCGCCACCAGTCGACAAGACTTCGAAAACGCCTTTGCTCATTCGCAGTATAGAAATATCGAAAGTGCCTCCACCTAAGTCATAAACTGCATACACACCTTCAGAACCATTGTCTAAGCCGTAAGCAATCGCTGCTGCGGTGGGTTCATTGAGTAAGCGCAGTACATTCAAACCAGCTAGTTTTGCCGCATCTTTCGTCGCCTGACGTTGAGCGTCATCGAAGTAAGCAGGAACGGTAATAACGGCGCCAACCAAATCGTCACCTAAGGCATCTTCCGCCAGCTGCCGTAAAGTTGCGAGAATTTGTGCAGACACTTCGACTGGACTTTTAATGCCTGCGACCGTTTTTAATTGCACCATGCCAGGTTCATCGTGAAAGTCGTATGGCAGATTTTCTGCGTGAGCGATGTCCTTTAATCCGCGCCCCATAAATCGCTTGACAGAGACGATGGTGTTTTTCGGATCTTTCGTTTGTTCTGCTTGGGCTTTAAAGCCGATGTGCGCATGACCGTTTGGCAAATATCTAACCACCGATGGTAATAATGAGCGACCTTCCTCATCATTAAGAATTTCAGGAATACTGTTGCGCACTGTGGCAACTAAGGAATTGGTGGTTCCCAAATCAATACCAACTGCCAAGCGATGTTGGTGTGGGGCAGTGGACATGCCGGGTTCTGAAATTTGCAGTAATGCCATAATTTTTTAGTGAGGATGACGCTGTGCGTCGTCGGTTTTTATTTATCGGTTTCTAATGAGCTGAAGTTTGCAAAGGAATGACACGGAATCGCAAAGCGTCAGCGAAGAATTACTCAATCATCAAACTCAGCAATATCGGCCAGAAATTTTTCTAAAAATAAACAAGCTCGAATGTCTTGAGCCGCTGATTGAAAGTTGCTGCTAGCTATCGCCGCGCCAGCATTTGCTGTTTGCGCTTTTAAAACTGCTTGCACTTCTTTTTCTAGCTGCATCATGGCAGCCATATCATGGCCGTGCCGCGCATCGTCAAATGCTTCTCGCCATTCCATTTGCTGCATCAAAAAACTCGCAGGCATGCTGGTATTCGATTCGGTTTGCAAATCAACGCCATTCAAATGACACAAATAGGTCGCACGTTTGAGCGGATCTTTTAAGGTTTGATAAGCTTCATTGGCTTGCGTTGCCCACTGCATAGCTACGCGCTTTTCTGCATCGCCCGCTTGCACAAACTTGTCGGGATGTACGGTTGACTGTACTTCGCGATAAGCGCTGTCGAGTTGGGCGCGGTCTAATTCGAAGCTAGTCGGTAAATTGAATAGCGCGAAATGATTTTGCATGGTCATGAGTATCGTCACGCCAGCTTAAATACGGAAGCTCTCGCCACAGCCGCACTCGTCTTTGACGTTAGGGTTGTAGAATTTAAAGCCTTCGTTCAAGCCTTCACGTGCGAAGTCCAGTTCTGTGCCATCAATGTAAGGCAGGCTCTTAGGGTCGACGAATACTTTCACACCGTGGGTTTCGAAGATTTGATCTTCGTTACCGACTTCGTCCACATATTCCAATTTATACGCCATACCAGAGCAACCCGTGGTACGGACGCCGAAACGCAAGCCTATGCCTTTGCCGCGACGCTCCATATAACGGATGACGTGTTTTGCTGCTTTTTCTGTCAGAGTAATCGCCATGAGCTATCCAAATTGCGCTAAAGCTGCGCGAAAAATAAGTTGAATAAAATTATTCAGCGCTATGCTTGTTTTTGTAATCCAATACCGCTGCTTTGATCGCATCTTCTGCCAAAATTGAGCAGTGGATTTTGACCGGTGGTAACGCCAATTCTTCAGCGATTTCTGTGTTCTTGATGCTCATTGCTTGGTCTAAAGTTTTACCTTTAACCCACTCTGTTACCAGAGAAGAGGAGGCGATTGCAGAGCCGCAACCATACGTTTTAAACTTAGCATCTTGGATTACGCCATCCGCGCCAACCTTGATTTGCAATTTCATTACGTCGCCGCAAGCAGGTGCACCGACCATGCCAGTGCCGACAGTGTCATCACCTTTTTCAAACGCGCCAACGTTACGTGGATTCTCGTAGTGATCCAATACTTTTTCTGAATATGCCATGATTATTCCTTCTTAAATTAGTTAATTAATGGGCTGCCCATTGAATTGTAGAAATGTCGATACCGTCTTTGTACATATCCCATAAAGGGGATAATTCGCGCAATTTACCGACTTTGGATTTCAAAAGTTCAATCGTAAAATCAATGTCCTCTTCGGTCGTAAAGCGACCGATAGTAAAACGAATCGAGCTGTGTGCTAATTCATCGCTACGACCTAAAGCGCGCAATACATAAGATGGTTCCAAACTGGCAGACGTACAAGCTGAGCCTGAAGACACTGCAATGTCTTTAATCGCCATAATCAGAGATTCGCCTTCGACGTAGTTGAAACTGACATTCAAATTATGCGGAACGCGGTGATCCATGTCGCCATTGATGTAAGTTTCTTCGATCTCGCTCAAGCCTTTAGATAAACGATCACGCATGGCGCGAACGTGCGCTAATTCGCTAGCCATTTCTTCTTTCGCGATGCGGAAGGCTTCCCCCATGCCAGCGATTTGATGCGTGGCCAAAGTGCCAGAACGCAAGCCGCGTTCATGACCGCCACCGTGCATTTGTGCTTCTAAACGTACGCGTGGTTTGCGACGCACATATAGGGCACCGACGCCTTTTGGGCCGTAGGATTTATGGGCTGAGAAGGAGACTAAATCGACTTTGATTTTTTCTAAATCAATCTCGACTTTCCCCGTTGCTTGTGCCGCATCTGAATGGAAAATAATACCTTTTTCACGGCACAGTTCGCCAATTTCAGCGATAGGTTGAATCACGCCAATTTCATTATTCACCCACATCACAGACACTAAAATCGTATCAGGGCGGATAGCTTCTTTTAATTGTTCAATTGTGATCAAGCCATTGTCTTGTGGTTGCAAGTAGGTGGCTTCAAAGCCTTGACGCTCTAATTCACGTACCGTGTCTAACACTGCTTTGTGTTCGGTCTTTACCGTAATGATGTGCTTGCCTTTGCCTTTGTAAAATTGCGCAGCACCTTTTAATGCGAGGTTATTGCTTTCTGTCGCACCAGAGGTCCAGATGATTTCACGGGAATCGGCATTGACCAATGCAGCAACATGACCACGTGCTGCTTCTACTGCTGCCTCCGCATCCCAGCCATAGGCGTGACTGCGTGATGCTGGATTGCCATATTGCGCACGTAAATAAGGAATCATCACGTCAGCAACGCGAGGATCAACTGGTGTCGTCGCTGAATAATCCATATAGATCGGAAAATGCGGCGCTTTCAGTGTGTCGATCAAAGTTTTTGTCAATGGTACGGATGCGTGTGTAGATGCGGTAGTCATTCAAAACTCCAAATTTTAGGAAATAGTGCGTTCGGCGTGTCCGTGACGAACGATAACAATAGGTTTATCTTGGGCTTTTTGTTTTTGTTGGTTGACCAAGTCTTGCAGAGAAACAGAGTCTAAATAGTCGACCATCTTGGCGTTCAACGTTGCCCATAAGTCGTGGGTCATGCAATGAATGCCATTGTCATGGTCACTACCTTGGCAATTACCTTTGCTACCGCACTGTGTGGCATCGAGGGGTTCATCGACCGCGATGATAATGTCAGCCACGGTCACATTTTGTGCTTTGCGGGCCAGATTATAACCACCGCCGGGGCCGCGTACGGATTCAACGATTTCATGGCGACGCAGTTTGCCGAACAATTGTTCCAGATACGACAAGGAAATATCCTGGCGTTGGCTAATGCCTGCCAGCGTGACCGGTCCATTGTCTTGACGTAAGGCAAGATCGATCATGGCTGTAACAGCAAATCGGCCTTTAGTGGTTAGACGCATGAGTCAATACTCCAAACTTGTTTAGTAATGCTTGGCGAAAGTCATGAATAAACTTTAATCCCGAGCAATTGACTCAAGTATAGCAAACTTGAGTAATCTTGTCAGGTACTGCCTGTTTTTGCAGAAATGAGGGGTGTGAGGGGCGTAGAGGCGAACTTAGTTGCTCGCCTTCATCAGAAATAATGCTTAGAACTCGAACTGTCCCGATATTTTATAAGTACGCGGTGCGCCTGGTAATAAATAGCCACCCAAACTTTGCGTTACATCGCGCCAATAGAATTTATTAAATGCATTGTTTATATCGAAGCGGAAGGTGCTGACGACGCCATTGAGCTGTGTCGTATAGCGAGTGCCAAGATTGACCACGCTATAGCCAGGCACAGTGACTTTATTGTCTGGGCTAAACGACTTGCTGCCTGAATATTGCCACGATGCTGTCAGGTGTACACCATTCAAGATGCTTGGTGCGTAATCGGTGTACACCGTAGATTTGAAGTTCGGCACGTTGGTTACGCGTTTGCCTTCAATGGTCGGGTCACCCGTATTATTTTGACGTGCGTTAATTGAAGTTGCGCTGGCGCCGAATGTCCATTCCTTGCTTAAGTTGCCTTGCGCTGATAATTCCAGTCCGCGATGCTCAGCTTCCCCTGCGCTGACATAGAAATTGGCCGCATTCGTGTATTCCAAGGGCTTAGTGATGCGGAATAGCGCGCCAGAAACATTGAAGTCTCGGTATAGTGCGGCTTTGAAGCCGACCTCCACTTGCTTGGATTTGCCCGCATCAAGCATGCGGTTTTCATTCTTGGTACCAAATGGCGCTACGCCACCATGTTCCAAACCTTCGCTGGCGCTGACATAAGTGCTGATGGCATTGTCAAGTTTAAATACCAATGCCAGGTTCGGCAGATTGTAGCTCTGTTCTAAGTTGGGGCTGCTTGCTTGTTCCCGGTCTACCTTTAGATGGCGCAAACCGACATGTAGGTCGAGTTGCTTGCTTAAACTAATAATGTCTTGCACGAAGAGTGAAGTTTCTTTATCGGTGCGGCGTAAAGAAACTGGTCCTGTTTTCATGCTTGATGGTGACACTGCGACTGGGCGAAATAAATTGCTACTGCCAGCGTAATCGTACACATAGTCGCCAAAGTAATCGCGACGCTGCGAATTGCTCAAGCCAATAGCTAATTTATGCTGCACATCGCCAGTGCTAAATTTGCCATTGAGTAGGGCTTGTGCGCCACGTAAGGATTTGGACTCATTTAGACTGCGATAGTCGTACACATCGTAATCGCCATTGGCACAATAGCCGGGATACAGATCTTGCGCGCTACAACCATACGGAAATGCCGTGTAATCATCGCGCTTGAATTCATGATGGTTGCTAGAGACGGTTGCGGTCCAATTATTGTTTAGTTGATATTCAAAACGCAGGCCGATATTGCGATTAGTAGTATCAACTGGTTTTGCCCATTTTTGATCGTTTAGCATCAAGTCGGCGGAGATGCCGCGTGGCAGATCGGTGCCATTAAACAATTGAAAGCCCGGTACCGATAACTGCGATTTGTGTTGATGATCGAAATCGACCTGGATTAGGGCTTGTGGGCTGATTTGCCAATCAAATGCGCCGGACACGAATTGGCGTTCGCCGTCAGCACCTTTGACGTAAGAGCGTAATTTTTCGCCAGTTGCGTTGATGCGATAACCGAATTGTTTGTCTTCAGATTTGCCGCCCAGATCGACTGCGCCGTAGAGAGTGCCGCGTTCACTAGCTTCCAAAGTGATGGCGCGCACTGCGGTATTGCTAGGGCGCTTAGTGACATAATTTAAGATGCCACCAGGTGTTGTAAAGCCCGCTTGTAAACCGCTGATGCCTTTTAAGATTTCTAAGCGCTCTTTGTTTTCTAGTGGGATAGAGGCGTCGCCCGGAATCGCGAAGCCATCTTTGCGATAACTGGATGCATTGTCGAGTGCAAAACCACGAATGGAAAATTGTTCTGCATAGCCGATGGCGTTGTAAGCCTCATTCACGCTGGCATCGAATTTCATCGCGTCAGTGGTTTGGCGGATCCGTAAATCTTGTAATTGGCTTGCAGAGAAAGTGGTGATTGAGAGTGGTGTGTCTTGCAAGGTATTTTCGATAAAACCACCGACTTTGCTCGTTTCGGTTTTGCCGCTACGGCTACCGCTGATAACGACTTCTTGCAAAGCTTGCTCTTTGCTTTGGGCGTAGGCTGCTGTAGAAATAGTAAATGCCTGCGCAACTGCTATGGCAACTAAACTTAAGCGGAAATGACTGCGGAAACGTGGATTCGACATGATGTGCTCTTCTACTTGGTTATGTCTGGGCGAGCCAAGCAAAAGAGGGCAGATGAGCAGAGTCATCTTGCGCTTCCCTTCGCTGGCATTATCCAGATCAGGTTCAAGGGACTATCTCACCCGTACAAAAAAATTGTACAGGACCCCTAGCGAAGGCGAGACTCTACCATAAAACCGCTTTGAGAGTTTTGTGAAAGCGTGTGCGCTTTGATTGCACGATGATTGCGCTGAAATGAAAAAAAGCCTTAAGATTTTCATCTAAAGGCTTTTTAATTTGGCTCCTCGACCTGGACTCGAACCAGGGACCTGCGGATTAACAGTCCGTCGCTCTACCACATGAGCTCTCAAGGAATAGAAGGTTTGCTTCTAAACTTTTATTGCACTACATCTCTATTTATAGAGCTACAAAATTCTGTGGCTCCTCGACCTGGACTCGAACCAGGGACCTGCGGATTA
>CAUPKC010000023.1:0-60654 GCA_963511665.1 uncultured Undibacterium sp.
CGTAACCTCTGTCGACTGCACCTCTTTCACTTGCATCAAGGTGATTTTCTGCGCGGTTGTAAAGCTCCTCAGTAGCTTAAGAAAGAGGGTTCGGTTGTTAGCCGTCGAACGCAGTCCCGCATGTGTATCAATGTGATCGAATTGCGGTAAGGCATCGTTTGATACGGGGCTTACTTTCGCCAAGTTCTGATGTCGTGTTTTTTCTACCCAGTAAAGGATCGTTTCGATCAATACCTCTGGGGTAAAAGGTTTGACTAGGCAATCTTGCATTCCAACTGTCAAACAGCTTTCCTTTGTGTCCGCTTCTTCATGCGCCGTTAATGCAATGATAGGTATCGAATGGTATTTATTCTCTTGGCGAATTTTGTGGGTCGCTTGATGACCATCTAAGATGGGCATTTTTAGATCCATCAAAATCAATTGAAAGAAATCGGCCTCATGCTGTTCTAATAAATCCAGGGCTTCTTGCCCATTGTTCGCCGTAAGAACAGAAAAGCCAGCGTCACTTAATAGATCAACGACAAGTTCTTGAATAAACTCATTGTCTTCTGTGAGCAGGACGCGATTTCTTTTTTCTGGATGCATGAACGAGTTGGCTGAGGGCAATTGATATGGCATTACTTTTGTCGAGAGTCCGGACCATGCAAAACAACTTTGATCGGGAGTTATCTTGCTTATTTTAGTTTATTTACGTTGTAAGGTGTCTGTTTCAAGCGAAAATGGTTTTATTTAATTGAAAGTATAGAAATGAAAAGATGCGGGGGTATTTTGTATTTTTGCAATGTTTAGGCTTTATTTGCTGTTAACTGTTGTATGCGTTTCTTCCGATTAAATTATTCTGAACTTGATGACTTATGTAAATACATTTACCTACTCAATCGCGATAGAATCGAAGTCTATTTGGGATAACAACTAGGTTCCATAAAGTGCCTTTTTTCGTATGGTATGAAATGCAATAATTTATGAGTGGATTCCCCATCAATATGCAAATAAGCTGGATTGATCGATCTTTAGACGGGCTTGATGCTTTAAGAGATTCTATCGCTGGCGGCTGCGCTATCGCTGAAAAAATCAAAAGCGAGGGCGTTGAAGCCAAAGATGAAACTTTGATTGCAAGCGCCGAGCTTATCTTTGCTTTTGCTGATTATTTTGAGAATCGGCTACCGCAATCCATCAATGCTTTCGAGAAATTATCTAAGTTCTTTTCAAATCATGCCGAAATGCGTGGTGTTTTTTTTGCTGAATCAGGTCGAGTAATCGTACTTCGGAAATTGGGGGAAGTGCAAATTGCATCCGAGATTTGTGAATCAAAGTTAATGCCTGTTGCACAGGGAATGCCATCCCGATTGGCTATCCTAGCTTGGAATATCTACGCAATTTTATCTCAAGAGCGTGGAGAAACAGAACAGTCAATTCGATACTTTTATCGCGCTTTGGATGAATCTCGTCGCATCAATTCGGCCAGTAAAATTGCTCAAATTACGGCTAATTTAGGTGAGGTTTTGTATGTCACCGGGAATGCTGTCGCGGCGGAGGAGTTGCTTCAGGTAGCGTGTGATGTTGCACCTACATCGACAGAAAAATGGCTGATGCCATTTAGCTCGACCATGCTGGCATTGTGCAAGATCGCATTAGGTAAATTTGATGAGGCATATGATGCCATCGCCCCTTACATTGAAGAAGAGGGGACTGCCACCACCAATACAAACTCTTATTGCGCGTTTTATTTATCGGTTGCTGCATTCACTCTGGCAATGCGAGGTGAGTTGGCGCAAGCAGTTTTGCTCAGTCAGAAGGCACAGTCTTTTGTGGATTTGATTGAGGATCCTCATCTGAAACCCTACATATGGTGGGTGAATGGCTATTTATACCGAAAATCTGGAAATTACGAGTTGGCTATCCTTGAGTTGAACAAGGCAATCCAAGAAATTGGGGATAGTGGCTATATACATTTGCCACTGCGGGCGGTCAATGAGCTATCAGAAATATATGCCGAGCTAGGTAGATGGCAGGAGGCCTACGTTGAACAAAAACGGCATCAGGCTCTTTTTGTACGTGCCCAAGAGCGTGCCAACAAGATTCAAATTGAAAATTTAAAAATACGTAATGAATTCAAAGAAGCGGAACAAGATCGCCGCATGAATGAGCGTATGAACATCGAGCGTAAGTCACTAGATGACGAGTTGCAACGTATGCTCACCGAGCGTGAAACTATTTTGGAAAATTCTATCGTTGGGATGATTTTTCTGAATAGTATGGGACGTGTGCAATGGGTTAATACACCGCTTTGCCAAATTTTTGGCGTGGCTCGCGATCATGTTCTGGGTGCTTCGTTAGAACCATTTTATGAATCAAGAGAACGTTACCTTGAATGCGGTGCTGCGGTAAGTCAGGCAGTGCTGCGTGGCGAAGCATTTGAAACTGAGCTGAAAATGCGACGCAGCGATGGTACCGTGTTTTGGGTTCATTTTTCTGGACGTGCCGTCAACAAAAATGATCTCTCTTACGGCACGGTTTGGGTAGTCATGGATATATCGGCGCGGCGTCAGTTGGAAGACGACTTGCATAAATCTGAGTATAACTATCGTCTGCTTATCAATAATGTGACCGAAGGTATTATTGTTGTGCAAAATGCGCGGATTGCATTTGCTAATCGTTTGATTCAGACCTTGAGTGGATACACGCATGAAGAATTGATTGGCATGCCGTTTACGGAGTCGATTTATGGTGAAGATGTTCCCGTCGTTGTTGATCGCCACACGCGTCGCTTGCGTGGCGAAGTCGTCGAACAGTACTATCAAATTCGTCTGCAGCATAGGGCTACCAAAACATTGATATGGGTAGAGATCTCCTCGGTTCTGATCGAGTGGGAAGGGCAGCCTGCTACACTTTCATTTGTATCGGATTTGACTCAGCGTAAGTTGTTAGAATCGCAGCTCAAAGAGAGTATGGACGAACAAATGCGTTTGCAAACCTTGCAGATGCAAAATGAATTAAAGGTCTCTGAACTGGCTCGCCGTCACGCCGAGGAAACCACGGAAGCCAAGTCTCTTTTCTTGGCAAATATGAGTCATGAAATCAGAACCCCAATGAACGCTATTATTGGTATGGCGCATTTGGCTTTGCGAACCGACCTGACCGTTAAACAAAAAGATTATGTAGAAAAAATTCACAAAGCTGGTATGTCTCTGATGGGAATTATTAACGATATTTTAGACTTTTCTAAGATTGAAGCGGGTAAGCTAGATATTGAGGAAGTTGAGTTTGATCTTGATGAAGTGTTCAATAGCGTTGCTGTCGTCACTAGCGAAAAGGCGGAGCAAAAGGGTCTTGAGTATTTGTTTGATGTCGCCGAATCGGTGCCTAGAAGATTGAAGGGTGATCCTTTGCGAATAGGGCAGGTCTTGATTAATCTAGTCAATAATGCGATCAAGTTTACCGAGGAGGGTGAGGTTTGTTTGCGTTGTGAGCTACTCGACCAACACAGCGATCAAGTCCGTTTACAATTTGAAGTGCGTGATACTGGACTTGGCATGAGCGAGGCACAATCTGCCAATTTGTTTATGCCATTTAGTCAAGGAGATGAGTCGACGACTAGAAAGTTTGGCGGCACTGGTTTGGGTTTGTCGATTTCCAAAGGCATGGTCGATTTAATGGGCGGGGGAATTTCTTTGCAGAGTTGTCCCGGCCAAGGAACATCAGTTCGATTTCAATTGCCTTTAATCGCTTTGCCAACTGAACCTAAGGAAATTAAGCGAGAATTATTCGAACAATTATCCGTGCTGATTGTTGATGATCATGCTTTTGCTGCTAAGTTGTTAGCCGATAAACTGGCGGTGTATGGTATCGCCTGCAATATGGTGAGATCAGGGCAAGAGGCGCTTACCTTATTATTGAATAGAGATCAGACACTGCAAGGACAATACGACGCGATCTTTGTGGATTTGCATATGCCTTATATGGATGGCACGGAACTCATTACTTTGATCCGGAATGCGAATTTGCAAGATATGCCAAAAATCGCCTTGGTCGGTGCTACGGCCCGGGAGAGTCTGAATTATCGTGAAGAGTCGTCGATGACAGACGCGTATCTCGATAAACCTTTCAATATGTCGAATGTATTTGATTGCTTAGTGAATATGTTCTCTTATCATACACATAGTAGTGTGGCGCGCGCGGTGCATGGCGTGTTTAGGTGTCAAAATTTACGTGTTTTGTTGGTTGAGGATAATGTCGTAAATCAGCAGATTGCGCGTGAATTATTGGAGGCTGCCGACATCTCTGTGGATCTGGCGTCGAATGGACGGATTGCCGTCGAGCGTCTGCTAGAGCTTGGACCAGATTATTATGGCATGGTGTTTATGGACGTACAAATGCCTGAAATGGATGGACATGAAGCGACTAAATTAATTCGGAGTAATGAAAACTTTTCTGAGTTACCTATCATTGCGATGACCGCACATGCGTTATTGATTGAGCGAGAGCGCTGTTTTGCTTCGGGAATGAATGCTCATCTGGCGAAGCCGATTAGCCCCAGCGAGCTCTACCAAACCGTGGGCGAATGGTGTCGCGGCTATGTCGTAGGAAATGCGGATGCAGTCTTGATCGAGTCGGTCGCATCAGACGACGCAGTTTTGACTATACCTGGCTTAGATGCGCAATTGGGTCTAAGCCGAACCATGGGTGATAGACAGCTTTATTTTAAATTGCTGAAGTTGTTTGCACAGGATCAGCGCGGCGCGATTACTTCAATACGGCAGTTGCTGATTCGTCAAGACTTTAAGACTGCTGAACGTATTGCGCATACCTTAAAGGGGGTTGCCGGATTGATTGGTGCGCATATTCAATTTGCTGCTGGTCAATTAGAAGCAATGCTGGAAGCCTATGAACCGAGTGCTGAATTTGATGCTTTGTTGGTTGTAACAGAATTGGAATTAGAACAAAACATCGCTGCAATCGACGCTTGTTTGGCAATTGAATATGTGACAACCATCACGGAAACTGAAGCGTCATTTTCTAGGCAAACACGAAGCAATGAACAAGTGATCACAAAATTAAAGCACTGCTATCAATTGGTGAGTAACTATGATGGTGAAGCATTGGATATGTTATCGGATGCGATTGAGGAGTTGAATGCGGCATTTGGTACTGACGTCCAAAAACAAATTATGCGAGCAGCAGCGCAATATGATTTTGATGTAATAATTTCTATTATGAAGGGAAATGCACATATGAGTGGTCTGGAGCTTAAGTAAGTCGTGCTCAGTCAAGGTGGCACAAGGGTAAAACAGCATTGAAATTTGAGTTTATTCAAAGGTGACTTATGAACGCATTACAAGATCAACATGCAAAGCAGGTCGTTTTAATCGTGGACGACACCCCTGACAACATTACTTTGTTGTCAGCACTGCTGAAGGATATGTATCGCATTAAAATCGCGACCAATGGTATTAAGGCTTTGCATATCGCTTCGACATCACCCGCACCTGATTTGATTTTGCTTGATGTGATGATGCCTGAAATGGATGGTTATGAGACTTGCAGGCGTTTAAAAGAAAACCCGATGACTGCGGAAATTCCCGTCATATTCCTGACCGCGAAAAGTCAAGTATCTGATGAAGAGATGGGGTTGAAATTGGGTGCGGTTGACTATATTAGCAAACCGATTAGTCCGCCGATTGTACTAGCAAGGGTTGCTACGCAACTTCATCTGGTACGCGCTCGTAATCTGCTGCAAGATCAAAACAAACACTTAGAATCCCTAGTTCACGACCGTACGATTAAACTCGCAAAAATGCAGGACGCGATCATTATGGCGATGGCTTCGTTAGCGGAAACAAGAGATAACGAAACCGGCAATCATATTCGTCGTACCCAAAATTATGTGGCCGCATTAGCTCGTAAGTTAAAACATTTACCGCGTTTTTCCTCCGAGCTGACGGATGAGAATATTGAGTTACTTTATAAGTCGGCACCCTTGCATGACATTGGTAAAGTCGGTATTCCTGATAATATTTTATTGAAACCCGGGAAGTTGACATCGGAAGAATTCGAAATCATGAAGCTCCACACCAATTATGGGCGCGAAACGATTTTGTCGGTTGAGCGCTATTTGGGGGAAAGTAATGAATTCTTGCGATTTGCAAGAGAGATTACCTATTCGCACCAAGAAAAATGGGATGGCTCAGGCTATCCTGAAAATTTGTCTGGTGATGCGATCCCAATTTCCGCTCGACTGATGGCGGTAGCCGATGTGTATGATGCATTAATTTCCAGGCGCGTCTACAAGCCTGCATTTAGCCACGAAGAAGCGATTGATATCATGCAGAAGGGGCGTGGCTCGCACTTTGATCCAGATATCTTGGATGGATTCTTGCAAATAACAGAAGAGTTCAGACAAATTGCGTTGCGCTATCGTGAGAGTGAAGCGGGTGAGACTGAAATCTATTGAACCTAGGACAAATACAAAAAAGCGCAAAGCAAAAAATTTACTTTGCGCTTTTTTACTGCGAGTTAAAATTTTCAGCGGAGATCTTCAGCTGAGATTAACACTCAGTTTAATCAAACACCGGCGACTCAACGCCAAGAATCTTGTGCAATTTTGGTGATGTCGTGGTGTACTGCATGTGAATTTTCTTGTCAGGGAAAATATACGGTGCAGCACCGAAAGCGGCTAATGCAGCTTCATGGAAGCCAGACAAAATCAATTTTTTCTTGCCTGGATAAGTATTGATGTCGCCAACTGCGAAAATTCCTGGCACATTGGTTTCAAACTTTTCAGTGTCCACGACTTTTAATTGTTTGCGTTCAATCTCCAAGCCCCAATCGGCGATAGGGCCGAGTTTTGGTGATAAGCCGAAGAACACTAATAAATCATCAAGCGGCAAGCGGCGAGTTACACCATCTGCACCCGTAACTTTAATTTCAGCCAATTTGTCATCTTTGGTTTCGATACCAGTGACTTGACCGATGATTAATTGCATCTCATAGTTGTCGCACATTTCTTTCATTTTTGCGACAGAGGCGGGCGCTGCGCGGAAGTCATCGCGACGGTGCAATACGATTACCGACTCCGCTTTGCCAGCTAATGCCAAAGCCCAGTCTATAGCTGAATCGCCGCCACCGCAGATGACCAGATTACGGCCTTCAAAGCGGCTAGGGTCTTTGACACGATAGAAAACTTGCGAGCCTTCAAAAGCTTCAATACCTTCCACTTTCAAAGTACGTGGCTGGAAAGAGCCCACGCCAGCTGCAATGAAAATAGTCTTGGTAATGAACTTGGTACCCATAGAGGTTTCAAGGTCGAAGCGGCCGTCGGCGCGACGTTGAACCAAAGTGACTTCTTGATTCAAGTGGAAAGTTGGTTCAAACGGCTCAATCTGCTTGAGCAAATTGTCGGTTAATTCTTGACCTGTGCAAACTGGCACCGCAGGAATGTCATAGATAGGCTTGTCTGGATACAATTCTACGCACTGCCCACCAACCACAGACAGAGAATCAATCACGTGTGCTTTGATTTCCAATAAGCCAAGTTCAAAAACTTGGAACAGACCAACTGGACCCGCGCCAATGATGACTGCATCTGCTTCAATTACGCCTGGCGCTGCTGAATTTTGTTTGTTGTCCATACGACTTTATATTCTTTAGAAAATTGGGCAAATCGGTCTACTAAAACTGTAGTGCTAAATAGGTCAAAAACGAGAAAAAATTAACGCTCGAGATATTGCAACTTGTCTTTTACATCTTTCCAGTCGTCAGCATTCGCTAAAGGCGTCGTTGTTTTAGTGATTGACGGCCAGCTACGGATCAAATCAGCATTAATTTTGATGAATTGCATTTGATCTTGCGGTACGTCTTCTTCGGCGTAAATTGCATTGACTGGGCATTCGGCGACGCAGACTGCGCAATCGATACACTCGTCTGGGTCAATTACGAGAAAGTTAGGGCCTGCACGGAAGCAGTCCACAGGGCAAACATCGACGCAGTCAGTATAACGGCAGCGGATGCAAGATTCGGTCACAACGTGGGTCATAACAGGCCTATCAATAAAAAAATCGGGGGGGAAGCGCTACTGGAAATTTCGATGTAGCTGCACAGCCTTGTATTTTAAGGCAAATCGCCTCAACTCACAATTGCGCTTTAGATAAAATTAGCATAAGTAAATGTAGTTTCCGGTATTCGGTCTTGCCGTCGGAGGTACTTTTTACTTTAGAGTGGCGACTGACGGGGCGAATTGTTGATTACCGTATAATTAGTTTATTCTCATGTATTCCGCTTTTTTAATGTAAAAATTAATGAAACCTGCTAAGCCCAAACTGTTAATTGCCCGCGCCATGTTCCCAGACGTGCTTGCCCGCTTGAGTGACTATTTTGAGCTTGAGCAAAATCAAGAAGATCGCATTTTTTCAGAGGAAGAGCTCGCAGCGCGCTTGCAAGGTAAATTTGGCATGATTTGCACTTCAAGTGCAAAGATTAATCGAGACTTACTGTCTAAACTACCTGAACTGAAAATTATTTCAAGCATTGCAGTTGGTTACGATAATTTTGACTTGCCAGTTTGTACGCAGTATCAAGTGATGGCGACCAATGCCCCTGATGTGTTGAATGAAACCACCGCTGATTTCGCATGGGCTTTGATGATGGCGACTGCACGTCGTGTCACTGAAGCAGAACATTTCCTGCGTGGTGGGGAGTGGAAAAAGTGGGGTGTGGATTTATTCGTAGGTGCGGATGTCCATGGATCTCGCTTGGGGATATTGGGAATGGGGCGTATCGGTCAAGCGATTGCGCGTCGTGCAGCAGGGTTTGGTATGGAGGTGATCTACCATAATCGAAGTCGACTCAGCGCCGAACAGGAATTGGCTGCGCATCATGCGCGCTATGTGGATAAAGAAAGCTTATTGCGTGAATCTGATCATTTGATTTTAGCCTTACCTTATTCCCCTGAATCACATCACTGTATCGCTGCCAATGAACTTTTGAAAATGAAACCTAGCGCGACGTTGATCAATATTGCACGTGGTGGGATTGTGGACGATATGGCCTTAATTCAGGCTTTGCAGACGGGGAAAATTGCAGGCGCAGGGCTAGATGTGTTTGAAAATGAACCGCGTTTTCATTCTGATTTCTTAGGTTTGAAGAATGTCGTTTTGACTCCGCATATTGGAAGTGCATCAGATAAGACACGGAGGGCAATGGTGAACCGTGCGATCACGAATGCGATTGCAGCCGTGCGTGGTGAAGTACCGCCAGATTTGCTAAATCGAGATGTACTTGCAATGTAAGTTCGTCTGATTACAAGACACAGGCACTAATATTTCTCTTTAGTGCCTGCATTGCTATAAGCCAATTCCGACTGGGTGAATGTTGCAAAACTTCAGTCTTTTAGCGACTCGATCAGATCAATGTATTCCTGCATCGCTCCATCTTTTGACGTGCCTTTCAATTCCGCCCAAGCATCAAACTTGGCGCGCGCAACAAAATCGGTCATGCCTGGACGATCGCCACTAGCATCGCCAGTGCTGGCTTGCTTGAAGAGTGCGTAAATTTTCAACAAAGTCATATTATCAGGGCGTTCCGGTAAATTCTTGGAATCAGCCTGAGCTTGGTTAAATTGGTCGACGAGGCTCATAAAATCTCCTGATGCTGGAAAGTGATAGGAATAGTGGGAAGCATTGAAAACGGTATTCGCTACGTTGAATAGTAGTTTGCTTCTGTGTTCTAGCTTAACAGTATTATCACAGCCTTCCAATAGAAGATTTCCTCAATAAGAAAAATGCTTTTGTGTGCTTCAAAAAATATGTCAGTGGAAAAAACGCCAGAGAATTCTGGCGTTTTAGCGAAGCAGTTACGTTGACTTTGTTAGCTTTAGTTAATGTATGGTCGGCTCCCCGCCACAACAAACTTTGTATTTCTTACCGCTACCACAAGGGCAAGGATCATTTCTGCCAACTTTCGGCGCATCGCGTTTCACCGTCGCGACGCCAGATTTGCGAAGCGGCGCCCAAAAGCGCCGGATTTCACCTATGGAAGCTTCCAGTTTTAAGGCAAGTTGATGGCATTTTTCAGGCGTATCCACCAATTTTGTTTCTTCCTCTTCGATCTCTTCTGCGCCTAGCAAGTAAATCGGTTCTAGCAAAGGTGCGATGGTGGGCGATTCCCAAGCTGCTTCCCAAGCTTCTTCGCGTAATTGCATGCCTTCCCAAAAGCCCCAGGCCCAAGTTTCCCCGTCAATTAATTCTTTGCCATTTTCTTCCATCACACAAAACAAGGGTTCGAATTCTTGTGGTGCAACTTCAAAGGTGATTTGAATCTCGTTCATAAAGCGGGCGATCAAATTCGTAATCCTTTGCATTTCTTTGGGGTTCTTAAATTTCGGTTCGCCTTCGTCAGGCAGTCCCCACACCAATGGCAGCCATTCGGTCATGGCAATTACTTCGGGGCCAAGTGCGATCGCTGTCAGGAAGCCGTGCAGGGCGTCCATGGTCATGCCGTCATCGCCTACGGCATCAGACATTAAAAATTTATCGAGTTCGTTAAACTCTTTGTCGCTGAGGGGTTCATCTAGATGCATGATGCTTGCTCGTCTTAAAGGGGTTTTTAGATGGTATCGCGACTTATTCTGTATGCGGATCTTGAATGTGATCTTAGTCGCGATCTTAATAGCAGAAGTGTAGCGCTTTGTTTCTGGTTCGTGGTGAGAAAGCACGTACAATGAGGGCTATGAACAAAAATATCTTAATTTCTAGCGATAGTCAGGCTGAAAACTGTTCTGAAAATAAGTCGGTAGGTCTTTCAAATTTCCCACCCAATCCTAGCGACTTTTCGGGTTTGACTCCCGATTGTGTGTTTGATGCCATGCACGCGCAGGGTTATCACTGCGATGGCCGATTATTGGCATTGAATAGCTATGAAAATCGGGTTTATCAAGTGGGTATGGATGATGCGCCGCCTTTGGTGGTGAAATTTTATCGCCCATTGCGTTGGAGCGATGCGCAGATAATGGAAGAACATCAATTCGTAAGCCAGCTCCAAGCTGCAGAAATTCCGGTTGTCCCCGCTTTAGTGGATCTGAGTGGCAATAGCTTACGTGAATTTTCGGGTTTTCGGTTTGCGGTATTTGCGCGGCAAGGCGGGCGTGCTCCTGAATTAGACCGTGTTGGCACTTTAGAATGGATAGGGCGTTTTTTAGGACGAATTCACGCGGTTGGCGCGCAACAAAGCTATCAACACCGGCCAAAAATAAATCAGCAAACCTATGGCGATACATCGCTGAATTATTTGTTGCAGCAAGATTTTATTCCGACTGACATAGTGCATGCCTACGAGGCAACCGCGCGTATGATGTTATCCGCTGTGAATAACGCCTATCTACAAGCTGGCGAAGTGCGGGATTTGCGCTTGCATGGCGACTGCCACATGGGGAATGTATTGTGGACCGAAGCCAGTGCACATCTCGGGGCGCATGCTGGGCCGCATTTTGTTGATTTCGATGATAGTAGGATGGGACCTGCGATGCAGGATTTGTGGATGCTGTTGTCCGGCTCGCGTCAGGAAATGCAAGAGCAGTTATGCGATATTTTGATGGGCTACGAAGACTTTTTTGGCTTCGATCCGGCTGAATTGCACCTGATTGAAGCCTTGCGTAGCCTGCGCTTGCTGCATTATTCCGCATGGTTGGCGCAGCGTTGGGTAGATCCAGCCTTTAAACAAGCGTTCCCCTGGTTTAATACGCAGCGCTATTGGCAAGATCGTATTTTAGAGATGCGTGAACAAATTGCCTTGATGGACGAAGCGCCATTGCGTGTCTGAGAAATTTTCTCAGTTGGATGATTCGCTGCTTAATTGCAGGCTCTCATCGTTTACAATGGCGTTGTTCTGACTATTTTCTTTTATGTGATAACTATGACACAAGATGAATTGAAACTCGCTGTCGCGCAAGCTGCGATTGCTTACGTAGTTGAAGGTGAAATTGTTGGCGTTGGTACGGGTTCTACCGCTAATTTTTTTATCGACGAGCTAGCGAAGATTAAACACAAAATCAAAGGAGCCGTTGCATCCTCAGAAGCAACTGCAAGCCGTTTACGTGGTCATGGCATTGCTGTATTTGATTTGAATGATGTCAGTTCTATGCCAGTTTATATTGATGGCGCTGATGAAGTTACTGCTAGTGGCGCGATGATTAAAGGCGGCGGCGCTGCATTGACTCGTGAAAAAATCGTTGC
Organism: uncultured Undibacterium sp.; assembly: GCA_963511665.1. Classification (GTDB taxonomy): domain Bacteria; phylum Pseudomonadota; class Gammaproteobacteria; order Burkholderiales; family Burkholderiaceae_D; genus Undibacterium. The sequence goes on from CAUPKC010000023.1 coordinate 12,225, forward strand.
ATCAGTAGCTAAATCGTTTGTCTGCATCGCTGATGGCTCTAAGTTAGTTAACTTGTTAGGGAAGTTTCCTTTGCCAGTCGAAGTTATTCCCATGGCGCGTGAGTCCGTTATACGTGCGTTGAATGCGATCGGTGGTGAGGCAAAACTGCGTATGAAAGAGGGGACTGCATTGATAACTGATAACGGCAATATCATTGTCGATATATATGGTTTGCAAATCGCTGATCCCATCGCATTAGAGGCGCAGATCAATAATATCGTCGGAGTGGTGACCGTGGGATTATTTGCTGCTCAAGGCGCGAATGTTTGTTTGCTCGGCACTACGGATGGCGTTAAGACTTTACAGTTTTAAATCTGGTAACAATGTTAGTAGTAATTTAGGAGTAAATAGATGGTTGACGCACAAATCAAAGATGACGAAGTTATCGCACAAACGACACTGTGGTTGGAAAAGGCCGTCATAGGCTTAAATCTATGTCCGTTTGCCAAAGGTGTACATATTAAGGATCAGATTCGCTATTTCGTCAGTCATGCGACGACTCCGGAAGCGTTGATCAAAGATTTGATGGCTGAGTTAGAAGTGCTGGCAGAAGCAAATCCAGAAAAAATCGATACCACCTTGTTGATTCATCCTTTCGTGATGCAGGATTTTCTCGACTATAACGATTTCCTGGAAGTGGCTGATGCGACTTTGGAGGAGTTGGATCTGGATGGTATTTTGCAAGTAGCAAGCTTTCATCCTCAGTATCAGTTTGAAGATGCTGAGCCAGATAATATTGACAATTATACGAATCGTTCGCCATTTCCAACGCTGCACTTGCTGCGTGAAGACAGTATTGATAAGGCTGTGGAGGCGTTTCCTGAAGCGGAACAGATCTACGAGAAGAACATGCAGACTTTACGCGCATTAGGGCATGATGCTTGGAAGAAGCTTTTTATTTGAACAGATTGTGTGACCTGAAACGAGAAAAGGGGATCTGTTTTTTTTCGTTTTAGTTTATTTCGGTTTTGGAAAAATTCTGTTGCAGCAAAAAGTACGTGAAGATGAGCCCTACGGAAGTTCTCGCCAGAGATTCTTTCCTTATATGGATATTTGTTTTGGTTATGTGTGAATTTCTTTTTTTTGACCAAATGCTCGACAAAATGAAGGTCTAGTGCGATCGTATATCGCCTTGGTGTTTAGCTTTATTAATATTTTTATTGTTAGTAAGTGATTGCAAATTCGCGCTATTGTCATGCAATTGTCATTAAGTTGTGCTGTTGCTTTTTTCTCGCTGCTAGACTGTTTTGATTTATCTTGTTTTTCTCTCCTATTTTTTCTTACAAAACAATGGTTAGTTTTTATTTGTTTTGCCGGTAATACGCCTTGCATCTACCTCCCGTCAGGTGCTGTCGCTTAAAAAACAGGCGCGTGTGCCTTGTTATTTTGCAGAGCAGCATGTAAAGTCATGCGTTCTTTTTCTCGCTTTACTCCCTTTTTCGTCACTCTTTTTGAAATGTTATGGCTTTAATTGTCCACAAATACGGCGGTACGTCGATGGGGTCTACGGATCGCATTAAGAACGTCGCTAAGCGCGTCGCCAAATGGCATGATGCTGGTTATCAAATCGTAGTTGTACCGTCTGCTATGTCAGGCGAAACGAATCGAATTATTGGTTTGGCTAAAGAAATTATGGCTGATCCTGATCCGCGTGAACTCGACATGATTGCCTCCACAGGCGAGCAAGTGTCGGTTGGACTGCTGGCGATCGCGTTGCAAGCTTTGGGTAAGAAAGCCGTTTCTTATGCTGGTTGGCAAGTGCCAATTAAGACTGATTCTTCTCACACAAAAGCACGTATTGCATCGATCGATGATGCAAAAGTGAATGCCGATTTGGCTGAGGGTAAGATCGTCATTATTACTGGCTTTCAAGGTGTTGACGAGTTAGGCAATATTACGACCTTAGGTCGCGGCGGTTCGGATACTTCTGCGGTCGCAATTGCCGCTGCACTGAAGGCACAAGAATGTTTGATTTATACCGACGTTGACGGCGTCTATACAACCGATCCACGTGTGGTTTCCGATGCCCGAAAATTGAATACGGTCACATTTGAAGAAATGTTGGAAATGGCGTCGCTGGGTTCCAAAGTTTTGCAGATACGCTCTGTGGAATTCGCGGGTAATTACCGCATGCCGACCCGTGTGTTGTCATCATTGACTGACCCATTAATGCCTTTAGCCGAAGAGATTATTTCCGGCACACTGATTTCGTTTGAGGAAGATACAAATATGGAACAAGCCACTATTACCGGTATCGCATTTAATCGCGATGAAGCAAAACTCACTGTGTTTGGTGTGCCAGATAAGCCAGGTATTGCTTACCAAATTCTTGGCCCTATCGCTGATGCCAATATTGAAGTCGATATGATTATTCAAAACCAATCGGTCGAAGGTAAAACCGACTTCACGTTTACTGTTCCGCGTGGCGACTACAGTAAAGCGATGGATGTATTGAATGCTAGTGTCAAGGAACATATCGGTGCAGGCAATATCATTGGCGACTCGAAAGTGTCGAAGGTGTCTGTAGTGGGTGTTGGTATGCGTAGTCACGTAGGTATTGCTTCTCAGATGTTCCGTACTTTGTCGGATGAAGGCATTAACATCCAAATGATTTCTACATCAGAAATTAAAATTTCTGTTTTGATTGATGAGAAATATATGGAATTGGCAGTACGTGCTTTACATAAGGCATTTGAATTGGAAGCTGCGTAGTTACGATTTTCATGTGAGATTTTCATGGTAGGTAGTTGACCAAAGATGAACTACCCGCTATGATCACGGTCTCGCTTGTAATGCCTTGTGTAAGCATAGCGTTGTGAGAGTGTGGAGACGTGGCCGAGTGGCCGAAGGCACTTCCCTGCTAAGGAAGCATCTGGGGTAACCTGGATCGTGAGTTCGAATCTCACCGTCTCCGCCAAAGAATTGGTGCCCGCTTAATGAGAGTTAAGCGGGCATTTTTCTTTTTTGGATTGTGGAAAGCGACTTTCATAAAATTTATTTATGGCGTAGTCTGTACTTTTTAAGTAAAAGTCCCTTGAATTTCGTTTGATCTTCGTCTATTGTGCAATGCACCAATAATACCAAGGAAAACAATTGGCTCACCAATCTACTAAGAGCAGCTTGTCAGCATTGACACTTGCTGCCGTCGGCATCGTCTATGGCGATATCGGCACCAGTCCCTTATATGCCATGCAAGAAGTTTTTGATCATAAGCATGGTCTTGCACTGAATCCCGAAAACATTTTAGGTATTGTCTCCCTAATTATTTGGGGTCTTATTTTTATCGTTTCATTGAAATACGTCACCTTGGTTTTGCGTGCAAACAACCGCGGCGAGGGCGGGATTATGGCGTTGACGGCGCTGACTTTAGAATCGGTTGGTAAAAATTCGAAGTTGTATTTTCCGTTGGTGGTCCTGGGGATTTTGGGGGCTTCACTTTTTTATGGCGATGGTGTTGTTACGCCGGCGATGACAGTGCTGTCCGCAATTGAAGGGATTAAGGTTGCTACGCCAGCGCTCAAGCCGTTTGTTGTGCCAATTACTTTGATTATTCTGATCTTATTGTATTCAGTCCAGTCGAGAGGCACTGCGACAATTGGAAAATTCTTTGGGCCGGTGATGGTGCTTTGGTTTGCTGTTTTGGCGGCAATGGGCATTTACAATATTCTCCGAGAGCCTGCGATTTTGGCAGCATTTAATCCTTTCCGTGCATTGGAATTCTTGTATTACCATCGCTGGGCAGCATTTATTGCTTTGGGTGCAGTGGTGCTTGCGTTCACGGGTTCTGAAGCTTTGTATGCGGACATGGGGCATTTTGGTTCAAAGCCTATTCGTGCTGCTTGGTTCTTAATCGTTTTCCCCGCCTTAGGTTTGAATTATTTGGGGCAAGGTGCTTTATTGATTATTGAGCCTACCGCTGTATCAAATCCATTTTTTAATCAGCTTGGAGATTGGAGTATTTATCCACTGGTTGTTCTTTCAACGATGGCCGCGGTTATTGCGTCACAAGCAACGATTTCCGGCGCATTTTCCATGACAAAGCAGGCAATTTCCTTAGGGTTCTTGCCTCGAATGAAGATTGTTCATACTTCAACCAAAGAAATTGGCCAGATCTATATTCCTATGGTGAATTGGTTGCAATTTGCTGCAGTTGTGGCGGCGGTGGTAGGCTTTGGTTCGGCAACTAATTTGGCTTCTGCTTACGGTATTGCTAATACCGGAACGATGTTGGTGACGACGATCCTGACGTTCTACGTGATTCGACACGCGTGGAAATACAATTTGTTTTTGTGCATTGGTGCGACTTCATTTTTCTTCTTGATTGATATCACCTTGTTTTCTTCAAACATGATGAAGTTTTTCAGTGGTGGCTGGTTTCCGATTGCACTTGGTTTGTGTATTAGTATTGTGATGCTGACTTGGCGTCGTGGTCGCTCTTTGGTGTTTGATAATTTGAAGAAGCATGCGATTCCATTAGAAGAATTTTTGGAGTCTTTATTCGTCTCTCCGCCAGTTCGGGTTGCTGGTACTGCTGTGTTCTTGCGTGGTGAGGCAGATGGCGTGCCACACGCCTTGTTGCATAATTTATCTCATAATAAGATATTGCATGAGCGTGTCATTTTCATTACTTTGCATAATCGTGAAATTCCCTGGGTACCGTTTTCAGAGCGAATCAAAGTGACTGATTTGCGCAATAATTGTTTCCAGATTGATGTGTACTATGGCTTTAAAAACGAGCCTGATATTCCGAATGCTTTGGAATTGTGTGCGCCATTTGGATTGATCTTTGAGCCACTGGAAACCTCATATTTTATTTCGCGTCAGACGATTATTTCTAGTCCTGGCAGCGGTATGGCAACTTGGCGGGAAGGCTTATTTGTAGCCATGTCGCGCAATGCACGTGATGCGGCTGATTATTACCAAATTCCAAGTAATCGGGTGATTGAAGTTGGGGCGCAGGTTGAAATATAAGCGAGATGTCAAAAATTGTGCAACAAGGAAACTTTGCAATAGGGCTTATCAATTGAAAATAGCTGTGCTATAATCTTGTTTTTCGCGGCTGTAGCTCAGCTGGATAGAGTACTTGGCTACGAACCAAGGGGTCGTGGGTTCGATTCCTGCCAGCCGCACCAGATTTAAGGGACTAGATGAAAATCAAGTCCCTTTTTTCGTTTTCGAGCAGATTTTTTCTTCATTATTCTATTTTCTGCTTGGTTTGAAATTGGGGTGTAGCGTAATGTTGTATAGTAAATCTAGAATTCTTGGTTTTATCCTTGTTTCAAGGCTTCATATTTGTCACCCACTCTGCTATAATCTTTTCCTTCGCGGCTGTAGCTCAGCTGGATAGAGTACTTGGCTACGAACCAAGGGGTCGTGGGTTCGATTCCTGCCAGCCGCACCAGATTTAAGGGACTAGATGAAAATCTAGTCCCTTTTTTCATGCCTGTTATTTCTCAATTGCTATCTGTAAATAGTTCTTGAATGGGAGATTTAGGCGTGCCATGTAGTGCCAAGTAAACTAGCAGTTTACTTGGTTTGGTAATTCAGAATTAATTGCCGTAAACTCCAGTTGGTTGCGACCGGATATTCACTGGTTTGTATAGATGGATTGATTTTCTCCAATCCAGATTCGCTAAGCTGTTGTTCTAAAGCTTGCAGTAAGCGATTGACCAAATTCGAATCAGGAAGCATGGTGCCTAAGAATAAAATCTTTTCCTCGTATTGAATCAAAATAGTCGGGAAATTCTCAATGTCTAAATCTTCGGTCAGGCTCGAATGGTCTTCAATGTCCAACCATGCAAAACACTTGTTAGGGTGTTGCAGGCGCAATTGATCAAAGCCAGAACGATACGCTTGGCAGGTGTCGCACCAGGCGGCGCATAAGCAGGCCACAAGCCAAGATTTATCTACGAGTTCATCTTGAATCGCGTGAAAATCGTCGGTTGCTGAATTGTGTGAGGTCATATGCTATTTTAACCCATGATGCGCGCACTAAAAAAGCTTCAATATGGAAAAGTTCAGCGGGCGAGAGGTGCTAGGGAAAGTAAGCCGGACAAGGTAAAATAAGCATATGACTATCATCCTATTAGCAATTGAAACTTCGACTGAATTGGCCTCGGTGGCGCTCAGTGTTGGTGAACGCATTTTTAGCCGTGATCTATCTGGTGTGCAAACGCATTCGCAAGGTTTGCTTCCTGCCATCCAGGACGTATTTGTGGAAGCGGAAGTGCAATTGCACCAAGTAAACGCAATGGCGTTCGGCTGTGGTCCTGGTGCATTTACTGGCACCCGTACCGCGTGTGGTGTGGTGCAAGGCTTGGCATATGGCTTGGATATTCCGGTGATTCCTGTCGTTAGTCTTGCGATTATGGCGGAAACGGTTCACCTGAATTCTGGATTGACGGAGATGTTGTGCCTACTTGATGCTCGAATGAACGAGGTCTATTGGGCCCATTACGGTATGCATGAGGGGCAGTGGCTTGAGATCGTTGCTCCTTGCCTGAGTACATTCGAGGCAGCTCTTGATTATGCAAGTGTGAAAAAATTGTCGGTAGTGCTTGGAAATGGTTTGGACTTGCCAGATGCTTTCAAGGACTTAGCTTCTACAAAAGCAATTCCTCATGCAACATTTGCCGTTACTATTGCGAGACGCGCATTTGAGCTAGGCTTGCATTTTGATGCTGCACATGCTCAACCCTTATATCTAAGAAATAAGGTTGCACAAACGACCACTGAACGACAATTGCAACGCAGTGTTTAATTATGCAAAATTCAATTCCACTTCAGCCTAATTCACAGAAACATTATTACTGCCAACTGGGCGTGAATGACTTAGACGAGATTTTGGCGATAGAGGATGCTGTGTATTCGCATCCTTGGACTCGGGGGAATTTCCTCGATTCATTCGCCAATCCATTTGAGGCGCTTGGAATACGTGGACAAGATGATGCTTTGATCGCATATTTTTTTCTAATGCCCATTCTTGAGGAGTTGCATTTGTTGACTTTCGCGGTGAATTCCAGCTATCAAGGTCAGGGATATGCCAAGCTTTTGCTTGAGCAAATGATGGCGTTGGCGATCAGGAAAAAGTACCTGTCCATCATGTTGGAAGTGCGTATCAGCAATGTGAGAGCGCAAGCTATTTATAAGCGATTTGGATTCGTTGAGATTGGTCGTCGCAAAGCCTATTACCCTGTCGATCAATTTACTCGTGAAGATGCGATTGTGATGCGTATCGCGTTATCTGACATAAACAGTCATGGCTAAAGAAAAAACTCTATGAGTGAAATGCGTGATTACTATCTAAAAAATCTCGGCATAGGCGAGGTTTGGCAACTACGTCAACCGCTAAAGTCAAACCTGGAAGAGCCGATTGCTGAATCGGAAGTCATAGCTGTGGCAACAACAGCGCCCATCACAGCATTGATTTCTTCAACCGATGTTACTCAGTTCAACCCATGGCATAAATTGCAGGCTGAACTGCAGCAATGCCAGGCGTGTTCGCTATGCGAAAAATTTGGCAAAGGTGTTCTCGGAACGGGCGATGCGACGGCGTCCATACTAGTGATTGCAGATTGGTCGGTGTCAGATAAATCGGCTCAACTTGATCCTGCTTTGCAGCAGTCGGAAAAGCTTATACTCAATATGTTAAACGCATTATTTGCGGATGACGTTCAAACCAAGCAATCTACAGCAAAGCGCAGCATTTATCGAACTTCAATATTAAAGGCGCAGATTTCTGATCTTTCTCAAACCAGATTTGATGGGGTGGCTACCGATGCTGCGAGACTATGCTTGAACTTTTTGTTTAAGCAAATAAGCTTAGTGCAGCCGCAGATTGTGTTGGTTTTTGGTGAGCAAATGGGGCAAATGTTTCTAGGTATTGATGCCGATGGAATTGATATGCGACAGATGCATCACGTTTATCAAGGGATTCCTGTTGTCGTGACTCATGATGCACACTTCTTATTGACACATCCTGAATCCAAGTATGATGTATGGCAGGACCTTTGCAAAGTAAAGCACTTGATGTCTTAATGTTAGCTGACCTTCAAAAGAGATAATCTATGGATACTTACCAAAATAGTTTTCATCAAGAGTGGTCTCAATTGAGTGATCCTCATGTCAGAGCGTTAGCGTGGCTGCTGACATCGCCAGATTTGCTAGATAAAAGCGCACCTGTCTGGTGGCAACAAATTGGCACTTTAGATATTCCAAATCGAGAAAAACTACGAACGTGGTTATTTGCCTTAAATGCGCACCCAACGCCCTTGCATGAGGCACTTAAGATACATAAGTTTTTACGTCTCGGACATTATGCCGAAAAATTGTTGGCTTTTTATTTCAGCCATGAGGGTCTTTTGTACTCACATGGTTTGCAGGTGCATAGTGAAAAATCTGAAACCATAGGGGAATTTGATTTTCTGTTGTATGCGCAGGGTGGTTTGCTACATATTGAGCTAGCGACCAAGTTTTACTTATTTCATCGATCATTAGATGCAAGTCGTCCAATGACGGTTTTCAATTATCTTGGGCCGAATTTGAATGATAATTTGGGCGCCAAGATGCGGAAGATTCTGCAACAACAACTTACCTTATCTCAGCACGAATGTGCCCGAAAGTTGGTGCAATCTAAAGTTATTGCAGCAAAGGCTTTAATCAAAGGCTGGCTTTTCTATCACAGTTCTGATCATCGCTTGATGTCGGTCGCTGGCATCGCAGCGAATCATTGTATGGGGTTTTGGTGGACGATAGATGAATTTGAACAGCTAGCTATACCATATGCATTGAAATTAGATAGGCTGCAATGGTTGGCGCCTGCTCAAGTTGCACCAGACGAAGTGATGGATAGATCGATGATACTTGAGGCGTTGCACCGGCATTTTCTATCGGATAGCACCCCGGTGATGGTGGCAATTATGAAAAAAAATACTAGTCTGATGCAAGAATTTTGTCGCGGTATGGTGGTGCCGAATGATTGGGTATCACGTGCTACCCAAGTATTGCCTTGATCCCGTTATTAACCGAAATCAAAGACTGAAACGCTAGGGTCTGATTTAAATGAAAGAGGGAAATTATTCCCTCTGTTCCTACTCGATGCGTATTTTGAATCTACTCGTGTTTTTGTTCACCAATCTGCGCGACTGAATCAAATATTTTTTGGTTGGCTTTGTGTTTTAGCATAACTACATACATGGTCGATGCCACAAAAAGGCCGAAGATCACGATAATAATACTCGTGTGTATTGCCATCGATACCATGAAACTATAGAGCGCAAGTATCACGAGGATCGACAAATTCTCGTTAAAATTTTGTACTGCAATAGAATGTCCCGCGCTCATTAATACATGGCCTCGATGTTGCAGTAGTGCGTTCATAGGAACTACAAAGAAGCCCGCTAAACCACCAATAAAAATTAGGAGTGGGTAGGCTAGCCAAACTGATTTTACGAAAATCATCAATGTCACCACGAGTCCCATGACAACCCCAAGTGGCATAACCGAGAGTGATTTTTTTAGCGGAATAATACGAGCCGCAAAAAGTGCGCCTAATGCAATACCCAGTGCGAATACGCCTTGCAACTCAGTCCCTTTGTTTAAGGGCATATTTAAATTGACTCTGGCCCACTCTAGAACCAGTAACTGTAGTGTCGCTCCGGCACCCCAAAACAGAGTTGTGACGGAGAGTGAGATTTGACCCAGTTTATCTTTCCAAAGTGTGGCGGAGCAGTGAGCAAAATCACGTAGCAGACAAATCGGATTGGATTTTTGTTTGCTATATTTTGCGCCAGTGTCTGGAATATAGCGATTAAATATAGCGGCAATGAGGTAGCACGCTGTGATGACACAAAGTGCGGACTCATTGGTGCTATCTATGCCCAAATCAATAAGAGGGAGATCGAATGACAATAGTTTGTCAGAGATTTGCGGATCAATTAGTTTGCCGCCTAAGAGTACACCCAAGATAATTGAACTGATCGTTAAGCCCTCAATCCAGCCGTTCGCTGCTACTAATTTTTCAGGAGGTAACAGTTCGGTCAGGATGCCATATTTAGCTGGAGAATAAGCAGCGGCACCGAAGCCAACGACACCATATGCAATGACAGGATGTACATCAAAGAACATTAGTCCGCAGCCAGCAACTTTGATCAAATTGGTGACGAACATGACTTTGCCTTTGGGGCGCGAATCAGCAAATGCGCCAACAAAGGCTGCAAGTACAACGTATGACAGCGCGAAGCTCCACTTGAGTAAGGGAGTCATCCAAGCTGGTTCATGCATAGATACTAAAAGCGCCATCGCTGCAATAAGCAGCGCGTTATCGGCGAGCGAAGAAAAAAACTGCGCTGCCATAATTGTGTAAAAACCGCGTTTCATTCGATCCGTGCACCTTTATCTAGTCACATGCACGATATGCTTTATCGAGCAGGCAAGCTTTATACCATGAAATATCGCATCAAACATCGAATAATTCTTTGAAATAGCGCAAGCATGCTAAGTAATACTGGGTAAAATATCAGTGTTCTCCTCGCTTCTCACAACACTTCATATCGATTGCGTTCAATATGGCTAAACAAAAAACTAATTACACCTGTACAGAATGTGGTGGCGTGCAAAGTAAATGGGCGGGGCAGTGTCCTTCATGTCAGCAGTGGAATACCTTGGTTGAAACTATCGTGGAAGAAGCCGGAAATCGATTCTCAAATACCAAATATCAGGGCATCGCACAAACTGCACCGATATTGAATCTGGCAGATATTGACGCGCAAGACATTCCACGTTTTGGGACTGGGATTGAAGAGTTTGACCGGGTTTTAGGTGGTGGCTTGGTTCCCGGCGGTGTGGTGTTGATCGGTGGTGATCCGGGAATCGGTAAGTCAACTTTGTTATTGCAGGCCTTATCAAACCTAAACAAGATAAAGAAAGTCTTGTACGTCAGTGGTGAGGAGTCCGGTGCGCAGATCGCCTTGCGGGCAAAGCGCTTAATGGTGGAGGCCGGCGGCTTGTCTTTGCAGGCGGAGATTCAGCTGGAAAAAATTCTGAATACCCTGGCGGAACATAAGCCGCAAGTTGTTGTGATCGATTCTATACAAACTATTTATTCTGATGCGTTGACTTCTGCTCCAGGGTCGGTTGCTCAGGTACGCGAATGTGCGGCGCAATTGACTCGAGTCGCTAAAATGATGAATATCACGATGATCTTGGTGGGGCATGTTACGAAAGAGGGCGCGTTAGCGGGGCCGCGCGTGTTGGAACACATTGTTGATACGGTTCTGTATTTTGAAGGCGATACACACTCGAGTTTTCGTTTGGTGCGAGCGATTAAAAATCGTTTTGGTGCGGTGAATGAGTTAGGTGTATTTGCCATGACGGAGCGTGGCTTGAAGGGGGTGTCTAATCCCTCTGCATTGTTTTTATCGCAGCACGATACCCAAGTGGCTGGTTCCTGTGTGATGGTGACGCAAGAAGGAACACGTCCTTTATTGGTGGAAATCCAAGCTTTGGTGGATACTTCGCACGCGCCGAATGCCAAGCGCTTGTCGGTTGGTCTGGAGCAAAATCGTCTGGCGATGTTGTTGGCGGTATTGCATAGGCACGCTGGTGTTGCTGCCTTTGACCAAGATGTTTTTATTAATGCGGTAGGCGGTGTAAAAATTACTGAACCAGCAGCAGATTTGGCTGTGTTGTTGGCGATTAATTCCTCGATGCGAAATAAGCCCTTGCCGCGCGGGCTTGTCGTATTTGGCGAGGTGGGTTTGGCAGGTGAGATTCGTCCTGCGCCACGCGGTCAAGAGCGCTTGCGTGAAGCTGCTAAACTAGGTTTTTCGGTAGCGATGATTCCTAAGTCGAATGCCCCGAAACAAAAAATCGAAGGATTGCAAATTATTGCCGTCGATCGTATCGATGAAGCGCTAAATAAAATTCGTGATGTGGATGGTTTGGTCGATTGAGAAATGTCGATTGAAAATGTCGGCTGGTTAATGCAGATTCAATACGGGTTCAGCAAGCAGATTGAGGTCACTTATTTGATGACCTCAATCTGAAGCTAAAGTGTATCTTCGGTGCGCTTGTTTAATCTTTATCGGTAACTTAATTCTCGAATTTATTTTTTTTGCGGTTTAATTTTTTGTTTTGGTGACAGTACTGTAGCTAGGGCTTTCGGCATGGTATCTGGATAGTCACGGCTGAAATGTAGACCCCGGCTTTCACGGCGTGACAAGGCACTGTTGACGATAAGCGACGCCACTTCAACCAGATTGCGTAGCTCTAATAAATTGTTGGAGATACGGAAATTGGCATAGTATTCGTCGATTTCTTCTTTCAGCAATTTAATTCTATGCTTGGCGCGTTCTAAACGTTTGGTCGTGCGCACGATGCCGACATAATTCCACATGAAGCGACGCAATTCATCCCAGTTATGAGCGATCACGACTTCTTCATCGGCATCTGAGACACGACTTTCATCCCACGCAGGTAAATCTGGAATTTCCATCAAACTTTGAGCCGCGATGTGCAGCGCTGCTGCTTTGCCAACGACTAAACATTCCAATAAAGAATTGCTCGCAAGACGATTGGCTCCGTGCAGGCCCGTGTAAGCAGTTTCACCTACCGCGTATAAGCCCGGAATATCAGTCCTACCTAAAGTGTCTGTGACCACGCCACCGCAAGTGAAGTGGACGGCAGGTACTACAGGAATCGCCTGCTTGGTAATGTCTATGCCGAGCTCTAAACAGCGCGCGTAAATAGTGGGGAAATGTTCCTTTAAAAATTCTGGTGGTTGGTGACTGATGTCTAGCTCTACATAATCGAGTCCGCGTTTTTTCATCTCGAAGTCAATTGCCCTGGCCACTACGTCGCGTGGCGCTAATTCAGCGCGTTCGTCATGAACTAACATAAAGCGTGTGCCTGCTGCAGAACCGGCTTCCGGAGGAAGTTTTAAAATGCCACCTTCACCACGAACAGCTTCCGTAATTAAAAAGGACTTGGCGTAAGGGTGATATAAACATGTGGGGTGGAATTGCATGAACTCCATATTGGCAACACGACATCCGGCGCGCCACGCCATGGCGATTCCATCGCCGGTTGCGGTATCAGGATTCGTCGTATAGAGATAGACTTTGCCCGCACCTCCCGTTGCCATTACAGTGTGTTGCGCGCCGACTGTGTGCACAGCACCTGACTTCACATCTTGTACATATAAGCCCAAGCAATGAGGTGTAGATGAGGTGTCGCCGACTTTGCTAGAAGTGATCACGTCAATCGCATAATGATGTTCAAATAAACTGATGTTGGGATGATTGCGTACCAATTGCTCTAGCGTGACTTGCACTGCGTGGCCGGTTGCATCTGCGGCGTGAATAATGCGACGCTGGCTATGTCCGCCTTCACGGGTCAAGTGAAATCCTAATTCCGCATCTTGATCTTTAGTGAAGGGAACGCCTTGCTCGATTAGCCAGTCGATCGCTGCTCGTCCTTGCTCAATGATAGTACGGGTGGCACTTTCATCACAGAGCCCGGCACCCGCAACGATCGTGTCGGCAATGTGTTGCTCGTGACTGTCATGTGAGTCAAGCACTGCAGCGATACCGCCTTGCGCCCAGTTGCTGGCACCGTCCAGAAGAGTCCGTTTAGAGATGATGGCAACTTTATGTGTTTGTGCTAAATGAAGTGCAACCGATAAACCTGCTAAACCACTTCCAACTATGGCTACATCAAATTTCATCATGAGTATCAACCGTTTATGTTTTGCTTTAAGGGGCTCAACTATATGCGATTTTTTTAAACCCATGTATCCGGAAAGCGATTTTTGGTTTTGATAAGTCCAGATCTGTTGGGTCATGTCCAATCAATTTGGGGGCATACAGTCGATAACAAAACCATGCATCATCAGGTCATTTGGATTTGTGCATAGCAGCAGTGGAAAATTTCTTAATAAGAAGAAAATGAACCTGTGTTGACTGGACGATAAATGCCTGCATGCCTTGAAATTGCGCGAATACGCAAGTGTTTCCAGTATTTTTTGCAGTCGCACTTCAAAAAACATTCAAAGCGCTTGACACGATGCTGATCGCCTTGATCTAATACCGGATGCAAATTTTGCGCTAGACCGTAGAGCTTGCGTAGTCTTGGTTTTAAGCCAAAAACATCATCGTTGTGTTAATTTTTTTGTGAGGGGACCATAAGTGAATAAAACTGAATTGATCGACCATATTGCTAAATCTGCTGATTTGTCTAAGGCTGCGTCAGGACGTGCATTGGATGCAGTGATTGCTGCGGTTAAAACAACATTGAAAAAGAACGGTACAGTAACGCTTGTGGGTTTTGGTACTTTCTCTGTCGGTAAACGTGCTGCACGCACTGGTCGCAATCCACGTACAGGTGAAGCAATCAAGATTAAGTCTGCTAAGGTTCCTAAATTTAAGCCTGGCAAAGCTTTGAAAGATGCGGTAAACTAATGCTCTTCGCGATTTGAGGAATTAAATCGCAATGTTGTTGATGGGTGGGGCGCTTAGCTCAGTTGGTAGAGCGGAGCCCTTACAAGGCTTAGGTCGGGAGTTCGAGCCTCTCAGCGCCCACCAGATATCAGCAATAGCAGGAAATTGGAGTGGTAGTTCAGTTGGTTAGAATACCGGCCTGTCACGCCGGGGGTCGCGGGTTCGAGCCCCGTCCGCTCCGCCAACATCTAAAAGGCGAACCTATGTTCGCCTTTTTTTATATTTATTTTTGTCGCAAATTTTCGAATTGATTGGTCAATCATGTTTGAGTATATTCGTACCCATAAACGCATCATGCAAGGCGTGCTCTTGGTGATTATTTTCCCTTCATTTGCTTTTTTTGGCATTGAAAGTTTCACGCAGCGCGATGTCAACATCTCGGTCGCAACTGTCGCTGGTCAAGCAATTAGTCAGCAAGAATTTGATCAGGCTATGCGTAGTCAATTAGATCGTTTGAAGCAGGCTTATGGTCCCGAATTTGATGCGCAGATGCTCAATACGCCGGAAGCGCGTCAAGGTATTTTGGACGACCTGATTGCGCGTAAAGCGATGAACGTCGAAACAGTAAAAAACAAACTGACGATCACTGATCAGTCATTACAACAAAATATTCTCGAAACGCCAGGCTTAAAGAAGCCAGATAACACGTTTGATACTGAACGCTATAAGAGTTTATTAGCGATGCAAGGCATGACACCTGCAACGTATGAAGCAAGCTTGCGCCAAGATCTGGCGTTGCAGCAGTTAGTTAATTCTGTGCAAAATTCTGCGATCACTTCAAAAACGGTCGCTGAGCGTATCGCGATGATCTCTGAGCAAGAGCGCGAAGTTCAGTCTTTGACTTTCAAAGCAAAAGACTATGTAGCTGATGTCAAAATCACTGATGCTATTTTGCGTGCTTACTACGATAAAAATACGGCGCAATTTGAAATTCCAGAATTGGTTAATGCAGAGTATGTAGTATTGAGTAATGAGGCTTTGGCGGAGCAGACCACAGTCGCCGATGCAGACGTGCTCGCACATTATGAACAAAACAAAAAGAACTACACAACGGATGAACAACGCCGTGCCAGCCATATTTTATTGAACTTGAAAAAAGACGCGAGTGCGGATGAAGTTAAAGCGGTAAAGGAGAAAGCTGCAGCCTTGTTGGCACAAGTGCGTAAGAGTCCCGATCAATTTGCTAAGTTGGCGAAAGAAAACTCACAGGATTTAGGTTCTGCTGAGCGTGGTGGTGATCTCGACTATTTCGCTCGTGGCGCAATGGTGAAGGCGTTTGACGAAGTCGCATTCAAGTTGAAACAAGGTGAGATCAGTGATTTGGTGCAAAGTGAGTATGGTATCCACATTATCCAATTGACCGCGGTTAAGCCAGTTGCGATTAAGCCTTTGGATGAAGTGAAAGCGCAGTTAGTTGCAGATATCAAAAAGCAGAAAGCTGCTAAAGCTTATGCTGAAGCTTCCGAAACTTTCACGAATATGGCATACGAACAGCCGGACAGTTTGAAGCCAATCGCAGAAAAATTGAAATTGAAAATTGAGCAGGTAAGTAATTTGCAGCGCCAAAGTATGCCAGGTGCTCCTGCAACCCTGATTGCAAATAATCCTAAGTTTTTGAAGGCGATTTTTTCTGAAGATTCTTTAAAGAAAAAACACAATACGGAAGCGACTGAAATCGCACCAAATACTTTGGTGGCAGGTCGTATAGTTGAATATAAGCCAGCCAGCAAGCGTCCTTTTGATGAAGTAAAAGCAGTTATTCAGGCTAAGATTGTGCAAACTGAATCCTTAGCCTTAGCGAAGAAGGCTGGAGAGGCCAAATTGCAGGTCTTAAAGGCAGCAGATAATGCAAGCGGATTTGCCGAAACAAAAACAGTATCTCGCTTGAAGAAACCAGAGTTGAGCAATGAGGCTTTTTTAGCGGTGGTGAAAGCGGATGTGCAAAAATTGCCAGCGTTCGTGGGCGTGGAAGTGGCGGGACAAGGTTATGAGGTATATCGTATCTCTAAAGTGACACAAGCAAGCCCAGATCCTGCTCGTCGTTTGTCAGAGGCCAAGCAAATAGAAGGTTCTGTGGCACAACAAGAAGTTTATAGTTACGTTGAGGCTTTGAAGCAAAAAGCGAAGGTTACCGTTAATCGCGCAGCCTTGGAATCAAAATCAAATCTGAATGCGGCACAATAAATCTATGTAAAATAGGTTACATGATATTGCGCTAAATACCTCGCATGGGGTACAGCAGGTTTATGAAAAAGACAGTCTTCGGACTGTCTTTTTTTTGCTTAAAATTTTGAGATATGTTGAGTTTTTCTCGGTATTTTGGGGAAGTTCACTATTCGGATAAAAAGTTGCATTGCAATACAAGTTATATTTGATCTGAATCAATGTAGCTCTGTGGAACGATTGTTATCCTGCAACTGTATTCTTTAACCGAGTGAGATCATGACTATAAACACTGAAAATACCTACAACTATCGAGTTGTTCGCCAATTTTCTGTCATGGCAGTGGTTTGGGGTGTGGTCGGCATGCTGGTAGGCGTGCTGATCGCAACTCAACTTGCCTGGCCAGAATTTTTATCCGGGATTTCTTGGTTGAGCTATGGGCGATTGCGTCCTTTGCATACCAATGCAGTCATTTTTGCTTTTGGCGGCTGTGCTCTATTTGCTACTTCGTTCTACGTTGTACAGCGTACTTGCAACGTGCGCTTATTCGGTGGCCCGTTGATTGAATTTGTATTTTGGGGCTGGCAACTCGTGATTGTTGCTGCGGCTATCAGTTTGCCTCTGGGATTTACTCAAGGTAAAGAATATGCTGAATTAGAATGGCCGATTGATATTCTGATCGCTTTGGTTTGGGTATCGTACGCCGTGGTGTTTTTTGGCACTATCGTCAAACGTAAAGTAGAACACATCTACGTTGCGAACTGGTTCTACGGTGCGTTCATTGTTGCGGTCGCGGTTTTACATATCGTCAACAGTGCGGCTATGCCAGTGTCGTTTATGAAATCTTATTCCGCCTACTCAGGTGTGCAAGATGCGATGGTGCAATGGTGGTACGGCCATAACGCAGTCGGATTCTTCCTGACTGCTGGTTTCCTCGGCATGATGTACTACTTCGTGCCTAAACAAATCGGCCGCCCTGTGTATTCCTATCGTTTGTCTATCGTCCACTTCTGGGCGCTGATCTTTACTTATATGTGGGCGGGTCCACATCATTTGCACTACACCGCTTTGCCTGATTGGGCTCAATCAATTGGTATGTTGTTCTCTTTGATTTTGCTGGCACCATCTTGGGGTGGTATGGTCAACGGTGTGATGACCTTATCTGGCGCTTGGAGCAAATTGCGTTCTGACCCTATCTTACGTTTCTTGATCGTTTCTTTATCGTTCTACGGTATGTCGACTTTCGAAGGTCCGATGATGGCGATTAAAACAGTGAATGCCTTGTCGCATTACACAGATTGGACCGTCGGACACGTACATTCGGGCGCTTTGGGTTGGGTTGGTTTCATCTCAATCGGTAGTTTGTACTATCTGGTGCCACGTTTGTTTGGTCAGACAGAAATGTACAGCAAACGCCTGATCGAAATGCATTTCTGGATTGCGACGATTGGTATTGTTCTGTATATCGCTGCGATGTGGATTGCAGGTGTAATGCAAGGTTTGATGTGGCGTGCAGTGAACGAAGACGGGACTTTGACTTATACCTTTGTGGAATCTGTTAAAGCAACGTATCCCTACTATGTTATCCGTTTGGCTGGTGGTGTTTTGTATTTTAGTGGCATGTTGTTGATGGTCTATAACGTCGCGAAAACAATGATGCTGGCAAAACCTGTCAACAATGCGATTCCTGCATTGCCGGCTCATGCAGCTCATACGGCTCACGCTTAACCTCGACATCATCAGGAGAATAACGATGCGTAAATTTACTCATGATTTGATCGAGCGCAATATCGGTCTTATGTTGGTGCTAGTCATTTTGACGATCAGTGTTGGTGGTCTAGTTGAAATCGTACCTTTGTTTTTTCAAAAATCGACCACTTCAGCAGTGCAGGGCATGAAGCCTTACACCGCTCTACAGTTGGCAGGGCGTGATGTTTATTTGCGAGAAGGTTGCTATGGCTGCCATTCACAAATGATTCGTCCTTTCCGTGCTGAGACTGAGCGTTATGGACATTATTCCGTTGCGGGTGAATCTGTTTATGATCATCCGTTTCAATGGGGTAGTAAGCGTACAGGTCCAGACTTGGCTCGTGTTGGTGGTCGTTACAGCGATACCTGGCACAAAGACCATTTGACTGATCCACGTTCTGTGGTGCCTGAGTCAAATATGCCAGCTTATCCGTGGCTGCTAAAAGCGACGGTGGACGGCGCTGGCATGGCGCCAAGAATGCGCGCCATGAAAACTTTAGGTGTGCCTTATAGCGCGGAAGAAATTGCAAAAGCGTCCGAGGACGTCAATGGTAAAACAGAGATGGAAGCTTTGATCGCGTATTTGCAGGTATTGGGCACTGCAATCAAGAATAAAAACTAGGATAACGATAACTTTTTAGGAGAGTTGACGATGAATTTTACGATCTTAAGCAGTGTAATGACGGTGATTAGCTTGATCGCTTTCATAGGCATCCTATATTGGGCCTTCAGTTCTAAGAACAAGGCTCGCTTTGAAGAACAGGCACAGTTGCCACAAGATAATGAGAATGGAAAATAGCCATGGCAGATTTTTTTAGCGAATGGTGGAGCACCGCAATTGCTGTGTTAACGGGCATTAGTATTCTTGCGTGTGGACTCCTATTGTGGTCTCAATCCAAAGTGAAAGTGAAAATCGGTACGGATGGGAAACCATTGCCAGCCGAAACCACGGGTCATGTATGGGATGAGTCCTTGATGGAACAAAACAATCCTTTGCCAAAATGGTGGATGTGGTTGTTTTATCTCACGATTGTGTACAGTATTGGCTATCTGATTGTGTATCCGGGTATGGGTTCTTACAAAGGAACTTTTGGCTGGACGCAGGAGGGTGCCTACCAGAAAGAAATGAAGGAAGGCGAAGCGCAGTATGGCCCTTTGTTTAATAAGTATCTGAATACTGATGTTAAGCAAGTCGCGACAGATCCTCAAGCCCGTGAAATTGGTCAACGCTTGTTCTTGAATAACTGCGCTCAATGTCATGGCTCGGATGCGCAAGGTGGCAAAGGCTATCCAAACTTAACAGACAATGATTGGCTGTATGGTGGTGCGCCAGAAATTATCAAGACGACTCTACAAGAAGGTCGTCAAGGTCAAATGCCACCAATGGGAGCTGCAGTGGGTGGTGATGATGATGTGAGAAATGTCGCCAACTATGTCATGAGTTTGTCAGGCGCTGCGCATGATCCGATTAAAGCTGCAATTGGAAAAAGCAAATTTGGTGTGTGCGCGGCCTGCCATGGTGCAGATGGAAAAGGCAATCAGGCTCTGGGTTCGCCAAATCTGACGGACAAAGTCTGGTTATACGGCGGTGGTATTGACAATATCATGGAATCTATCAATAAAGGCCGAGCCAATCAAATGCCTGCGCATAAAGCGATTTTGACCGATGCCAAAATTCATTTGCTGACAGCGTATGTTTGGGGACTGTCAAACTCTGGTTCGGCTGTCTCGGCAGCAGATACAAATGCCTTAAAGCAAATCGCCAGCGCTTCTGCTGAAGCTATGCCTGAGGTCGCTGCCGACAGCAAGAAGTAATGTGTGCAAGCTGTCAATACCCATGCAGTGATGCAATCGCGTTTGTTAACATGAGTAGGATTGCCTGCAAAGGATCGCGGGCAAGAAAGAAGGCAAAGTAGTACGACATGAAAAAAATACCCATTATCCCGGTACCTAATGACGAAGTTGAATTAGCTTTGTTTGAAGAACGGAAAAAGATTTATATGCGTTCTCAAAAAGGCTGGTTTCAGTCTTGGCGTTGGGTTTTGGTATTTTTTACACAGATCTTATTTTATGGCTCTGCTTGGCTTACTTGGAATGATCGTCAGGCAGTTTTATTTGATCTGGTGAACCGCAAGTTTTACATTTTTGGTTTGGTTTTATGGCCTCAAGATTTTATTTATCTTGCAGTCCTTTTGGTGATTTCCGCATTGTCGTTGTTCTTATTTACCGCGATTGCAGGACGCTTATTCTGTGGCTATGCCTGTCCACAGACGGTGTATACCGAAATTTTTATGTGGGTAGAAGCCAAAATTGAAGGCGACCGAAATGCGCGCATGAAGTTAGATCAGGCGCCGATGTCGATTAACAAATTGCGCGTTAAATCAATCAAGCACTTTATCTGGCTAGCCATTGCACTTTGGACCGGATTCACTTTCGTTGGTTATTTCACGCCAATCAAGACATTAGCGAGTGAAGTCTTTTCATTCAGCTTGGGACCATGGGAAACCTTCTGGTTTCTATTTTATGCGTTTGCTACCTATGGCAACGCTGGTTTTATGCGCGAACAGGTTTGTAAATACATGTGTCCCTACGCGCGCTTCCAAAGTGCGATGTTCGATAAAGATACTTTAATCGTTACTTACGACGCTGAGCGCGGCGAGCCACGTGGTTCACGCAATAAGAAAGTTGATTTTAAGGCTGAAGGATTGGGTTCCTGTGTCGATTGCGGCATCTGTGTTCAAGTTTGCCCTACTGGAATCGATATTCGCGAAGGCTTGCAATACGAATGTATTGCCTGCGGAGCATGTATCGATGGCTGTGATCAGGTCATGGATAAGATGGGATATGAGCGCGGTTTGATTCGATATACCACAGAACATGCCTTGGATAAGAAAATGACCAAGGACGCTATGTGGAGGCGCGTGTTCCGTTTGCGCACGCTTGTTTATGGCACCATATTAGGATTAATTGTTTTACTTGCAGCAGTTTCATTGGCGTACCGAATGCCATTGAAAGTCGATGTCATTCGCGATAGAGCTATGCCAAAAATTACGGAAATTGGTGCTATTGAAAACGTTTATCGTTTGCAAATCATGAATACGCTGGAAGCTGGACGCAATTTCAAAATCAGTGTCAAAGGTGTCCCTGGTGTCATCATCGTGAATGAAACTGAAATATCAATTAAAGCAGCAAGCAGTATGGCGTTCCCCGTGCGCGTCAGGATTCCAGCGGGTGCTGCACCAAGCGGGTCTAACAGGATACGTTTCGTTATTTCTGATAGCGAGAATCCGAATGTATCAGTGACCGAGAAAGCAGTTTTCTTAGTACCTAAATAATTGAAGTAAATTGAAGGAGCCATAATGAATACAGGTATTTTGACACAGCCGATCAAGAAAGATCTTTGGTACAAAGAACCTTGGCTACTGTTGGTTGTCGGTGGACCATTGCTCGTCGTATGTGCTAGCTTAGTTACTGGTTTTATCGCTTTTCGCGGCGCAGATCAGGTAGTTGCGAAAGATTACTATCGTCAAGGCTTAATGATTAATACCAATTTGCAGCGTGATGCCAAAGCGCGTGAACTGGCTTTGCATGCAGGTTTGCAGTTGGATATGGCAAACAAAAAAATTGTGATGCAAATGCGTTCTAAGGAAGTATTGCCGGCTTTAGTACAAGTTAGTTTGGCGAGTTCAGGTGCTGCTAGCGGATCAGTGGAGGAAGTAGTTCGCCGCTTGCCCTTTAAGCTCGTAAGTGACGGCAAGTATGAAGCCGATTTGTCGCAAGATAAGAAATTGGAAAGCGCTATTAATTCCGGCACACTTAACATCTTGCACGTCAAGTTAGAAACGAACGATTGGCGACTGACTGGCGATTGGCTCAATCCTATGCAAAGAAATTTGGAATTGTCACCGTCACGTTAATGTCTATGTGCGGTGTATGCCGAGTAAAATTAATGTATGTTTGTGAAGTCGTGTTTAGCTTTTCCTAGGATGGACTTTGAACTTTGGGTCGTCAGAAGTAAATAGTGAATCACGGCAAAGGAGTGAAGTTTGGAACCTAGCAATCTGCAACAAGAGAAAACATCAGTACGTTCCATCTTAATGGTCGTGTTGTGGCCAGCCTTCTTAATGGCCTGTGTCGCGACGGGCGTTTTTTTTAGCTTGGTTGACCCGATGGAATTGATCGTGCTTGATGAGCGTGTAAATGTACACATATTAGGTGCCTACACCATAGGTTTCTTGATTTTCTGGGCACTGGGGGCATTCTCTAGTTGGTTGACAGCTTTACTTTTACGAAAAATAACTTAGATACAAAATGGCGATACTAGATCAAACCGCAAAAGATAATCTTGAAATTTCTGAAGAGCTGATACGGCGTTTCGACTCACTAGGCCCACGTTATACGTCCTATCCAACAGCTGATCGTTTTCACACCGAATTCAACGAAACCGCCTATATTCAATATCTAGAGCGGCGCAATCAGGCAGTCAATAAGCCGCCTTTGTCTTTGTATATTCATATCCCGTTTTGTGCGTCACTTTGTTACTACTGTGCCTGCAATAAAGTAATTACAAAAGATCGCAGTAAGTCTGCAATTTATTTGAATTATCTGGCAAGAGAGTTGCAGTTGGTGAAGCAACATTTAAGCACAAGAGAAA
Organism: uncultured Undibacterium sp.; assembly: GCA_963511665.1. Lineage (GTDB taxonomy): Bacteria > Pseudomonadota > Gammaproteobacteria > Burkholderiales > Burkholderiaceae_D > Undibacterium. The sequence continues at coordinate 35,326 of CAUPKC010000023.1, forward strand.
CGATATCCCAACTGCATTTAGGCGGTGGAACACCAACTTTCCTGAGCGAAGATGAAATGCGAGGCTTGATGACAATGCTTCGCGATAATTTCGATTTTGCGGCAGATGCAGAAATATCAATCGAAATTGATCCGCGCACTGTGACTGCCGAGACTTTACAATTATTAGCAGATGTAGGATTTAATCGAACTAGCTTGGGTGTGCAAGATTTTGATGAGCAAGTGCAAATTGCTGTGCATAGAATTCAACCCTATGACATGGTTGAGAAATGCATTACACAGAGCCGGGAAGTTGGATTTCAATCGATTAATTTTGATTTGATCTATGGCTTGCCTAAACAAAGCTTAGAAAGTTTTTCGCGCACATTAGATCAAGTGATTGCACTGTCGCCGGCGCGTATCGCTTTGTATAACTATGCACATTTGCCCACACGTTTCAAACCGCAGCGTCGTATAAATGAAGCTGACTTACCTTCTGCTGAACAACGTTTGCAGATATTCTTGATGTCTTTGCGTCGTTTGTTGGCAGAGGGGTACGTGTACATCGGTTTAGATCACTTTGCGAAACCTGACGATAGTTTAGCTTTGGCAGTCAAAGATAAATCCTTGCATAGAAATTTCCAGGGTTATACCACGCGTGCAGACTGTGACCTGATCGCTCTCGGCTTGTCTTCAATCGGCAAAATTGGCGCGTCGTATGTACAAAATCTGCGTACTTTAGATGAATACTATGCTGCACTCGATCAGAATAAATTGCCAGTAGAAAAGGGTTTTCATTTGAATGCAGATGACTTATTACGTCGTGAAATCATCATGGATTTAATGTGCAGTACGAAGCTGGACATTCCCTCAATTGAGAAAACATATGACATCAAGTTTGAGGAATATTTTGCAAGTGAGTTGGCTCGTGTGCGGACTTACGTTGATGAAGGTTTGATAAGTATTGATAAGTCTGCCGTCAGCGTGACGGCAAAAGGCCGTATGTTTGTGCGTGCTTTTAGTATGGTGTTCGATCAATATCTGTCACGTCAAAGTAGTGCGAAGTATTCTAAGTTAATTTAACTTATTTTGATTTAATTCAATTTTCTATGATCACGCTTCCGCTCATTTTGGCCGTATTATCAGCGGGACTGATCGGTGGATTTCACTGCGTTGGTATGTGCGGCGGCATTGCAACGCTATTGAGTAATTTACCTCAGGCCGCTGGTAGCACAGATAGTAAAACCAATACCCCAGGCTTTTCCGGCAAAGTCATCACAATTCATGCGATTCCTACTCAAGCAACTGAGGGCGTAATTTCACAAGCTGCGCAATTTTTCTACACGTGTAAATTACACGCAGGCCGCCTGACGACCTATGCGCTCATTGGTGCGGTATTTGGTGGAGTTGGTGCTACTAGTCTTCGATGGAAAGCTGATTTACCTATTACAACCGTGTTCTTTATCTTGGGCAATGTGGCATTGGTTATACTCGGGCTGCGTTTGTTAGGATTGAAAGTTCAGTCCTTGTTGCCAGTTTTTCTGAACAATAGAATTCAGTCTGTCTATAGCAAGCTAATGCCAACGATGCAGAAAGGCAGTCAACATCCTTATTTACTTGGATTAACTTGGGGCTGTCTGCCTTGCGGTCTATCTTATGCAATCGCCCCATTTGCCTTGTTGTCAGGGGCTGCGTGGTCGGGTGCCGTTTTGATGCTCGTGTTCGGCCTTGCAGCATTGCCACATTTACTCATCGCACAAACGATTTCGAAGCAACTAAAGGCAAACGGCTGGATGGTGTTTGCACAGTTGCTTTTTGCATTGATTTTGATTGGTTTGGGGCTGGCTGGTTTGTTTTACTTTGATATGAAAAACATGCCTGATTTTTTGTGTATTACACCTAAATACTAAAAAGATCATTTAGAGCGATAAATGACCGATCGGTTTATTTTTTTAGATCAAGTAAAGTCGAAAACATGTCATCAGCGGTTTTGACGATTTTTGCTGAGAATTCAAATCCTGCTTTGTATTGCAAATTATTGGTGAGTTCGGTGGCGAGGTCGGTTCCACTTAACTCATTCTTATCGGCATTTAAGCTCGTCTCTTGGCTTGCCAGTTGCTGGCTAGCTTTGCTGATATTGACGATCACACCCGCATTGGAATTTTCTTGAAAATTGACAGTTTGCGGCTGATAGTTTTTAGTGCTGGCATTCGCAATATTATTGGCGCTGCTATCGATAGCACTTTGGTAGGATTTCATTCCTGAAAGTCCTATGTTGAGGTTAGAAATTGACATAATATATACTCCTGACTCTTGAAGCTGACTATAGGTATCAGCTTAGTCCTAATTGCATATTTTTGCAGAAATTTTTTAATCGTTTTAAAACTGTAATTTTTTTAAATTATTTTTGGAATGTGTTTATCCGTTATTGAATTGGCCCAGCTGCTAGGAAACAATTCTTGTGGCTCATCATGCCAGCGAAGGGTTATTGATTTGAGTTTGTAAAGGCAAACTAATCTCGATTTTAGTGCCTTTGCCAACTTCACTATGAACTTTAAATTCACCGTGCATGGCTTTTATTCTTTCGCGCATGCCAACTAGTCCGAAAGAACGGGTTTTGTTCATTGCGCCTTCTTCAATGCCTCGGCCATCATCTTGGATCGTAAATGCGAGCGATTGGTCGTCTCTTTCAAAACGAATCGTGACATGATTTGCTTTGGCGTGACGGGCGACATTAGTTAGTGACTCTTGAATAATGCGGAAGATTGCTGTGCTACGTTCGTCGTCTAGGATTAATTGTTCTTCATCTGCAATTAGTTCACAATTTACACCGTGTCGTTGCGAGAACTCTTTCTGCAGTGTTTGTAGCGCAAAGAATAGACCGCCTTCGTCTAATGCCCGGGGACGCAGATCAGTTGCGATGCGGCGCAAGGTGGTAATAGAGGTCAATAATAATTGATCCATACTATTCAAGGTCAGACGTGATTTGTCCGCTAAATTTTGATCTCGTTGTAGCAGAGACAAGTCCATTCTGAGTGCTGCCAATAATTGACCAAGATCGTCGTGTAATTCGCGCGCTATATGTTTTCGTTCTTCTTCTCGTATGCTCTGTAAAGCTGAAGAAAGCTGGCTAAGCTCTGCGTGATATTGTGCCATTTTTTCTTTTGCAATTTTGCGTTCACTGATATCACGGAAAATCACAGTGTAAAATCTTTTTTCGTTTTCGATCAAACTGGAAATCGACGCCTCAATAGGGAACTCACTTCCATTCTCATGCAGGCCAGTTACATAATAATCATCGAAATTGCCCCCCATTTTTCTTTTTGTTGTGCCGCGTTCCCCAAACTGGCTGACATGAGTATTGTGGACATGTCGATGCCGCATGGGGATGACAATATCGATGGGCGAACCTATTAATTGATCTACGGTATAACCAAAAATACTGGCTGCTGCAGGATTGACCAGAATGATGATGTGTCGTTCATCTATTGTCAGAATGCCGTCCATTGCGGTCTCAATGACCCCCACCAAGCGTCGTTTGTGAATCATTAATTCATCAGCGGTTTGCTGGAGATCCTTCGTGGTTTGAATCAAACCAGAGTAGGGCGCATGAATATTGATACCGACCATGCTGCGGTAGATGGCAAACGCAGCTAATACTTGAAAAACATGGCCGATGACAACAAACAATTCATCTGGAAACCTGTACATAGAAAAGTAAGTTTCGGAAATCGCCATCATGATGCTGGCGAAAATTAACAATGTCCGTTTAATCTTTAAATCGCTATCGGCATTAATGCTTTCTGTCCGCAACATTTGGCGATAGAGCAGGGCAGCGGTGATCAGGTTTATGATCACAAGAGCGATCTCAGCCTGAATTTTAAAAGGTGTTTGCCCGGTGCCCTGTAGATACGTCATGGGCAGATGTTCTGCGAAGTTAAAGACCAAAGCACTGGTGATAATGGTGAGCGTCAGAACCACATAAAAACTGATTTGAGAGTGACGATTTGAGATGTCAATGTCTTTGGTTTGAATCGCGAGGCCGAGTAAAGTGAGGCTAATGATATAGCGAGAAAGCAACCAAAAGCTAAGTGACTTGTGCATGTCCAAAGCATCAGGAAATCCAGGCATGCCTTGGAATGAAATTGCGTGGGAAAAACCAAAAATTGCTGCGCTTAAAAATGTAGTGGCTAGAATAAGGCTACTGCGTTTGCGTAAATCGGCAAATGCGTTCCAGGAAACAATAAATACAGAAGTGAAAATGATGATGGTGGCTGTCTCAAGCGCGGTGTGAATGCTGAGTGCATTGGGTATTCTTATATTTGTAAATAGTGCTTGCTGCGACCAAAGAATGCAGGAAAGAATGAACAGGCTGACGCTAACCCAGGTAATTCTTTGTAGTTCGTTTGGGGAGACTTTTTTCATAATGCGCTAAAGGAGGACGTAAGTTTGAAGTTTAACGAGAAAATTGATGCTCGTGTATTTTTCAAGTTGGTTTCCAACGGCTAATCAATCTCTCCGCCTTACTAGGAATAGTTGTATTTTCTAGAGCCATCTGCGAACACAGGGATGCTGGCCTTGATTTAGAAATAATTCACCTAATTCAATAGACACGGCGTCACTCGAGGTGACGCATGCTGTGAATATTTTAGCAGAACGATGTTTTGGCGCTTTGTGAGCCAAGTCTAATGCGCCATCAGAACAGGAATTTCCATCGTCTTTAACACGGTTCTGGTTGCGCCGCCCATGATCATTTCTCTAAATCGTGAATGACCATAAGCCCCCATGACCAATAGATCAGCACTGATCTCTTTGCATGCACTCAATATAGCCTCACCTTTATCATGTGTACTAAAGCGAGTTGTAATTTCAACGTTAATCCCATGACGCGTGAGAAATAGGGCGACATCCGCGCCTGGTTCTTCACCATGCGCTTGATCTGTCTGATTTGGATTAACAATCAAAACTTGCACCAGCTTGCTGAGTTTTAATAATGGAATTGCATCTGTCAGTGCGCGTGCAGATTCCCGACTGCCATCCCAGGCGACAACACAGCGTTCACCTATCGTCGATGCGCTTTTCAGTGAGTGAGGTATAGCCAGTACTGGGCGCCCGGAATTAACAACCATAAATTCTGGGAAGTCCGACATGACCGAAGGAGATGGTTCGTTTAAATTAGTTTGCCCTATGATAATCATGTCAGCGTAGCGCGCACGTAAGCCCAAACCACCGTTGGCTTCGTCGTTAGCAATCACACATTCAGTCGTGCTGATCCCTAAGTCCGTACTGGATTGTTTGAAGCGAGCAATTGCTTTTTCTGCACGCTCTCTCAATGTTGATAGATGCAACATAATATTGGGATCGCCAACGCCAAGATCGGTGCTTTCAAAGATGTAACGTGAAACGCCCGTGAGTGCAATTCCAGTCAAATGCGCATCAAACTTTGCGGCAAGTGTGTGCGCAATTTGAGTGCGTTTAACTGAACTTTGCGTTTCATCTACGTGTACCAGTATCGTCTTGTAAGTCATGATTTACTCCAGCGTGGATCGTATATCTAGATACTAGTTCAGTGCAGCCGCCATGTCACTATTCCATTGCGGAAGTATGTTTTTATTGACTAATGCGCTGACTTTTTCTGTTACTTTGTTACTTACTTTAATTCTTGCTTTTGCTGGAGGCAGGCGACGTAGCGTTTTTAAGGCAATTGGATCGATTAATTTGATCTCACGTTGCTCTACAGAAATCAGACCGAGTTCGTTTAATGCAGATAAAGTTCTGCTGACGGTTTCTAAAGTTAAACCCAGATAGCTGCCTATTTCTTGGCGTGTCATTCGTAAGTTGAAGCTACGACCAGAATAGCCCATTTGATTGAATCGTTCACCAAGGTTCGTTAGGAAGCGAGCCACTTTGGCTTCGGCGCTCAGAGCGCTGAGCATACTGATCATCATTTGTTCGCGCACGATTTCACGACTCATTACGCTAAACATGGCTTGCTCCAATTCTACGTGGGTACGACCCAGAGAGCTAAATGTTTTGTAAGGAACCAAAATCATATCGCAGTCGCTTAATGCTATGGCTTCAGACGCATAATGTTGTTTGTGTATGCCATCGATTCCCAATAAATCACCTTTCATAGGGAAACTCAATACTTGCTCGTTACCGTATTCATCAATGTGCACTGTTTTCAAAAAACCGGAGTTCACAATGTACAGCGTATCAAAGGCTTGTCCAATTCGGTGGATACGTTGACCTGCTTTAAAGCGCACATGTTGAAATAAAGTGTCTTCAATGTCTGCAGTGGCGGGTGTTTGAATGGTCAGTAGTTCACACACTTGACGTAAGTTTGACCATAAACTGCCTTGCTGGCGCCATGCGCTATCAGACATATTTGCGACATCGGCAAAACGATTTGGCTGATTGAGTGTAAATAAGTTTGACATGATGGACTCTCTTTAAAATGAATTTGTAAACTGTTTAATCTGAGAAAAATCGGTATTGATCTAGCTTGTTTTTTTTGGGAGTTTAATGAGCCGCGCCAGAGGCTTGCCATCGATGCAAAATGCCCGGAATTTGTTCAAAATCAGTGGACTTGTCCAAGAAGCTATCGGCACCGGCGCGTAACGCTTGCATACGATTGGCGTCGCTTGAATGATTGCTCAAAACGACAACGCGAATTTCAGGATGCGTGGTTTTTATTTTTTTTAATAGCACTAATCCATTGCCATCGCGCAGTTGTATATCCAGAATCATCGCGTCTGCGTGGGCGTCGAGAATGCTGTCATAAGCATTGACGATATCCGTGCTGATGCCAACGATACTGATGTCTGGCAGTTCTTCAATGAACCGCACTAAACGGTTTTGAATTAAGAGAGAATCTTCAACGATAAACAAGTTCATGGCACGTTTGATCTTTAATGGACTAGCCTTATTGGCATAGGTCTATTATGGCGATGCGTGGGTTTGATTTAAATCAGCAATCGCTGATTTAGAGTATGGGAACTTGCTTGTAGTGACTAGGAATATTCCTACAGTTTGAGGCGAGCCCGCTTGATGGCGGGCTTGTATGGAAGTTTGAAAGGGGGAATGCCGGGTAATTATTTCAATAAATGATGGGTTATCGCGTATTGCACCAATTCAGAAATCGAATGCAACTCCATTTTCTGCATAATTCGTGTTTTGTGTGTGCTCACAGTTTTTACGCTCAGATGTAACATCTCTCCAATTTCGGTAATAGATTTGCCTTTAGCAAGATGACAAAAAACCTCAAATTCCCGGTCTGATAAGGAGTCGTGCGAGGAGTCGCTATTACTCGATGGCATGGCAGACATTGCTAGTTGTTCTGCCACCTCCATACTAATGTACGGGCGACCAGAAGCGACCTTTCTTAAAGCGCTTACTAGTTGTGTGCCAGCACTTTCTTTAGTCAGATATCCGTTTGCACCAGCACGAATTGCTCGCACAGCGTATTGCTCTTCCTCATGCATGGTGAGTATCAAAATGGGCAGCTTAGGAAATTCGTCTTTAATCTGGTGGATTAGATCCACGCCACTGCGACCCGGCATGGAAAGGTCAAGTAACAAAACGTCAAATTTTTCCGAGCGTACTTTAGTAATGGTGTCATGCCCATCAATCGCTTCGCCAATTACTTGTATATCATCGACGCCATCCAAGATGCGCTTCAATCCTTCACGCAATATGGTGTGGTCGTCTGCGATTAAAATTCTTATCATAAAGTTTGATCTTTGCTTGTCGGTTCTCGGCGTTGAAAAAAGGTCTTAGCGCAATTTCGTGTTCAGGTAATTTCGCGAATTTTAAACTGTCTGCCTTTGATGTTGCAGCGACCAAGTTTGTTTAAAACCTGTTCGGCAATATCTCGGTCGACTGCGACATAAGACATGAATTCAAAAACATTTATTTTTCCAACTTGATCTTTGCTGACGCCGACCTCGCCAGTTAGTGCCCCAAGAATGTCGCCTGGACGCAATTTATCTTTTTTTCCGCCAGAAATGCAGATACTAATCTTCGGTGCAATCAATTCAGTTTGATTGAGGCTAAGTTCACTCAAAGACTTCCAAGTCGCGCTTTGGTTTTGATACTCTTCAATCAGGCGTACCCATTTTTTCTCGTTTGCGGATGCCAAGGTTAATGCCAAGCCGCGCTCACCTGCGCGCCCGGTTCTGCCGATGCGGTGGATATGTACTTCGGTATCTTTCGACACGTCTACGTTAATCACCGCACCCAAAGACTGGATGTCGATGCCACGAGCTGCGACGTCGGTGGCGACAAGCACGGAACAACTCTGATTTGCAAATAATACTAAAATTTCATCACGATCACGCTGTTCCATGTCGCCGTGTAAGGCAAGGGCCGTGATCCCCAGTTGTTGTAATTCTTCAGCTAGTTCATCGCAGTGGATTTTGGTATTGCAAAAAGCGATGCTAGAGATGGGTTGATAATGGAAAAGTAATTGGCTGACCGCAGCGTTTCTGTTTTCTTGTGTCACTTCAAAGAAAAATTGTTCGATCTGTTGGTTTGCATGCTGGCTTTCAACTTTGATCTCTATCGGATCGCGTAAAAAACTCGACGTCGCATGACGCATATCACTTGGGTAAGTCGCCGAAAACAATAATGTCTGACGACGTGGTGAGCAGGCCGCCACAATGCCGACGATATCCTCAAAAAATCCCATGTCAACCATGCGATCAGCTTCGTCAAGCACCAAGGTTTGTACGGTTGCTAAATTAATGCTGTTGCGCCCAATGTGGTCGAGTAATCGACCTGGCGTTCCAACCACGATGTGTGCACCATGTTCTAAGGAGGCAATTTGTGGGCGCATGGGGGCGCCGCCGCACAAAGTGAGAATTTTGACGTTGGCGGTGGCGCGTGCCAAGCGTCGCAATTCATTTGACACTTGATCCGCTAGTTCTCTGGTCGGGCAAACAACTAATGCCTGAGTGGCGAAATAGCTGGGATTTAACTTACTTAAAATGCCGATACCAAATGCAGCAGTTTTGCCGCTTCCTGTTTTAGCTTGCGCAATTAAATCGCGATGTTCCAGCATGACAGGGATACTGTTTGCCTGAATATCTGTCATTTCCAGATAGCCCAAGCTTTCTAGATTGCTAATTAATGCTGGGTTCAGCGCTAAGTCGGAGAAACGTTTTGCGGTAGGGCTCATTTGATTGCTCGTATTTTTATATTGAATTGAAGCGCGAAGTCTAACAGTTGCCGCTTCTCAGTACCATGCTTGGTGGACTCTAGAAAGGCATTGACTAGCAATTAAGGTCGTAATTGGCTATTTCCCTAGTTCTTTGGCAATTTTTTTGAAAGGATGGCCAGATTTTTCCCTGTATTTTTGCAAAATAGAAAATAGACATGTTTCCTAGGTGAAGTGGTTTCGTGCTAAAATCTAAGGTTAGATGAATTCTTGAAATTTTGTCTTAACCCTTTCTTTTTATTGGAGTTTTTAGATGGCTATCGAACGTACATTATCAATCATCAAACCTGACGCTGTTGCAAAAAACGTTATCGGTCAAATCGTCAGCCGCTTTGAAGGTGCTGGCTTGAAAGTTGTTGCTGCTCGCTTGACACAATTGTCCCGCGCTGAAGCAGAAGGTTTCTACGCTGTGCACGCAGCACGTCCATTCTTCAAAGATTTGGTCGATTTCATGATCTCTGGTCCAGTTTTCGTACAAGTGTTGGAAGGCGAAAACGCGATTTTGACAAATCGTGATTTGATGGGCGCAACAGATCCTAAGAAGGCAGAAAAAGGCACAATCCGCGCTGATTTCGCTGAGTCTATCGATGCAAACGCAGTTCACGGCTCTGATGCTGCTGAAACAGCTGCAAATGAAATCGCTTACTTCTTCCCAGCATTGAACGTGTATTCACGTTAATCATCACGGAAGTAATCGTATTGTAATTATTAGTTTTAACTGGGGCGCTAGCCTCAGGCGCGAAAAAAAATTTAAAGTGAAGATTTAAATGACGGCACTCACCAACTTATTGGATTTTGATCCTGCACAACTTGTAGCTTACTGCGGCGAGTTGGGTGAGAAGCCGTTTCGCGCGAAACAATTGCAGCGCTGGATACATCAATTCGGCGCTAGCAATTTTGATGAAATGACCGATCTGGCAAAATCATTGCGAGAGAAGTTGGCTGGACGTGCGCATATTTCCGCGCCAGCAGTAATTAGTGATCACACGTCGACTGACGGTACGCGTAAGTGGCTCGTCGATGTTGGAAATGGAAACGCGGTTGAGACCGTATTCATTCCAGAAGAAAATCGCGGCACCTTGTGTATTTCTACTCAAGCCGGCTGCGCAGTCAATTGCCGTTTTTGTTCTACAGGCAAGCAAGGATTTAATCGTAATTTGAGCGTAAGTGAAATTATCGGCCAATTATGGATGGCGGAATTTGAGCTGCGCAGAACCAAAGGTATAGAGCCTGGGCCAAAAGGTGAGCGCCAGATCACGAATGTGGTGATGATGGGGATGGGTGAGCCACTGTTGAATTTTGAGCCAACCGTCACCGCCTTAAAGTTGATGCTGGACGATAATGCTTACGGCTTGTCACGTCGCCGAGTCACTTTGTCGACTAGTGGTGTAGTGCCGATGATTGATAAATTGTCGAAGGAATGTCCAGTTGCGATGGCAGTGTCACTGCACGCATCGAACGATCAATTGCGTGATGGCTTGGTTCCATTGAATAAAAAATATCCTCTGCATGAGTTGATGGATGCTTGTCGTCGTTATTTGGAATTCGCGCCTCGCGACTTCATTACTTTTGAATACTGTATGTTGGACGGCGTAAATGACACCGATCAACATGCACGGGAACTGGTGGCCTTAGTGAAAACGGTTCCGTGTAAATTTAACTTAATCCCGTTTAATCCCTTCCCAGAGTCTGGTTTGAAACGTTCATCAAACGTGCGTATTAAATTGTTTGCACAAGTCTTGATGGACGCTGGTATTGTCACGACTGTGCGTAAGACGCGAGGTGACGATATTGATGCTGCTTGCGGTCAATTGGCTGGCGAAGTCCAAGATAGAACGCGGGTTCAAGAGCGGATGCAGCAAATGTCTGAGTATCAGAAAAAATTTGGTCCCAATTTTGGCAAAATTACGGAGATTAAGGAATGAAATCCTGCAAAGCAGTTTCAATGATCTTTTTATGCTCGTGCGTATTGCTCTCGGCTGCTTGTTCTAGTTCTCGTTTCGTTAGTTCGATGGATGATGAAAAGGTAAGGACCGAAACACCCGATATGCAACGCCGTATCTCAATTCGTATGCAGCTCGCAGTCGATTATTTTACGCAAGGTCAATATAAGCCGGCTTTAGATGAGATTCGTCAGGTTATTAGTTTGTCGCCAAATTTTGCTGATGCATATAGTTTGCGGGCTTTAATTCAGATGGAAATGAATGACATGCCAAGGGCAGAAGAAAATTTTTTGCACGCACGTAAACTAGATCCCACGAATTCAGATATTACGAATAACTATGCATGGTTTCTTTGTGAGAATGGTCGCGGTAAACAGGCATTACCCTTGTTTGACAAGGTTTTGAATGATCGCTCTTACGCTGCGCCTGTGAAGTCGATGGTGAGTGCGGGTGTTTGTAGTTTGCGCTTGAAAGATCTGGCAACTGCTGAGCGCTATTTTAAATTGGGTGCTGAGTTGCAACCTAATAATCCAACCATCAATGGTAACCTCGCCAAGCTTTATTTCGACAAAGGTCAGTTCCCAGATGCCAGGGTTTACATTCAGCGTGTTTTGAAAGAAGAAATTTTTGCTGCTGATGTGTTGTGGCTGGCAATTAAAATTGATAATAAACTTGGTGATGCAGCGTCAGTGAATGGTTTGGCAACACAATTACGTCGTAGACATCCGAATTCAAAAGAATTCGCGTCGTTCCAAAAAGGTGCGTTTAATGAATGATTTGTCGCAAGTATCGACTCTTGTTGAAGAAGACGATGCCCCTGAGTCAATTAATGTGATACCTGATATGTCCGTTGGTGGTAGGTTGTCAGCAGGGCGTCAGCAGAAAAACTGGAGTATTCAACACGTTGCCGATCAATTGAAATTGTCGCAAGGGCAAATTCTTGCGTTGGAGTCGAATCAGTTTGAACAGTTGCCGAAATTAGTCATTGTTCGCGGTTTTGTTCGCGCCTATGCCAAGTTGTTGAAAATCGATGGCGATAACCTAATCGCTTTATTGCCAAGGGACAGAGAGCCAATGCAGTTGGAGACTTCCCTACGCCCTGCATTGTCTACTCCGTTTGTTGATTCTCGTTTGTCTTTGCTTGGTCATCATGATAATAATCGTCGTTATATTATTGGCGCTATATTTTTAATTGTGTTGGTGGTGATTTTTTTGGTCGCGCAAAAGACGGAATTTGGTAAAAACTTCATCGGAAAATTTCAGGTATCCTCAAATACTCAATCGGGATCGGATGAGTTGGTTAAGCCTGCAGCTATGCAACAAGAAATAGCGGTGCCTATTGATCCAGTCGCAAATTCGAATTCCGCAAAAGTGGAAAGTACGGCCACTCCAATGCCGACTTTGCAAGGGTCTGAAGTGGTTCCAGCCTCAGGCGTTCAAGCTGAAGAAAAAAGTGTTCTTCCATTAGAGGCTCAAGATAAGCAAGAAATTGCCAATCTGACGCCAAAAACAGTGATTGCTACAGATGCGTCAAAGTCGGCATTGGGTGCGACGCCTGTCGCCAATCCTGGCGCAGATAACGTCGTTTTTAAGTTCCGTGAAAATTCTTGGATACAGGTAAAAACAGAGGGCGGTGCGATATTGATCGCTCGCTTGGCAAAAGCTGGTACGGAAGAGTCATTTAGTGTGAAGCAAGGCTTGCAAGTACGAATCGGCAATGCCGCGGGTGTTGATGCTTTGTTGCGCGGACAGCCTTTAACTATTTCCTCTGAGCGCGGTAGCAATGTGGCCAATTTTACGGTGAAGTAAGAATGCTAATTAATTTGCAAGAAATCTCTTCTGGGTCGCTTTTGCGTCGTGAGTCTAGGGCTGTAAAAGTGGCCTATAAGGAAAAGATTGTTACCATCGGTGGTAATGCGCCTGTGGTAATTCAATCCATGACCAATACCGATACTGCCGACGTGATTGCAACTGCAATACAAATTAAAGAGTTGGCACGTGCGGGTTCAGAGTTGGTGCGCATAACTGTCAATAATCCTGAAGCTGCAGCTGCTGTCCCTGCGATTCGGGAACAGTTAGATCGTATGGGTGTCGATGTGCCATTGGTTGGTGACTTTCATTACAACGGACACACCTTATTGAAAGACTTTCCTGATTGTGCGAGTGCTTTATCCAAGTACAGAATTAATCCGGGTAACGTTGGTCAGGGCGCTAAGCGCGATATACAGTTTGCACAAATGATAGAGATGGCATGTCGCTACGATAAGCCAGTTCGAATCGGTGTGAATTGGGGCAGTTTGGATCAAGCTTTGTTGGCACGTATTATGGATGAAAATTCTCAACGTGCTGAGCCACTGAGTGCACAAACGGTAATGTATCAAGCCTTGATCACATCGGCGATTGAGAGTGCTCATAGAGCAGAAGAACTAGGCTTAGCAGCAGATAAAATTATTCTTTCTTGCAAGATGTCTGGTGTGCAGGATTTGATTGCAGTTTATCGAGAAATTGGTAAGCATTGCGATTATCCTTTGCATTTAGGTTTGACCGAGGCTGGCATGGGTAGTAAAGGGATTGTGGCCTCGACCGCAGCTTTGTCTGTGCTGTTGCAAGAAGGCATAGGCGATACGATTCGGATTTCCCTAACACCAGAGCCGGGCGGTGATCGTTGTCGCGAGGTTTTTGTTGCACAAGAAATTTTGCAGACGATGGGATTGCGTAAATTCATGCCTATGGTGATTGCTTGTCCTGGTTGCGGTAGAACGACGTCAACTGTGTTTCAAGAGTTAGCCGATGATATTCAATCGTTTTTGCGTGAGCAGATGCCAAGTTGGAAACTTAGTCATCCTGGCGTTGAAAGTATGAATGTTGCGGTAATGGGGTGTATTGTGAATGGCCCTGGTGAATCGAAGCATGCCAATATTGGTATTAGCTTACCCGGAACTGGTGAGTCTCCTGCCGCTCCCGTATTCATTGATGGCGTAAAAGCGATGACTTTGCGTGGCGAGAATATCGCGAAAGATTTTCAGCAGATCGTGCTCGATTATGTGCAAACGCATTATTCGCCGACAGCGTAAAGAGTCAGTAAATAGAAATAATAATCCAATTAAAAAAATGTGGAAATGAAAGTGGAAATAAACGCATGTCCGAAGATAAAAAAATAGAAAAGATCAGTGGTGTTAAAGGGATGAATGACATTCTTCCTGAACAGGCTGCGCTTTGGGAATTATTTGAAAATACGGTGCAATCGGTATTGAAGAGCTACGGTTTTCAACAGATGCGTACACCAATAGTTGAGGCTACGCCTTTGTTTGCCCGTGGTTTGGGTGCGGTGACCGATATTGTTGAAAAGGAAATGTATTCTTTTGAAGATGCGATGAATGGCGATAAACTCACTTTGCGCCCAGAGAATACAGCTGGTATTGTGCGCGCCGCTTTAGAGCACAATATTACCTATGAAGGGCCAAAGCGCGTTTGGTATAACGGCCCTATGTTCCGTCATGAAAAGCCCCAACGTGGCCGCTATCGTCAGTTTCATCAAGTTGGAGCGGAAGCCTTGGGTTTCGCTGGCCCAGATATAGATGCAGAGCTTATCGCCATGTGTCAACGTCTATGGGATGATCTAGGCCTTTCTAATGTTCGTTTGGAATTGAACTCCATTGGTGATGCTGCGGAACGAAATCAACATCGCGCAGAATTGATTGCGTATTTTGAACAGCATAAAGAACAACTAGATGCAGAGGCTCAACGCCGTTTGTACACAAATCCTTTGCGTATTCTCGATACTAAAAATCCTGCGATGCAAGAGCTAGTGAATAATGCCCCCAAATTATTGGATTTCTTGGGTGAAGAATCTAAAGCGCATTTTGAAGGCGTGCAAAAAATATTGCGTCACAATAGTATTCCGTTCACGATCAACCCAAGATTGGTGCGCGGTATGGACTACTATAATCGTACGGTATTTGAATGGGTTACCGATGAGTTGGGAGCTCAAGGCACCGTTTGTGCTGGTGGTCGTTACGATACTCTGTTCACGATTTTTGGTGGCAAGCCGACGCCTGCTTGTGGATTCGCAATGGGTGTCGAGCGCTTATTGGAATTAATGAAACTCAATGGCGATGCTGACATTGCGAATAGCTGTGATGTTTATTTAGTACATCAAGGCGAGCAGGCACAAATGCAATCTTTCGTTTTAGGAGAGCGTTTACGTGATGCAGGCTTAGATGTTGTGTTACATTGCGCATCTGCTACGGGAATCGGTAGTTTTAAATCGCAAATGAAGAAGGCAGATACTAGTGGTGCTGCATTTGCCGTCATTATTGGCGAAGATGAAGCTACGGCAGAGACAGTGACTGTCAAGTCCATGCGTTCAGACGATTTTGCTAATAATCAAATCAGCGTTCCTTTTGATACCGCCGTTGATTATTTGGTTGATCAAATTGTTGGTGCTGATCACGACGAATCCCAGTGCGATAATCCTAATCATATTCACATTCATCATTAATAAAAAATGGCATACGATCTCGAAGAGCAAGAACAAATAGACACCCTCAAAGCATGGTGGAAACAGTACGGTAATTTGGTTACTTGGCTGTTAATCGCAGCTTTATCAAGTTTTGCGGCATGGACCGCTTGGAAGACTTATCAGGGTAATCAGTCATCACAAGCATCTACGTTGTACGAGGAAGTGCAACGTGCGGTGGGTTTGAAAGACAATGCTAAAGTGCAGGGGGCAACCGCAGCTCTTGTTGAAAAATACAGTGGTACGGCGTATGCCACTATGGCTGCTTTATCGGCAGCGAAAAGTGCATTTGATAACAATGACTTGAAAGTCGCGAAGACGCAATTGACTTGGGCGGTTGATCATGCGCATACCAATGAGTTCAAGTCATTGGCAAAATTGCGTTTATCCGCGATTTTGTTGGACGAAAAGAATTTTGATGAGGCTGCTAAGGTTTTGGCAGGTGATTTTCCTGCCGAATTCGAAGCCGATGTTTTAGATAAAAAAGCGGATGTTTTGGTCGCTCAAACTAAAATCAAAGAAGCGCGCGAAACGTATAAACTTGCTTTAGATAAAATGGGTGAAAAACACGCTGGACGTCAGTTGGTTCAGATTAAATTGGATGCCATTGGTGGTGCGATAGAAGTAAAAGCTGCTATCCCTTCAGAGAAAAAATAAATTGGAATTGACTATGTTTTCACGTAGCACTTTATCTCTTGTTGTTAGTTTGAGTTTGTTGTCTGGCTGTTCGACACTGTCGTCTCTAAATCCATTTGCCAAAGCAGATACTAAGAATGTGCCCGCACCTTTGCAAGAGTTTAAGCAAAGTATGTCAGTAAAAAATGCTTGGACAGTAAATCTTGCGAACGCTGGTGATTATGTTTTTTTACCTGCTGTAGTTGGCAATGATATCTACGCTGCAGCTGCTGATGGTACTGTCGCTAAAATTAACAATGCTAACGGTCAAGTTGCATGGAAAATTAAAGCAGACTTGCCATTAACCGCAGGTGTTGGTGCGAATCAAAAAGCGGTCGCAGTGGCTGGTGAAAAAGGTGTTTTGTTTGTGTTTGATACGCAAGGTAAATTGCGTTGGAAAAGCCAGGCACCTAGTGAAATCTTATCAGCGCCAGCTGTTTCCGATGACTTGGTCTTAGTACATAGTATTGATAACCGAATTTCTGCCTTTGATATTAATACAGGTCAGCGAAAATGGACGGTTGAACGACCATTGCCAGTATTAACTCTACGTATCGTGACCGGGATTTCGATTAAAGATCAGTTGGCAATCATTTCATCACCTGGTGGTAAGTTAGTCGCATTAGCTTTGCAGAATGGTGGTCTGCGTTGGGAAGCAACTGCGGCTGAGCCAAAAGGTGCAACGGAATTGGAGCGCATCGTTGATATGTCGGGCGCCCCTGCAGTAGTGGGTAACAATGTTTGTGCTGCTAGTTATCAAGGCCGCGTGGGTTGCTTTGATTTGACGAATGGAAGTGCAAAGTGGACTAAAAATATTTCCAGCGAAGTTGGCGTTGCTGCCGATGAGCGATTTGCTTTCGCCGCTGATAATGAAGGTGGCGTTTTTGCCTATGCACTGAGTGGCGGTGCCACGATGTGGAAAAATGACAAATTGACGAATCGTGGTTTGGCAACACCAACATCGTTCGGTCGTGCGGTAGTGATCGGTGATCGTTTTGGCTATTTACACTTTTTGTCAAGAGAAGATGGTTCTTTCCTAGCGCGTATGGCTACGGATGGAAGTAAGATTATGTCTGCTCCGACTTTGGTCGGTAATAACCTGGTTGTTCAAACTAAACTAGGTGCTGTTGTCGCATTTGCGACGGAATAAATTAATGAAACCAGTTATTGCTTTAATCGGTCGACCCAATGTCGGCAAATCTACACTCTTTAATCGCCTGACGCGTACCCGCGATGCTTTGGTCGCTGACATGCCTGGCTTAACCCGTGATCGCCATTATGGTGAGGGGAGAGTGGGGGAGCGCCCATTTTTGGTGATCGATACCGGTGGGTTTGAGCCGGTCGCCAAAGAAGGCATCATGCACGAAATGGCAAAGCAAACCAAGCAAGCAGTGGCCGAGGCCGATGTTGTGATTTTCTTGGTAGATGGTCGTCAGGGCTTAACTCCTCACGATAAAACGATCACGGACTTTTTGCGCAAATCAGGCCGCTCTGTGATGTTGGTGGTAAATAAAGCTGAAGGTATGCGCTACACCAGTGTTGCGGCAGATTTTTATGAGCTTGGTTTGGGTGATCCCTATGTGATTTCTTCAGCACATGGCGACGGTGTCGCTGATCTTGTGGATGAAGCGCTCAATATTGCGCATGCTTCACGGCCGGCTGAAGAAGATGAAGTCGCCGATTCGGCTAAGGGTATTAAAATCGCCATAGTTGGTCGTCCAAATGTCGGCAAATCAACCTTGGTGAATACTTTGCTTGGCGAAGAGCGCGTAATTGCTTTTGATATGCCAGGTACTACACGTGATTCCATTGAAATTCCTTTTGAGCGCGACGGTCAACAATATACTTTGATTGATACCGCGGGTATTCGTCGTCGCGGTAAAGTATTTGAAGCAATTGAGAAGTTCTCTGTGGTGAAAACCTTGCAGTCTGTTTCTGAAGCAAACGTCGTATTGCTTCTGCTTGATGCTCAACAAGATATCTCTGAGCAAGATGCCCACATCGCTGGTTTTATTTTGGAATCTGGCCGCGCCTTAGTGGTTGGTGTGAATAAATGGGATGGTCTGCAAAGCGATAGGCGCGATGAGATAAAGATGGACATTGAGCGAAAATTAAATTTCCTGACTTTTGCAAAATTTCATTTTATTTCAGCACTGAAGTCGACAGGTATTAGTCCGCTGATGAAATCAATTGATGCAGCATATGAGGCAGCGATGGTGAATTTGTCGACGCCAAAATTGACGCGCGCCTTAATTGAGGCGGTTGAGCATCAACAGCCAAAACGTAAAGGATCGATTCGTCCTAAGATGCGTTATGCCCATCAAGGTGGCCAGAACCCGCCTATCATTGTAATTCATGGTAATGCCTTGGATGCGATTGGAGACGTGTACAAACGTTATTTGGAAAAACATTTTAGAGAAACCTTCTCTCTAACGGGCACACCTTTGCGTATAGAAATGCGTTCCGGTAAAAATCCTTTTACTAAAGATTCGAAGTAAAAAATTAGCTGCCACGATATTTACTTCGTTTGAATCACTGTAAGTATTTTAAAAATTTAGTTCTCGTGGTATCTTAATTATCTTTTGGACACTTGAAATTAGAAAAGGTGTCCCCAACTCCTAATCACAACAACACAATGGAGCTGTTATGAGCAATAAAGGGCAACTGTTACAAGACCCATTTTTGAACGCATTAAGAAAAGAGCATATTCCTGTCTCGATTTACTTGGTGAATGGCATCAAGCTACAAGGTCATGTAGAGTCATTTGATCAGTACGTTGTGCTATTGCGAAATACTGTGACCCAAATGGTGTACAAGCATGCAATTTCTACTGTCGTGCCAGCACGTGCAGTTAGTATTAACTCAGAGTCTGAAGCAGAGTAATTATTTTTGAATTTCATTTGTCGTAATAATTTTAGGTTCTTATGCGCGCTGCTCTAGTTGGCGTGGACTTTGGTAAGGGTGACTTTGCCGCAAGTTTAGACGAACTTTCTCAGCTCGCGCTTTCCGCGGGGGCTGAGACCATCACAACCATCGCATGTAAGCGCTCTAGTCCCGATGCTGCACTATTTGTTGGCTCAGGTAAAGCAGACGAAATTGCTCATGCTGTCACTGATCTTGCATTAGATCTCGTTATTTTCAATCACGCATTATCGCCAGCGCAGCAGAGAAATCTGGAGCGGCACTTGAAGATACGTGTAGTCGATAGAACTAGTTTGATTTTGGATATTTTCGCCCAACGAGCCAAAAGCCACGAGGGTAAAGTGCAGGTTGAGTTGGCGCAGTTGCAGCATCTAGCAACTCGCCTGGTTCGTGGCTGGACGCATTTGGAGCGTCAAAAAGGTGGTATTGGTTTGCGCGGGCCGGGTGAGACTCAGTTGGAGACCGATCGTCGTTTGCTAGGTGAACGGGTGAAAATGCTCAAGGCAAAGATGGAAAAACTTCACAGGCAAAGAGAGACACAGCGCCGTTCGCGTGGTCGTAGTAACACTTTTACCGTTTCTCTGGTTGGTTATACGAATGCGGGTAAGTCCACTTTGTTCAATACGTTGACTAAAGCAGGCACATATGCCGCCAATCAATTATTCGCGACGCTAGATACTACTTCGCGTCGTTTGTATTTGGAAGGTGTTGGTAACATTGTTGTATCTGATACGGTTGGCTTTATTCGTGATTTGCCCCATCAGTTGGTCGCCTCATTTCGTGCAACATTGGAGGAAACCATCCATGCAGATTTGTTGTTGCATGTGGTCGATGGTGGTAGTTCTGCCCGCAATGATCAGATAGACCAGGTGAATCATGTATTAAAAGAGATTGGTGCTGATCATATTCCGCAATTGTTAGTGTGGAATAAGATTGATCAAGTTGATTTACCCGCAGCCGTAGAACGCGATGAATATGGTAAAATCGATAGGGTTTTTCTCAGTGCAAAAAATGGCTTGGGTATTGATTTATTGCGAAACGCCATCATTGAATTGATGCCGAAGGCGTCTGCGAGTGCTAAATCAAGTAACGAGGTTTTGCTCGAAGAGTAGTGTAAATTAATCTGTCGAGACTTGGTTTGTAAGACTAATTCAGTAATCATTTGGCAGTAAATTGGCTGTAATTAATATAAAATGAGCAACAATAGTTCAACTTTTTTAGCGGGTAATGAACGAATGCGAATTCCCTTTCTTAAGCGATTAAAGCCCTTATTATCCTTGAACGACCCTCAATGGGGACGTGGTTCTAAGGATGATAAGCAAAATGGCAAAAAGCCTGAAGATGGTCCTCCTGATCTTGATCAGTTGTGGCGAGATTTTAGTCAATCAATTGCACGCATGTTTGGTAAAAACGGCGGTGGTGATAGTGGCGGTGGTGCACCTTCTGATTCCACATTCGCCAAGATTGGCTTTGGTGTTATTGTGGCCGTGGTTGCATTCTTCTGGATGATTAGTGGTTTCTTTATCGTGCAGGAAGGTCAAACTGGCGTAGTTACCACTTTCGGAAAATATAGTTATCAAACCAGCCCAGGTTTCAACTGGCGTTGGCCTACGCCGATTCAAGCGCATGAAATTGTCAATGTGTTGCAGGTTCGTACGGTCGAGATCGGCTATCGCAATAATGTAAAAAATAAACAGCCGAAAGAAGCCTTGATGTTGACTGACGATGAAAATATCATCGACATTCAATTTGCTGTGCAATACAAATTGAAAGACGCAGCTAAATGGTTGTATAGCAATCGCGATCAGGAAGAAATGATACGTCAGGTTGCTGAAACCGCGATTCGTGAAATAGTGGGGCGCAGCAAAATGGATTTTGTTTTGTATGAGGGGCGTGAAAAAGTCGGCCTCGACGTGAATCTATTGATGCAACAAGTTTTGGATCGCTATGAATCTGGCGCTCAAATTACCAACGTTACGATGCAGGCAGTGCAGCCACCAGAACAGGTGCAGGCTGCCTTTGATGATGCTGTAAAAGCGGGTCAAGATAAAGAACGTCAGAAAAACGAAGGCCAGGCCTATGCGAATGATGTCATTCCAAAAGCACGCGGTGAAGCTTCTCGTATGTTGCAAGATGCCGAAGGTTATCGTTCACGAGTTATCGCAAATGCAGAAGGTAATGCAGCACGGTTTAAGCAAGTATTGGTTGAGTATCAAAAAGCACCAGCTGTGACAAGAGATCGTATGTACTTAGAAACCATGCAACAAATTTTCTCTAGTACAACCAAGTTAATGATGGATACCAAGAGTGCGAACAATATGATCTATCTGCCATTGGATAAGTTGAATGGTGACAGTGCGGTTAAAAGTAATCAGCCAGTCAATACGGCGCCAGGAAATGCTGCAGGAGATACGATGACGACAGTCGAAGTACGTGGAAGTAAAGATGGTCGCGCTCGCGATTCTCGCGATAGGGAGTCACGTTAATGAATAAGTTTATTTCTTCTATCTTGGCTGTTGTGATTGTTGGCATAGCCGCGTATTCAACAATTTTCGTCGTTGATCAAAGATCGCACGCCATTGTGTTTGCTTTGGGTGAAGTGAAGTCAGTCATTAGCCAACCTGGTTTGCATTTCAAGTTGCCACCACCGTTTCAGAATGTCATGTTTTTGGATAAGCGTATCTTGACGATAGAGTCTCCTGAGGCTGATCGTTTTATTACGGCGGAAAAGAAAAATATCTTGGTTGATACCTACGTTAAATGGCATATTACTGATCCAAAATTGTATTTCGTTAGTTTTGGTGGTGAAGAAAGTCGTGCACGTGATCGTTTATCGCAAATCGTTAAAGCCGCATTAAACGAAGAAATTACCAAGCGCTCAGTGCGCGATGTGATCTCGGGTGAGCGCGATAAAGTGATGCAAGCGATCCGAAAAAAAGTCACAGACGAAGCAAAACAAATTGGTGTTGAAATCCTCGATGTCCGTTTGCAACGTGTGGATTATGTAGAGCAGATCAATAATTCTGTCTACGAGCGGATGAAGGCTGAGCGCAGCCGGGTTGCAAATGAATTGCGTTCTACGGGTTTTGCAGATTCAGAAAAAATTCGTGCTGATGCCGATCGTCAGCGCATAGTGATTGTGGCAGAAGCGTATAAAGAGGCGCAAACAGTCAGTGGTGCAGGTGATGCAGAGGCGGCGAAAATCTATTCGCAAGCGTTTGGTCAGAATGCGGAATTCTACAAGTTCTACCGCAGCCTGGAAGCGTATCGCGCCAGCTTTAAGAGTAAGAGTGACATGATGGTAGTTGATCAGAACTCAGAATTCTTTAAATATTTCAAAGCGCCAGGAGCGGGAACAGCCGGATCTGCGCAAAAAAAATAAATGTATTAAAAGTGGGTGAGGTTAGACAGACTGCATTTCATTATGAACTGCAGTCTTTCTAGTTTTTGCCCGATCCATTAATGTTTGCAGTATTGTTATTGCTGAAGATCGTTTCTTATGCCAAATTGGCTACTCCCTGAAAACATCGCCGACGTCTTGCCATCAGAAGCACGCAAGATCGAAGAGTTGCGTCGTGTTTTATTAGATAATTTCCGTTGTTATGGCTATGAACTAGTTATGCCACCTCTGCTTGAATACATCGAGTCTTTATTGACCGGTGCAGGGCAAGACATGGATTTGCGTACCTTTAAGTTGGTGGATCAGATTTCCGGTCGGACCATGGGTGTACGCGCCGATATGACAACCCAGGTGGCACGGATCGACGCGCATTTGTTGAATCGTAAATCGGTAACGCGCCTCTGTTACGCCGGTAGCGTTTTGCATACTCGTCCATCCGGCTTGCACGCGACGCGTGAACCATTGCAAATCGGCGGTGAGATTTATGGACACGCAGGCCTTGAAGCTGATGCAGAGATTCAGGAGCTGATGCTGGCATCTTTAGCATTGGCGAATATTTCTGAAGTGCGTTTAGATCTTTGCCACGTTGGTGTTCTGCGCGCATTATTGAACAGTGATGCAGCAGCTAAGCGACATGAGTCACAATTATTTGCCTTGTTAGAGGCGAAAGATTTGCCGGCATTGAAAGAGTTGACGAGAGACTTTCAACCCGAAGTTCGTCAAGCTTTATTGGATTTGCCAAATTTATATGGTGACAAGGCGATTATTCAAAAAGCCCGTGAAATTTTGCCCAAACTCGATGGGATTGCGATAGCATTGGACGAATTGGCCTATTTGGTTGATTTGGCAGGGAATGCCAAAGTCACGGTCGATTTGGCTGATTTACGCGGATATCATTATCATAGCGGCGTCATGTTTAATGCATTTGTTCCAGGCTTGCCAAATGCAGTCGCTCGCGGTGGTCGCTACGATCACGTAGGGGAGGCGTTTGGGCGTGCGCGTCCAGCGACAGGGTTCTCTTTGGATTTGCGTGAATTGGCGCGTTTGATGCCTTCGGCGGAGCGTAAGAACGCGATCTTGGCTCCCTGGAGCCAAGATCCAGCATTACGTCACAAAATAAATGAATTACGCCAGGCAGGCGAAATCGTGATGCAAAATCTGCCCGGTCACGAGAATGAACAGGACGAATTTGAATGCACTCGCATGGTCGAATTCGATGGTAGTCAATGGATTTTAAAAACTGTAGGTTGATGAGCGATGTCACAAAATAAACCAGCAAAAAACGTAGTTGTCATTGGAACCCAGTGGGGCGATGAAGGTAAAGGAAAAATCGTCGATTGGTTAACGGATCACGCGCAAGGCGTAGTGCGTTTTCAAGGTGGTCATAATGCCGGCCATACTTTGGTTATCGGTGGTCAAAAGACCGCATTGCAATTGATTCCCTCTGGGATTATGCGTGCGGGTACGGCCTGTTATATCGGTAATGGCGTGGTTTTGTCTGTGCCAGATCTTTTGCGTGAAATCGATAAATTAGAAGCCAATGGCGTTGAAGTTTGCTCGCGCTTAAAAATATCTGAAGCTTGTCCAGTTATTCTGCCTTACCACACGGCATTGGATGCTGCGCGTGAAGCTGCTCGTGGAGCAGCTAAAATTGGCACAACCGGCAAAGGTATTGGACCCGCTTACGAAGATAAAGTGGCACGTCGTGCGATTCGTGTTGCCGATTTGTTGAATCCAGAACGCTTTGCGGAAAAGCTCAAAGAAAATCTGGAGTATCACAACTTTGTGTTGGTCAATTATTTGAAAGCCGAACCTGTCGACTTCCAAAAAACATATGATGATGCGATGCGCGATGTGGCACGTATCCGCCCTATGGTGACGGATGTTTCTAGTGCTTTACATGCAGCATATAAAAACGGCGCAAGTTTGTTATTCGAAGGTGCTCAGGGAAGTTTGCTCGATATCGATCATGGCACTTATCCGTTCGTGACGTCTAGCAATTGTGTTGCGGGTAATGCCTCCGCTGGTTCTGGCGTTGGTCCTGGTATGTTGCATTACATTTTGGGCATTACTAAGGCTTATACGACACGTGTAGGCTCAGGTCCATTTCCATCTGAATTGCCAACCGATCAAGGTGTTGGTAAACACTTGGCGAGTGTAGGTCATGAATTTGGCACGGTAACTGGTCGCGCGCGTCGTTGTGGTTGGTTTGATGCAGCGTTGTTGAAGCGCTCTGTGCAAATCAATGGCGTGTCTGGCATGTGTCTGACTAAGCTAGATGTATTGGATGGTTTGGAAACTTTGAAACTATGTACCGGTTATACGATTGATGGCACAGCAGTTGATATTTTCCCAGTTGGTGCGGAAGACGCTGCACGCTGCGTCGCGGTGTACGAAGAAATGCCAGGTTGGTCCGAGTCCACCGTGGGCGCGCAATCTATGGATGCTTTGCCAATCAATGCGCGTAACTACATCAAACGTATTGAAGAATTAGTTGGCGTACCTATCGATATGGTTTCTACCGGTCCTGACCGTGAAGAAACGATCGTATTGCGTCATCCTTTTTTGTAATCCGTCCTGTAGCAGATTTTGAAAAGTTGTCGATCTTGAATACTGAGCAAAAAGATTTGTGGGTTTCGTGGGATGAGTACCATCGCTCGATAGAACTCTTAGCA
>CAUPKC010000024.1:0-58921 GCA_963511665.1 uncultured Undibacterium sp.
GAACGCGCCTATACTTAAGCATACCAATGCCACGCTGGTGATGCCGTTGCGGTATAAATTTCTCATACTTTTCTATTTTTCTCTAGCGAGCAGGTCGTCGTGGAATTCGCATTGTCACGCCTGATCTGGTTTGTAAAAATGTAATTAAGCAAATTCTAGTGCGAACTATTCACGGGCGTGGCTAATACGATGAGATACGCGTTTTGTGCGCCTCCGGAATAGCCAGAATAAATAAAAGGTAAACCCGAATGCGCGTGTTTTGCTGTTTTGCTTAAACCAATATCAGCATTGGTTACGCCAGGTGCATAGATCATGTAATGCCCAGGAAATAAGCTGATCGTTGTCTTGCTGGTGTGATCGAAACGTATGTCTCCCAGCAGCATGTAGGCAATGCCGCTCTTGCGTGGCGCAAAAAAACGACCATCGACATATCCAGCATCGATATCATGTTTAATCTCGATTGCAGATTGGCCCTGCGCCAACAACTCACCAACACGTAACATGACAGGCACTATCGCCGCACTGCCTTCGGTATCCCAACAAGTCGGACGCAAGGTGTCACCGCCATTTTGTTGGCCATCACGGTTAACCAGACAAATAAAGCCATTGCTACCTTGCTTCACTTTTTCATATCCGGCACGCCCAAAAACAAAAATGCTGGCCTCGGCGCGTACGTGTTCTGGCCCGGCGCTTAGTGCCATCGCAATTTCTTCCTGCTTGTCAAGAAAACGCAATTGGGCAATGCGGCTAGCGTTACCAGGATCGGTCTTATCCGTTGCCGAGTTGGCTTGCGCGGTATTCATGGTGATGAGCAAGAGAAAAAGTGCTTGATACATTTTCATCAGGTAGACCTTTGTCAGTACGTATTACGAAACAGTTGCGTGGAATACTAGTGTTTTAGCTGGCACAAAGAAAATGCCAATACAAGTGCAACAAGTCTACTAAGGCAACACGATTTCATCCATGCCAAGAATAGGTGGAATACTGCCAAAGTGAGTCCATGTTTACATTGGGGAAACTTCAGATGCGCGGCGTGATCCCAGATTCATAATGGCTGCAGCGTCCATAAAGCAAATGTTTAAAGAGCGTGATGAGGAAGCCTACACTCTATCGATTTGCGTTTCTTTGAAGGCAGCTAGTGTCATACCAAAACGCCGCTCAAACGCCTTAGCGAGTTGCGCTGGGCTGGCATAGCCCGAATGTGCAGCAATCGTTTTTTGCGAGATCCCAGTTGCCAGAAGCTGCCGTACCATATCTAGTCTCAAAGTCTCGATAAAATGCGCAGGCGTTTCACCAACAGCGTCGGTGAATTTGCGATGAAAATTTCGTTCTGACATTGCCACTTGCGCGGCCAGGCGAGCGACATCCAATGGTTCTGCCAAATGCGCCCTGATCCATTCTATGAGCTGAGAGAATTGCGGATCCGCATGTGACTGTGCCGACAGCATAGGGCTAAACTGAGATTGAAATCCTGGCCGTCTAGCGTAGAGCACCAGTCGTTTGGCGATGGCATTGGCAATACTATTGCCGAGATCAGCGGCCACCAATTCGAGGCACATATCAATTCCGGTCGTTATACCGGCCGATGTCCATATCTTGCCATCTTCAATATAAAGCGCGTTGGGATCAACTTCCAGGCCAGGAAATCGTTGTGCCAAATCTGTACAGAATGCCCAATGTGTTGCAACGCGTTTGCCGTCGAGTAAGCCAAATTGGCCTAACGCAAACGCGCCAGTGCAGATAGAACCTAAACGCCGACAATGCGCACTGGTTTGCAACACCCAGGCCTTTATCGTCGTGTTCGCGACAAGCTGCGCTATACCAGCTTCGCTGCCGCCAGCAATGAGGAGAGTATCGATGGTTTCTGGCCCTATGCGATGCACCGCTTGCGTCGCCAATGCGATAGCGCTATTACTCTGCACGTTTGCGCCATCGGCAGAGAGAATATGTACCGCATAAAACGGATAGCCTGCGGCATCGTTAGCGGCCGCAAAAACGGCGGCCGGACCCGTCACATCCAGTATCTGAATGCCATCAAAGCTCAAAATAGCGATATTGCGAGGTGCGGTCATTGGCAGAATTTAACCTGTTTTTGGCGTTTTCGCTATAGCCAGATCTCGCTACAATCAAACAGAGCTGAGAATGTGGATGTCGTTCGACAAAACAATTCTCAATTTATCGTTTAAATATAATGTAAATGAGAAAAAAATGAATAACATCATTATGGCCGCGCTGGTCGTTGCCTCCTTGTTGAGTGTCCCACAGTCTAGCATCGCGCTTACCCAGCAATCGCACTCAGCGATCCAGGATGACGTTTTACTTGGCTTTGAAGCAGAAGTGGAAAAAATTCGCAAAGAATGGAATGTGCCAGGAATGGCGGTGGTCATAGTCAAGGGCAATCAAGTCCTGTATGCCAAAGGCCATGGTTTGCGCGATGTAGATCGCAAACTACCCATGACCGCGGATACTTTACTGCAAATTGGAAGCAGCACCAAATCGTTTGCGACCGCCGCTATCGCATCGCTGGTAGAAGAAGGTAAGCTGGATTGGAACAAGCCGGTAAAAACCTGGCTACCTTCCTTTAAATTGCAAGACAATTTGGCCACAGAGCGTGTGAGTCTGCTCGATATGGTCACCCATCGCACCGGCTTGCCCCGACATGACATGGTCTGGTACAACGCCCCTAGCCTCACACTTGCGGGCATGACAGATTCCTTGCGGTATCTGGAGCCGGGCAAAGATTTCCGTACTCAATTTCAGTACAACAACCTCATGTATATCGCAGCTGGTCACGTGACTGAAGTAGTGAGTGGTAAGAGTTGGCAAAATACCGTGAATGAACGTTTTCTCCAGCCATTAGGAATGACGCGCAGCAATTTCAGTGCGGCGCAAAGTCAGCGTGACAGTAATTTTTCATTTGGTTATAAAAAAGATAAAAATGAGCCATTGCGGGTAATGCGGTTCAGCCCGACTGATCACATTGCGCCAGCAGGTGGGATTTTTTCCAGTGTCAATGAAATGGCAGCGTGGTTGCAAATGCATCTGAACAAAGGGCAATACCAAGGCAAGCAAATCTTGTCAGCTAAGAGTATCGATTTCTTACATACACCACAAATGCTCAGCGACGGCGACGTCACGCCCGAGCTTGTACCGACGGGCTATGCACCGGGATGGTTCACGGCGTTCTACCGAGGGCACCGTAGAATAGAGCATAGCGGCATCATCGATGGGTTCTCCAGTTCTATGGTGATGTTTCCCGATGATAAAATCGGCATTATGGTATTAGCTAACCTTTTCATGACCAGCGCGCATGCTTACACTTCACGAGCGGCAGCCGACCGTTTACTGCATTTATCGCGGGTGGATTGGAGTGCACGTGGGTTGGAACGTCTCGCCAAGGGAGAAGAGCACAATATGGATGCCGTGCTTCCAGAAAAGCGAATTACTGGTACTCAGCCTAGTCATCCACTGAGTGAGTTTACAGGCATCTTCGAACACCCAGCCTATGGCACAGTCACAGTAACAGAACATCAAGGTAAATTAAGTTTTGAATTTCACGGCGTGGTTACACCATTGCAACACTGGCACTACGACATGTTTTTAGGGGAGCGCGCTGTTGTTGATCCTATGTTTGATAAACAGCGCATACTGTTCAATACTGCTCCGGAGGGTGACGTGAGAAGTTTGCAAATGGATCTGCAAAACGGGGTTCTAGACATTGTGTTTTCCCGCCGGGTGAAACAAAAATAGCAGCGAAATATCGACGACTGATTAATGGGAAAATCTTCAACGAACAAAATCTCAACGCAATTGTCGTTACACCGTTTTCCAGTTTAATCAATCTGTGCTTCATTTCTATAGTACTTTTTGGTGGTAGTCATTTTTGAAGACTATCCGTTTATACGTATTGAGCAACGGAGTACTCGGTGCCAACGCCAGAGGTTTTGGAGCGATGTGTAGGAAATCTTCATTGAGTTATTTCAGCGCAACTAAAATATGTATTAGTCGGAAATATTCTTTTCTTAGTTTTTGCATCGAACATCAACGAATCACTATCAGCGAGAAGAGCCTTAATATCAAAATGTTTTTCAGGGTTGAATTCCACGATGCCATGCGAAAACGAAATATCATAACCGCGCCCCGCTTCTTGATTCGCTTTGCTAACGTTACTGGTAAATTTTTCGACTAACGATTCTGCCTGGTGTTCGGATGTATTCGTAAGGAGCACTACAAATTCGTCACCACCTAATCGCGCCGTAATGTCGGAGCTACGGAAACTTTGCTTCATCTGGTTAGCAAACGATACTAATGCGCGATCACCTTCTTCATGACCAAACCGATCATTTATGGGCTTAAATTTGTCCAAATCAAGAAAGACCAATGCAGCTGAAATCTTTTGTCGCGAACATAAATTCAGTATCTGCTGAGCCATGACGATGAAGCCGCGTCGATTTGAGATGTTAGTCAATTCGTCAATGGTTGCTATTTGTACTATTGCAAGCTCCCGCTCTACCATCGAGGCAAGATCTCTAAGTGCCTCAATATCGGCCACATCGAAACTTCGTGGCTTTTGGTCAATAACACATAAGGTTCCCAATAGACTCCCATTAACCATTAGCGGGCAACCAGCATAGAAGCGAAACTTTGGATCATTCAAAACGTAAGGGTTGTCAGCGAAGCGCGGGTCGTCAGCAGCATTCGGGATGATCAATACGTCGCCACCGAGAATCGTATGGCCGCAAAAAGAATCGTTACGGGGACTTTCGCTACCACCCAAACCTATGCAGGACTTGAACCATACTCGGTTCTCATCTACAAGTGAAACTACGGCAATGGGTACGTCAAAAATGCGTTTTGCCATCCGGGTCAGACGGTCGAAGCGTTCTTCCGGTAACGTGTCCAAAATATTGATGGATCTTAACATCTGCAGTCGCTGAGGTTCATCGTGCGTAAGATTAGGTCTCTGCATCCTAGCCTCCTCATTTAGGGAAAGAAATTCAATATTTTGTTCAAAGTATTGCACAAGAAATCAATATTCACAAACCAACTTTTATTGAGGTTGATTCAAAAAAATTATTTTGCCTAGCATGCTCTCAGATCAACTTAACCAGATGACGCTGAAGTCATTCTCATTCAGTCAATATCTTACCAGCATAGTTTGTAAACATTCTTGGTATATCGATGAGACATTTAACTTCTCACTAACTCATCGAGTTAATCTAAACATGATGTCAATAATTAACAAAATCAGCAGTGCTCAGTTCAAAGTCGAATAAATTCAATTGGCTAGCGGTGGGTGCTATTTCAGAAATGTACCCATCAGCCTGAAAGCCCCATGAAATATCGATTTTCTCAAAAACGGAGACCTAAAAAATCGATAGTAAAGTGGAGAAAGAGGCTTTCAACTGCAATTGCTTGTTCATAATGGCGATCAGCGGTTCTGTCGCGTTAAAAACTGCACGTCAAAATTTTGGTAGGTTTTGTATTCGTTTTCACACCGAACGGATTTCTCCTGCAAAAGCATAAAATTGATCGAAAAAAGACATCTCTTCTGAGCCAGCAAAATGCGACTGTCCTTGGCGAATCATGTACATTAATTCGTTGCCGGACAGAACCCTTTTCGCCGCCTTAAATGACTTAAATCCAAGCATGGGTTTTGTGATTCGCTTCACTGCGCGTTGTCTTGTTCGATGATGTTGTTGAGATATTTTACCTGACGAATTATCATCGACACTTTCATAGATTCATTGATTTGATCGCTGCTTTGTTCGAACCACTCTCGCCCATTGTGATTTATTTTGGAATGCCGTTAGCCTATATCGCCTTGTCGAAGAAGCGCATAGAAGCTGCTTTAATCCGCTTCGCCATCAATAGAAAGGCTATCGGTTTACCTTCTTTATCAACCGCCCGATAAAGCTATTTCCAAACTCCTTTGACCTTAATATACGTCTCATCCATTCGCCAACTTGTCCCAACTGGGCGTTTGTGTTGGCGAAATACTTTCTCTAAAATTGGCAAAAATCGAATAGACCCGCGGTTAATGGATGAGTGATCTACTACGACACCACGTTCCACCATCATTTCTTCAATGTGTCGATAGCTTTATGGGTACGCGGCATACCAGCGAACGCAAACTAGTATTACTTCTATTGGAAACCGCAGCCGTTTAGTCTTTTCCATTTCAACTTGCCAATTATGAAGCAGCTAAGTCTACGCTAGTGCTATGATTGCGCAAGTTAA
This sequence comes from uncultured Undibacterium sp., assembly GCA_963511665.1. GTDB lineage: Bacteria > Pseudomonadota > Gammaproteobacteria > Burkholderiales > Burkholderiaceae_D > Undibacterium. The sequence goes on from CAUPKC010000024.1 coordinate 6,241, forward strand.
TGCGACATAACCCTCATTGTTGCTGTGCTTTTATATTTTGCTAGCGACTCGCTTCAATGTAAAACATACTTCACCCTCGTTCTTCATCTCACCTCGCGTCCATCCTTGCGCAAGATAGAAACGTTCTGCTCTTGAGTCTGGGCTGGTGCCTAGTTTGATCGTTATTGCACCTTTCTCGAACAACCATTGTGTCGCCAAGTGGAGCAATTGTTTACCTGCACCCAAGCCTTCACGGTCTGGGTCAACAAACAGCGCCCAAATCGAATGATCCAAAATGGCTGCGTACGAGAATCCAATAATTTGTCCCTGAAGTTCACACACCCAACCACGGCCTAAGGAATCAAGATAATCCTCATACATTTGCAGGGTCACCAATGCGGGATTCGACAATACATTTTCACGTACAGACAGACGAATCTTGGACATGACTGGAATATCAGCGGAAGTGGCCAATCTATATTTTAAGTCGTTCATGATGGTAGTTCTTTATAGTTTATTTGCTTATTTCTCGTCAATAAATTTTGTGTCTGATGATGATTTACATGCCGAGCACAAGATCAGATTCAATCCGCCACGCACAATTGGCGATTACTTTAAGCATTTACCATGACATTCTTAGCCAAAGTTTTGAAACGTTCACCGTTGTCTTGCACTACGGTGATGGTCTGATGACCCGTCTTACTGATATTAATATCGCGCACGATGCCCGACTTTCCTTTATGTGTGCCACCGATGACCGAACAATGATCGCCGTCTTTAAGTTGATTTTGTTTTTCAATTGTCATATTCCCTCCCTAGCCTTTAACCGATCTGCGATTGTAAAACATAAACACGATTTACTGAAAAACTCGAATGCTGCAAACATCATTCACAATTCATAAACGGTTTATGATTTACCATAGCACTTCACTTTACCAAGAAAGGGAACATCATGGGTTTATTAGACGCCGCTTTGGGTATGCTAGGCAATGCGCAACAAGGATCGGGAGACTCTCAGGGCCATTTAGTTCAAGCGGCTTTGGGCATGTTAAGCCAGACACAAAATGGTGGTGGCTTGCAGGGTTTGATTGGTGCATTTCAAAATGCAGGCTTGGGTGAAGTGATTGCTAGCTGGGTAAGCACGGGGCAAAATTTACCGATTTCAGCAGATCAAATTCAGCAAGCTTTAGGTGGTGGTCATTTAAATCAATTAGCCGAAGCAAGTGGAATGTCACATTCAGACACCGCTGGCGGTTTGGCTGCAATTTTGCCGGGCCTGATTGATCAGCTAACGCCAAATGGGCAAGTCGCCGATGCTGACAATATTAATCCGGCAGCGATGCTGCAGCAATTCTCTTCCTTGTTTGGTGGGCGTTGAAATACTACGGTACTCATATATTGATGTGATCAACGAGGGTGCGCACAACGCACCCTTCGTTTTTCTAAGCCAATATTTCTAGATCAATAATTCGACGGGCAACTCAATCACAATATTCGTCCCCTCGCCTACCTGACTGCTCAAACTAAACTCACCACCCCACGCCAATACGCGCTCACGCATGCCGCTGAGACCTACACCATCGGCGACTTGCCCGGTATCGAATCCTCTACCATCATCGGTCACGCCAATTTTTAATACCGATTTGCCGTGCACGTTTTTCAATTCCATCTGCAAGGTAATTTCCACTTGTTTTGCTTGCGCGTGTTTGAGTACATTGGAGCAGGCTTCCTGCACGATGCGATAAGCTGAAATAGCCAAATCCGAATCAAGTTGCGCGAAGTCACCTTCCGAAGAAAATTCAAAATGGCATTCTTCATGCGCGGCATTATACAAGCGCAGCATCTCTTCAATCGCCCCTTCTAAACCCAGCATATCTAACACTTCAGGACGCAAACGACGTACCAAATTTCTACCATTCGCATATAAATCCAGAGCCAGTTTAACTACTGCTTTTGCTCTGTCTTGTATCTCCTGAAACACTGGCGCATAGCGTTCATCGCTTTCTGCTTTGGCGGCAATTTTAGCAATACGTTCTGACTCTAAACGCACTGCTATCAATGAGGCATTGAGTTCATCATGAATCTCTATCGCGATACTTTGGCGTTCGTTTTCGACGATGGCATTGACTTTATGAATCAGGCGACGTTTCTCGGCGTCGGCTTTCAGTGCCTCATTGCGCGACGCGATCAGCTCTTTAGTGCGTTCGGCCACCGTATTTTCCAAATGGGTTTGTGACCGATGTAGGCTTTGCGCCATCTCGTTGATGGAGCTTTGTAGTTCACCGATTTCGCCGCCATCTGAAATCTTAATTTGCGTTTCGGTACGACCTGCACTGATATCGCGCAAAGTTTCAATCGCACCATGCATAGGCTTAGTCAAACTGTTTGACAGATACCATGCCAACCAGGCGCTGACTGAGAGTGCCAATATTGACATCAACATTTCAATGGCGAAGCGATAACGCTGTTTGCTCAGCAAATAGGATTTGGTCATGGTGACGCGCACATAGCCCAAGACCTGACTCTTCTCTTTAGAATTATCAAGCTTTGCTAGTTCATCCGCGGTCTCCGTATGCAAGTTCACCCACACCATATGGCGCCGGATCGGCAACTCTACAAAATTAATTTCTGGTTTTGCTTTCCCCGCGTTTTCTACATGACTTAGTTCTTTTTTATTGGCGTCAAAAATATCAATGCGATAGATGCCGCGATCCGATTGGATCACGCTGTAAATCATGTGTTTGATGCCTTGCAGATTACCAGCGGTGATGTTGTATTCCACACCATCGGCTAAGGCGGTGGTAATCGTTTTAGCGCGACTATTTAATTCTTCTTCGACTTCGGTCACACGAGCGTAGTAAGAATAAGAAACTAGCGAGAAGAATAAATACACCACGGGAAAAACAGCGATCACAGTCAAGCGAGTGCGTATGCTCCAATTGCGCCATAACAGAAGTTTTTTAAAGAAAACCGGTTCGCTGAGCTGGGTTCTCTTGGTTTCTGGCGTGTTATCCATATTCAAATTCATGGCTCAATCTCATGGCTCAATCAAACCATGTTTCATCGCGAGTTTAGTAATCAAGGCCGGTCGATGTATGCCGAGTTTTTCCTTCACGGCTTGACTGATGTTGCTGATGGTTTTTTGTGAGAGGTCGAGTTTTTCTGCGATCTCTACATTGGTTAAACCTTCTGCCATTAATTTAAAGATTTCCAAACTACGTTCATCAAGCAAGGTTTGTGGCGAAGCGTCACCACGCACCGAGAGGTTAGCTAAGCGCTCGGCGATTTGCGGCATAAAGTACAACGCTCCCTGGCTGGCTCTTTGCACCGCGACTGCCAGATCGCCGGGATCACAGTCTTTCGTCACAAACGCTTTTGCACCTAAACGATAGGTCTCTTTGATCAAGGCATCTTGGTCGAACTGACTCAAGAACACAATCTGCGCTTCCGGCTGTTTTTCCAAGATATGTTTAGCTGCATCTAAACCCGTCATCTCCGAGCCAAAACGGATATCGAGCACGACCACATCTGGTTGCAAGGCAGCATATTGTTCGATCGCTTCTTGCGGCGTTTTGGCCTGCCCGACAACGTCCATACCTTCCGCCGCTAATGACATTGCAAACCCCGTCATCACGATGGGATGATCATCGGCTAACAAAACCCGAATCGATTTATCTGTGCTTTTGTAAGAATTGTTTGGTGTTGTTTGAATTGCTTGATTTGACATGTTTTTCTCCTGAGCTGATGTAAGTCCACACAGCAAAATACTTATTCATAGAAGTCATTTTACTAGTAAATAGTAATTTAATTGAGTTTATTTGCTAGTCACTAGCAAATATTTACCAAATTTTTCACATCAGTAAACCTTTGATTTAAAAGAGATAAATAAAGAATCGAAGCAAAACAACTATAACAAAGCAAACTTAACTCCAAAATTTAGCTTTATTTTTACTACTTACTAGCATATTATATTTCCAACGATGAGCAAATAAGACTTCCTAAGCACATCGTGAGACTAGCAACAGCGGTAAACCTATTTTTCCAATTTCACGCTATCAGGAGTTCATCATGACTACTTACAACTTTGGACAAGCGCAGTATGGTCAAGCCCCTCGCAGAAAAATGTCTTCTTTGTTGATCGCCGGTGTTTTGCATGCAATCGCACTCGGTTTGGGTCTGCAAGCGAGCAATGTCATTGACATAAGCCAGCCGACGATCATCGACTATGTTCGCGTAGATCCGCCATTAAAAATCGAAGAACCTTTAAAGATGAAAGAGCCACCTAAAACAACGCCGACGATTCCTGTCATTCAACCGCCTTTCGTCGAAGTTGCAAGAGACGACACACCGAAAATCACAGTAAAGGAAGGCGACAAGGTAGAACATAAAGAATTCGAGCGCACACCAACAACAACGGGTGGTCTGATAAAAACGGAAATTGCCACGGCGCGTGCACCAGTTCATATCGCCGCGCAAGTGGATTCCAATGCCTGCGAAAAACCAGAATACCCAGCTAGCTCGATCCGCACTGCCGAGGAAGGCACCGTGAACTTGGCAATGCTGATTGGCCCTGATGGCCGAGTTTTAGAGAGTAAAGTAGAAAAATCCAGTGGCTCACGGGCACTCGATAAAGCAGCAATTCAAGGCTTGAGTTTATGCAAATTCAAACCTGGCTCTATCGACGGCGTACCAGAAAAATCCTGGGCCAAGTTGCAATACGTTTGGACACTGAATTGATATTTAAAAAAACGACACTTCAACAACTCAATCGACAAGGATCTATCATGAAAAACAATCGACATCACCTAATCTCACAAAATCGCAATCGACTTTTGATACTCGCCACGTCAAGCATCTTGATGGCTTGTAGCGCATCTAGCCAACTCGAATCAGGTGCCGACGCTCAGGCCAAAGCAGACGCAAAGGTCAAGCAAAATATGGCAATAGAAGTCGCGATCGTAGAACAAAAAATGCCTGCGTCTGAACTGCGAAAACCGGGCGAAAGACAAGATGCTGCAATAGCAGCGAGACAGTCAGAGCGCGTGTTTATGCCAGCGTCAGTATCCATGCCTGCGCCAGAACCGGCCGCACCACCACCTGCTTATCTTCCACCAGCAGAGATGATGATCACTCCAGCCAAGGCGGCAAACTACGCGCCAACTATGCGCGAAGCACCGATAATCACCGCACAAGGGAGCGTAACAAGTCATGTACAAGACACGGCGAAATATCAAAGCTATCAAGAAAATAGTTGGAAGCGTGTTGCCGAAGATCCCGTCTCTACGTTTAGCGCCGATGTGGATACCGGCAGTTATGCGAACGTGCGGCGTTTTATACAACAAGGTCAACTGCCCAACCCCGATGCGGTAAGAGCAGAGGAACTCGTCAATTATTTTTCTTATGACTATGCGCTGCCAAATAAGGACGACGTCCATCCATTCAGCGTCAACACACAATTGACCGCATCGCCGTGGAATGCAAAACGTCAACTACTTCGTATTGCGATTAAAGGTAAGGATATTGCGAAAGAAAGTTTGCCGGCCGCGAATCTGGTGTTTTTAGTGGATGTATCTGGCTCTATGTCACCACAAGATCGATTACCCTTAGTCAGAAGCGCTTTAAAACTACTAACGACACAATTGAGAGCACAGGATCGTGTCAGCTTGATCAGTTATGCGAACGGTACTCAAGTTGTATTGACGCCGACACCTGGCAATCAAAAAGACAAAATCAATTTGGCGATCGATCAATTGTCGGCAGGTGGTGGCACCAATGGTGAAGCCGGTATCAAACTCGCTTACGCTCAAGCTCACGAAGCGAAAATCAACGGCGGCATCAATCGCGTGCTGTTAGCGACAGATGGCGATTTGAACATCGGAGTGACCAATGATAAAGACTTAAAATTTTTGGTAGAACGCGAGCGCAAAGCCGGCATTAGTTTAAGTACACTGGGCGTGGGCGATAGTAATTACAACGAAGCACTGATGAAAAAACTGGCGGACAATGGCGATGGCAGTTATCACTATTTAGATAGCCTGCAAGAAGCCCATAAAGTGCTGGTGAATGAATACACGTCAACGCTGGCGACCATTGCACAGGATTTAAAACTACAATTGGAATTTAACCCTGCGCTAGTCAAAGAATATCGTTTGATAGGTTATGAATTGCGCGCACTGACGCGGGAACAATTCAACAACGACAAAGTAGATGCGGGTGATATCGGGTCCGGACATACGGTAACCGCATTGTATGAAATCGTACCGCAAGGCAGTAAAGCTAATGTCGATCCTTTGCGTTATCAGGCAGATAAGGCGGACAAGGCTGACAAGGCAATCAACGGCGCCAACAAACAAGAGCTGGCATGGTTAAAGCTCCGCTACAAACAACCTGGTAGCACACAAAGCCAGTTGATAGAAACACCGATACAGCAAGCAAGGATGTTGCCAACTATCCGTGCGGCTGACCAGGACTTTCGTTTCGCTACCGCCGTCGCCGCCTGGGCACAATGGCTGCGAGGCAGCAGTCTGATCGAGAATTTTGGTCCGAAAGAAATTCTGGCCTTAGCGAACTCTGCCCGTGGCAATGATCGCTACGGGCATCGCGCAGAATTCGTGCGACTGGTTGAGTTATCTTCTGCGTTACATCCCGAAAAAATAGCACAACTTAGCGAAGGCAACAAAGTCCCTGGAATAGAATAATTAGCTTACTACCTCGTTGTTTACGTTGGAAAAACATCTTTCAGATGAATGTTTCATCTGAAAGATGTTGAGTTTTGCGCATTAAGCGTCGATGTCGTGCCGTATATTTTTTTGATTCAACGGTACTTTGCCATCACATCTTTCCAGGCGGGATCTCGGTGCTGTCGTGCCAGAATCTGATTGAGGACATGTTGCACTTTGGCATACTTGAGTGGCAACATAATTCTTCTTTCATATTGATCATGTGGTTTCTTCGAAATATGAAACTTGCCGACAAACTCAGGATTATATTTCATCACAAAATCATGGTTAGAACGACTGATGATTGCGACATTGATGCGGTCTGCCAATAGCTTTTTAAAATTATGATCTTCGCTGCTGGCATCATCGCGAATAAGCTGTCCCTTTTGCGCCATTTCACTCACACCAAAATAGTAATAACCGCGCACCAGTCCCACACGCATTCCATTAAGTGATTCCAATGTAGTGAATTCAAATGGATGCGTCCCGCTCGATATCACCTCGTCCACATCATTGAGCAAACTAGTCGTCCACAGATATTTAGTTTCCTGCTTATCGCCAAACCAGATGGGACTGACACCGATTACCAGACCGTCTAAAGAATTTGAATTCACCATTAAGTCGAGTCTACGCCGAGGCAGATAATGGAGTTCAAATTGGTATTCAGTGCTATGTTTATTAAAGTAATTCAGTGCATCAAAATAGAGACCTTCTTTAGTCGCCTCCCTGACAACGAACGGTGGTTTCAAGTGATAGGTGTAGACCTTAATCACTTCTTTGGCAAAAGCCGGCAGCACACCGCAGAGCAACAAACAAAGCACGCATAACAATCGAAGTTGGTTCATGATATTCCCGTCGGCAAGAAGAAATAAGTCGTGGTATCCGTTCGACTACGTGATTTCAGAATAACCCAGAATTTCCAATAGGATTTGAGACGATGGAGGATGCACTTTTCGAGGCAGTTCTACGTGAATGAGGCGAAAATAGCGAGCTATTTGCAACGAAGAACGAAAAAAATGACCGAAAATGCGCCGCCAGCGCTCAAATAGCGTCGAAGACGCGCCTAATGGAAAATCTGGGTAAAGTAGCACAAACTTGTGTAGCTAGCATAACGTATCTCCCAATCAAAAAACTGCCTAATCCCTAACACCGACCATTTTTCAATTCTATTTTGTACAGTATTAAGCTTAATTATCTCTACGCCGTGTTACCGCCCAGTCACAGAACTCGGCTGAATAGACATAAAATCAGCAATAAGGAACAAAAATCTTGAGCCACAGCAATAAGCACCGTAGAGTTATGTGTGATATTTTAAGAGCAATTGAATATAATTGACTTCCATAACCTTCCTCCAAAAAAATAATACATGCCGACACTTAGCTTACTCTTACTAAGCATCATGTATTTTTTGACTGCGCGCTTCGGCATGGCAGTTTTCGCATTACAACCTTCCAATATTACACTGCTATGGCTGCCGGCTGGCATAGGCCTGGTGATGATGTTGACCGAAAAAAATCGCGCTCTGATTTGGATCGCCGCAGCGAGCTTTCTTGCCAATTGGTAGGGTATGCAGCAAGCAGATTTTTGCACTAGCAATCTGCATACCGCAATTTCCGCGATCGCGGATGCCTTGACCCCTTGACTTTCTGCTACGGTACTACAGAAGCAGTTCCGCGGTGGCCTGCAACGAGCTTCGGACTTATTCAAGTTTATGTTCTATGTATGCTTTCTACCGACCTTGTGTTCGGGCCTTATTATCGTCAGCAACTTGGTGCTGGGATCTTATTTAAAGCTCGACCAGTACTTCATTTTTTTGGCGAAAATCATTGCAGCAGATAGTTTGGGCATACTTCTCATTTATCCCTTGTATGCTGACTGGCGCTCTAGTGTGGAAAGGCAGCAGCATTGGTCAAACGCAAGTTGGTCAAATCTAGTACTTATTGGTCTGGCATTGGGCGGTGTCTGGCTAGCGTTTCATGGATTAGCTGGCGCTATTTATATTTTGCCCGCGACGGCATTGTTTCTGGCTTATCGCGTTAAAGCGGTCACAGTCAGTGCCTTATTATTGAGTGCAACCGTACTATTACTGACTTTAAGCACCCAAAATTTAGGGCCGTTCTTGATCGCAAATCAAGACCAGGGACATTTTTTATTGGTCAGTTTTATCCTATTTACGACACTAGCAACGCAAAGTGTTTCGATTCAACAGCGACAATTGGATCTGTCATTGGCAATCAGCGAGAGTTGGCAACAAAAAGCAATTCACGACACACTGACCGGCCTACACAATCGCGCCTACTTCGAAAACATTCTGGCAGATGAATGGCAACGTTTTGGCAAATTTGATCGTCCCTTCGTCGTAGCGATGCTCGACATCGACCACTTTAAGTCCGTCAATGATGTCCACGGACACGCTGCCGGCGATCAGGTCTTAAGACTACTTGCTACGACCCTGCCACACTCTCTGCGTCAAATCGATACAGTCTGTCGATACGGTGGTGAGGAATTTGCCTTGTTACTACCAGGTACCCGCATAGACGAGGCGAAGATAATTTTAGAGCGATTGCGCCTAACAATACAAAGCCTAGTCATACCTTTTGAAAGTAAAAACTTGCAGATTACGGTCAGCATAGACGTCGCAACATCGAAGCATGACATGGAGGATCAGAATGAACTCATTATGGTTGCAGATAGGCAGCTATATCGCGCCAAGGACTTAGGGCGCAATCGGGTTGAGTGTAAAGACAGCTAAACTCCGTGAAGAAGATTCCATTGACAATGATCGTCATCGGTTGAACTTCATGCCTCACAGAAGGTCAGGATTAAACGTGATCCAACTTAGCGATTGCCACCTTCAAAGCCTCAAAGCAACGGATATCAATCGCTGTATGCAAATTCTCTGCCATCATTTCTAAAGTCTTAGGAATAGGAATGGCGCCGCGATACGGGCGCTCAGCAGTGATGGCATCAAAAATATCGGCCGTGGTGATAATACGAGTTTCTAAAGCAATTTCATCGCCCTTCAAACCACGTGGATATCCAGTACCATCTAATTTTTCGTGATGGGAAGCCGCGACTTTGGCCAACTCTGAAAATACCGAGATACGCGACAAGATGGTTTCGGTATAACTCGCGTGCAACTTCACTTCATCCCATTCTGAGATGTCGAGTTTACCCGCTTTATCCAGCACGCTATTACTGACGCCCAACTTGCCAACGTCATGCAGCAAAGCACCGCGTTTCAACCAGCGACGTCTTTCTGGAGTTAGCTCTAAGGCTTCGGCAATCATGTCGGTGTACAAGGCAACACGTTCACTATGGCCGCTGGTGTAAGGACTTTTAGAATCCACCACTTGCCCAAATGCCGCCGCAATATCATCTAAATAATCATCATCGACCGGCACTTCGTGCACACTAGGTTCCAAGCTCAAAACTTTACGACCAATATCGTCCGCATTCAGTTCGTGCCAAAATTCTGGATTTTTTGCGACACGTTCGAAGGCGTCGGTCAACATAGGATCAAACCAGACCCCTGATCGCTCACGTACCTCTGTCAAAGCGGCATCGGGGCCATCGGCGATTTGAAACACGTCAATTACCTGTGCCAACAGCGCGATACGGGCAAAGATAGGAATCGATTCACCACGCAAACCCTCAGGTTTTCCTTGTCCATTGAAATGTTCGTCGAGGCTATAAATACCGAGTGCGACATCCTCAGAGAATCGCAATAAGCGAGCGATCTCAGCACCTCGTTGACATCGGGTAGCGATCAATTCATGGGCAATATTACTGCCATCACGCAAGATGGTAAGCACGCTCCGAAAACGCTCAGCGAGTCCTGCTTTCAGACCCGTATGCTTTAAAACGAAATGTAAAACCTGAGGCAGACTGTCGCCGACGGTTTTGAAATCGCGTTTAAATTGCAAATCGTCGGTCAAATAAAGTTCACAAATGCGCGCGGCATTGCTACTGCAACCGAGATCTTTGAGCAGCAAGGTGTAATACAAATCCCACAATTGATTTTCTGGAAGATTGATCTCACGACCTATATGCATACCGATCCAACAGCAGCGTATGCAATGGCCTTCTGGCTGGCCTTCTGTGATATCTAGCGCATGGCTGAGTGCGCTAATCAGTTCAGACAATCTTAAGCCAGGAAGTTCACACTCCACAGGACTCATTTCCTGACTTCGCGACTCACAATATAGGGGCTTAAGCGTGTGTGCGCTGTTATTCGACATTTGACATTCCCTTCTTGCGTGATTCCTGACTACCCTGACATATAGTCAATCAGGATGACGGCAAAACTAAGAATACATCAAAACATAAAAATTTGCCGGATAGAAACTAATCTATCCGGCAAACTATGTCTATGCAGTTAGCAAATTTAACCGCGCATCCTATTTTCCAATTGCGAACATGATCGCATTATTAATCGCATACACCTTACCATCAGCACCTATCGCAGTCGGCGTATACGACTCACCAAGGCCACTCGTTAAACGTATTTTTTCGCTCAGTTTATTCGTGGTCAAATCCCAACGATACAAAATACCGTCTTCACTATTAACGATCACTGATTTGGTGAAAGGATCGACTGCGGCTGTATTCACGCACCACTCGATAAAACCACCCGGCACTGCTGGATCTGGCGTAGGGCCTAAAAGAGTCAAAACTTCTTTCATCGTTTTCACGGACGACATTCGATCAACTTGCTCTGCGAAGGGATCGATAATCGCGATTTCGTTTAAACCATCACCGGAACCTGCTCTTTCATAATTGTTATATTTCACCATCAATAAATAAGGCGAACTCCCTTTATAGCTCGCAACCAAATTCGCTGGCACCAGCGATGGCGTGATATCCCACCCGAAAGAACCTGGCGTTTTAGTTTGCGACAAATCTGCATTGAAGTGTAATAACCAGCCCCGCGCATTGTGCGAGCCATATGTTTTTTCCAAGACGCCGATATAGACATCGCCATCGGGCGCGACCAAAGGCGAAGCCGTGCTGTCATCGGAAATATTCGCCGGACCATTTTCATTCGGATCAATCAACTGGACTTTAGATTTCAATGCAAGGCTAGTACTATCAAGTGCCAGCATATAACCCGTCTGCCTCACACCAGTTGCAATATTGTCGTTGGCGACAACATAAATCGTCTTTTGGTCTTTAGAAACTGCAATCGCACTATTGGTCGCCGCTTTTGCAACCGCTGAAGTTCCAGCGACTGTTGCGACACTAACCCAGCTTGCTTTGCCATCCGCTGCGATACGTGCGATACCACTACTTAAACCAGCAGCGTTACCAGGCGCGGCGATAAAACCAAAATACATATTATTTTGTGTGTCACTGGTAATCGGCGTGTTGATAATAATGGCCTTGTCTAATGCGGCTTTATTCGCGGTATACACACTATCGCCGTAAAACACCAAAGACTTAAAACTACCTGTCGCGGCATCTGCGTCATCGCGATACAAAATTTTACCGCCAGCACCAGGGGCAAGCACACGATTACTCGCGGTCAAGGAGGCGTTGTAAGTGGGTGTCCAGCGATACGGGGGCATCACATAATCGGTATTTTCTGACCAAATTAGCGCGCCATTATCACCCGATCTTGCCTCAATACGATAAGTTGGGTTAGCACTAGTTTTCACTGGCAAGATCACCGTATTTTTCGCAGTAATCACTGGCGATCCATAATGCACCAACAGATAGCCTTGGGCGCTATATTGCGGTGCCATATCGACCGGGGTCTGCCAAGCGATACGAGAAAACGTCTGTGTCGCGACGCCAGCTAAAGCCTCATGTTGCGCATTTCCACCAAAACTCATCCAAGGCGGCCCCACTACTGCGCCATTGCCTGTACCCGTACCAGGATTAGTGCCCGTCCCAGTATTCCCATTATTATTAGAAGGCGGAACACTATTGTTTGAGCTACCACCACATGCCACCACCACAGTACCGGCAACTAAAAGAGCAACGACACGTAAAGTCAAACGATGCAAACCTTGAGTCTTGCGTCTCGCTTCAGATTTGATTTGAGAAATTGATTCTGACATTTTTGATCCTAGATTTAAAACGCTTCAATTGATATTCTTGTTGGACTGCTATTGCTGTTATTGCTGCTATTGCTCTTATTTATCTACCTTGTTTTAATAGCCATATCAGAGTGCCGCAATTTTTCGAAAAACTCAAGGGGCTTTAACCCAAACTAGCACAATCAGGCTTAAACCAAAAGAACTGCGACTATTCATCAACCGCTTTTGCTAGCGTCTGCGATAATCTGGGACAAAATTAAATTTGACCCAATTATGTTGTCAATCATGTTTTAATTAAAGCCCTCTTTAGCGAGCCCCCATTAATGCGCTGTTTCTTCGCCACAGTATTCTGCCTCTGCCTGATTAGCGCTTGCCGCCCTACGTCCGACCAATCGGGCGCACCTAAAGATGCTACTGCACCAATTTCAGCTCCAGTAAGCTTCGACCGTTTGCCGCCAGAAAATCAAGCCTATCCAATACTGTTTGTCACTCAAGTGCCGCTTAGCAGCGATAAAAATGGCCGCCTGTCTGCATTTGCCAATCACATGACACGCCCAGATCAGGTACCGCGCGGTGGTGATTTGATGCTGTTTTATCCTGACGGTATTTTGAGAAATTTAACGAAGGAAGCGAACTTAGGTGTCGAGGGTTTCCAAGGTAAGAACGCGATTGCTGTGCGCGAACCAGCGGTACATTGGAGTGGCAAGAAGGCGCTATTTAGTATGCTGACTGGCGCACCACGTCAAGGTGAAAGCGTAGGCAATTCGCGCTGGCAAATCTATGAAGTCATCGGACTAGAACAAGGGCAAAAATCCCGCATACAAAAAGTCGCTGGACAAGATGTACGCTATAACAATTTATCCCCAATTTATGGCAGTGACGACAGTGTTATTTTCACCTCAGACCGGCCGCGCAACGGCGAAGCACATTTGTACCCACAACTGGACGAATACGAAGCTACCGCTAGCACCACAGGCATATGGAAACTACATCAAGGCAAATTACAACTGCTTAGCCATACTCCGAGCGGCGCTTTTAATCCTCTCATCGATAGCTTTGGGCGTATCATTTTTACCCGCTGGGATCACTTACAACAAGATCAATTAGCAGATCGTGATCGCGACGCGGTGCGCAATCAGGTTGCCCTACCGTTTCGTTCATTCAACTATGCAGACGAGTCGGCGAATGCAAAAAAGCTCGATAGCCGCGCCGAGTTTTTTCCTGAGTCGCGTGTCGGCGGTCACATTGTCTATGGCGAAGTTAGCGCCTTCCGCAGTAATTTCTTTACGATATGGCAGATACACCAAGATGGCAGCGCCGAAGAAACCTTAAATCATGTCGGCTTGCATGAATTAAGCTATGGCTATCTGACACCGAGCTTTATACAAGACGCCAATCTGAGCAATAAGACCGACCCCAATTTGCACCAGAATCGTCTCGCCTTACGACGTGAAGGAGGCCTATTTCAACTCCGTGAGGATCCGCTGCAAGCCGGTACCTTCTTCGGTATCAACGCACGGGAATCGGGTTCTTTTGCCACCGATAGCATCGTCAAAGTTCAAGGTGATCCACGTTTAAATCCAGAGCAAATGCAAGTTCTTGCGGTCACGCCCGTCAGCAAAAGCGACAATCTAAGCGACGGTCGCTATCGCAATCCTCTGCCACTTGCGAACGGTGGATTAATTGCCAGCCACACCTCGAATCAACTACCACCGGAACCAGAAACAGGCTTAAATAATTTGCGCTTGCGGTTCCTCAACCTAGATCCAATAAGCAATTTATACAAGCCGGGCGACTACTTGAGCAAAGGCATAAAAAAGAAAGTGTCGTGGTGGGACGGAAATAAAGTCCTTAATTTCGAGGGCGATTTTTGGGAACTCGAGCCGGTTGAAGTCCGTCCGCGCAAAGCACCGACCAGCGCCACACCGCCTTTAGACGCGCCGGAAAAAGCAGTACTAGCGGAGGCACAAGTGGAAGAACAGACTTTGCGTGACTGGCTACTCAAAAACGAACTTGCCTTGATCATAACCCGCGATCAAACCAGCCGCGACCGCGCTGATCTACAGCAACCATTTAATCTAGAGGTACCTGGCGGCGTCAAAACTCTGTCGGCGCAAAATCCCAATGGCAAGCTGTATCAAATTAGCCATTTTCAAATTGTACAAGCGGAGCAATTGCGTGCCTACCCTGACCGCCCCGGTCGACGTAATCTGGCACAACCACTGGACGAACTGCATAAGCTAAATTATCAATCTGACGACAACAAGATCGCTATCATTGGTGCTGTCAAAATCGCAAAAGATGGATCAACCGCAGTTTTGGTGCCATCTGGCCGTGCTTTGAGTTGGCAAACCACCGATGCGCAAGGCAATCCTGTGGTCAGAGAACGCAACTGGATTAGCTTTAAAGCGGGCGAAATCCGGGTTTGTGCATCTTGCCATGGCGTGAACACCCGAAATCAGGCAAATTTCCCAGCGCCAATACAAAAACCTTTAGCACTCAAAGAATTCCTCAATTCCTGGAAAAATCGCGATAAATAGGCTTAAATTCAGACAATTTCAAGCATTTTAAAGAAATCAACTCAAACAAAGCAAATCTTCGCTGGTGCATAAAAGGATGTGAGGATTATTGCGACGCAAAAACCCCTAAATTCAGAGTGAAAAGCCTTTATAATCAAGGGTTTTTGTTGCCCTGTTTACTGTCTTGCTTATTGCCTTTCTTGTTACCTTACTGAATGGCTTCTTATTTAGACTTCTACATTTTCGCAAAAGACAGATAAATTGGCTTTCAACTTATATAAGAATTTACATAAGAATTTTTGACCTATGAAGGTTTTTCGTGGACTCCCAAATGCCGCTGCGCGTGCACCTTGCGCCTTGGCAATCGGCAATTTTGACGGCGTGCATCTTGGACATCAAGCTTTGTTGTCTGACTTGCGTGCAGCTGCCACGCGCCTGAACATCGAAGCTGCAGTCATGAGCTTTGAACCGCACCCGCGTGCTTTTTTTGCACAGATGATGGGTGATTTATCCAAAGCCCCCACCCGTATCGCCAATTTGCGCGACAACTTATCGGCATTAGATTTGGCGGGTGTCGATCGTGTCATCGTAGAACATTTCAATGTCCATTTCGCAGCCTTGAGCCCCGAAGACTTTATACAAAAAGTTCTAGTCGAAGGCATGCACGTCAAGTTGGTGATGGTCGGTGATGATTTTCGCTTCGGCGCAAAACGTGTGGGTGACATCCATACACTGACCGAGGCTGGTCAACGCTATGGCTTTGAAGTACAAACCATGACCACTGTAGAACGTGACGGCAACCGCATCTCCTCCTCCGCAGTACGTGCGGCCTTAGCCGCTGGTGATTTTTGCGAAGCACAACATTTACTCGGACGCCCTTACCAAATTTCTGGGCACGTGGTGCACGGGCAAAAGTTGGGACGCACCTTGGGTTTTCCTACACTCAACCTTCGCATCGCCCATCACAAACCAGCCGTCATGGGTATCTTTGTAGTGCAAGTGCATGGTTTAAGTGAAAATCCGCTACCAGCCGTTGCGAGTATGGGTGTACGTCCGACTGTCGATGATAGTGGTCGTGTTTTACTCGAAACTCACATCCTAGATCAACATGTCGATGCTTATGGCAAAGTGATACAAGTTGAGTTTTTAAAGAAACTCCGCGATGAAGAAAAATACATCGACCTGCCAACCTTGACTGCCGCGATCAATCGCGACGCAGATCAGGCACGCAGCTACTTTCAACAACGAGTCGGCTCAGCAACTGACCGAATTTGAAGAACGCTCGGCAAGTTCATAAAAATATTGGATGAAAAACTGAAAGACATAACCGCAGAGGCGCAGAGGACGCAGAGAAATCCCTCAGAAGAAAACTCAGCGTACTCTGCGCCTCTGTGGCAAAACATTTGACCTTCATCCAAAGAATTCCAAAATTTAATTTAAACGAAGAAAACTATGTCTAACGAAAAGCAAGCAAAAAAAGACGGCGGTAAGCCGGCAAGTAAGTACCCAGTCAATATGACCGAAACGCCCTTCCCTATGCGCGGCGATCTCGCTAAGCGTGAACCACAATGGGTCAAGAGCTGGCAAGAAAAGAAAATCTACGAACGTGTGCGCAAAGCAGCAAAAGGTCGTCCACAATTCATCTTGCATGATGGTCCTCCGTATGCAAACGGTGACATCCATATCGGCCATGCCGTCAACAAAGTATTGAAAGACATGATCATCAAAGCACGCACGATGGCTGGCTTTGATGCGCCTTACGTACCAGGCTGGGATTGCCACGGCATGCCTATCGAAATTCAAATCGAAAAACTGCATGGCAAAAATCTGCCAGTCGCTGAAGTCCAAGAAAAAGCGCGCGCTTACGCCGAAGTGCAAATCGAGCGCCAAAAAGCCGACTTCATCCGTTTGGGTGTCTTGGGCGAATGGGACAATCCCTACAAAACCATGGCATTCGGTAACGAAGCCGATGAAATCCGCGCGCTCGGCAAGTTGTTCGAAAAAGGCTATGTGTACCGCGGCTTAAAGCCTGTCAACTGGTGTTTCGATTGCGGCTCTGCATTGGCAGAAGCAGAAGTTGAATACGAAAACAAACGTGATCCTTCTATCGATGTCGGCTTCCCTTTTGCTGAAAACGATAAGTTGGCAAAAGCGTTTGGCCTAGACAAACTGCCACTGGAAAAAGGCTACTGCGTGATCTGGACCACCACACCGTGGACCATCCCATCGAATCAAGCTTTGAACATGCATCCAGAGATCACTTACGCTTTGATCAAAACCGAGCGTGATGGTGAGCCTTGCCTGATTTTGATGGCAAAAGACCTGATCGAAACCGCCTTCACCAATTGGGGCATGCAAGCCGAAATCATCGCCACTTGCCTCGGCGAAGCGCTGTCTGAAATCAAATTCAAACATCCATTAGCCGCAATGCATGAAGGCTATGATCGTTTTTCACCTGTTTACTTGGGCGACTACGTCAGTACAGAAACTGGTACCGGCGTGGTTCACTCTGCACCATCTTACGGTATCGAAGATTTCCAGTCATGCAAAGCGCATGGCATGAAAGATGACGACATGCTTAACCCAGTGATGGGCGATGGCCGCTACGCCTCTTGGCTGCCTTTCTTTGCGGGCATGACGATCTGGGAAGCCTCCAAACCTATCTGCGATAAATTGCGCGAAGCAGGTACTTTGTTCTCTCTGAAAATGTTTGACCATAGCTACATGCATTGCTGGCGCCATAAAACGCCGATCATCTATCGCGCTACTTCCCAATGGTTCGCCAGCATGGACAACACACCAGCCGATGGCGGTGCCAGCTTGCGTGAAACCGCATTGAAAGCGATTGATGAAACTGCCTTTTTCCCAGGATGGGGTAAAGCTCGTTTGCACGGCATGATCGCGAATCGTCCTGACTGGACTTTGTCACGTCAGCGTCAATGGGGCGTGCCTATGGCATTTTTCTTAAACAAAGAAACTGGCCAAATTCATCCACGCACACCAGAGTTGTTAGAGCTAGTTGCTAAACGTGTTGAAGCCGAAGGCATCGAAGCCTGGCAAAAAATCACCGTAGAAGAAATGCTCGGTGATGAAGCGCCTTTGTATGAAAAAAATCGCGATACGCTAGACGTGTGGTTCGATTCTGGCACCACGCATTTCACGGTCTTGCGCGGCTCACACAAAGCGCAATCAGCTTACCCTGCTGATTTGTATTTAGAAGGTTCCGACCAACATCGCGGCTGGTTCCATTCATCTTTGTTGACAGCTTCCATGCTCGATGGTCATGCACCTTACAAAGCCTTGCTCACGCACGGTTTCGTGGTCGATGGCGAAGGCAAAAAAATGTCCAAATCTTTGGGCAATACCTTAGCGCCGCAAAAGATTTTCGACACGCTAGGTGCTGACATCTTGCGCTTGTGGGTGGCGTCTTCTGACTATTCAGGTGAAATTTCTATCTCTGACGAAATCTTGAAACGCGTGACAGAATCGTATCGCCGCATGCGCAATACTTTGCGCTTCTTGTTGGCGAATACGTCGGATTTTGATTTCAGTAAAGATGCGGTTGCCGTTAATGATTTGATGGAAATCGATCAATACGCAATTGCGCACACCGCCGCCTTGCAAAAAGAAGTGTTGACGCATTACGAGGCGTATGAATTCCACCCCGTCGTCGCTAAATTGCAATCTTTCTGTTCAGAAGATCTCGGTGGTTTCTACCTCGATATTTTGAAAGACCGCTTGTACACCAGCGGCACAACCTCCTTTGCACGCCGTTCAGCGCAAACAGCAATCTGGCACATCACGCAAAGCTTATTGCGCTTAATGGCGCCAACACTGTCATTCACAGCAGAAGAAGCATGGCAAAGTTTCGCCAGCGCAGAAGCTTTTGCTGGCAGCGATGAAACCATCTTTACGCAAACTTATTACGAGTTACCAGCCATTGCTAACAGCGAAGCGCTGGAAGCGAAGTATGCGAGTTTGCGCGCAGTACGTGCGGATGTGACCAAGCAATTAGAAGAAGTGCGTGTCTCTGGTGCGATTGGTTCTTCCTTGCAAGCGGAAGTGTTAATCAAAGCCAGCGGTGACAAGTTTGGCGTATTGAGTAGCTTAGAAGATGATTTAAAATTTGCCTTGATCACTTCAGCTGCCAGCGTAGAACAAGTCGCTACAGAAGCGAACGAAACCGTTGTAGTCAACGCCTCCAAATACCAAAAATGCGAACGCTGCTGGCACTACCGCGCGGACGTGGGTGTGAATGCCGAGCATCCAACTTTGTGCGGCCGTTGCAATAGCAATTTGTTTGGTGTGGGTGAAGTACGTAAATACGCATAAGTTTATTTAGTGCAAATAAGTCCCCTCTCCCGCAAGCGGGAGAGGGTTAGGGTGAGGGAGTTTCAGAAGCTGCAAAGTCTAAAGAAGCATCATTCAGTAAAATGCTTACACTAACAACATGATGCCTAATTTAACTTTATCCGAATCTGAGTCTCCCTCATCACCGCCCCTTCCCCGGCTAGCGAGCGATGGGCGTTTTAAACCAAATCTGACAAGACCATGGCCACAAAAAAATCGAACAACAACGTTAACAAACCAAAACCCTCAGGCGGCAGCGCTGGTTCGGGCAGCTCATTGATACCATGGCTCGGCATCGCCGCCATTATTATTTTGTTGGATCAAGTCACTAAAATCACGGTAGAAAAAGCTTTTACCTACGGTGAAAACTTAGCGGTAACTTCGTTCTTCAATTTAACCTTGGCTTACAACAGAGGCGCCGCGTTTAGTTTTCTGGCGGCAGAAAGCGGCTGGCAACGTTATATGTTCACAGCCATCGGTTTGATCGCAGCCGTCGTTATCACCTACCTGTTAAAAAAGAACGCTGGTCAACGTTTATTTTGCTGGGCTTTATCCTTGATTATGGGCGGTGCCATCGGCAATGTCATAGATCGCATCGCCTATGGTCACGTCATCGACTTTCTCGATTTTCATTACAAAGAGATTTATCACTTCCCCGCTTTCAACATCGCGGATAGTGCGATTTGCATCGGCGCAGCTTTGTTTATTTTGGATGAGTTAAGAAGAGTAAAGAAGTAAATGCATTTGCCGCAGAAACGCGGAGGACGCGGAGAAATTACTTAAAAATCTCTGGGTTCTTTGTGCCTCCGCGGTTCAAGCTTTTTATAAGACTTGCGAAAGAACATCATGACATCAAGACTCGCTGGTAAAAAAATCGTCCTCGGTTTAACCGGGGGTGTAGCCTGTTACAAGGTGGCGGATCTGTGCCGTTCACTGGGCAAACTCGGCGCAACAGTACAAGTCGTGATGACGCAAAGCGCCACGCAGTTTATTACACCAGTCACAATGCAAGCCTTGTCGGGCAATACGGTCTACACCGATCAATGGGACGCGCGCATTGCCAACAACATGCCGCACATCGATCTCACTCGCGACGCCGATGCGATTTTGATCGCGCCATGCAGTACTAACTTCATTTACAAATTAGCGCATGGTGCTTGCGACGATTTACTCTCAACACTCTGCATCGCCCGCCCTGCTCACCTTCCTTTATTCATCGCTCCAGCGATGAACGTAGAAATGTGGAGCAACCCAGCGACACAACGCAATGTGGCACAGGTCAAACAAGACGGCATACTAGTCTTTGGCCCAGCTGCCGGTGAACAAGCATGTGGCGAAGTCGGCATGGGACGCATGCTAGAACCAGCGCAAATTTTGGCGGAATTAGAAGCGACATTTCAAACAAAGTCATTGGCTGGCAATCGTGTATTAATCACCGCTGGGCCAACTTTCGAACCTATTGACCCCGTGCGTGGCATCACCAATTTATCTTCAGGCAAAATGGGCTATGCGATCGCCAAGGCGGCTTGGGAAGCTGGCGCGCACGTCACACTAGTCTCTGGCCCAACGGCTCTAGAAGCACCCTACGGCGTACAACGTCAGCAAGTGCAAACCGCGCAGCAAATGCACGACGCGGTAATGGCACAGGTCGGCACGCAAGATATTTTCATCGCCGTAGCAGCCGTAGCCGATTGGCGCATAGCGAATGCCAGCGACCAAAAAATAAAGAAGACAAATGACAGCGACACGCCACAACTGCAATTCGCTCAAAATCCAGACATCCTCGCCAGCGTCGCCGCGTTACCTAAACCGCCCTACTGCGTCGGCTTCGCGGCTGAGTCTGAAAACCTAATAGAATACGGCACAGCCAAGCGCATCAAGAAAAACATCCCGCTCTTAGTCGGCAACATCGGTCACAAGACCTTTGGTAAAGACGAGAATGAGTTGGTACTGTTTGATGCGAATGGACATCAGGCTTTGCCCAAGGCGGATAAGCAGACGTTGGCGAATCAACTCATCTCCGAAATAGCAAAAAGAATTCAAACGAACTAAAACAACATGAAAAACATAGACCTAAAAATCCTAGACCCACGAATGAAAGACCAACTCCCTGCCTACGGTACACCAGGCAGTGCGGGGCTTGATTTACGTGCTTGCATAGACGAAGCGATCACCATTCAACCAGGCGAAACAGTCTTAATTCCAACTGGCTTGGCAATCCATATTGGCGACCCAGCTTACGCCGCCATGATCTTACCTCGCAGCGGCATGGGTCACAAAAACGGCATCGTACTTGGTAACTTGGTTGGCCTGATCGACTCTGATTACCAAGGTCAACTCATGATCTCGACTTGGAATCGCGGGCAAAATGCTTTCACATTAAATCCCATGGAACGCTTGGCACAGTTGATTATCGTGCCTGTGTTGCAGGTAGGCTTTAACATCGTTGAAGAGTTTGGCGAGAGTGAACGTGGTGAAGGTGGATTTGGTAGTACGGGGAAACATTGAAAGTGCCGCGACTTAACTCCTTCCCCTTCAAGGGGAAGGTTGGGATGGGGATGGGTTTCAGTCGAGAAAATTTCGATTATCGTTAGAAACTGAAACCCATCCCCACCCTAGCCCTCCCCTTGAAAGGGAGGGAACATGAGGGCAATACGCTCACAGATTTATTGAACTGATTGAGCATCAAAAACTCTCACAAGCATTAAGAAACAAAGCAACACCCAAGCCCCACTCAAAAAGAGCGAAGGCAATTAAGTAACCAACACAAATTGGTTTTAACGGCGCAAACAGATATCATATGCGCCACTAGATCGTATTGGAGAAATTAGTATGGCAACTTTCAGCGTTAAAGACGTCCTCAACGGCAAAGCCCCGAGCGACACCAGTGTCACCGTGCAAGGTTGGGTTCGCACCCGCCGCGATTCAAAAGCCGGCGTATCCTTCCTGGCATTAACCGACGGCTCTTGCTTCGGCACTTTGCAAATCGTCGTACCCAATACTTTAGGGAATTACGAAAGCGAAATTTTGCACCTGACAGCAGGCGCATCTTTCTCTGCGACCGGCATGGTCGTACCATCGCAAGGCGGCGGTCAAAGTTTTGAAATGCAAGCAGAAAGCGTGCAAGTATTTGGCTTGGTCGAAGATCCAGACACCTACCCAATTCAACCAAAACCGCACAGCATGGAATTCTTACGTGAAAACGCGCATTTGCGCGCACGTACTAACATCATGGGCGCAGTGGCACGTACACGTCACTCGATTGCGCAAGCGATTCACCGCTTCTTCCATGAGCAAGATTTCTACTGGGTTAACACGCCAATCTTGACCGCATCCGACTGCGAAGGCGCAGGCGAAATGTTCCGCGTATCCACATTGGATATGATGAACTTCCCTAAGACACCAGAAGGCAAGCCAGATTTCAGTAAAGACTTCTTCGGCAAAGAAACCTTCCTCACGGTATCTGGTCAGTTGAACGTAGAAACTTATTGCATGGCCTTGTCCAAGGTCTACACTTTCGGCCCAACCTTCCGCGCAGAAAACTCCAACACCAGCCGCCACTTGGCAGAATTCTGGATGATCGAGCCTGAAGTCGCTTTTGCTGATCTCAAACAAAATGCCGACCTCGCCGAAGCGATGTTGAAATATGTTTTCACTGCGGTCTTGAACGAGCGCGGCGACGATATGGCCTTCTTTGAAGAGCGCGTAGAAAAAGGCGTGATCGCCAAATTAGAAAACATGATCGCCAAACCATTCGTGCGCATGGACTACACCGACGCGGTCAACATCTTGCAAAACTGCGGTCAGAAATTTGAATATCCAGTCGCATGGGGCACCGATCTGCAATCCGAACACGAACGCTACCTCGCCGAAAAACACGTAGGCGGCCCAGTGGTTCTGCAAAACTATCCAAAAGACATCAAGTCTTTCTACATGCGTATGAACGACGACGGCAAAACCGTGGCAGCGATGGACATCCTAGCCCCAGGCATCGGTGAAATCATCGGCGGTTCACAACGCGAAGAACGCTTAGACGTGTTAGACGCACGCATGGATGAAGTCGGTCTCGCGAAAGAACCGTACTACTGGTACCGCGACCTGCGCCGCTACGGCACCGTACCACACGCAGGTTTTGGTTTAGGTTTTGAACGTGCTGTGTCTTACATCACTGGTGTGGGTAATGTGCGGGATGTGATCCCGTTCCCACGTACCCCGGGTAACGTACGATTCTAATTTTTTGGTTAGAGTTTTAATTAAGAAGGGCGACTGATGGTCGCCTTTTTTTGTTTACTGGATGTTTAATCTGAGCGTTTTAATGTTCTGTAAGCTGGTCTTTTTCTGGATTTGCTTATACCAAGTATTAATAAGGTATAACTCATTTCAATCAAGCTGCATGCAGGTTTCGAGGGACTTGAAGCAAATTGTCTTTTACAACATTCAGGGTTAAACTTCACGTTTGCCAAATTCACTAAGCAATTGCCATCTTCATCAAGGAAAATATAATGATTCGAGTAATTGGTTTTTATCGTTGGTTAGACGGTGCGAACTTCGACCATGATTACTACAATTCTGAACACATGCGTCTTACTAAAGAGGCCTTAACACCCCACGGACTTATTCGACTAGAAAGTGACCGATACATTTCACCAAAACCGCCAGTTACTGGCGAGATTATCGCGGCGTCGAATGCTTATTTTCCATCAGTTGAGATTGCTCAAGCTGCGATGGCAGCTGTTGGTGCTGTCTTAATGGCAGATGTTCCTCGATACACTAATCTCAAACCAGAAATTCGGCTTAGCTACGTCACTAGTCAACCTTGACATGCCCATGGTTAACATATCAAACCAGCAAACGTCTGCCGCCACCGCTGAATCAAGCCCGTAAGGCGCAATCTTTTCGTAAGCCGTCAATAGCCGCAGGCGTATTGCGCCGTATGGTGTTTGATCATGGCGAACAATTGTTTCCTTTGGTTTTTTGATCTGTAATTAAATTGCTTCGCTGTTGATCGATCGACTGTCGGACGGTGCAATACGCCTTTGGCTATTGCACCCTACTTACGGCACGAATATGTTCCTTTGTCGCTTCAACGAAATAAGTCCGTAAGGCGCAATCTCGACTTTTCATTTTCAACAACTGTAACGCGTGGGCACGATGATGCCGTGCCCACCCTACGCACTTAATTTCCCAATTCAATCGCGCTTACGCAGATAATGTGCATTTCATTGATCAGCCTCGCGCGTCAAATGCACACTACCAATCACGACATTACTTCGACCATAGACCACCTATATCGACAGTCATCGCGGCAACTCTTTGCGACCTTAGTGCGCTTGCTCGGTGACTTTGATTTGGCGGAGGAAGCACTGCATGAAGCATTTCGAGCTGCTATCGAAAAATGGCCGACGCAAGGCATTCCCGCCAACCCGGTAAGGCGCAATCTTTTCGTAAGGCGTCAATAGCCGAAGGCGTATTGCGCCGTATGGTGGTTGATCATGGCGAACAGTTGTTTCCTTTGGTTTTTTTAATCTGTAAATAAATAGCTTCGCTGTCTATCAAACGACCGTCGGACGGTGCAATACGCCTTTGGCTATTGCACCCTACTTACGGCACAAATGTTTTTCTTTGTGAAGCCACCGCTACACACCAGAAATTAAAAAATCCAAAGCACTAACAATCTCCACTCGTGCGTGCGCAAACTCGGTAAGGCGCAATCTTTTCGTAAGGCGTCAATAGCGCAGCGTATTGCGCCGCATGGAGGCTATTAAAATTGCCGTTTGTAATTTACATAACTCAGTAAGTCGCAATCTTTTCGTAGGGCGTCAATAGCCAAAGGCGTATTGCGCCGTATGGTGATTGATCATGACGAACAGTTGTTTCCTTTGGTTTTTTTAATTTGCAAATAAATTGCTTCGCTATTGATCGGTCGACTGTCGGACGGTGCAATACGCCTTTGGCTATTGCACCCTACTTACGGCACGAATGTTTTTCTTTACGCCGCCGCCCCTACACACCCGAAATCAAAAAATCCAAAGCACCAACAATCTCAAGTCGTGCGTGCGCGAGATCAAACGCAAGCTTGCCCAATTCTTTTCTTTGTATCCCCGCCAACTGCGGAGTCAACATAAGGTAGTCTTGTTGATCAAGCAGAAAAACTGGCGTGAGTCCTTTGAGAATTTTCGTTTTGTTTACGTCGAATTTTATGAGTGGAACGACCACCGTGGTCACGAGATCGCTGAGTAAATTACTTTGAATTTCTAGCAGAAAGGGGTAAATCTTTTTTGTCTGCGCATTTTTATTGAAGTAGACAGAAAACTGAGCCATCAGAAGCTCCGCAGTCCATCGCTAAACACACCCTCTTCTGCTACAGATTCGTTATAGGCAGAAATAGAGGCCTGATTTTCTTCTAGCCATTTTTGAGCCTGCATTTCTTTTACCTTTACTTTGAGCGCTGCTTCGAGCGTCGCCGAGAGATTGATGTCGAGTGCTTTTGCTTGCCTAAGCAGGTCACTATTAATACTCAGATTACTTGCTTTTTTGGCGGCATTTTCATCGTAGGTCGGCAGCATAATCAACTTCCCTCAAGGTTAATGCGCATAGTCTATGCGCATTACTTTTGTTAGTCAATTGGACGTGTTTGCCGCATTTCAAATTTCTGCTTTTGCCATTTCTACAATTATTGGACCGGTCGAAACAAGCGCACCCAACAATGCCGTAGGGCGCTATGCATTGCACATTAAACGCTAAACGGCACAAACAAATTGAGCCAAGCATCATGCGGGTTTTGAGAGATTTGAAGCAAATTGTCTTTTTTCATGAGCCAAGTTAATATGCATTTTTGTCAAATTAAATTGCATTAGACCTCGAAATGTATAAGGGCTGGAAGCCAAGTTCGCAAGAATGCCGTTCAGCTTTGCGTTAAATCATGCATAAAAAACCGTTCAGTTTTGTTTGTATTAATCTATTCTTGTGCTGACCCATAAACGAAAGCTTAAGCAAGTAGGTATTTTTCATGAAAACCTGTATTCATCCAAGCTATCAGAAGAGCCTTCAGCGAAAATTTATCTTTATTTGGTCAACTTGTGCCATTAGCTTTGGTGCTGGGCTATTTTTTCATAGGTCTAGTTTTGAATTTATGGGTTGGCTACTATTTGGAATATTTGGAATTCTCATTTTCGGTGGATTGGGTTATCTATTTTTTTCGCTCCATCACGTTAAGTGTTTGTCTTGTAACGGCAAAACCAAAACCATAAAAGATTCAACTAATTCAAAATGGCTTGCTGTCTGTAATAACTGCCAAATTGAATGGGATCTGCAAACAAGTGTAAGCTGTGATTAAAGACCAAACGCAAATAAGCCAAATTGGACGGGTGCGTTTATTGTGCCCACCCGGATTGGATAATGATCATCGCAAAAACCCTTTTTTACACGCACGTTTTTTTTACATTCAGCGACCATAACGCGTGGGCACGAAGAAACCGTGCCCACCCTACGAAATAACGGTGTCGGCACAGTTTCATTCGACGGTGTCAATCATTTCGGTGCCTTTCATACCAAACATCTACTTTAGGAAAACCAACATGAGTGATCGAGTTCTTCCCTTAGAGGATCCGCGGCTTAGAATTATTTGTACACCCATCCAAGATGTAGCAAATCCCGAATTCATCTTGGAGAACGAACGACTTAAAGTCGCTCTGAACGTCTTTCGTGCGGAGCGTGGCTTTGGTAGAGGTATTGCTGCACCCCAGATCGGCATCCTTAAACGCTTCATTGCGATCAACTTCGGCGCGGGCACGTACACCATGATTAATCCTGTCATTACTTGGCGCAGCCAAGAAACTTTCACGCTTTGGGACGATTGCATGTGTTTCCCAGACCTTATGGTGAAGGTACGCCGCAATCTCTCCATCTCCATCAGCTTTATGGATGAACAGGGGCAATCGAAGGTGTTGGAAAAAGTAGGTCAAGCTGAGTCCGAGTTGTTCCAGCATGAACTTGATCACCTCGACGGTGTCTTAGCCACAGATCTTGCATTGGACTCCCAAAGCATTATCAACCGCTCCGCCTACGATGCAGACCCATCCTATTTCCATAGCCAAGTAGATTACGTCATCCAACCTACTATCTAAACCAGCCTAATCCACATATATGGACTCACCTAAACTGGCGAGAGCTTTCCCAATAAATCGATCTCATTCTCGAACTCGACAAACTCAATGCGGTATCGGAAAACGAGGTTTGTTCGTCTGTTTTATTAAGTTACTTAAAAAATGCGCGTCTCAGGATGACTTAACCAAAACTTTATCGGGATGCAACCAATTTGGATGTGCACGCATACGATCAAGCCATGCTTGAATGTGCGGGTAATGATGCTCATGAATTCCTACATGATCAAGCCAAAATAAATACGCTGAGCAGCTAATGTCGGCGATGGTCAGTTGATTACCCACCAAGTAGTCACGACCAGCTAAAAATTTTTCTAGACACATTAAGTCACTGCCCATGCGCTCGCTTAGATAGTTCAAAACGATAGCTGGTTGTTTATCAAAATGTAGAGAGGAGCGGAGATTAGGCAGGCTAGAGCCGATACGATCACTTTCCCAAGACAACCATTCAAGAATTTGCTGCCATTCTTGTGGCGTTTTTCCGCAAAAACGACGCGTCTTTTGTGATAAATAAATCAATATGGCATTGGATTGGCAGTAAGATTGCCCCTGATAAACCAAGACGGGTACTTCGCCAAATTGACTCGCTTGTATAAAGTCGGCTGGCCGCTGATTCTTAGGTAAAGATAAATCGATCCAGCAATATTCGTGCGGCAATCCGCCGAGTAATAAAAAATTACGTACCTTGTAGGAGTGACCCGAGTCAGTATTGCCATAGAGCTTAATCATAGAAATCCTCATGTCAAATCGTCACTCTCCTATTGTAATCATTTGTGCCGTTTGGGTGTTGCTAAAACTCAGGACACTTTGACAAAATGACCAAGATCAGAAGAGTAGTTGACCGACCTCGTTGCTTGAACTATTCTTGGATCTATTACAGCATTTCATTTTGTGATGCGCTTGTTTGGCTCTTGTTTGGACATTATTTAGTCATTGTCTTGCCATTACTTGCCGCTTCTCCATATTGCTACTTAAAGCACAATTGGTTTTTCTAACTTGAGATTGACTTCGCAATTGAAAACTCCATTACTCAGTTTGTGTTTTTTATTGTCGTCGGCATGGTGCGGTTTAAGCGCAGCCCAAACGAAACAAGACATCATCAATATCACGACCGAACATTACTATCCTTTCAGTATTTCTGACAAAGATGGTGCGGTCTACGGTGCGTCGGCTGACAAAATTCATGAATTATTCAAACGAAGCAAGCTTGCATATCAAATGAATATAATGAGCTGGAACAGAGCGTTTGAATTGGCTCGTATTAATGCAAACACGTGTGTCTTTTCCACGTCACGCACAAAAGCGCGAGAGTCGTCTTTTCATTGGATTGGACCCATTATGACTGGTAATTGGGCCGTCTTTGGAAGTCCTGATAAATTAAACAAAGTGACCAAACTCAAAGACATTAAACAATCGAGCATTGGGACTGAGGAAGGACAGGTATCACTCTCCTACCTGTCGAGCAAAGGCTTCAAAATGGTGACCTCAACTGAATCTGTCACCACCTTTAAAAATGTCGCACTTGGCAGGATTGACTATGCCACCGCGGCAGATACCCACGGCAAAAAAATCATTGCAGAAAACAATCTCAAAGATAAAGTCGTATGGTTGTTTAATTATTCAAGCTCAGATTATTACCTGGCCTGCAATCCAAAGATGTCCCCCCAAACAATCGCATTGCTCAACAAGAATCTACGAGAAATGAAGGCCGATGGTAGTTTCAAGAGTATCGAGAATAAGTATTAAGGCGTTCCGGCATGTTTACTGAGAACGCTAGTCAGTGAAGAAAAGAGGTCCACGATATCGAGGTTAGTATTCGTTCTGCGGATTAGTTCATACGGATTTTCCGAAAAGTACCTCTTACAATTATCGATAACATCATATTGACACAGTGACCCAATTAAAATTTGATCAAAGATGCGCACAAAGTTTATCAAGTACCAATCAAAAGTAGCAATATGTCTCTTATTAGTGCGCGTTAATCTTACCAAGATTAAAACATTAGTTGACCCATATACTGGCTTCAACTATTCTCGGCACCTGATGCAGTGTTTCATAACACGATTGTATTCACGCAGAGCTCTTGTAAGCGCTTGATGCAAAACCAAAACGATGTTCACAACATGAGACTGATGAAGTTTTTGAAAACTCAAATCCTGCTCCTAGGTTGTTTGTCTTTATCGACAATCTGCGATTTGAGCACGGCGCAAACGAAACAAGCAACGATCAATATCACGACTGAGTACCTCTATCCTTTGAACATCGTTGATAAAGAGGATGGCGCAATCTTTGGTCAGTCCGCCGATAAAGTGCACGAACTATTCAAGCGTAGTCAAATCCCTTATCAAATGACGATGATGAGCTGGAACCGTGCCTTCGAATTGGCACGAAATAATTCGGATACCTGCGTATTTTCAACGGCTAAGATAAAAGAGCGCGAATCCTCGTTCCATTGGATAGGTCCAATCGCCACAGGCAATTGGGCGGTTTTTGGTAGCCCTGACAAGCTGGGAAAAATCACTCGGCTTGAGGACATTAAACGATCGAGTATCGGAACGGAAGTTGGTAATGTAGCCGTGGCCTATCTTTCAGCAAAAGGATTTCGTTTAGTAACCTCTATCGAATCCGCCACTACTTTTAAAAACGTGGCGTGGGGTCGAATTGAGTATGCAACAGCAGGTGATATACACGGTAAAAAAATTATTATGGATAATCATCTGGAAGACAAAGTCGTTTGGCTATTCAATTATCAAACATCCGATTATTACTTAGCCTGCAATTTAAAAACAAATGTAGAAACGATCTCGCTCTTGAATTTGAAGCTACGTGAAATGAAAACAGATGGAACGTATAAGAATATCGATAGCAAGTATTGATGATAAGTATTGATAGTATATTGCCGCAGCCTCAGTAAAATTGGGGGCAAAAATCGAGTCTCGGTTTGACATGACATATTTTAAAACTCGTTAAAGTCCAAACCACACAAAATACATGCACACAGTGATCAACATCCCTGCGCAAACATCTAATCTGCGCAAACATCTAATTGCGCATAAAATCACATTCTTACTGAGCTAACCTGGTGGGTGCGATCATGCCGCATTCACTTCACCCATTTTTTATAGAAAATCAATGCAAGAACTTTCCCAACAAATCGATTTCATCCTCGAACTCGACAAACTCAAAGCGGTATATCGTAAAGCGCTAATCAAGACGGACAACAATCGTTACGAAAATAGCGCTGAACATAGCTGGCATATTTCGCTTACAGCGCATGTCTTGGCGCCCTATGCAAACGAAGCGGTCGATATTTCTCGTGTGACTTTCATGCTACTGATTCACGATATCGTGGAGATTGATGCGGGCGATACCTTTGCGTTTGATCAGCATTCTGTTTTGGGTGAACAAGCAGACAAAGAAGCCGCAGCGGCGGATCGCATTTTTGGCTTGCTGCCAGAATCACAGCGGCACAAAATTATCTCGCTCTGGCACGAATTTGAACTAGCCGAAACACCCGACGCGCAGTTTGCGAAAGCGATGGATCGTATACTTCCCCTGATTCAAAACATGCAAAACGAAGGCGGTAGTTGGGCGCAAAACAAAGTATTCAAACATCAGGTGATTAAACGCAATCAATACCTAGCAACTTCGGCACCGAAACTTTGGAATTACGTATTAGCGCAAATTGATATCGCTGCTGAAAAGGGTTGGCTGAGAACGGAATAATAGGAAAACTGATCAAAATCGCGAGACGATTTTTTTGTGCTTAAGAGTATTGACTGTTAACATCCCTTATTCCCCACAGCATACAATGCTTACATCTAACTCTATGCAAACAAATCCCTATACAGCGCCTTCCACAGACCTCGTTTTAGAACAGCCTGACGAAGTAATACCACCCGAAGTCTTAAAAAAGATCAAGAGCGCATGGGTGGTTGGCATCATTTCTGGTTGTATCAACTTGGTGGTCACACTGCTAGCCATGTATGGCGTGGCGGTACTTGGCTTCAATGTGTGGAACTTACTAGACGCTGCTTTGATTTTTAGTCTGGCATTCGGCATCTATAAAAAAAGCAGAAGCTGCGCAGTTTTGATGTTGGTCTACTTTGTCGGCTCGAAGATTATCATCTTCGCAGATACCGGAGAATTCAGCGGCCCATTTCTGTCCATTGTTTTTATCTACTTTTACATACAGGGCGTCATCGGCACTTTCACTTACCACAAGCTACAGAAACAAATTGCATAAATTTGAAACGCCCTTGTAGCTAAGCTGCCAAGCGCTTGGTCAGGTAAAGCTATTCGAAAATTCGCTAGCCTCTTTCTTTAGCCAGTCTTCAAACGCCTGCAGGGCATCGCTTTTTTTCAGATCTTTTGGTGTTACCAGATAGTAGTTGTAGTCAGAAGGAGCGATAAGGTCGAATAGGCGGATCAGATTGCCTGCTGCGATCTCGCCGGCCACCAAACTATGACGCGCCACCGCTATGCCCTGCCCTGCCTTGGCTGCGGTTAACATCAGATTGCTGTCGCTGTGATGCGTTTCGTGTTTGAAAAGGCTGATATCGACACCGGCTAACTGGCTCCAGTTTTGCCATTCGCGACCATTTTCCACAGATAGGATGCGGTAGTTTCCCAATTGCCTAGGATGGCTAGGCAATTTGCCAGCATTGAAATCCGGGCTACAGACTGGATACAGCTGATCATCCAGTAGTTTCTCGGCGTTGTAATCATCCCATTTGCCTAAACCGAAACGTATCGCGATATCCGTCTTAGTCTTATCCAGATTCACTAAACCAATCGCCGCTTGAATATGAATAGCTAAATCAGGATACGCCGTCTGAAATTTACCAAGACGCGGCAATAACCAAAATGTGGCGAAGGATTGTAAAGTCGCAACACGGATAGCCGGTACGCGCTTTTCTGTTTTGACCTGAGCCAAGGCGCGCGTGATTTGGCGTAGAGCGGGCTGTATCTGTTTCAGTAATTGCACGCCTTCAGCGGTCAATTGCATTTGGCGACCTTTACGTTCAAACAAGGCGACACCCAACGAGTCCTCTAATAAACGCATTTGCTGACTGATAGCACTGTGCGTAATATGCAACTCCGCCGCCGCCAACGAATAACTTTTATGGCGCGCCGCGACTTCAAAGGTAGCGAGGGAATTAAGGGAAGTTGGTAACATGCTGTATTGTTAGATTTTCTTACAGTAACTGTCAATAAGTATCGTTCGCTTTTTTCGATCGTGGAGACTAGCATGCTGCTTTGATTTCCCTCTCTCTTTAGTCTTATTCCTACCTTCACAAAGAAACCGCTATGTCCACATCCAATCTGATTCGACTCTTGCTGCTAGCGCTAATCTGGGGAACCAGTTTTATGCTGATGCGTATCGCATCCCCTGTTTTTGGCCCCTTCTTGACGACGTTTGGCCGTGCCAGCTTGGGTGCGCTAGCAATTTATCTTTTTGCGCGTCATCGCGGGATCGAATTTCATTGGAAAAAGAATGCCAAAACTTATCTAATCATTGGTCTTGGTAACACTGCCATTCCTTTTAGTTTGTTTGCCTGGTCGGCACTACATATTCCATCGGCATACATGGCCACCATGAATTCACTGGCACCAATTTTTACGGCAGTCTTCGGCTTCATCATGTTAGGCGAACGCTTAAGCTGGTTACGTATTGCCGCATTCATCATGGGTCTATTTGGCGTAGCGGTGTTGGTCGGCATTGGCCCTGTCGCGGCCACACCGCTGGTGATTGCTGGTGTTTTGGCAGGCATGGGCGCATCCGTGAATTATGGCTTTGCTGCGATCTACACACGTATGTATGCGAAAGAAATTCCGTCTCTGGCTACAGCAGCTGGTAGCCAGTTTGCCGCTGCACTCGCGCTCCTACCTTTTGCGCTACCGTCTGTACCGCACGCTATTGAATACGGTACATCGAGCGCGCTACTGTCTGTCGTTATCTTGGGTATCGTCTGTACCGGCATTGCCTATGCCTTATTCTTCCATCTGATCTCAACCGAGGGTGCGAGTAAAGCAGTGACAGTCACATTCTTGATCCCTGCTACCGCGTCTGTCTGGGCATGGTTACTACTTGATGAGCCGATCACACCGGGCATCATCACTGGCATTCTGATCGTCTTAATGGCAACGGCGATGTCCTTGGGCGTATTGAAAAAACCTGCGTTCTTGAGCCGTGCGTTGAGTCGAGTGTTGAGCCGATAAGTTCGAGTCATAAACTGAATACGACAAGGGGATGCATTATTGCATCCCCTTATTTTTCAATTCATCCCTTGATCTATGAAATGCCCTATTTAATTTCGTCACTCACGTTTTCAGATATTTGGGAATTGAATCTATTATCAGTGATGTTACACTTATTTAAAATAAATCAGATTAGGATATTGATTGCCATCAACCAGCACCCAGCAACAGGAGAACATCGCGTGAACATCACAGTCGAAACAACCGTCGCAGCACCAATAGCAAAAGTCTGGTCACTCTATAACTCTTCTGAGGCGATTAAACAGTGGAATGCAGCATCAGATGACTGGCACACAACGGCGTCTACCGTAGATTTGCGTGAAGGCGGTGCTTTTTCTTCTCGTATGGAAGCCAAAGATGGCAGTATGGGATTTGATTTCGAGGGCACATTCACTAAGATAGTCGAGCACGAATTAATCGAATATACCTTCGGCGATCGCAAGGCGACGGTTAATTTCTCGGATACGCCTGCTGGTGTCAAAGTCCTTGTCACATTTGAAGCTGAAAGCACTTACCCCGTTGAACAACAGCAACAAGGTTGGCAGGCGATTTTGAACAATTTCAATCGCTACGTAATAACTACACATTAAGTTTATTGTCCCTGCTTTATTTTTTGCACGTTGTGCTCAAATCATGACGTGCGAATTTGATGAAAAGGAGAATGCAATGTCAGGTTTCTTAGAAGTCACGCTGGGTGGATTAATCGGCAGTAGTCTGGCTGCAGCCGTTTTCGGCGCAGTATTTTTACGTAGAAACAAGGTAGTCGAGTCTGAAATCAAGGCGCATTTTGATGAAGGATTCAAAATATTCGAGTCCAAACGCAACTGGAAGCAACAAGCGCTATTTGAACTGCTCGGTCCTTTGCAAATGCAATTTGAGAGAACTAAACATGCATTCGATCGATGGGATCAAAAGAATCTTTTTCTCGAAGCGCAGGTCGTGCATGAAGGCAACAAAACGATACGTGATTTGCTGCTCAGCAAAGGTCATTTAATACCGCCGCATTTGATGCAAGACGCCTGTAAACTCATAGAGCATTACGACGCTTGGCTAGAAGCATTTGATCGAATCAGAGGCGACACAACAAAAAGTAGTGCAACCAATTTTGTCTTTGTCGGACCTGATGGTTACCCATTTCCAACTGCGGCGGAAGCAAAATTCAAAGCCGAGTTTAGAAAACTTCAGAGTGAGCTGTATGGCGTATAAATATAGGAAAATACCACCGCAAACAGACGCGTACGTTTTCCAGTAAGAATAAGAATACTATGATCTAACTATTACACGCGTCTACAAGCAATTATAAATAAGCACTTAGAAATAAGCGCTTAGCTATTTAAGCTTCGCATCAAACTCCGCCACTGCACCCAAGATTTCTAGGCAAGTCACATCCACCATATTGCTACTGTAAAGAGCCGTGGGATGTTTTAGTGTAACGTTACGAAAAACCGTAGGACATTGTTGCTTAAAAATCGTTAGTGCTGCATCGAATTGAACGTCGGTAAACTTCATCCCAAACCGCTCTTCCATATCGCCAAAAATCGCAGGCACATCGGCACAAGCGACATTAGAAAAATTGACGTTCACATTCATATCAGGTTGACGCAATTTGACTTTCGCTGTGCTACCAGGACAGGCACTTTCCGCCTTTTGCAAGAGCTGCTTGAGCGGCAAATTTTTTGCACTCAAGTTGACGGTGCTGCTATTGTTGATTTGCATCCAAGCATACGCAGCGGTCGTGATTCCCATGCTTAATAGCAGCGCAGCGCTGACAGTTCGGTGAACACGGTTCACATTAGTTTTTTCTGTTGAAAATAATCTTTGTATTCTAGGTAGTAACATAATCTTCCTTCCAGTAAGGGCGAGAGTCGTCGATAAGAAATGTGTGTGCATTTCCGCAAAGTGTTGCAAGGTTTTGGCGTACAACAAAGGATTACTACATATGCCAACAGCGATGTCGTCGCAGGCATTTTCGCGTTCCTGATCGAGCTTGGCACTGATCCAGAATACAAAAGGGTTAAAGAAATAGAGTGCTTTCAATACGCACTGCAGATTCGCCAGGAGTACGTCATGGCGTTTTATGTGCGCTAGCTCATGCAGGACAATGACCTCAACTTGTTGCGGACTCATACCGAGTAGAAGACTGGTTGGCAACAAAATTACAGGTTTGAGATACCCCAGAACACACGGCACTTTGATCTTTTCGGATAGGCGAAAACGAATCGATCTTCGTAAACCTATGCTGTGTGCCAATGCTAGAAATTGGGCGTCCCAATTGTCCGGCAAAACTTCTGTGTTACGCTGTATTAATCGATGATCAGCAAGCCAATTCCCTATGCTCTTCGCTCCAATCAGCACGAAACCTAGACTCCAGCAAAACACAATTTGCGATAAATGTTGATTCACGTAGGTACTGAGCTGTGCCAACAAACTATTATCTTGAGTCAAGGGAATATAAGTCGCTACTCTGCCCTGCGTGCTAAAGCTAAGCGTCAATACACTCTTTTGAAAATAAGAAAAAAAAGTCGCTATATTGAGTGCAAAACAAGCAAAGATGCCCAAGGCATAAATCTTATAGCGCAAAGCGGCTTGGCTTTTCTTTGTCAGTCCAATGAGTGCTACCAAGCACAGGCTAACTAAACCAGCTTGCCACAGCGAATGTACTAGACTCCATGTCAAAGCATGCACTGCGTCTACGCCAAAGAGGTCTGACAGCACAATAAATTTAGAGGAATAAAGTGAAGATTGACTCATTTTTCAGACTCAATCTTTTGCAAATAGGCTTTAATCTCATCTAGCTCTTGTTTAGTCACTTTCTTGTCTTCAAACAGACGCATTACCATGCTTGATTTTGATCCGCCAAATGCGGTTTGCAACAGTCGATCCACTAACGACATCTGCGTTTCATGTTGTTGCTCTAGCGGAAAGTAAATATGACTCTTACCATCCTTCTTGCGTCCCAACAGCCCTTTTTGTTCCATGATTTGCATGGTCTTTAAAGTCGTCGTGTAACCGACAGGTCGTAACTTGCAAAGTTCGTCGTTGACTGCCTGAATTTTGCTCTCACCAAGACGCCACAGGATGGCGAGAATTTCTAACTCTGACTGCGTGGGATTTGCCATTGCTCTGCTCTCATTTTCTATAGTATCAATTTCCAAAGCGGTCTCGCCAACTAAACTACGAACACTTCCGTAATAAGTCAGAATATATACGAAGATCTTCGTAGTTTCAATTAAAAATTGATTTTAAAAAATGAATAACAACAACGGTCTGTCACAAAACATGAATTGAAGCAGAAACACCCTGCATCTCTTTCTTTTGTTTCCGCCAAGAAATCCGATAATCCTTACATCGGCGCATCGACCTACTATACTAAATTGAGTTAGTACGCTGGATAGACTATCGACTCGCCAGATACTAGGATTTGCGCGAAAACAAACGCTAAGTCTTCGATCTCACACCCTATTTGGAAGGAACACCATGTTAATCGAACGCGAAGCTGAGAGCTGCTACTTAGGTCAATTCATCCCGCTTCAGTACCATCACAATATGCTGATGGATGCGAACCGTATGGACAATTTCAAAGCAGCGATACAGCGACAAGTATTTGAAGGCGCCAAAGTATTGGAACTTGGTGGAGGCACTGGTGTTTTATCATGGTTTGCGGCACAGACAGCCTCCAAAGTTTATTGCGTGGAATTTAATCCCGACATGGTCGCCGAAGCACGTCGCCTGCTAGCGATGAACCAATATGGTTACCGAGTTGAAGTGATCCATGCGGATGCGTTTGAATATCTGCCACCGGAACCTGTGGATTTTGTGATTTGCGAAATGATTCATGTCGCTATGCTGCGCGAAAAACAAGTCGAAGTCATAGAGAATTTTAAGCGACGTTACGCAGAAAAATTTCCTGGACAGATGCCCGTCTTCATCCCAGAAGCTGTGGTCATGGCTGTGCAACCACTACAACAACGTTATGACTTCTCAGGTTATCAAGCACCGATTATTCAATTTCAATTACCAGGTGCTTTCAGTTCCGACACGATAGAGCTGGCGCAACCAGCGTTGTACAAAGTCATCGACTTTACTCAGGCCAATGATTTATTGATCGAATGGGAAGGTCAATTTACGATGGAAACAGCTGGCCGATTAAGTGCTTTGCGCTTCGTCACCAAAAACATTTTGGCGATCGTCATGGACAATAATTCGACGATAGACTGGCTTAATCATTACATGGCATTGCCTATTGCGACACCTATCGATGTCGCCGTGGGTGACATCGTACAGGTGAGTTTTCAGTATCGCGCTGGCGGGTCAATTGAATCATTACAAAATGCGATGCGCGTCACATTAAAATCTTCAGCGAAATTGCGTTCTAAACATTTATCGCTGGCGGTCGGCTAAAAAATAATCGTTCAGCCGAAATATTGTTTTCGGTTGATCATTCTATTTGGTCTGTGTCGATTGTTTTGATAACTGACGAATCGAATCGTTAATTTTTGCCATTTTGCTTGCCGAAATATCCTTGCTACAAACAATATAACTATCTAGTCCTTTTGGAATACCCTCCATTTCAACGATGCGTGTTTGTTGAAAGTAGGAATCAGAGTCTTTTAGAAAATCCCATGCCGCTTTTTCTATCAACATAAACGAAGCGCGATTGGCACCTATCATACGCGCCATAATCATAGGCAAGACACTGTGACGCTCCTGCTTATTTCTGCTGACTTTAATCATCGCCTCTAACTCAGTTCCGTAGCTGGCGGAGTCCACACTACCCAGCGTTAAACTGGGATCAGATAAGAGTGATTTTAAATTCGAATGCGCAGCCACCTTAGTGTACGAATTTAAATTAGCTAATACCGAGTATCCAACATTTTTTTCTAGTGTAATACTAAAATTGACTAAGGCTTCACGTTCCGGCAATCGATACCAGTCGAAAGAACAGTAATTCTTTACACCAGCGGCATATTGACTCCAAATTCGTTTTGGTGGCTCTTGAACTAGAACAAAAGGTATACGCGTCAAACTAAAAACTTGCTTAACGCGCTCTATTCGCTCCCCTTTTTCTACGCCATTTTCTAAATATTGGTAAGGCGGGCGAGCATTCCATGCAACGACCAAGGGGGTCTCTACAAACGCATAAGCTAGTTGGCAATACGAAAGCAAAAAATATAAACTAATTAGCGAGCTAAAAAAATGAACAAAATTCTTAATGACCATCATGTAAATTATTGTTGGCGGTATTGATCTCTGAGATCGACGATCAAATCGATTGATATAAAAATTAAGTATGCCTTATTTCATTCAAGGCTCACACAGCAAAATCAGATAAACTGCGCTTTACGCTATATTCAAATCAAAAACGACACAAATTCAGAGCGAATTGACTAAACTTTTTACTACATTCATTATCGATTTTTCACTATGACACGCAAGATCATTCTGTTACTTTGTGGGCTAGGCATTTTGTTTTATGTTTACAAAATTTATCTCTTAAAAGATACCATCACGCTATTTCCGAGCACTAAAAGCGGATCAGTGAAAATACCTAACAAAGGCCCATCAGGCCCTATCATGCGGTTGAAATTTACCTTAGAAACCGATAACGTCGACACGATGGCGACATGTCGCAAATTGTTTGATCAGCCCGATGATATTGCCAAAGTCAGCGCCCATCCGAAAGAAGAAGGCAAAGCAATTTTAAATGTGGAAAGACTTTTTCCCGCCAACGAATTGCAAACCACCTTATCCTTAAACAAGGCACTCAAAGAGCGAGGCTGCTTAAAGGGTGAGAAAGATGTGTTTGCTTTAGAAACTGCTCAGTAAATACTTAGCAATTGCGCTGGACTCAACGCTCACTATTGATCGTCGCTTTTTATAACAAAAAAAGCATGTGCCGTTGAAGGCCACATGCTTTTTTGGTTCTCTTAAAATGTGCGCACTACCCTATTTATTATTTCATACTAGCCGGCACAAATTCTTGCATCACCGCTTGACGCAAAATCTTGGCAGGCACCAAGCCTTGTGCCAATACAAAATCATTAAACGCCTGGCGATTGAATTTTTTACGCAATGCCACTTCCGCAGCCTGACGTGTTTCCATCAACTGTTGATAGCCATAGAAATAGGAAGTCGCCTGTCCCGGTGCGCGGAAGGTGTAGCGTTGCATTTCTTGAGTCGCCATGCCTTCGGACAAACCGACTTCATCCATCAAGAACGACTTGACGCCGTCTGGTGTAATTTGTCCTAAATTCACCATAGGATCGAGGAAAGCGCGCGCAGCACGTTGCGCTCTGGCTTGCAACGCAAATAGTTGACCATCCATAGGCTCAAATGGCTGCATCTCTGCTTCTGCATATAAAGCCCAGCCTTCGACATTGACACTATTAAATGCAAAGATACCGCGTGCGGTGGAAACACCGGCTTCTATCATTTTCGCAAATTGCAGTTCATGTCCAGGACGAGCCTCGTGCGCGGTCAAAGTCCAAGTCGCGCTCTCATGAGTAAAGTCATCGAAGCTCAAGACCTTACCGCTGGCATCCGGCGGCATACCCGTTGTCAATACAAATTCTCCGTATTCACCCGTATTGCCAATTAAACGTGGTGGACTCATATGCGGCGCCGGTTGCTGTGCATTTTCTGCATCGGTCGCTAAACGGATTTTGGCTTTGCGGTCAGGTAATGAAACGATATGCTGTTTGCGTATGCTGTCTTCAATCTGCGCCAAACGAGCTTCATAGATAGGCATAACCTGATCTTTGCTCATCTGCTTCTTTTTCAATTCACGTATCACAGCACGATAGTCTGCATCCGGTAGATTGCGTTCTTTCGCCAGAATACTCGCCGTGATCGCCATTTGATTACGGATCTCAGCGAACGAAGTCAGGGCTTTTGCGATTAACTCCTCAGGGCCGATATCCACACCAAACTGGCGCAAATTATCGGCATACACTTCGGCCGGCAATTTATGATCAGTACGCGCACGCGGCAAAATCTCCGTTTTGATCATCGCGTTATAGGCAGTTAACTGCTGCTCTAGACTCGCGTAAGGTTTTTCCCAGTCCTGCAAACCACTTTTTTGCAACATGGCCTTCATTCCCGTCAATAGTGCGGGTGCGCTATTTAAGACTTGTTCCACTTCACCTTTATAAGGTCCCAACAATTTCGGATTGGCTTTTAAGCGTTCATTCATGCGCTCTTTAGCCAGCTCCGTAACAGGACGAAAACCCTTGGTCAATCCCGCATATTTATTCAATCGTACCAACAAGGTTTGCTGACGCTCTTTTGGAATGCGCGGATCTAAAGTTTGGCGCATCACACCAAAAATCATACCTGTGATGTCTTGAAATGGTAAAAAATACTGGCGCGTCAAGGCTTCGGAGCGCATATTATCTTGCGCGCTGTTGATCAAAATTTGCAAATCTTGTTTGATCTTGGGATGGGTTTCTTGCTTCAGTCGTTTTTGCAATTCAGCGATAACGGCTAAGCTTTCTTTATTGCGCACGTCAAACAGATCACGCGACATATCAGTAATCTGTTCATCCAAGCCATCAACACCTAGACCACCCGCACCTTCTGGCGCATATTTACCCATCAAGTTGAGTAAGAGTTTAGCGTTTTCGTTGCTTTTCTTTACCCAGGTTTGTTCTACGACCGTGGCAGTCTGAGCGCTAAACTCAGTGCTAGACGTCGATGGTTGTTCCGACGCTGCAACCATCGCACTAAAACTTGTAGCGCCGAGGCTCAAAGCCAGCAACAAAGCATTCACCATTATTTTTTTCTTCATGCTATCTCCTAAGATTCGTTTTGCCGCTCAGCTGAGGTGGCAGAACAAGTAGTATCCTCTCAGCAGAATGCAGGGTCAATCAGACTGGGATGAAGGGCAACAAACACTACATGAACTTGCATTTTCTGGATACAAAATAGAAGTTGCAATGGCGGAAACAAGGGCGAAATATTGCTTAATAAATTATTTTCTATACTTAAGCCAATTATTAAAAATCAATAGACAAAAAGCCGTCACCAGGCCAATTGCAGCGAATAATCCCCACATTAAAAGTGGTTGCTGCATCTCTTTCGCAATTGCTGTGTAAGCCCAACCCGTTAACAATCCTGCGAACAAATTTCCCAACGCCAGAGACACAAAGTAGTAACCCATGTACATCGCGGTTTTACTCGTAGGCGCGATCGCTGCGACGTATTCCTAGCTTTTAGATCAGTACACAAGATTGAAACTGCAAACACTTCCTTACGCTACCGCCCCGTTACCAAAGGACGAATGCATCAAACAAAACAAAAAAACCGAACCTTTACAGTCCGGCTTCTCAAAAAAAAGACCAACAAATACGACTATTGCCCCCAACCACCACCAACAGCCTTATACAAAGCCACACCTGAACTCAGCTTCGCACGTTGACTATCAATCGCTGCAATCTCTGCTTGCATTAAATCTCTTTGCGCATTCAAGACTTCAACATAAGCGCTATAGCCGCTTTGGTAACGCAGATTCGATAAGCGGTAAGTTTCACGAACTGCGGTTAAACGCGCCTGTGTAGAGACGTCGATTTCTGCATTGCTCGCGGCATTGTTCAAGCTGTCATGCACGTCACGGAACGCATTTTGTACGGTCTGCACATACTGCCCCAGCGCTTGACGTTTGCGCGCCTCTGCTCCCTCCACTACCGCACCCACCGCACCCGCACGAAAGACGGGCTGCACCAGGCTAGATGCGACATTCCACAATAAGGATGCAGGGCTAAATAAGTCTTCCAAAACGCGCGATTCACGGCCTAAAGAAGTCGTTAAGCGCAGACTAGGAAAATACGCTGCCTTTGCTTGCCCAACATCTGCATTGGCAGCAACCAATCCCTGCTCTGCAGCAGCAACGTCGGGGCGACGCGCTAACAAGTCTGATGGCAACTCAGCAGCGCTTGGCAAATTCTGCACCAATTGCTGTATCGTCAAACCACGCGCAATCTCTGGATTCATCACTTGCTTTGGTGAGCGTCCTAGCAAAACTGCGAGTGCTGATTCCACATTACGTAGAGCCTGCTTTGCTTGGCTAAAACTGATTTCGCCAGCCGCTAATTCAGACTCCGGATAATGCAAATCAATATCACCGATTGCACCTGCCGCGTGACGCTTGCGTTGCAATGCCAGATTTTCCTGACGGCTCTTCAATGTCGTTTCTGCAAATGCCAGTTGGGCATCAAAGGCGCGCAGAGAGAAGTAAGTCTGTGCGACATTTGAAATCAAACTCAGATGCACCGCGCCACGGTTTGCTTCGCTCGCAACCAAACGCGCTCTCGCAGCTTCATCAGCCCGGTTCAATTTACCAAACAAATCTAACTCGTACGAGGCACTCAAACCAAACTGATAATCCTTCGCGACCGGATTGGCATTCGATGGTAATTTCCCAGAATTTTCACTGGTGCGAGAACGGCTTGCCGCCAATGTCGCATCGGCGGTAGGAAAACGATTTGCCATCGCGATTCCTGCAGTCGCCTTTGCCTCGTCGATACGTGCTGTCGCGATCAACAAGTCTTGGTTTTGCTGGAGTGATTCAGCGATGAATTGATCCAACACCGGATCTTTCAATCCCTTCCACCAATTTTTTAGCTCAGCTTGCTTTGCTGTTTGTGAAACTGTGGCTTGTGGCAAATCCAACTGCGGACGCTGATAATCTGGGCCGACTGAAACGCAGCCCGCCAAGCTTAAACTCAATACCAAAGGCAAAAGTGCCAAGCGCCTTGATCGAGGAAAAATCTTCCCTAATTTCATGATTTCACCTCATTATTTTCTTTACTGATTTCATCTTTTTTTGCCTCTGCAACTTTCGCCTCTCCCGGCTTTTTAAATGGGCTGTCAAACGGATCATTGGCATAGTGATGTTCAGGATGGTCAAAGTCGGTATCTAAAGTTTTGAAACGACGGTCGTAAATCAATTTAAAGAACAAAGGTACTAAGAAAATCGCTAAGAAGGTCGCTGCGATCATGCCGCCTAACACACCCGTCCCCAAAGATTGACGTGCTGCAGCACCCGCACCACTAGAGAACGCCAAAGGCACAACACCTAAAATAAATGCCAAGGACGTCATCAAAATAGGACGGAAACGCAAGCGTGCTGCTTCTAGTGCTGCCGCCACTGGCGCATAGCCCTCTTGTACTTTCAAGACCGCGAATTCAACAATCAAAATCGCATTCTTCGCCGACAAGCCGAGCAAGGTGACGAGACCAATCTGGAAGTACACATCATTATTAAAGTGACGCAAATAGACCGCCAACAGCGCACCAAAAATACCGAATGGCATTGCCAACAAAACTGAGAATGGCAAGG
Organism: uncultured Undibacterium sp.; assembly: GCA_963511665.1. Classification (GTDB taxonomy): domain Bacteria; phylum Pseudomonadota; class Gammaproteobacteria; order Burkholderiales; family Burkholderiaceae_D; genus Undibacterium. The sequence continues at coordinate 50,608 of CAUPKC010000024.1, forward strand.
ACCATTTTTCATATTGAGCAGCGAGGATCAAGAAAATCATCAAGACACCCGCGCCCAAAGCCAGACCAGCTGCATTGCTGCTACGTTTTTCCTGAAAGGATGCTCCACCCCAATCGTAAGTCACGTCGGCTGGCAATACGGCTTTTGCCGCTCTTTCCATCGCAGCGATGGCTTGTCCAGAACTGAAACCTGGTTTCGCATCACCTAGCAATTTGATCGATGGTAAGGCGTTAAAGCGTTGCACAGAATCTGGCCCCGTAATGAACTTAGTCGTTGCGAAAGCACGAATAGGAATCATTTGACCGCTAGTCGAACGCACATACAAATTACCTATATCTTCTGGTTTAGCACGATACTTCCCATCAGCTTGTAACTGAACCGTATAGACGCGGCCATTTTTATTGAAGTCATTCACATAATAGCTACCCAAGGTCGCCGCTAAAGTATTGTAGACATCCGATAGAACCAAGCCCATAGAACGCGCTTTTTCATTATCAACATCGACGAACAATTGTGGAGAGTTCGCTTGCCACAAGGTTTTAACACCCGCCAACTCAGGCTGCCTGTTTGCTTCTGCGATCAAAGCGGGCAATAAACCTGCCAAACGCATCACGCCGCCCTCGCCTTTATTTTGCAAATAGAATTCAAAACCACCGGTTTGTCCCAAGCCTTGGATGGCTGGCGGACTAAAGAACAAAGGTAAGCCTTCTTTGATACCGCCCGTACGCATAAACGATTCACCGACCAACTCTTTCGCAGACTTACTACGCTCGTCCCATGGACGCAATGGGAAGAACATCGTCGCAGCAGATGATTTCAAACCGCCACCGCCCAAGAAATCAAGACCTATCAAAGCAAAACGCGTATCGATATCTTTGTTCGATTCCAATGCCGTTTCCATTTGTTTTACCATCATATTGGTGCGCTCTAAAGAGGCACCTTCTGGCAGAATGGCAGCACCGATGAAATAACCTTGATCTTCATCCGGTACCAAACCTCCTGGTACCGTTTTCCACAGCAAACCAGCCAAGGCGATCATGCCGACGAACAAGCTCACTCCCAACACGGCGCGCTTTAGGAAGAAAGTCACACCAGCGGTATAGCGCTTAGTCAATTTCGCGAAAGCGTGATTGAACCAATCGAAGAAACGATTGTGATTTTCCGCACCTGGCTTCAGCAAAATTGCACACAAGGCTGGGGTCAATGTCAAAGCAACGATACCTGACAAAACAACTGCGATCGAAATCGTTACTGAGAATTGGCGATACAACTCACCTGCCAACCCACCTAAGAAAGCAATAGGACCGAATGCGGCAACCAACACCAAGACAATCGCGATAACTGGGCCTGTGACTTCATTCATGGCCTCAATTGCCGCTTCTTTCGGTGACATACCTTCTTCGTTCATCAGGCGTTCGACGTTTTCCAAGACCACAATCGCGTCATCCACCACAATACCAATCGCCAGCACCATGCCGAAAAGCGTCAGCGTGTTAATGCTGTAACCAAGCAGGTGCAAACCAGCCATAGTACCGATCAAAGATACTGGTACTGCCAAGGTTGGAATGATCGTTGCTCGCCAGCTTTGTAGGAATATGTACACCACGATGAACACCAACACCATCGCTTCGGCTAAGGTTTTTAACACTTCATAAATCGATTCTGTGACGAATGGCGTGGTATCGTAAGGTGTCTCGTAGGTCATTCCTTCTGGGAATTTCGCCTTCAATTCTTGTAAAGTTTTTTCTACCGCTTCGCGTGTGTCTAATGCATTCGCGCCCGTCTGCAAGAAAATACCGACGTTAGCGGATGGATGACCGTTGATGCGTCCATACAAGTTATAGTCTTTCGATCCCAACTCAACGCGAGCGACATCACTTAAACGTACAGTGCTACCGCCTTTACCGGCCTTGATAATGATATTGGCGAATTGGGACGGCTCTAGCAGACGCCCTTTCGCCGTGACTGTCATGGTCATTTCTTCGGTATTATTGGGTGGAGCACCGATCTTACCTGCTGCATATTGGGCGTTTTGCTCACCCACTGCACTGGCGATATCGCTGACAGTGACGCCGAGTTGCGCCATACGATCAGGGCGCATCCAAATACGCATTGCATAATCTTTTGCACCAAACACTTGAACATTAGTCGTACCAGGAATACGCTTAATCGCATCGAGCACGTTTTGCGTCACATAGTTCGACAAGTACAAGTCGTCGTAGCGATTATCTTTAGAATAGAACGCCGCAACCACTAGGAAATTAGATGAACTTTTAGATACCGTCACACCCTGACGTCTCACCTCTTGCGGCAATTTCGCTTCAGCCTGACGTACACGGTTATTCACGTTAACGGCGGCAATGTCCAGATCCGTGCCAACATCGAAAGTCACGTTAATCGAAACGCGACCATCTGCTGCCGACACAGAGTCCATATACAACATTTTTTCAACACCGTTAATTTGCTCTTCAATCGGCGCAGCCACGGTACGCTCCAGAACTTCAGCTGAAGCGCCTGGATAAAACGCAGTCACGTTCACCACCGGGGGTGAAATTTCGGGGTAACGCTCGATTGGCAAGATGCGCAAGGCAGCCAATCCTGCGATCACAATAATCAACGACAAGACTGTCGCGAAAATCGGTCGGTTAATAAAAAATTTAGAAAACATAGTGAGTCCTTAAAATCGATAGCGATGCACACACATCCTGAGCGGACTTAGTGCGCACCTTTCGCACTTGCGGAAGCCGAAGCTGCTGGAGCTGCTGGGGTTGCTGGCGCAGCAGGTGTCGTGCTTGAGGCTGTTTTCGCGTCAATGGCGACAGGTTTAACTGTCATACCTGGATCATGTGCTTTGATAAAGCCGTCAACCAAGACCCGCTCGCCAGATTGCAAGCCCTTAGTGACCACCCATTCACCACGTGACCAACCGTCCAATTCAACCGGGCGCGGTACCAGTTTGTTATCGGGAGAAACACCAAATACCATCTTGCCCATAGGACTATCAATCACAGCACGTTGTGGCACTGATATCGCATCTTTACGCGTACCGCCTTGCAACATGACGCGTACAAATTGACCAGGACGTAAAGCGCCATTCGGATTAGGAATCTGAGCGCGGGCATCAAAACCGCCCGTTGTTGTATTCACCTTCTCACTCAGGAAATTCATCTTGCCTGCCGTTGGGAAAATCGTTCCATCTGCCATTTTGACTTTGACATCAAAGTCCATGCTACCGTTACCAGCGCGTTTTCCTGGCAATTGCAATTTACCGCTCGCCAGATCGGCGTTCAACTTTAAATAGTCGGCTTCGCTAACACTAAAATTGACATACATAGGATCAGTTTGCACGATGGTCGTCAGCAAACTATCTGCCGGCGTCACTAAACTGCCATTAGGTTTCGTCGCGACACCCGTCACACCCGCAATCGGCGCGACTACTTTGGTATAGCCCAGATTTAATTTGGCTTCGTTGACCTGCGCACGCACCTGTTTGTAGCTCGCTTCAGCTATTTCTAAAGCAGATTTTGCGTCGTCATATTCACGCTGACTGATCGCTTTTTCAATTGCCAATGGCGCTAAACGTGCGTACTCACGTTTTGACTGATTTAGCTTTGCTTCGCTCACGCCTAAAGCAGCTTCAGCAGAGGCCAATTGTGTTTGATACGCGCCCGGATCGATTTGAAACAGAACTTGGCCTGCTTTAACTTTTGTACCCTCTTCATAAACACGCTGCTCGACGATACCGCTGATGCGGGCACGAACTTCCGTTTCGCGGATGCCGGCAGTTTGCCCGACGTATTCAAAATCGACTGGTAGATTACGAGCTTGCAAAGTCACGACATTCACTTCCGGTGGTGGCATTGCGCCCATGCCTGCTGCTCCGGCGCCACCTTGCTTATTGCAAGCGGTCAAACCCCAAAATGGTAAACTCAAAGCAAGCACTAAAGCCAACTTATTGAATTTAAATGGAAAAACCGTCGAATGACGGTTGCTTATCAATAGTTTGTTGTTGATCTTGCTCATGGATTTCCTCTTTAAATGATAATCGCGGTGTGCTATTATATACATTCACGGATGTTTGTATAGTTTTGATTCAATGAATTTGTCAAATATAATTAGAATTAATAACGCGACGATGGCGTATTCACCAAGTCCATAAGGAGCATTTATCATGGTCAGAAAGACCAAAGAAGACACCCAACAAACCTATGAAGCCCTGCTAAATGCGGCTGAGCAGGTGTTTTGCGAAAAAGGGGTTTCTAAGACGACTTTAAATGATGTTGCCGTTGCTGCGGGCATGACCAGGGGCGCTATTTACTGGCACTTTAAGGACAAGAAAGAATTGTTTCACGCCTTATGTGACCGCGCATTTTTACCAATGGAGACCATGCTAACTGAGATTACGAGCAGCTCCATTGATGATCCTATTGCCACGATACGTCGATTAAGTTTACATTTTCTCCGCCAAGTAACCATTAACCCACGCCAGACTAAGGTTTTCGATATTATTTTTCATCGCTGCGAAAAAACCGCAGAGATGCAGTTTTTTATTCAAGAACGCGAAAGTCGCGCAGAGTGTTTAGACAAAGTTGCCGAGATCTTTAAGGCAGCAGTCGCAAAAGGTATATTGCCTGCCAATACGGATATTGCCATTGCAGTTCAGATCAATCATGCATTCTTAATTGGTCTGGTGCACGAATGGTTAATCGACACTAGCGCTTACGATCTGTGTGCTCACGCAGAAACTATGGTTGATGTATTGATGGCGGGATTGGTGGCGAGACCACCTTTATTAAAATCTTAACAAATTAAAAAAACCGGACTGGCAAATACAAATTGAAGCTGCCAGCTCGAAAAATAAAAATTTAACCCAGAATTTCCGTTAGGATTTGAGACGATGGTGGATGCACTTTTCAAGACAGTTTTTAGGTGACTGAGGCGAAAATAGCTAGCTATTTTCAACGAAGAACGAAAAAAATGACCGCAAATGCGCCGCCAGCGCTCAAATAGCGTCGAAGACGCGCCAAATGGAAAATCTGGGTTTAGCCCGGCAACTTCCAATCAAAGCGCACCGCCAATAAGCGCAAAATCACAGTAAGTGCAATACCGCTTAACACGGCACTGAGCTCAGCAACGTCGAGTAAGGCTAAGAGCAAATAGGCCCAAGAGCCAAGAAAAGCACAACTTGCATATAACTGACCACGACGAAATACCATAGGAATTTCATTACAAATCACATCACGCAGCACACCACCAAAAATGCCCGTGATCACGCCCATCATCACACAGACAAACAAAGGCATATGCATCTCATAAGCCAGCGATGTACCACCGATACTAAACAAGCCCAAACCAAGCGCATCTGCATAGAGAATTACCTTTTCGGTAACAACATGGCGCAGCTGCCGGAAAAATGGCGATACTAACAAGCAAAAAATAAACACCAGCGTTGGATATTCATAATTCTCTATCCAAAATAAAGGTCGTCGATCCAATAAAATATCTCGCACCGTACCACCACCAAAAGCCGTGATAAACGCCACAGTAAAGACGCCAACCAGATCCATCTTCTTACGCCGCGCTTCTACCAGTCCCGATCCAGCGAAGACAAACACACCGATGACTTCAACCACATGAAGTACCGTACTCATTCCTGCCTGGATATTTGTTGACATACATTTCCCAGAAAGCCCGCTAACACGCTCAAAATCGTGCAATTCGATTATTTTATTGTATAATTGTGGGCTTAGCTTAACGCTAAGAAACATTTTTTAAGATTAAACCCTGGCAAGTGATACACAATCGGGTCAAGAAGCAAGACGACCGCCGAAGTGCGTATTGGCTACCAAACTATTTTTTGAGGCAAGCATGAGAGACGGTATCCACCCAAATTATCGTGAAGTTTTGTTCCACGATGTATCTAACGATTTCAAATTCATCACACGTTCTACAATCAACACACGTGACAAGATTGAATTCGAAGGTAAAGAATATCCATTAGTGAAGATCGAGGTTTCTGCGGAATCCCATCCTTTCTACACTGGTAAACACAAAATTGTTGATACTGCAGGTCGCGTTGATAAATTCCGTAAGAAATTTGGTACTGTTGGTTCTAAGACAGCCATTTCTAACCAATAATTTGCGATATGGCGCATTTTGTCGGATAGTACGACGATGCGACAAAGTTAGGTCAGCAATAAAAAAAGGCAGCTCAGGCTGCCTTTTTTGTATCATGAAGTTTTACACTAGACGTCATCTATATTCCTCTGCTTCAATCTGTCGGGCAGCTTGCCGCGTTACTGCACACCGACATACAAGTGGAGAAACGAAGCGTTCATTTCTCTATCGAAAAGATCTATGAAGCCAGTCCGCCTGCCCGCCGCTGCCACTACCGCCCTGCCACGCTGGAGTATTTTTGCACTCTGCCTGCTCTATATATTACCTGGATTAATTGGTCGCGACCCATGGAAAGGCGTCGATGCCGCCAGCTTTGGCGTAATGTGGACGATGGCACATGGCAATTTGCATGACTGGTTATGGCCACACATCGTCGGCTTACCCATGCCCGAAGAAGGCCCCCTCGCCTTTTGGCTCGGTGCGCTTTGCATCAAATTGTTTGGCGGTCTGATTGGCGATCCCATGGCGGCACGTATCTCAACCGGTGTGGCATTTTTAATTGGTTCAATATCCGTGTGGTATTGCACTTACCTATTAGGCCGGCGCCAAGAAGCACAGCCTCTAAAGCTAGCCTTTGGCGGCCAACCCGAACCTAGCGACTTTGGCCGCACCTTAGCGGACGGCGCTTTGCTGATTTATCTCGGCTGTCTTGGCCTTTTACTGCCCAGCCATACCACCAGCACCGGCCCCTTATACATCGCGCTAATTGCTTACACTCTGTATCTCTGCATACGCTTTTTTGATCTCCCGCAAAAAGTCACTGCAATTAAAATTGGCCTCATCTTAGGCTTACTGGTGCTGACACGTGGCTGGGTTTTGCCTGCAGGACTATTTCTCACATTGCTAGGCATTTGTATTTACCGCAAACAGGCACTCTACCAATACCTGCTTGGTCTAAGCTTACCTGCCAGTCTCTTTATCGTCGGTGCATGGCTTTTTGCCTTACAACAAATTCAGCCCTATGCCAGCTCCCCATTAGGAGGCTGGATGGATTGGAATTATCGACAAATCGGCTTCCCGATTTTTGACAACTTTAAACATTTCCTCGGTTACGGCATCTGGTTTGCTTGGCCAGCATGGCCCTTCGCAGCATGGGCTATTTTCGCCTGGCGCAAACAAGAACGTGCCTTACATATTTCATTGCCTTTAGGTTTCTTGATCTGTTTCGCGATCTTGGCCTTATTAAATCGCACCCATGAAGAAGGTTACTTGCTTCCTCTATTACCGCCGTTAGCCATTTTGGCTGCATTTGGATTGCCGACCATGAAGCGCAGCGCCATCAACGCCGTTGACTGGTTCGCGGTGATGGTAATGACAGGCGCGGCTGGTTTGTTTTGGTTTGGCTGGATCGCAGCGCAGACAGGCTGGCCAGTCAAAACCAGCGCCAAGGTACTCAGTTGGGCACCGGGCTTTATACCAAGTTTTAATGCATTCACATTCATTATCGCTCTGGTCGTTAGCATCATCTGGTTCCGCATTGTGTACTGGCGCATTTCGCGCCAACCATCCGTACTCTGGCGTGCGGTTGTGCTGTCGAGTGGCGGCGTGATTTTGTGCTGGTTCTTACTAATGTCCTTGTGGCTACCACTGGTCAATCACCGCGTCAGCTACTCCATCGTCGCGCAAGATATGACACAAAAAATCAGTACACCTTACCGCTGCATAGACAGCAAACTCGGGCCATCACAACGCGCCTCCTTCGCTTATTTCAGCGGCGCGCATTTTGCAGGCTTTAATGAACAAAATTGTGACCTGCTACTAACGCAAGGCAATCGCCGCTTCCAAGGAAAAATCAAAGGTCCGGTAGACAAAGACTTTCCCGGCACTTGGGAAATGATTTGGGAAGGCCAACGTGCGGCGGATAAAGATGAGTTCTTTACGCTCTACAGAAAAGTAGAAAAGAAATAAATCGCCAGTGAAATACCGCCCAAGAAGTCAAAAACAAGATTTGCCAAATAATTAAGCAAACAAGCGTTTTCAAAGAGCGAAACCATAAAATATAACAGCAATTTAGACCAAGTGCTTGCAATAATCGGGGCACCCTGTCATAATTCTGTTCATGCGTTGCCGAGATGGCGGAACTGGTAGACGCACTGGACTCAAAATCCAGCGCCGCAAGGCGTGCCGGTTCGATTCC
>CAUPKC010000025.1:0-58398 GCA_963511665.1 uncultured Undibacterium sp.
AATGGTGAAGTGTTTGACATGATCGCTACTTTTGAAAAGATGGCATATTGTCGCAGCTTTTTGTGAGGTGTGCGGATCAGGCGATTTACAATAGTTAACATTGTTGTCAACATAGTGCCCACTTAGGCGTTATTGGTTTTACTCCATCTACATTTAAATACATCATGTCGATTTTTCCCCTCAATGCTCATTTGAAAAACTTGCTTATCGTTGGCTCATTTGGCCTATTTGGCTTATTTGGCCTCACTTTGAGCGGCTGTCAGTCAACGATGCGACAAATCAAAGATTGCAAACAAGGTGATTGGAATGTGATCGGTAATAAAGATGGTGTCAAAGGATTGCCCGCTAATTTTGAAGAGCGTCGGTCATTTTGTGCTGGTGTTGATGGCGACAAAATTAAAACGGAATCGGCTGGCTTTTATCAAAGTGGATGGGCGAGCGGTAACACACAATTCTGGCAAAAATTAGGCGAAACCGACGGACGTTTCCCTAGACCCGCGACTTACTACCAAACACAAATTCGTTCTGAAAGCGTCGTGGAAAACAAAACCCCGCTCAACCCTACCGCCTACGATACGGGGTGGCGTCAAGGTAATGCTGACTACTGGAGTTCCATCGGTGATCAAGATGGCGTTGCAGGCCTCGCAGCGTCGATAGAAACGCAGAGAGCTACGAATGCCGGTGACATCGCGTTTAATCAGAATGCTTTTCAAGCTGGGTGGCAACGCGGCAATCAAGCTTATTGGACAATCTTGGGCTTTGAAGATGCGCGTCAGGGCAACTCCGATAAGATGTTGCAGCGGCATGTGCAAGCAGCCAAAGAGCGCCAGGTTTTAGTGCGCAGCGATGCTTATCAGATAGCGTGGGATACTGAGATCGTCGAATATTGGAAACGCACTGCCTGGGAGGATGCAACCAATGGCTGGGATCGATACATGCGTCGGGTTGATGCCAAAAAACGTGAACTGAAATTTGTCGAAGATGCGTATCAAGCGATGTGGGAAAATCGATTGCAAGCATACTGGCGCGATGCGGGCAAAGACGATGGTTTTGGTAAACCACAAAGAATCGAAGAACGAATCGCCAATGTCCGTAAAGACAAGGTATTTGTTATTGATCAGACTAGGGATATTTATTTGCAGGCTTGGAACGCTGAAAATATGCGCTATTGCAGTCCTGAAAATGCCTTTGGTTTTGGTCGTCAGTCACATTATTTTGAAGTGAATGTCTGTCATGTGACTGTACAAGCAAGAGTCAAGAATGCTTATGGAAATGGGCAAAAATATGAAATCACTTGGCGCGAGAAAGAGAGAGTCGAGCGCGACATTCGTTATGCGCTGGACCGTCGGAATGATGTGGATTATCGTATTCGTCAGTTAGACAAAGACTCGCGTAAAGACCAAGACATCATCAAAAATAGTAAAGATCAAAACGCAGTGAAAGACGCAACGAATCGCGAAAAACGTAGAGACCAAGAACAGCATGATCTGCGCCGTTCCATTCGCGACCTTAATCGTAGCTTGGATGACTTAGAATCTTGGCGCTATCGTCATGAAGCGCGATTGGATCAGCTGCAACGAAGTATTTGAGGTACTTAAAAGTTAAAAAGGATGCAGTGTGAACTGCATCCTTTTTTGTTCGGTGCGATGGTCGAGGGGGGAATGAATTTACTTCGCTTTACCTAAATGCTGCAAAAAGAAACTTTCATATTTTTTGTGCCAGGCTTTTGGTTTGATCGCGCCACCCATGCCGTGTTCACCATCAGGATCGAGGAATAAATCGACCAGACTTTCTTTACCATTTTCCAGTAAGGCGCGATAAACATTGACCGTGTCTTGGTACAAGACATTGGGATCTTGCATGCCATGCACCAACATTAAGGGTTTTTTCAGACCCACTGTGAGTGGTAAAAGTGAATAGCGGCGTAGGTTAGGTTTGCTACGATCAACCTTGCCGATCGTGCGACCGCTGTACCAGCTATTGTAGTTTTCCCATTCTGTTGGGCCAGCACCCGCAATCCCCGCAGCGAAGACTTCTGGGCTGGTGTACATCGTATATTGTGTTTGAAAGCCACCAAAACTCCAGCCCGTCAAACCTATGCGTTTGCCGTCCACGCCAAGTTTTTTCTGCATCTATTTGGCCAGATCTTCTAAGTCTTCGGTTTGGGGTTTACCTACTTGTTCCCAATTTGCATCGCTAAACTTGCGACCATAGTTTGAGTGACCACGTGGATCGACAGCAACCGTAACGTAACCGTGTTTTGCCGCCATGTACATCCCAAATAAATAGGCTGTTGCTTGGAAACTGTCAGTCTCAATAATATGGCGATCACCAAGTGGTCCTCCATAGGTGTAAACAATCGCTGGACGGTTATCGCCGTTGCTCCAACTTTGCGGTTTGAAGGCATATGCTTCGATCTTGTCGCCGTGACGATTAGTGAAGCTAAAGCGTTCTGGTTGAATCAGATTGACGGCATTCCATTTCGGATCGTGGCTGTCGGTCAAGGTTTTACTGCTGACTTTACTATTGGCTTGCAGATCAAGTAGTTTCAATTCAGGTCGGTTTGACCATTGTCCTGCGACGCTGGCCAATTTTTGCCCACTCTCTGTGATTGCGCTGGTACGATGGAAATCACCGAGTTGTCCTAAGGCTTGCATTTCACCATTTGCGAGGGTGACTTTGAATAGATTCATCGCTGCAAAGTCATCGCGATTTGCCATGACAAACATGGAGCTACTGTCCGGGCTGAAACCAAGTATCTGGTGCGCTTCAAAATCACCTTTGAGTAGTGCAGTGGCGCTTCCGTTAGCGGTGTCAATACGGTAAGGCTGACGATAGCCGAGCTCGTCCAATACGGCGATCAATTGTTTGCCATCAGGTGTGAATTGCGGTGAAACCACATTGACCACTTCGTGCCCAACTTGTTTGCGACGTTCAAAGATGATTTTTGGTTTCGCATTGTCGGCACTATTGCCGACATAAATGCGCAGTAATTCTTTTTCGCGCTCCCAGGTTGAGAAGGTGTATTGACTACCATCTTTGCTGAACGCCACACGGCTCATTTCGAACCAGATATCGCCGCCGTCATTGGTGAAAACAGCTTGCGGCTGGCGCATAGAGTCGTCACTGACTTTCCGAATATATAAAGCCGACGCTGGTACGGTGCGTTTATCATCCGATACTTCACGACTGACTTTTTTTGCGGTGGCGAAGCGTTCGCCATAACTCATAATTTCAACCTGACGACCTTGTGGTGCTTTGCTTGGATCGGCAGGCGCTGCGTTGGCGGTAATAGCCATCCACTGTTTGTCTTCACTCAATATTGTGCTGGCTAGTGAGTATTTTTTCTCGACATCGTCAGCGTGTATCAGTTCAGGATTAAGCTGGCGTAATGCGCCATTACTAAAACTGGCGGCATAAATACGTTTTTCATCCATGTACAGATAACCACTATCGTCGGCGGTATACGACAGGATGCGTTCGACTTTGTCGGTTTTAGTCAGTCGTTCAATTTTTCCTGATTGGGCTTGTAAGCGGAACAGGTCGCCGCGATATTGAAAGATCAGCTCTTGGGCTTCTTTTGCCCATACCGAGTTTTCTATTCCGGGATATAGGTCACTATTTTTGAGTTTCTCTTTGGTCAGTTTTTTCTTTAATTCGTCGCGCAATTCCCATAATTCTTTTTCGGTCTCTTTCTTGTCATTCTCGGTTTTGCTGGCGCTTGCATTTGCATTTGCATTGGTTCCCGCGCCCGCGCCAGCGCTAGCGGCTTTTTCCTTGGCAGCTTCAGCGTCTTTTTCTGCCTTTATTTCGGCTGCTTTGCTTTTCTTTTCAGCTAATTCTCGTTTTAATTCTTCGATGGCAGCGCGTTCCCATTGCAAAAGATCGACTTTTTCGCCACGTAAGTAGGCCGCTTGAGCCTCAGCCTTTGCTTGACGCTCGTTTAGTTCTTTTTCTTTTTGTTTGAGTTTTTTCTCAAAACGATCCCAGTCTTCTGGTGCGTCATAGGTTTTCATGACAGACGGTGAAGTGATACGACTGGTTTTTCCCGTTTCTGTATCGTGGATGTATAAATCATTGCCTTCTTGACCAAATGGATTCCAGGCATATGCGAGATAGCGACCGTCCTTACTAAAACGTAGTTGCGTGGCCGCTTTACCGGCATACGGCTGGGCGCGATAAAGTTGTTCCAAGCTTAATTCTGACGGCTTTAGTTTCGCAACAGTTGCGGGTTTACCACCAACTTGGGCTTGCGCCAACGGACTACCCAGCGCCAAAGCGCCGCTATAAATCAAAGCAATGCTGATGGCGAGTGCTTTTTGTTTCATTTTTTCTCCCTTGGGTAGTCGTTAATATAATAAGTTTTTATGTAGTCGCGGCTCAAAATTCACCGCTATCTAAAATAGTAAAAATAGACTGGGAAGCAGCTAAAAAGTTCCTCTGGGAAGTTCAAATGCATTGCAATGTTGATAAAGACAAATTTTCACCAAAATAAATTGCTAGAAGCTAGCTAATATGTAAAGTAGAATTTTGCATTCCTCTGGATCTCGGAACTTTGAATTTCCTTGATATCTCACGGAGAATTTCCTTCATATACTTACTCACAAAGAAAGTTTTTATGCCTGGTGCAAGCCTCTTAACCCTACTCGACGATATTGCAACCGTACTCGATGACGTTGCGCTGATGACCAAAGTCGCGGCAAAAAAAACTGCGGGTGTATTGGGCGATGACCTCGCTTTAAATGCAGAGCAAGTCAGTGGCGTGAGGGCGGAACGCGAATTGCCAGTGGTGTGGGCAGTAGCGAAAGGTTCTTTTAAAAATAAGGTCATATTAGTGCCTGTGGCGCTGCTATTAAGTGCCATTGCACCTTGGGCGATTATGCCCTTGCTGATGGTCGGTGGTGCTTATTTGTGTTTTGAGGGATTTGAGAAGTTAGCGCATAAGTTTTTGCACAGTGAGGCGGAAGATGAAGCACACCACACCGAATTGGTACACGCTTTAACCCATGAAGAAGTGGATATGGTGCAGTTTGAAAAAGATAAAATTAAAGGTGCGATCACCACTGATTTTGTTTTGAGTGGCGAGATCATTATTATTACCTTGGGCACCGTGGCACAAGCACCTTTTTCAACCCAAGTAGCAGTGCTAGCAGGCATCAGTCTTTTAATGACCGTGGGTGTTTATGGTTTTGTGGCGCTGATTGTAAAGCTTGACGATATGGGTTTTTATTTGCAGCGCAATCAAGAGCAATCTTGGTTACGTAGCCTACAGCGTCGTATTGGAGATGGATTAGTCGCTTTCGCGCCGCGCTTGATGAAGGCTTTGACTGTGATTGGCACTGCGGCGATGTTCTTGGTTGGTGGTGGTATTCTTAGTCATGGCATACACGCCGTCAGCGAATTTTCTCACAGTATAGCGAAGTCGGCAGCGAGCGTACCTGCAATCGGTCCGGTATTGGAAAGTATTTTGCCTAGCGTTTTCGATGGTTTGATTGGTGTTATCGCCGGTGCTTTAGTGCTGCTGGTGGTGCAGGCTGTGCAGCGCCTATTTTCGCGTCGTGCCGCGTAATCCTAAGTAATAGATTTCGTATTTCTCTTTTTGTCCCAAAAACTCGTGTCTTGTGGCACGAGTTTCGTATTTGGTCACCACTCACTGTTCAATCCCCTTTTGTATCGTTAAAGTTCAATCCAACGCGGATTCGTTCGGGGTTGATTGAGCGATGGAAGTGAACCTTGAAGAGTCTAATAACATGGTATGGAGTTGTGTATGATCAGTATAGAAGTGAGCCAGGTCGAAAAAACGTATAGCACGGTAAAAGCCGTGCAGGGTTTGAGTTTTACGGTTGCGCCCGGACAAATCTTTGCTTTGCTCGGGCCGAACGGTGCCGGTAAGTCCTCATTGATTCGTATGTTGGTGGGCTTGACACAAGCCGATGCGGGTGAGATACGGGTGTTTGAAGATGGCATCAGAATGCAGAAAATTCCTGAAACCAGCTTCGCCTACTTGCCTGAAGATCGTGGTTTGTACCCCGATAAAAGCGTCACTGATAACTTGACCTACATAGGTAAGTTACGTGGTTTGACAAAAACGCAAATTGCCGAGCAATTAGCGTATTGGTTGCCGCGTTTAGATTTGAATGAAAAGGCGAAGGATAACCTGAGTAAGCTGTCTAAAGGTAATCAACAAAAAGTGCAGTTAATCAGTTGTCTGATACATCAACCCAAGCTTTTAATTTTGGATGAACCCTTTTCCGGCCTCGATCCTATCAATCAAGAACATGTGCTGACGATCTTGAATGAGATGAAGCAAACGGGAACTACGATTGTCTTGAGCGCACATCAGATGGCATTGGTGGAACGCCTTGCTGATTCTATGTTATTGCTCAATAAAGGCCAGCAAGTGGCATCGGGTAGTCTAGCGCAAGTGATAGAACAACTGAGTCCCGAAAAATTTTATCAATTGCGCTTTGCCAATCTGGTTTCTTTGGAATCGTTACGAGGATGTTCCGCTATTGAAACGGCTGAGCAACAACAAGACAATGCCTACTTGTTGCAATTGCGCGAAGCTGCCACTGTCAATCAATTACTGCAACAAGTTATGCTGTTAGCCGAGGTTAAAGATTTCAGTCGCATCCAACCCAGCTTGCACGATCTCTATTTGACAGCCGTACAAAAGCATAATGCGAACAATTTATCGTCAGGAGAAATAGCATGACCATCTGGAACATCGCTCTGTTCGAGTTTAAACGCTACTTCAAATGGAAGCAGGAAATTATCTCTATTGCGTTGATGTTGATAGGCATAGGATTTTCGATGTTGTGGCCGCATTTGAAGTCGGCACTGGATAAAGATTATCAAGTGGCGGTGGTGGGGGATTTTACTTTGCCCAAGTTGGACGGTTTTCAGTTTAGCACCGTTAGTCCAGCAACTAAGTCTGAGGTTCTTAAAAATGTCGGCGAGACCTGGCATGCCGTAATAGAAATCGCCAAGGAAGACGAACAAGACCGGGTGCAATTGACGGTCAAAGAAAAAGCCAGTTGGCAGGCAAAGTTAAAAACCAATCTGCAGAATTGGCAACAAGAGCGTCAGATCGCTTTGCTGCCTTTGACTGACATTCAGCGTAAGCAAATTACGGAATTGCCCGACATTAAGACCGTGATGCTTAAGCCAGAAAAAGACGACAAAAATGAAAAAGGACGGGCGCTTGTGAGCGGCGCTTTATTGTTCTTGCTAACCATCGGAATTTTTTCAGGCTTTGGTTATTTATTCACTGGTATCACCAGCGAAAAACAAAATCGTGTGACAGAACAGTTGTTAACGTTAATCACGCCTGCACAATGGATAGAAGGCAAAATTTTAGGTATTTCTCTATTCTGTTTCAAGACGATGTTTAGCTATGGATTGCTGTTTTTCTTGTTCATTCAGGGAATGGCGGTGATATCGGACAAACCGGATGTATCGCTTCCTGTAGGTGCTTTTGAATTGTTCACTGCCATCTTGTTTGTGGTCTTGGGTATGTTGTTGGTGAATAGTTTTATGGCGGCATTTGCGGCGACGATAGATGATCCAAATCATTCGAGTCGCAGTATTATGATGTTTTTACCTGCGATACCTGTTGGATTGGCTTATAGCGGTATTGACAACGCAGAAGGCATGATGATGCAAGTGCTGAGTATATGTCCACTAACTTCATTTGCCGCGATGCCTTTACGTATGGCACATACAGAAGTACCGATGTGGCAGTGGTTCTTGTCGTTGACTTTGTTGTTAGCGTGCTTGTGGTGGTTTAAATCTGCGGCGACTCGTGTATTTACACTGGGGATCCGTATGTATGGAAAAGAGCCGAGCTGGAAGCAATTGGCAGAGACCTTCTTGTTCCCTGTTAAGCATCACTAATTGGATGATATGTTGGGTTGTTTGTTGTAAGTATAAAACGAAGACCGGCACTCACGTAATTGGGTGCCGGTTTTTTTGTTTAACCCAGAATTTCCATTAGGATTTGAGACGATGGCGGATGCACTTTTCGAGGCAGTTTTTACGTGAATGAGGCGAAAATAGCTCGCTATTTGCAACGAAGAACGAAAAAAATGACCGAAAATGCGCCGCCAGCGCTCGAATAGCGTCGAAGACGCGCCTAATGGAAAATCTGGGTTTAATCTTTGCGTGTAAATGTTTGGTCGATGAGTTGCACCGCTTTTTGTACAATCTCTATTGCACCGTCAAAGAATTTGGGATTCACTTTTTCTACACTGTCACTAGGCTTATGATAATCCGCATGGTCTTCCACACCGAAATACACATGAGGAATGCCTGCTTTGAAAAAGGCGTAATGATCGGATTGCGAAGTCCAGTCGTTGCTACCTTGTTCTGGCCTGTCATGGTCAAACGAAAGCTTAATTCCTTGTGTTCCATTAAGTTCTTGCAGTATTGGTTTTAGGCTTGGATTTTGGTAAGTGCCGCTGGCAAATAATTCATTTTTATCGCCACGAGCAATCATATCGAAATTGATATTCGCAACAATGTCCTTGGGGGCAATCCATGCTTGTTTTATAAAAGCGTGTGCGCCTAATAAGCCGCGTTCTTCTCCGTCAAAAAAAGCATATACCATGTTGTGCTTTGTTGTTTTTCCTCGCAAACTTTGCGCTACCGCCAAGACGCCAGCGACGCCGGAAGCATTGTCGTCAGCACCAAAATAAATTTTGTCATTTTTGATCCCGAGATGATCGTAGTGAGCGGATACAACAAGAAACTTCTTGGCATTATTTTTTTCCGCATACTGGCAGGCAAGAATATTTTTTCCTTGTGTAGCTTGGCCTGATCTATTCACCGGAAAGTCTTGTACATAGCTGGCGCCGCAAGGTTTAAGGCCTAAATCGGCAATGCGCTTTAGCAGATAGTCTCGAGCTAATGCGCTACCCGGGCTACCAATTTCACGCCCTTGCATTTTGTCGCTGGCAAGTATTTGCAGATCTTGCATTGCTTGTGAAACTTGGGTTTGCGCCAGACAAGTTGTGCTAGCTAATAAGCCGCAAAAGCTCAGAACTAAACGGATTTTTTTTTGAGTAGGCATAGTGAATTAACTAAAGAGAAGAAGGATGCTTAGTGTGGCGTGATCGCCATTAGTTCAATGTTCAACGTTCAAGCTTCGACGATTCCAATTTGCATGTGTCGCCAACATTATAAAGAGCTGAAGAAGTAAAAAAGCCCGCGATCATATCGCAGGCTTGTTTTGTCGAAACAGCGTTTCGCGCCATATCCGCTAACTGAGCTAAATTTAAGCCAAATTCGCCGCTGCGAATTCCCAGTTAGCCAATGCCCAGAATGCTTCCAAATATTTTGGACGAGCATTGCGGTAGTCGATGTAATAAGCATGTTCCCACAGATCGCATGTGATCAAAGGTGTATCAGTCGTAGTCAATGGCGTCGCAGCATTTGATGTGTTAACGATGTCCAAACTACCATCAGCTTTTTTCACTAACCAAGTCCAGCTAGAACCGAAATTGCCTACGCATGATTTTGTGAAGGCTTCTTTGAATGCATCAAAAGAACCCCATTTTGCATTGATCGCGTCAGCCAAAGCGCCAGTAGGTGCGCCACCACCATTTGGTTTTAAGCCATTCCAATAAAACGTGTGATTCCAGATTTGAGCTGCATTGTTGAAGATGCCAGCAGAAGATTTTTTAACGATCTCTTCGAGTGTTGCGTTTTCAAACTCGGTACCCTTGATCAGATTATTCAGGTTAGTGACATAAGTTTGATGATGCTTACCATAATGGTATTCCAAAGTTTCTTGAGAAATATGTGGAGCCAATGCGTCGAGGGCGTATGGCAATGCTGGCAAAGTATGTTCCATGGCAGATCCTAAGTTGGGTAATTGAAAAAATACGTCAAAAAAATAGGGTTTTCGATTCAAATCAATTGACTCAACTTGAGTAAAGTTGAGTGAACCAAAACCATCATTGTAAGCTTTTGTCTGAATGCTTGCAGCTAATGCGCAGCTTGCGGTGTTTTTACCAGTGCAATTTGTAGTTCTGTCGTATCAGTCGCGGTCCGTAAATGCAGCTTATCCCCAGACGTTAATTGTTGTCCACTGCGTACCAAGGTGCCGTCTGATTGCTGGAGAATGACATAGCCGCGCTCTAGGGTACGTTGCGGATTGAGCATTTCTAGTTTGGCTTGCAGATTTTCGAGGCCTACTTTTTGCCGTTGCAATTGATGTCGCAAATTGCTGCACATTTGTTGCTGTAAATTACGTAGTTTATCTACATCAGACTTCGGATTGGGTTTGTATTGTTGTAGTTTGCTCTGGTATTGCATCAGCCTCGATTGAGCCAATTGCAGTGGTCTATAGGCGGAAAAGCGCAAGCGCTGCGCGCTATGGATGATTTGCAATCGTTTATTTTCGAGCGCCGCTGTTGGACTCTGCAAACGATGCGTAAGCCAGTCCAGATTTTGTGATTCAGTATCTAATTGCCGACGCATCTGTTTTTGCATCAAACTCTGCCAATGCTGTAAGCAAGCAATCCAGTCCGCTGTCGGTGTGGTCGCCATTTCAGCCGCAGCTGTCGGAGTAGGCGCACGTAAATCGGCGACGAAATCACTGATTGTAAAATCAGTTTCATGTCCGACACCACTGATCACTGGTATTTCGCAATGGGCGATGGTGCGCGCGACCACTTCTTCATTGAAAGCCCAAAGGTCTTCTATGCTACCACCGCCACGACACACGATGAGTAATTCACATTGCCCATCAGCGTCTGCTTGCGCGATGGCTGCAGCGATCTTGTTACCTGCGCCTTCACCTTGTACCGGGCAGGGATAAATAATGACATTGACATGAGGTGCGCGGCGTTGCAGGCTCGTTATTACATCGCGTAAGGCTGCAGCCTGTGGACTGGTCACAATTCCTATGGTTTTTACAAAGTCAGGTAGTGCACGTTTTCGTTCTGGTGCAAATAAACCTTCCTCTGCCAGGCGAGCTTTTAGTTGTAAAAAAGCCTCGTACAAATTACCGATACCGGCGCGGCGTATTGCTTCAACATTAATTTGGTAATCGCCGCGTGGTGCGTACAAGCCAACTAAGGCACGCAATTCAACTTTGTCACCTTCGCGCGGCATAAAACCCGCATATTGTGCGCGCCCGCGAAACATCACTGCTCTGACCTGAGCCGCGCTGTCTTTGAGTGTGAAATACCAATGTCCAGAACTGGCGCGGGTGAAATTAGATATTTCACCTGAAATCCACGTCAAGGGGAAACTTCGCTCCAGTAATTGAGCAACGGCTTGGTTTAGCGCCGAAACTGGCAGTATGGATTCTGTTTTTATTGGGTTTTGTGTGAAAAGATCTGATGCCATAAGTCGTCTGCAAGTAAAGCTGTCCACAACTAAGTGAAAAGTGGGGAGAGCATGTCATGCCAGACGGAGATTGTCAAAAATAATGGAGAAAGTTTTTGTAAGTATATGATTTTTAAATGATTATTTACTTTGGGTTAGAGTCCCAAGTGTCAAATGATGTGAAATCGTCTGAGATTGTGCTGCTTATCTTTCACTAAATTAGGAAATATTTTGTGTTTATGCACAAAGTTATCCACAGGAAATTGTGACGAAAATGCAAAACATGTCTAGAGGAAACTAAATTGTTGTTTGCCACATTTTGTAGCAAGACTACAAAACTCAATAAAATCATCCACTTAGAATTGTGTCCTGTGTTTGTTCACAAAGATATCCACAATTTGTGTGCAAAACTCGGCGAAGTTTTCCACAAAATGACAAATTTGTAGGTTTATTCTAGTAAAAATAATCATTAATTGGATTAGGCACGGCTTTGCTCAAATTTCTTGCAAGTGTTTTTTATTTTTTAAATCAAAGACTTAAGCCTGTGTGCAAGTCTTGTGCACATAGTTCTCCACAGTTTGTGTGTAAAACTTTTGGGCTGTGTATAAACTGCCTTTTTTTGAGTTTTAGTCATGTGCCTAATTTTGTGGCGGCATTGCTAATTTGTTTAAAATCAAGGGTTTAGAATTTAGCCCCAAGGATATCCACAATCTTGCACACAGAATCTGTGCAAAACTGTGGATTGTGTGTATTTGTCTATTTTTTCGTTTGATCCAAGCTTAGTTGTCGATCTGAGAGAAAATATTCACTGACAGCTACTTGCTCACAGTCTGACAACACGATACATTGCGGGCTGAGCTTTTATTCATGGCTGTTGGTAGCTAGTCGTAGTTTCTACGACTTATTTAGAATTTTTTGGCAAGGAGTTTCATTTGTTCGCGATTATTCAGGCGGCTGGTTGGCCGATTTATTTCTTACTGGTGGCATCGATTGTCGCTTTGGCTTTGATTATCGAGCGAACTTTATCTTTGAGAAGACAACGGATTTTGCCTAAAACTTTGCTGGAAGAAGTTATCCGTGTTTATCAAAGTGGCAAAATTAAACAAGAAGTGATTGATCAGCTAGCCACTAATTCGCCATTGGGACGCGTCTTGGCAGCAGGCTTGCGCAATGTGAATGCACCGCGTGAAGTCATGAAAGAATCGATAGAGGAAGCGGGTAGCGCGGTGGCTCATGAATTAGAGAAATTCCTGACGACCTTAGGCACCATCGCTTCTTTAGCGCCGTTAATGGGTTTGTTTGGTACCGTTGTCGGTATGATAGAAATTTTCGGTTCGCAGAATGCATCTGGTACGAATCCTGCGCAACTGGCACACGGCATTTCCGTGGCTTTATACAACACCGGTTTTGGTATCTTTATTGCGATGCCTGCGATGATTTTTTATCGCCATTTCCGTGCCTTGATCGATGGTTTTGTGGTCGAGATGGAACAGCAGGCCGTGAAGTTTGTTGATATCGTTCATAGCACGAGAAAGTAGTCGTATGAATTTTCGTAAAGGACGGGGCAAAGAAGATCCAGAAATCAACTTGATTCCCTTCATCGACGTCTTATTGGTTATTTTGATCTTCTTGATGGTGACAACGACGTATAGTCGTTTTACCGAATTGCAGATTACGTTGCCGACAGCGGACGCAGAAAAAGCTCAGGATAAACCGAGTCAAATTGAAATCGGTATTGATGCTCAGGGACGCTATAAAATCAATAGCGAGCCAGTTAGTTTTTTAGATGCGACCAACTTGGCAAACGATTTGAAGAAGGCGGCAGAAGCGATGAATGGCGGTAAAGCAGGTGCACCAGATCCTGTCGTCATCATTAACGCAGATCGTGCAGCTACCCATCAGTCGGTGATTGATGTATTAGAGGCAGCGCGTATTGCTGGTTTAGCGAAAGTCACTTTTGCGGCTCAGGCGACCTCAACCTCAAAATAAGTAGATAGTTAAATCAATGCGCCATAATGAAGGAGAAATCTATGATGATTTCTCCTTTGTGTTTATGACGGATCGATAACTCGTCGTTAAGGAGTATTTTTTGCGCGCAGCATTTGAATCATTCTTGATTAAATCCTGGTCAAAGCGCGGCATATTGCCGATTTTATTCTGGCCTCTTTCCAAATTGTTTGGTCTCATTCTGAATTTTCGATTCGGTTTGCTAGTACTTGGCTATAGACCTCAAACCCAGCTGCCCGTACCTGTCATTGTGGTCGGTAATATTTATGTCGGCGGTACTGGTAAAACACCGATGGTCATCTGGTTGGTCGAGCAATTACGTCTTGCTGGCTGGACGCCCGGGGTTATTTCTCGGGGCTATGGCGCACAGGTAGACAATAATATTGAAGTGAAGGCTGCGTCTTTGGCGACTGAAGTCGGTGATGAACCCTTATTGATCGTGCAGCGCACCGGATGCCCTATGATGGTGGGGCGGCATAGAGTGGCGAGCTCACTGCAATTATTAGCGCAGTATCCGCAGGTCGATGTGATTATTTCGGATGATGGTCTGCAGCACTACGCACTTGGTCGCGACGTGGAAATCCTGATGTTTGATCAGCGCGGAATCGGGAATGGTTGGCTGTTGCCCGCAGGTCCTTTGCGTGAATCTGTACAACGCCGACGCGACTTTACTGTTCTGAATTCTGCTGATAAAGAGCATGTCCGTGGCATAGGTGGAGAGGTGGTGTCTATGCACCTGCGAGCCGATGTCTTGATGAATCTTCAGCATCCAGAGTTACGACAGTCGCTAACTGAATTGCAGGGAAAGAAAATACTGGCGGCAGCGGGAATCGGCAATCCGCAACGGTTTTTTGATACCTTGACTGCCCATGGCTTGGAATTTGAGTCTATGCCTTTAGCCGATCATTTTGCTTTTTCTTCTGATCTTTTTCAGCACGTGGATGCTGAAATCGTTCTTATCACGGAGAAGGATGCAGTAAAATGTCGCCAAATCGCGGGTTTGAAAGATGATCCGCGTATCTGGTTGCTACCTGTTTCTGCTGAACTCGACGCAGAATTTCAGACACAGTTGCTCAAGTTGCTCAAGATAACTTCGGAGAAAAAACATGGATGCACGTCTGCTTGACGTTCTAGTTTGTCCTTTGTGCAAAGGACCTTTGGTCTACGATAAAGCCGCACAAGAATTAATTTGTAAGGCGGATCGTTTGGCGTTTCCGATTCGCGATGGGATTCCTATTATGTGGGAAGACCAGGCGCGCGTGCTTGATGCGGATACTTAATAAGGCAGAGTGATTCTATGAGTTTTGTCGCCATTGTTCCCGCTCGCCTAGCGTCGACCCGCTTACCGAACAAACCTTTAGCTGATATAGGTGGTAAGCCTATGGTGGTGCGTACCGCTGAACGCGCCTTGTTGTCCGGTGCGTCGCAAGTGGTGGTGGCGACTGACCATGCTGATATTTTTGCTGCATGTAAGGCTCATGGTATTGACGTGAAAATGACCCGTAGTGATCATCCATCGGGTACCGATAGAATTGCCGAAGTCGCTGCTGCGATGGGATTAGCGAGCGATGCGGTGGTGGTTAATGTGCAAGGCGACGAACCCTTGATTGATCCTGCGCTAATTGCGGCTACTGCGGCTTTGGTGAGCGCGCAGACGCCGATGGCAACTGCGGCGCACGCAATTTATGATGTCCAGGATTTGTTTAATCCGAATGTCGTTAAGGTGGTGCTGGATAAATTTTCCCGTGCTTTATATTTTTCTCGTGCAACGATGCCTTGGGCGCGTGATGCCTTTGCCCAGAATCAAAATGTGATGCCGGACGGATATCAAGCGCTACGCCATATCGGTTTGTATGCATATCAAAATCAATTTTTGCAAACTTACCCGGCATTGCCAATTTCTCCGCTCGAACACATCGAAGCTTTAGAGCAGTTGCGAGTTTTGTGGAATGGCATTGCCATCGCGGTGCATGTGACTGATCAAAGTCCGGTTGCTGGCGTTGATACGCTAGAGGATTTACAACGCGTCAGAACATTTTTTTGAACTTGTGACAAAAATCCATGTTGTTACTCTTGGAAAGCGTTTCAAGCGGAAAAATCTGTGGTAAATTTCGTAAAGAACAAAATAAATGACGGCGCATCGTGTGCGTGAGTCAAGATAAAAATAATAAGCAGTAAATAAAGAATTCAACAAATAAATAATTAAAAAAATAAGCAAAAATTTAAACGCCTTATTCTTGCCAAAACGGATAGGGCTCACAGAATATTAAACTCGTCTAGGAAATAAAAATGCGTCTTATTTTGTTGGGAGCACCCGGAGCAGGCAAGGGCACGCAAGCCAATTACATTAAGGAAAAATTTGGTATTCCACAAATCTCCACTGGTGACATGCTGCGTGCAGCAGTAAAAGCAGGAACGCCATTGGGCGTGGAAGCAAAAAAAGTGATGGATGCAGGTGGACTGGTATCAGATGACATCATTATCGGCTTGGTCAAAGAGCGTTTAAAGCAAGATGACTGCGCCAACGGGTATTTGTTTGATGGTTTTCCAAGAACGACACCACAAGCGGATGCCATGAAAGATGCTGGCGTTACGATTGATTACGTATTAGAAATCGACGTGCCAGATAGTGCGATCATCGAACGTATGAGTGGTCGTCGTGTACATCCAGGTTCAGGTCGTACTTATCATGTGAAATTTAATCCACCTAAAGTCGAAGGTAAAGACGATGACACTGGTGAAGATTTAGTCCAGCGTGATGATGATAAGGAAGAGACTGTGCAGAAGCGCTTGTCGGTCTACCATAATCAAACTGAAGTCTTGGTTACTTATTATGGTGATTGGGCAAAATCTGGCAATCCAGGTGCACCTAAGTATCGTAAGATTGCAGGCGTCGGGGCGGTTGATGCCATACGCGACGCGGCATTCGCGGCGCTCTCTGAATAAAAAAAGCGGACTTTGTGTCCGCTTTTTTTTCGACCTACATAAAATCTATTTAGTTTGATATGCGTTGCCGATGATTTGATTTATATTTTAATTGCGCGTATTTAATTCACAATTTTCTTTTTTTATTTTTTTTTGATGGAGGTTTCCCTTAACAATTTTCTGTACAGTTTTTGTCCCAATACCAGATTCAGTTTTAAAAACAAAAATGTCTGTTGTTCTATTTCGCTTATTTCTATAAACGGTGTGATGCGTGTCAAGTCAAAAGCTAAGCGCAATCAACATTAACAAAAATTGGAGGCGTCAACATGGTATTAAGTCTGTGGATTGTTGTAGCGTGTGGAGTACTAGCGGTACTTTACGGTTTAATTACAAGAAGTTGGATTTTGAAACAGGATGCGGGAAATGCCCGTATGCAGGAAATTGCGACAGCGATTCAGGAAGGCGCAGCCGCTTATTTGGCGCGTCAATATAAAACGATTGCGATGGTTGGTGTGGTTCTATTCATTGCGATCGCGGTCTTGCCAGGTCTTGGTCCAGTAACAGCGATGGGCTTCTTAATCGGCGCGGTATTGTCGGGTGCTTGCGGCTTCATCGGTATGAATGTCTCGGTACGCGCTAATGTACGCACCGCACAGGCGGCAACCAAAGGCATGAATCAAGCTTTAGACGTGGCGTTTAAAGGTGGTGCCATTACCGGCATGTTGGTTGCTGGTTTGGGCTTACTCGGCGTCGCATTATTCTATATGTATTTAACTAGTGGACAAAGCAGCGGTTCTGCCGGTGGTATGTCCCAGCATGATGTGATTAAGCCCTTAATTGGCTTGGCTTTCGGTGCTTCCTTGATCTCTATTTTTGCTCGTTTGGGCGGTGGTATCTTTACCAAAGGTGCGGACGTCGGTGCTGATCTAGTGGGTAAAGTTGAAGCAGGCATTCCTGAAGATGATCCACGTAATCCCGCAGTAATCGCCGATAACGTCGGTGATAATGTCGGTGATTGCGCTGGTATGGCGGCTGATTTGTTTGAGACTTATGTCGTGACTTTGATTGCGACTATGCTGCTCGGCGCATTGATGGTGACGACTGCTGTGACAGAAGCGATAGTATATCCACTGATGTTGGGTGCGGTGTCAATTCCGGCTTCCATCGTTGGCTGTTCTCTCGTTAAGCACACTCCTGGTAAGAAAATTATGTCGGCCTTGTATACGGGCTTGTGGTGGGCTGCTGGCTTGTCTTTGATCGGTTTCGTTGCGGTCACGTATATGTTATTTAAAGACGATGCGATGCGTCAGCAAATGCTTATCTCTGCGGTGGTCGGTATTGTCCTGACTGGCTTGATGGTCTACATCACTGAGTATTACACGGGTACTGATTTTAAACCTGTACGTCATATCGCCGAAGCGTCCACGACTGGTCATGGTACGAATATTATCGCTGGTCTTGGTGTGTCGATGAAATCCACTGCATATCCTGTATTGGCAGTGTGCGTGGCGATTTTGGTGTCGTATAAATTTGGTGGCGGTCTTTATGGTATCGCGGTAGCAGCAACGTCAATGTTGTCGATGGCTGGCATTATCGTCGCGTTGGATGCTTACGGTCCGATTACTGATAACGCGGGTGGTATCGCAGAAATGTCAGGCATGGATGAATCTGTGCGTGCGATTACTGATCCACTTGATGCTGTGGGCAATACAACAAAAGCCGTGACTAAAGGTTATGCGATCGGTTCCGCTGGTTTGGCGGCCTTGGTTTTGTTCGCCGATTACACACATGCTTTGAGTTCGGTCGGGCTTGATGTGAAATTTGATCTGTCTGATCCACAAGTCATTGTTGGTTTATTCATTGGTGGTTTGATTCCTTATTTGTTCGGTGCGATGGCGATGGAAGCCGTAGGGCGTGCTGCTGGCGCTGTGGTGGTCGAAGTGCGTCGCCAGTTCCGTGATATCAAAGGCATCATGGATGGCACTGGTAAGCCAGAATACGATAAAGCTGTCGATATGCTGACGGCATCGGCAATCAAGGAAATGATTTTGCCTTCCTTGTTGCCAGTTGTCGTACCTATCTTAGTTGGTCTCACATTGGGTCCAGCTGCTTTGGGGGGGATGTTGATGGGAACGATTATCACGGGCTTGTTCGTGGCGATTTCCATGACGACTGGTGGTGGCGCTTGGGATAACGCCAAGAAGTATATTGAAGATGGCCATTTTGGCGGTAAAGGTTCCGAAGCGCATAAGGCTGCGGTAACTGGTGATACCGTCGGTGATCCTTACAAAGATACGGCAGGTCCAGCGATAAACCCGTTGATTAAGATTATCAACATCGTCGCTTTGTTACTGGTACCATTATTCCCATTGGTACCGTGGCTGAAAGCACCAGCGCAACCTACACCGGTGATTTCACACAAAGCGGATGTATTGCCACAAATGGAAGCGCCAGTCGGTTTGGATGTAGTGAAAGTGAAAGCGGCTTCCGCTAGTGAGGCAGCATCTAAGTAGGCACCTAGCTTTTTAAGTGCAGTGTACGTAGAGTTATGGAAGGGCAGTGATTGCGATGCAGTTGCTGCCTTTTTTTATTGTTCGTCTATTTTTTACTTTCTACAAAGAGCGAAAAGCGAGATAATTGACGTTTACGTTAACGTCATTGCATCTGAACTATTCGATGGTGCTAGGCGAGTTTCTTATTCAACTAATTTCAGAACTGAGGAAAGTATGCAAATTCAAAACAATGTATTCATTATCACTGGTGGCGCATCAGGTTTGGGCGAGGCAACAGCGCGCATGATTACTGCCAACGGCGGTAAGGTAGTGATTGCTGACGTGCAAGTTGAAGCCGGCCAAAAACTAGCTACAGAATTGAATGCAACTTTCGTTAAATGTGATGTTACACAAGAAGCTGATGGACAAGCTGTAATTGCTGCAGCGACTGCCGCAGGTACTTTGCGAGGCTTGATCAATTGCGCGGGTGTTGCACCTGCAGTTAAAACAGTCGGTAAAGATGGCGCACATCCTTTGGAATTATTTCAGCGCGTCGTGAATATCAATTTGGTAGGTACTTTTAACATGGCTCGTTTGGCAGCTGAAGCGATGAGCAAAACTGAAGCAACTAGTCAGGACGAGCGCGGTATCATTATTAATACCGCTTCCGTCGCGGCGTATGACGGTCAAATTGGTCAGGCAGCCTATGCCTCCTCTAAGGCGGCAGTAGTCGGTTTGACTTTGCCTATGGCACGAGATTTGTCGCGCAACGGTATACGTGTGATGACGATAGCGCCAGGTATTTTTGAAACGCCGATGCTCTTGGGTATGCCGCAAGAAGTACAAGATGCTTTAGGTAAAATGGTGCCGTTCCCTTCTCGTTTGGGCAAGCCTGCTGAGTATGCGCAATTGGCACAAGCGATCATAGAAAACGTGATGTTGAATGGTGAAACGATACGTTTGGATGGTGCGATTCGCATGCAACCAAAATAAGTTCCAGAATTTCGCTCCAAAAATCACAGTTTCTTGCTTTCTTGAAGACATTTGTCTTGTACACGAATACACTAGAAGCATAAGAAAATTTTGCTTTTTGGAGTCGGATAGGAATGAATAGTAATGCCACGACAGGCTTGATACTGACCGGTGGCGGCGCTCGTGCCGCCTACCAGGTCGGTGTTCTCAAAGCAATCTCAGACATCTTATTGGAACAAGACTGGGATCCTAAAAAAAATCCCTTTGGCATTATTTGTGGCACTTCCGCAGGCGCCATCAATGCCACCGCGCTCGCTTCTCGTATCGATCATTTCAAAGAGTCGGTCGATAGCATCATGCACATTTGGAGTAATTTCGAGGCGGCACAAGTGTATCGGGCGGACTCCTTAGGCGTGATACGCTCTGGCGCACGCTGGCTGTCGATTATGTCTTTCGGTTGGTTACTGAATAAATGGCGCAAGTCGCCGCCAACTTCCTTGCTTGATAATTCGCCTTTGGCAGGCTTGTTGCATCGTATGCTGGATATGGAGCGTTTGGACAAGGCCTTCGAAACGGGCGACTTGCAAGCCTTAGCGGTTACGGCGTCATCCTATACCACTGGACATCATCTCACTTTCTACCAGACGCTGAAAGATGTCGAGCCTTGGGTTCGCAGTCAGCGTTTATCGCAACGTGATTTTATCGGCGTTCAGCACTTATTGGCGTCATCCGCCATCCCTTTTATTTTCCCCTCCATTCCCCTAAATTGGGGTGGTCATTTGGAATATTGTGGCGATGGCTCTATGCGTCAGCTTGCACCGATTTCTCCTGCCATTCATTTGGGCGCGAATAAGGTATTGATTGTCGGTGCGGGGCGTTTGTCTGAGCCACCTCGTCAGAATTTTGATTTGGCGACTTATCCTAGCTTGGCTCAAATTGCCGGTCATGCGATGTCGAGTATTTTTTTGGATAGTTTGGCGGTTGATATTGAGCGTCTGACCCGTATCAATAAGACCCTGTCGATGTTACCTCCTGATCTGCTCGAAAAAACGCCATTGAAACCTGTCGATTTGTTGGTGATTGCGCCATCTGAGCGCTTAGATGAGATCGCTAGCCGCCATACACAAAGCTTACCTTTACCTGTGCGTACCATGTTAGGTGGTATCGGTGCCACCGACGTGCGTGGTTCAGCGTTAGCGTCGTACTTGTTGTTTGAGGCTAGTTATACGCAAGAGTTAATAGCCTTGGGTGTCAAAGATACTTTGGCCATGAAGGCGGAGGTAATTCGGTTCTTTCAAGCGCAAACCGTCGCCAAACAGCACAAACCTGAAGTGGAAACGCTCTTAACGTAAGACCCTATTTGACTGGTCAGCGAGAGGTGTGCGATTATACTTTCCGATCTTAATTTCAACTTTGCTTCTTTAAATATTAATTTAATGCGAAATCATTTACGACAGTTGTTGCTAGTTTTTAGTCTGTATCTAGGTATCTGTTTCAGTGCTTTGGCTGGCGATGTGGGTCAAATCAATGTGCGTGATTTGCCGCCAGAGGCAAGGCAGACTCTGCGTCTAATTCAGCAAGGGGGGCCTTTTCCTTATAATAAAGACGGCTCCGTATTTGGTAACTATGAACGACTATTGCCTAAACGTGCTCGTGGTTATTATCATGAATATACTGTAAAGACGCCTTACGCAAGAAATCGCGGCGCTAGACGCATTGTTACCGGTGCTGATCGTCCACCTTATTATGAGTTTTACTATACCGATGATCATTACGCTAGTTTCAAGCGGATTAAAGAATAAACCTTGTTGCTAAGTGAGGACGGTGAATTTAATGTTGTCGTCGTTTGCAGTCGTAACGATCATTGTTATTCGAATTGCCGTTGTAATTGTCGTTGTAAATGCTACTTCAACCACCTATTGAGGATGAAATGAGTTTGTTAAGCACGGTTAGCCCCAATGCAGTGCAATCAATCAGAGCTTTTCGTAGCCCCGAGCTGCAAGCAGAAGCCGCCGCCACTGGCCAGCATTTTTTGTACGCGTATTGCGCCCATGCCTTGAATAAGCAGGAGGTATTGAAAGCGATTGCTGACTCATTTGGTTTTCCTAGGCATTTTGGCCATAATTTTGATGCGCTGTATGATTGTTTAACCGATTCCGTCCATAAGGCTGGGCAACAAAATGGTTTCGTCGTGGTGATAGAGCATTTACCAAATACGGTGCATTTTGATAAAGAATTACGAGAAACCTTGCTTGATGTGTTTCGCGATGCGGCAGATTATTGGGCTAAAAAGAAAGTTGCATTCAGGGTCTTTTATTCTTTTGAGTAATTAACTTTGTGATATGTAAAAAGCCTGAATTTAAGTGAATTCAGGCTTTTTACTTTGGCTTAGACCGGGACAGAGGTACAATGCCGCAATGAAAAAAATCGTCATCCTTATTTCTGGACGCGGTAGCAATATGCAAGCCATCGTCCAAGCCTCACAATCCCAACAATGGCCGGCACACATAGCAGCGGTAATCAGTAATAAGTCTGATGCAGCGGGTCTGGCGTATGCCGCTAGTCAGGGTATTTCTACTTTGGTGGTGGAAAGTAAAGCTTTCCCTAACCGCGAGAGTTTTGACGCGGCTTTACAGCAGGCGATTGATAGTTTTCAAGCTGATTTGGTGGTGCTGGCTGGCTTTATGCGTATCTTGACGCCACAATTCGTTCAGCATTATGAAAACCGCATTGTGAACATTCATCCGTCCTTGCTGCCTAGTTTTGTTGGCTTGCATACGCATCAACAAGCTTTGGATGCGGGAGTGAAATTTCATGGCGCAACTGTTCATTTTGTGACGGCAGAGCTAGACCACGGCCCTATCATTGATCAGGCATGTGTGCGCATTGAACATGGTGATACAGAAGATTCACTAGCGCAGAAATTACTGGTCAAAGAACATCAAATTTATCCACGCGCCGTGCGTTTATTCGTTGAAGGCAAATTAGTGGTTGAAGGCAATCGCGTGATTGTTAATGGATCCGAAGCAGATAGCTGCGCGATCTAATCGTATTTACAGAGGAAGAACATGAGATTACCACCAGCCATGATAGGCCACACTGAAGCCGTGTTGCGCGAAGTATTGCGCTTTACTGGTCCTGCCGACGGCACTTTATCGCGCTATTTCAGAGAGAATCCACGTCTCGGTGGCCGCGAGCGCGGCGTGATTGCTGAAGCGATTTACGGCTTGCTGCGCAATAAGAGCGTGTACACCAGTTTTTCCGAATCTGGCATCGGGTCCGCGATGCGTCGCATCACTTTGCTAGGCTTGGCGGATGCTGTCGGTATCGACGCTTTAGGCGGTCTAAGTGAAGAAGAAGATATCTGGCTGCGTCGTGTAATGGAAATCGATCGTAGTCATTTGCCGCATTCTTTGAAATCGAATTTGCCTGACTGGTTGTGGCAAAAGCTATCGGCCAAATTTGGCGACGAAGAAGCGATGAAATTGGCGAATGCATTAAATGCGCCAGCCTCTTTGGATCTGCGTGTAAACGCCTTGAAATCGAATCGTGAAGACGTGATTGCATCATTAGCACAAGCGCCAATTCTGGCCGAAGCAACGCCATATTCTGCGTTGGGTTTGCGTATCATCAAAAAACCATCGATACAGAATCTGCCCTTATTTAAAGACGGCACGATAGAAGTGCAGGACGAAGGTAGTCAAGTCTTGGCGCAATTGCTAGGTGCGAAACGTGGTGAGATGGTCGCCGATTTCTGTGCTGGTGCTGGCGGTAAAACCTTGGCCTTAGGCGCAGCGATGCGTAATACCGGCCGTTTATACGCCTTCGATATTTCTGAAAAACGTCTGGCAAAATTAAAGCCACGCTTGGCGCGTAGTGGTCTCTCCAACGTGCATCCGGTGGTGATCGCGCATGAACGTGATGCCAAGATCAAACGCTTGGCAGGCAAGTTAGATCGTGTCTTAGTCGATGCGCCTTGCAGTGGTTTAGGTACTTTGCGTCGTAATCCCGATGTGAAATGGCGTCAGACTCTGGTTGGCGTGGCAGAACTCAACGTCAAACAGGCTTCCATTCTCGACAGCGCAGCACGCCTAGTGAAGGGCGGTGGTCGTTTGGTATATGCAACTTGCAGTATTCTTGATGAAGAGAACGAAGGCATCGTTGAGCAATTTTTGGCGACTCACCCCGACTTCAGTTTATTGCCAGTTTCTCAGGTTTTGGAAGAGCAGAAAATCGCATTAGAAATGGGCGATTATTTGAAGCTCTACCCACATATACATAATACGGACGGCTTCTTTGCAGCCGTGTTCCAACGCAATAAATTGGTGGCAAAAACTGTAGTTGCTGCCGACGCCGACGCTGATGTGGATACAGAAGCAAATGCAGAGTAATTTTTTAGTTTCAGTTTCAATTTCAGATTCAGGTTGCTCGTTTTGTTTAAAGTTTTAACGCAAGTCTCCTCAATGCAAATTATGGAAACACAATCAATAACGCGGCTCATCGCTGAAATATCTGCAGACTTGGGTAATCCAAGTCTGCTATTTCAATTACTCGCGTTACTCACCTGCTTTTCGCTAGCGTGGTTGGTGTCGCGTAGTATTCAACGCTTTTTTGCAACAGTTGATCATACTTCCGGCGTACTTAAAATTGGTGTTGAAAGTTTTTCACGTGTTTTGTGGCCTTTGCTAGCATTGATTTTCTTATTCCTCGCGAAGTTAATCATTGGGAAATTTCAACACACAGGGTTGTTGAAATTATTCTTCCCTATTCTCAGTTCATTTGCCTTAATACGATTTAGTTTCTACGTGTTTCGACGTGCCTTTGTGCGCGATGGTGCGGTGGGTAACACTTTATTGATTTTCGAGAAGGTGTTTGCCGGTTTGGTCTGGCTGGGTTTGGTGCTGCACTTTACTGGCATGTGGGAAGAGATTTTTCAGGCTTTAGAAGATATCGTTTTGCCATTGGGGAAAAGCAAGGTCTCTTTGTTGGCAATATTGCAGGGTATCGCCTCGGTTGCTTTAACAGTCGTGTTGGCTTTGTGGCTCAGCGCCATGATAGAAGCAAGGCTGATGCTTATTCCTAGTATGCATTCCTCGCTGAAAGTGGTTTTATCGCGCTTGGGACGTGCCATTTTTATTTTAATGGCGATCCTTGTCAGTTTGTCTTTAGTGGGAATCGACCTGACTGTCTTGTCGGTATTCGGCGGTGCGCTTGGCGTTGGCCTAGGTTT
Organism: uncultured Undibacterium sp.; assembly: GCA_963511665.1. Classification (GTDB taxonomy): domain Bacteria; phylum Pseudomonadota; class Gammaproteobacteria; order Burkholderiales; family Burkholderiaceae_D; genus Undibacterium. Next base: position 24,961 of record CAUPKC010000025.1, read on the forward strand.
GGGTTTGCAAAGAATTACTAGTAGCTATGTATCAGGGTTCATTATTTTATTTGATCGTAGCTTGTCTATCGGGGACATGATTACCGTTGATAAATTCAGTGGTTGTGTCACACAAATTAACACTCGCTATACGGTTTTAAAAGGCTTGGACGGTGTAGAGTCGATTATTCCTAATGAAATGTTGGTATCAAATCCAGTGCAAAATTTGTCTTTGACTGACCGCGCGGTTGTCGTTACAACAGATTTTACGGTGGCATATGACACTGATTTGGATGGATTGTTACCTGCCTTAGTTGAAGCCGTAAGCCAAGTGCCACGAGTTTCTGCCAATATTGCACCATCGTCCTATCTGGTTCGTTTTGGCGCAGATGGATTTGAGATACGGGTGGGATTTTGGATAGATGATCCGGAAAACGGACGTACTAATATTACTTCAGAAGTGAACCGTACAATTTGGTCTTTATTGCAAGAGCGAGGTGTGCAATTGCCTTTCCCTCAACGCGAAATTCGGGTTTTTCAGGTGCCGGTAAAACCGTAAACCCTTAATTCGGCGTAGAATAATAATGTTTTTGAGAAATTTTTTTGCGAATTCGTGTTTGATGCGTTTTTTGTTGTATTGAGTTCCGAGTTTGTCTTTATCTAGGGTGGTATATATTTTGAGTAACTTCATAGAGTTAGTCTTAGATTTTTTTAGCAATGGCGTTACAGCCGCCACTGGCTGGCAGGTGTTTATTTTTACCCTGGTGGTGACACATATTACAATCGCCAGCGTAACAATTTTCCTGCATCGCTGCCAGGCGCATCGCGCTTTGGAATTGCATGCAATTCCAAGTCATTTTTTCCGTTTCTGGTTGTGGTTGACAACGGGTCAAGTCACGAAGGAATGGGCGGCAGTGCATCGCAAGCATCACGCTAAATGCGAAACTGAGGAAGATCCACATAGCCCAGTCACACGCGGCATCAAAAAAGTATTGCTGGAAGGTGCTGAGTTATATCGTACTGAATCTAAAAATTTGGAAACCATCCGCAAGTATGGTCACGGTACGCCAGATGATTGGATGGAGCGTAACCTGTACACGCGTTTCAGTTGGCAGGGCGTGGCATTGATGCTGATCATTGACATCATTTTGTTTGGCGCTATCGGTGTGACGGTGTGGGCTGTACAGATGTTGTGGATTCCAATTACCGCTGCTGGCATTATTAATGGCATCGGTCATTATTGGGGTTATCGCAATTACGAGTGTGCGGATGCGGCGACGAATATTGTGCCTTGGGGTATCTTGATTGGTGGTGAAGAGCTGCATAATAACCATCATACATTCGGTACCTCGGCTAAGTTGTCTTCTAAATGGTATGAGTTCGATATAGGCTGGCTTTACATTCGTATCTTGGAAACCATTAAATTAGCTAAGGTAAAGAAAGTCGCACCGCAGCCTAAGTTTGATGCCGCCAAGATGGTGGTTGATGTGGAAACCTTGCAAGCGGTGATTGCAAATCGATATGATGTGATGGCGAAATACGCCAAATCATTGAAAAAGACATGGCGTACTGAGTTTGAAAGTTTGCGTGATCAGGCCAAACTGGAGAAAAGTTTTTTAAAAGCAGTGAAGAAAAATTTGCAGCGTGAACCAGCTAAACTAGAAGCGCCGCAACAGCAGCAATTGCTGGAATTATTCAATCACAGTGCTGCACTAAAGACGATGCATGACATGCGGGTAGAGTTGAATGCAATTTGGGAGCGTTCTAGTGCCACTCGCGAACAATTGGTAGCGCAATTGCAAGATTGGTGCCAACGTGCAGAGGCTTCAGGCATTAAGACTTTGCAAGAATTCTCTTTGCGTTTAAGAAGTTACGCATAGTTTGATTTGTCGGTGAAAAAAATGGCGCTTCGAGCGCCATTTTTTTATGCCTAGTATTTTTGCTGTTATTCAGTTTTTTTGGAAATCTAAGGCACGCCAACGCTACGTCCGAGACGACGCATCGTTGCATTCCTCTGCCTTTGTTTATGCTCTGCGCTTTTAAGTGTCTCGGCCTTGAAGGTTTTATAAGGCACAAACAGTTGTTCGCAAGTTAGACAAGTCGATATGTGCCACAAATATTTGTGTAGACCAATACGGGCGAAAAAAAACCTGCGAAATTTCGCAGGTTTTTTTAGACATTCTACTAAAACTAGAATCAAGTAAAGCTTACTTAATTTTTGTTTCTTTGTAGATAACGTGCTTACGTGCCTTTGGATCAAACTTCATGATCTCCATTTTTTCAGGCATCGTACGTTTGTTTTTTGATGTCGTGTAGAAGTGACCTGTACCAGCAGTCGATTCTAATTTGATTTTGTCGCGACCAGATTTAGCCATGATATTTTCCTAAAAATAGTTTCTGCTTAAACTTTTTCGCCGCGAGCACGCATGTCGACCAAAACGGCATCAATACCGATTTTGTCAACTACACGCAAACCTGCGTTAGACAAGCGCAGGGAAACCCAGCGATTTTCTGATTCTACGAAAAAGCGACGATTTTGCAGGTTAGGCAAAAAGCGACGTTTAGTTTTGTTGTTCGCATGGGAAACGTTGTTGCCAACCATTGGCCCCTTCCCAGTAACTTGGCATACACGCGCCATGTTTAGCTCCTTAATGATTTCCGAAATTGGAAAAAACGAAAGTATAACTAAAAAACTTTGAAATATCAACGACTTGTGAAAAACAATTGTGTCTTTTCGCGGTATTAATATTTAACAATTCAAGATTCTCCTATGAGACACTGGATCAAACTTTATATTTGGCCGTGTTCTGCAAAGGAATGCACGGTGTTGTTGGCAACGATAAAATGATCCAAAACACGGATATCGACCAGCGCGAGTGCTGATTTTAAAGTTTGCGTCAGACTTAAGTCAGCCTGACTTGGCTCTGGCGAGCCTGAAGGGTGATTATGAGCCAGAATGATACTGGCGGCATTCTGTGCCAGCGCGCTTTTGACGACTTCTCGTGGGTACACACTGGCGTGACTTAGACTGCCTCGGAATAGTTCCTGTGCGGTGATTAGACGGTTTTTAACGTCTAGAAACAGGACGATGAAAGACTCATACTGTTTATTTCCTATTTGTAGTTGTAAATATTGCTTAACTGCTTGTGGTGATGATAGGGACGAATTGGTTTCTAGTTCTTCTGAGATTGATCGCTTTGCCAACTCCAATACGGCTTGTAGCTGTGCGTATTTAGCACTACCAAGTCCGTGTACTTGGGCGAACTCTTTTAAATTTGCGCCAAATAGAGCGTGCAGAGAACCAAACTGTAACAACATGTCGCGTCCTAAGTCGACCGCGCTTTTACCTTTCACGCCGACTCTTAGAAACACCGAAAGTAATTCCGCATCGGATAAGGCGGGTGCTCCATATTTAATCAAGCGCTCTCGTGGACGCTGATCTTCAGGCCAATGATTGATTCCCATCGTATTTCTTCACCTTTCAAAAAGGGCGTACAAAGATTTTCTGGTTCGACTGACTTACAATAGAGGCTTAGCGTTACACAAATCCAAAAAAACGAAGTTGAAACAAAGTTACAAAATAAGCTGAAAGTGAATTATGTCTGAAAAGTCTTTACTTGTCGTTAATAATGGTGCGTATTTAACCTTGCACTATCGCCTTGCAACACTTGATGGCGAGGACATTATTTCCACCTTTCATGAAAGTCCGGCGACTCTATTGCTAGGGCAAGGTCAATTGTCTCCAGGTTTGGAGCATGCCTTATTGGGTTTGGAAGAGGGTTCGCACACGACGCAAGAGTTGGCACCTGAGCAGGCCTTCGGTCTACGCAATCCTGATCTTGTGCAGCGTGTTTCACTGAAGACGCTACGTGAAAACTCGGCTTATGGTGAAGAATTTAAAGTAGGTGATTTAATCGACTTTTCTGCGCCATCGGGCGGCCAATTTGCCGGTGTGATTCAAGAACTAAGCGAGGATTCCGCCTTGTTTGATTTTAATCATCCACTGGCAGGTCAACGCGTATTATTTGAAACCAAGATTATCGGCATACTGTGAGTGGAATTATGAGCGAATTAAATCAAGAAATTTTGTTAGCGCAGCCGCGCGGGTTTTGTGCTGGTGTTGATCGCGCGATCGATATCGTAGAACTCGCCCTGGCGCAGTTTGGTGCACCGATTTATGTACGACATGAGATCGTGCATAATGCCTACGTGGTCAATGATCTGCGTGAAAAAGGCGCCATTTTCATAGAGGAGTTGGATGACGTGCCCACTGGCAGCACCTTGATTTTTTCAGCGCACGGTGTTTCGCAATCAATACGGGATGAGGCCGATAAACGTGGCTTGAAGATCTTTGATGCGACCTGTCCTTTAGTCACGAAGGTGCATATTGAAGTCTCAAAAATGCGCAAAGAAGGCCGTGAAATCATTATGATAGGTCATCAAGGTCATCCTGAAGTTGAAGGTACGATGGGGCAGAGTGAAGGCGGTATGTATCTGGTAGAGACGGTAGAAGATGTCGCTAGCTTGCAAGTTTCAGATTCTGATTTATTAGCCTATGTCTCGCAAACGACCTTATCCGTTGACGATACCGCTGACATTATTGCGGCACTGAAGGAAAAATTTCCTTTAATAGCGGAGCCAAAAAAAGGTGACATCTGTTATGCCACCACAAATCGACAGGCAGCTGTGAAATTCATGGCACCGCAAGTTGATTTGGTCATCGTTGTCGGCAGTAAAAATAGTTCGAATTCAAATCGCTTACGTGAAGTCGCGCAGAAGATGGGTACCGCATCCTATATGGTGGATAAAGCTGCTGATATTGATCCTGCATGGTTGGATAATTGTGTCCGTGTAGGCGTCACCGCGGGTGCGTCTGCGCCTGAAATTTTAGTCAATCAAGTGATTGATCAATTGAAATTGTTTGGCGTGAAAAGTGTGCGAACTTTGGATGGCGAAGAAGAACATGTGACTTTCCCTTTGCCGAAAGGTTTGGTCAAATCAACCAAACAATAGTGCTTTGATTTTTTTTAGTGGCTCGATAGACTTGTGACTGAAAGTCGTTAAAAAACTGCTTTCAGCGCTGTCTTTAATTGTTTGTTATCGCAACGAGTAATCTTGACTTGTGGGGTGCGATGCCAATCCGCAAATGCCCGCAGCGTTTTTGTTAGATCTTTGCTTAATGCGTCGCTGAATTTGACCTCGTCTTCGAGATGCAGGGCCTTAATTTCCATTATGCCGTCTTTCCTATGTGCTTTCGCGTCGATACGGCCTATGATTTTGCCGCGTCGTAAAATCGGTAAAGTGAAGTAGCCAAATTTACGCTTCGCTTCTGGCGTATAGCACTCAATACGATAATCAAAATCGAAGAATTCCAAGGCACGTTTTCTATCCCACACGACAGGGTCAAACGGCGATAACAAGCAGGTGTGTGTCGCACGTAATTTGCCCGCTAGCGCTTGATCAACCAGTGCTTGTTGATCGGGGGGGAAATAAGCTGCTTCCTGCCAGCCGTCGACTTCAATTTTTCTCAATAAGCCCTGTTGATATAAAGTGTCTGCTTGAATCGCCGGCGGTATTTTTTTCATTCGAAAATAGTCGGCAATCCAGCTTGCTTTACAGATGCCTAACGCATTTACCGCATCCAAGACTTGATCGCGTTGATCATCAAGTGGCGTGCGTAAATCGCGTTGATCGTTCCAGGTGGGATGCACACGCTCAGTCAGATCATAGACACGGTGAAATTTTTGGCGACGGCTCACCATCACTTTGCCTGTCGTGAATAAAACTTCGAGCGAACGCTTCTCCGGTTTCCATGCCCACCAACCGCCTGCTTTGCCATCGGTGCGCTCAAAGTCAGCCGAGCGGCAAGCACCAAATTCTTCAATGTGTTTGAGGATTTGTCTAACTTGACTGGCGTTTTCTTGTAGCCAGGTTTGATTAAATTTCCAACCCATCGCATCAGGATTAAGCATCTGATGGCGGTAGCGGCCAAAGCTTTCTATAGGGAGAAAACAAGCTTCGTGTGACCAGTATTCAAATAAACGACCTTCTTCCAAATGTTGCTCTAACCATTCAGCTTGATAGTCGCCAAGTCGGCTCCACAGTACCAAATAGGGGCTACGCGCAACGACGCTGATGGTGTCGATTTGCAAAACACCCATGCGCCGGATCATGTCGAGCACATGATCCTTATTGGCACGGTGCTTAGGTGTGTTCAATAAGCCTTGAGCGGCTAGATGAATGTTTCTGGCGGCAGTCAGGCTGAGTCGCATAGTGGGCGTGGTGGGGAATTAAAATTAAAAACCTCTCAACATAAGTTAGCAGCATGCTGCTTACCTATGTTGAGAGGTTTGTTTTTTGCAATCAAAAATGCTTCAGGCCAATCGCTGCTTTGACTTCATCGTTAGTTCTAGCCGCCACTTCACGTGCACGGTAGGTGCCTTCTTTAAGTAATTGCAAAACATGACCACGATCTTTTTCATACTCCTGACGACGCTCACGAATCGGACGCAACATATCTTGTAAAACACCCTCAAGGCGGGCTTTGACTTTGCTGTCCCCGAGACCGCCGCGTACGTAGTGATCTTTCATCGCTTGCAGTGCTTCTTTATCGATATCGAAGGCATCAAGATAGGTGAATGCAACGTTACCTTCTAAATGACCTGGATCTTCGACTTTTAAATGCAGAGGATCTGTGTAGACATTGCGCACGGCTTGCTTAATTTCTGCTTCGGTCGCGCCGAGATTAATTGCGTTACCTAACGATTTACTCATCTTCGCTTTACCGTCAATACCCGGCAAACGGCCAATTTCAGGCACCAAGGCTTCGCACTCGACCAAGATATCTTTTTTCGCTAGACGATTGAAGCGGCGCACGATTTCATTGGTCTGTTCGATCATAGGAATCTGATCGTCACCGACCGGCACCAGCGTCGCTTTAAATGCGGTGATATCAGCTGCCTGGCTAACCGGATATGTGAAGAAACCTGCCGGAATATCGCGCTCAAAATTACGCAAGATGATTTCTTGTTTAATGGTTGGATTGCGCTCCAGACGCGAAATTGTGACCAAATTCATGTAGTAAAAAGTGAGTTCGGTCAATTCAGGGATTTGCGATTGAATGAAGATTGTCGATTTGCTGGGATCAATGCCGACCGCCAAATAATCTAAGGCAACTTCGATGACATTGTTGTGAACTTTCGCAGGATCATCCATGTTGTCGGTCAAGGCTTGCGCATCGGCGATCATGATGTATTGCTTATATTGATCCTGGTAAGTAACGCGATTGCGCAAACTGCCGACGAAATGTCCTAGGTGCAAGGGGCCAGTTGGACGGTCGCCAGTCAAGATCAAATGCTGCTTGTTCGCCGAGGGTTGACTTGATGTTTTGGAAATTGTGGCTGTATCTATATCTATATCTATGCCAGTGTCGTTGTTCGCCGCTGCTTGGTCGCTCATGAATGATCCGAAAAATGTTTGTAGTTAAAATGTAATACGCAAAAAAGCGCAGAAAACCGAGATAAAAATGAAAATGCCGCTCCTGAACTCAGGGCGGCATTCAAAATTGTGTGTTTGTCGTAGTCGAAACGGGCTGCCACCCTTAAGAATGGGTGCTCCGCCAATAGTTGTCTGTGTTAAGGAATCTTCGTTTCATGCAGTCATAATGCCGTTTATCGCTGTTTTTTGTCAAGATTTGTCTACACTAGCATGGTAAAATCGCGTGTTGATTTATGCACCATGTCCCATCATTTTCTAGCAAGGCATAGCGTAATTGTAGCCTTTTCGAATAAAAAATTAGAAAGCCTTTGAAGTGAACTTAGCGCCATCCAAACTCATTATTGCCTCCCGCGAAAGTCGTCTTGCTATGTGGCAGGCCGAACATGTCCGAGCCCGCTTGCAGACTTTGTATCCTACGTGTGATGTGCAAATACTGGGGATGACTACCCGAGGTGATCAAATTTTGGATAGAGCTTTGTCGAAAGTCGGTGGTAAAGGTTTGTTCGTCAAAGAATTAGAAGTGGCGATGGAAGAGGGGCGCGCGGACTTGGCGGTGCATTCTTTGAAAGACGTACCTATGGAATTGCCAGAAGGCTTTTCATTGGCAGCCATCCTTGAGCGCGAGGATGCGCGTGATGCCTTCGTCTCGAATCAATACGCTTCTTTAGCTGAGTTGCCGGCTGGTGCGGTGGTCGGTACTAGTAGCTTACGTCGTCAGGCTTTAATTTCTGCTCGCTTCCCACATTTAGTGATTAAGCCTTTGCGCGGCAATCTGGATACACGTTTGCGCAAACTCGATGAAGGTGAATACGCTGCCATTATTTTGGCGGCCGCCGGTTTGAAGCGTTTAGGTTTGCCGGAACGTATAAAGGCTTTTTTGGAGCCAATAGAGAGTTTGCCTGCTGCCGGGCAGGGCGCGATGGCAATAGAGATACTATCTTCTCGTGAAGATTTACAGAATGCCTTGGCGCCTTTGAATCATTTGGCAAGCTCGCAAGCAGTATTCGCAGAGCGCACAGTGTCGAAGGCTTTTGGCGGTAGTTGTCAGATTCCTTTAGCGGCATTCGCGGAAATTGACAGTGGCACTATGTATTTGCGCGCCATGGTAGCGACCCCTGATGGAACGCAATCGGCTAAGGCTGAAGTTCATGGCAAAGCGGAAGATTATCAAGCATTGGGTATGCAAGTAGTAGCTGCCTTGCGCGTCCAAAATGCCGATGCCATCTTGGACATGTGTCGTGAAACTGAACAGCCTTGAATTGTGAGCCACGTGCCGACGGTCATCATTACGCGCCCTCAGCATCAAGCGCAGAATTTGGTGCAAATGTTAGCGCAGTTGGATCGACCGTCCGTCGTCTACCCTTTATTTGAGATAGAGGCGATAAGCGATAATCCTGAACTGGATTTGGCAGTGCGGAATTTAACTGGATTTGCGTTGGTGGTGTTTGTTAGTCCTAATGCGATCGATGCTTTATTTACGCGCGCTCCCGCATTAGCGTTGAGTTGGTCGATGGCGGTTGCGATAGGTGTCGTCGGTGCTGCGAGTCGTCAAGCATTATTGAAATATGGTATTGATGAGAGCAAAACCAGAGTTTTTAGTCCAAGCAATGCGGAGCGCACTGATTCTGAAACTTTGTTGGTGGAACTTGATTTGACTGCACTACGTGGACGCAAAGCGCTGATCGTACGAGCTGATTCTGGCCGTGATTTTTTGGCAGATGCCTTACGTGCTGTGGATGTCGAAGTGCAATCGGTGACAGCTTATAAACGCATAACGCCCAGTTTTGATGAAAATAGACGAGCCCAATTGATCGATTTTTTGCAAGGACAGTATGATTGGGTGATTACTAGTTCTGCTGCGTTGAAAACGCTATTGGATTGGTGCTCTCAATTGAATCTGGAAAACGCAGTCGCCAAAATGCAACAACAACATCTGTTCGTTCCTCATTTTCGTATCGCCGAGGTAGCAGCAGAACTAGGATTTAAACATGTCAGCCTAAGCGCTTCAGGCGACGAAAAGCTCTTACTCGCGTTACAATCACGTTTATGACTGAAATGACTGAACAAACTCCCTCTACTGAAGATATGTCGACCCATAATACGACTAACTCGACTAAAACGCCCGAGACCAACTCGACAGCCGTGCATGCGACACCGGAGGTCGCTGCGCCAGCTACAGTTGCGCCTGATCAGAGCGGGAAAACTGTCCCTCCTTGGATGAGTCCGCCTTACCTGGTTTCGGGCGCCTTGGCGATCTTGCTCGCAGTGCATTGGTACACCACGCAGAATCAGATGACCGCTTTGCGGGAAGAAGTCGCACGCCGTTTGCAAAACGCCGATATCACGAATAGTGACATAAAGAGTATTGCCAAAGGCGTTCAAGATTCTTCCAAAGAAACCCAAGCTAAAGTGAGTATTTTAGAAGCAAAGCAAACTGAGGCTCAGGGGCAGCAAGTTGCTCTTGAACAGCTTTATCAAGATTTGTCTAAGAATCGCGATGAATGGGCTTTAGCAGAAATCGAACAAGTATTGGCGACAGCGAGCCAGCAATTGCAGTTGGCAGGCAATGTACAAGGTGCCTTGATCGCTCTGCAAAATTCCGATGCGCGTTTAGCGAAAGCTGAAAAAACACAATTTATCGTGGTGCGTCGCGCCATCGCTAAAGACATAGAAAAGCTCAAAGCTTTGCCGCAACTTGATTTGACTGGTTTGGTTTTGCGCCTAGACAGTGTGATTGCGCAAGTTGATAATATTCCGCTTTGGTCTGACGAAAAACCTCCGGTTGTGGCAACGCCGCCGAAAGCACCGTTGCGCGTTTTGCCACGTAGCACCAAGACGAGTGAGAAGCCTGAGAGCACGGGAGAGAATACTTTTGCTGCACAATTGCAAGACCGTTGGCAGAGTTTTTCTAGTGAAATGTGGACTGAAGTGAAGCAGTTGGTGCGAGTTCGCAATGTTGAATCACCAGACGCTCTTTTATTGTCACCGACACAGGCCTATTTTGCTAAAGAGAATTTGAAATTACGCTTGTTGAATGCGCGTCTGGCATTGTTGTCACGTAACGAAGGCGCATTCCGCAGCGACATGATTTCGGCGCAAGATTTAATTACTAAGTATTTTGATGTGCGATCAAAACAGGCACAAACTGCGCAGTCGCTCTTGAAGCAAATTCAAAGTAATAATTTGTCGATAGAGATGCCGGCTTTGACGGAGAGCCTTAATTCTGTTCGCAACTTTAAAATGAAGCCCTAAGCATGCGTATTTTTATCCGAATTCTTATTTTATTTGCCCTAGCTGCGGGCATTGCGATTGGTGCGCGTTTTAACGCTGGAAACGTGGTGTTGTTTTATCCACCGCTGCGGATTGATGTCTCTTTAAATTTCTTCTTGGTGCTGTTGGCGTTGCTGTTCTTTGTCGTTTATCTCATCGTCAGAACGATAGTTGCGACCACAGAAATGCCGAAAAAAGTCAGTGAGTATCGTCAAAGCAAACGTGAGCGTGAAAGCAATCGCGCCTTGCGCGAAGCTTTAAAAGCATTATTTGAAGGACGTTTTGGACATGCAGAAAAATCTGCCTTGAAAGCACTTGATCTGCCTGAGAATAAAGCAATTGCGGCACTGATTGGTGCGCGCGCTGCGCATCATATGAGCCAGTTTGAGCGTCGCAATGCCTGGTTTGCGCGGATCGAAGACGACAATGCCTACAAAACAGCACGTTTGGTGACGATGACTGAGCTGTATGTTGATCAACACAAAGCAGAGCAGGCTTTGGACGCAGTTCGTGAGTTAAATGCACGAGGTAAGCGTCATATACAAGTATTGCGCTGGGCATTGAAAGCCAATCAACAAGCAAAAAATTGGACCGAAGTGGTGAAGCTGGTGCGTACGCTAGAAAAAAACCATGCGATTCACCCCGCGCTAGCAGGTCGTTTGCGTGAAATGTCTTACGATGCGTTGTTGAAAGAACATGGACATGACGCAGAGTCTCTACGTCGGGTCTGGAGTGAAGTGCCTTCGGTAGAGCGTAAAAATCGTTATATCGCGGTGAGTGCCGCTGCCGCATTTACTAAATGCCAAATATTAGATGAAGCCAGAAGCATTGTAGAAAAATCCCTGAATGAAGATTGGGATAATCGTCTGTTACGTAGTTATCGTGAAGCCGCTGCAGGCGAAGGTTCTGGCGCATTACGTTCGCAAATTGAAAATTGCGAAACGTGGTTGAAGACACAAGCGAAAAATCCTGAACTAGAGTTGACCTTGGGTGTCCTGTGTTTTAATCAAAAATTATGGGGCAAAGCGCAGGTCCATATGGAAGATGCACTCGATCATGCTCAAGAGCCACGTACGATACGTGAAGCAAATTTGAGCTTGGCTAAACTGTATGAAACCATAGGTCAAACCGCAGAGGCGAACAAGTATTACCGTCAGTGTGCGATAGCGACGACTTTGTAATGCACATTTGGTGTGAGCCTGTATTTCTATTGCGCCGCACCAAAATGCTCTAAAAATCGCTATAATCTATTGATTGTGTTTGATTTACTTTGAAAGTGTATTATGAGTTTAAATAAAGTAGCTGCAGGACGTGATTTGCCTAACGATTTTAACGTCATCATCGAGATTCCTATGAACGCGGATCCGATCAAGTATGAAGTAGATAAAGAAAGTGGTGCGATTTTTGTTGACCGCTTCATGGGTACGGCAATGCATTACCCATGCAACTACGGTTATGTACCAAATACGATTTCTGGTGACGGTGATCCAGTTGACGTTTTAGTGATTACGCCATTCCCATTGATTCCAGGTGTCGTTGTGCGTTGCCGTCCTATCGGTATTTTGAATATGCATGACGAAGCAGGTGCTGACGGTAAAGTTTTAGCGGTGCCTATCGATAAAATCCTGCCTATCTACCAACACTGGCAAAAACCAGAAGATTTGAACATTCTGCGTTTGAATCAGATCCAGCATTTCTTTGAACATTACAAAGATTTAGAGCCAGGTAAATGGGTTAAAATTGATGGTTGGGGCGGTACAGATGACGCTCGTGCAGAGATTTTGAATGGTGTGGAAAACTACAAAAAGTCTTTGGCTTAAATCTAATTTGAGGAATTAGCTGTGATGGCGCGCTAAACTTTAAATGCCTCATCTAGACAGTTAGTAAGTATCCTAGATTTTGAAAAAAACGACCCGCTCGCATTTGCGATCGGGTCGTTTTAGTTTTGATTTGTCAATTTGCTAACGAGCGAAAAAACAGTTTTTTCACTTCGAGGTGAAAGCCAAAAATGCGAGTGCCGCTGCGATTAGAAAGCTGCCCCAGCCCAACCAGAATAAAGTGCTTTTATCGCTTAAGCTATTGCTTCCACTTTTAGCGCCAATTTCACCTTTGGCCGACTGGCGTCGCGCACGCTTCTCACCTGCCAAAAATTTATTTAATGCCAATGCCATCTCGGCTGCATTTTTATAGCGGCGATGCGGTTTTTTTTCCATTGCTTTCATCACAATATGCGCGAGTTTTTCTGGCACATTGGGATTGATGATATTGGGTGCTTTTGGTGTTTTATGGAGAATGTTGTAGAGCAGCTTATCGAAATCGGAGGCTGAAAAAGGCTTTTGACCCGTTAATAACTCATACAAGACTGCGCCCAAAGAGTAGACGTCGGTCAATGCCGTAACGGGCTGGCTGGAAGCTTGCTCTGGCGACATGTAGTTGGGTGTCCCCATGATATTGCCTTTGAAGAGCGTCTGCGCTTGACCATTTTCGTCGAGTACACGATTGGGTACGCGGGCAATACCAAAGTCCACTACCTTGGGCTGATTGTTTTCTACGATGAAAATATTGGCGGGTTTGATATCGCGGTGAATCACGCCTTGGTTGTGAGCGAAGGTCAAGGCACTAGCGATCTTGTAGGCAATTCCTGCCGCATCCACTACGTCAAAGCGTTTGCCACTCGCCATTAATTCACGTAAATCTTTACCTTGTAGAAACTCCATCGCAATGAACGTCGTGCCACCTTCACTGGAAGCATCATAAATCGTCACAATATTGGGGTGAGAAAGTCTGCCAGCGGCACGAGCTTCGTTAATAAATTGTTGTTCGCGCTGTTTTTTATCCGTAGCACCTACCGGATTATTCAATATTTTAATCGCAACAGCACGGTCGATGATGGGATCGTGGCCAAGTAACACATTGCCATTCGAGCCACTGCCGAGCTTATCCGTCACAGTGAAACGGCCGATTCTACGCATAGGCATTTTGGTCGATGCGGCTGGGCTGTTTAAATGTGGTGTTTGATTCATACTAAGTACAACCTTGAATTAAATATATCTAGCCATCAGCGGTTGGTGCCGATGATGGATTTTTTTGCATGCGCACATTCTAATGGATTTGACGATGATGAATGATAAACAGATGCGCTTTCTGTGTAAATTTGTTGCAAACTCAACCTAAATTTTCACATGGTTTTTGTTTATTTGCCCAATACCACTTTTTATTATTTCTTAATCGTTTGACTCAATTGTTGATTTAAACGGCGAGTGATCGCAAAGTTCATCTATGTAGTTGTCAATACCACCTTGTTCGCGTTGCAGAAAATGCGCAACTGCATCTGCGAAGGCGGGTTCGTTCAAATAATGCGCTGAGTAGGTTTTTTGTGGCAAAAAACCGCGTGCCAGTTTATGCTCGCCTTGAGCGCCGCCTTCAAATACCTGAATTTTTTCCTCTATGCAAAATTCTAAGGCTTGGTAATACGCCGTTTCAAAATGCAAGCACGGCAAGTGTTGCAGGCAACCCCAATAACGTCCGTAGATAGTCGTCTCATCATGAATAAAAAGCGCTGCGGCGATCCTTTCATTATCTAAGGTGGCAATGATTAGGAGAATATTGTTTGGCATAGATGCACCAATGCGCAGAAAAAAATCCAGATTTAGGTAAGGACTGGAATGATGTTCGGCATAGGTGTGGTCATAGCAACGCTTGAAAAATTGCCAGTCGGTTTGCGTAATGTCTTTTCCGCGCAAGCGTAAAAATTGCACACCGGCTCCCCTTACTTTGCGTCGTTCAGCGCGTATGTTTTTTCGTTTCTTTTGTTCCAGACTACTCAAGAAATGTTCGAAGTCTTGGAAGTCTTGATTTTGCCAATGAAACTGTACACCTTGCCTTTGCATAAATCCCTGGGCTTTGAATGTTTGCATTTCATCGGATGTTGGAAATAGCACATGACACGAAGAGTAGGCGCCGCTTTTTATTAAAGATGCTAAGTGTTGAAGCAATACTTTTGCTGCCATAGTCGTACGACTAAGCAAGCGATTACCTTGCACCGGCGTGAAGGGTATGGCTGATAATAGTTTCGGATAGTAGGAGAGACCATGTTGTTGATAGGCGTTTGCCCATGACCAGTCGAACACATATTCGCCATAGGAGTGCATTTTTTCATAAAGCGGCATCGCAGCGACTAAATTGTCTTGTTCCCAAATGCAGATAAATCGTGGTACCCAGCCGCTTTGCGCCGAGGCAGAGCCCGATTCATGTAGCGCGTGCAAGAAAGCAAATGACAGAAATGGATTAGGCTTGTCTTGTGCATGCAATAAACCATCCCAGTTCTCTTGCCCAATCTCCGATAGAGAATCGACTACGCACGTGCGATAATGTGAGACTTCAGAATTCATAACTCGGTATTAAATCTTTATCGTTAAATCTTATGACTGTAAAAGTAGCTATTGCTCAAATGAACAGCATTGTCGGTGATCTCACAGGCAACGCTCAGCAAATTCATGATTATGTGGCACGCGCCGCAGCACAAGCTGCTGACATCGTGGTGACACCTGAACTGTCGCTGGTGGGTTATCCACCAGAAGACTTGTTACTACGCAGCGCGTTTTATCAGCAAACTGCAATCGCCTTGCAAAAATTAGCGCTCGATCTGATTGAATTTCCAGATGTGCATGTGTTGGTTGGACATCCATTGGAACAGCTCGGACACCACTATAACGCGATTTCCGTTTTGTTGAATGGCCGCATTACTCACACCTATTTGAAACACGCTTTACCGAACGACGCCGTGTTCGATGAAAAACGCTATTTTGCGACCGGTGATGAGGCAGTTGTGTTTGACGTAAAAGGTATTAAGTTCGGCATCAATATTTGTGAGGATGTCTGGAACGGTGACGCGCCACAATTAGCGCGCGCTGCTGGTGCGCAAGTTTTGCTAGCGCCCAATGCTTCACCCTTCCATATGAACAAAAACGATTTTCGTATTGAGGTGATGCGCCAGAATATCAGCGCGCTCGGGATGAGCCTTGTTTATGCGAATTTGTTGGGTGGTCAAGATGAGTTAATCTTTGACGGCAATTCCTTTGTGCTGGATCAAAAAGGACAAGTCTGCGCGCAGTTAAAACATTGTGAAGCCGATTTGCAGATGATTGATTTTATTGATGGTGTTCCACAAGCGAGTACTGTTGCAGAGGCCTTGTCCGTGGAAGCACAGATTTATCGCGCCTTGGTATTGGGTGTGCGTGACTATGTAACGAAGAATGGTTTTCCTAGCGTCTTGATTGGTTTTTCGGGCGGGGTTGACTCTGCTTTGACCCTAGCGATTGCTGTTGATGCATTGGGCGCAGAAAAAGTGCGTGCCGTGATGATGCCTTCACCTTATACGGCAGATATCTCTTGGTTAGATTCTCGTGAGATGGTTAAATGTATCGGTGTACGATACGATGAGATTGCTATCAATGAGTGTTTCAGTGCATTCAAAAATACTTTGAGTCAGGAGTTTGCGGGCTTAAAGGAAGATACGACAGAAGAAAATATTCAAGCGCGCATACGCGGTACCATGTTGATGGCGATGTCGAATAAGCATGGCTCTATCGTATTGACGACTGGTAATAAGAGTGAAATGGCGGTCGGTTATTGCACTTTATACGGTGACATGGCAGGTGGTTTTGCGGTGATCAAAGATGTCGCTAAAACCATGGTGTATCGCCTCTGTACCTATCGAAATTCGATAAGCGATGTCATCCCTGAGCGCATCATTACGCGCCCACCCTCTGCCGAATTGCGACCCGATCAAAAGGATCAAGACTCCTTGCCACCGTATGATATTCTCGATGGCATTATGCAGCGCTACATGGAAGAAAATCAGTCACGAGCTGAGATTGTTGGGGCTGGCTACAGCGAAGCCGACGTAGAACGTATCACGCGCTTGATTAAAATTAATGAATATAAACGACGTCAGGCGCCTGTTGGAATTCGTATTACGCACCGCGCGTTCGGGCGTGATTGGCGTTATCCGATCACATCGAAATTCCGCGATTAACATAGAAGACATGTAGTAGACAATCAGTGAGGAAAACATGAAACAAATTACAGCGATCATTAAGCCATTTAAATTAGATGAAGTCCGTGAAGGCTTAGCCGAGGTTGGTGTCACCGGGTTGACCGTAACCGAAGTCAAAGGCTTTGGCCGTCAAAAAGGCCACACCGAGTTATATCGTGGCGCTGAGTATGTCGTCGATTTTTTACCGAAGATCAAAGTCGAGGTGGTGGTCGATGATAAGGTTTGTGATCACGTCGTCGATGCGATCATCAAAGCCGCGCATACAGGCAAGATTGGCGATGGTAAGATTTTTGTGCAGAATGTCGAGCAGGTGATCCGCATTCGTACCGGTGAGACCGGGCCTGAAGCAGTTTGATTTTCTAAAAAAATAGACGCTAATTTGTATTAAATTAGCGTCTATTTTTTTGTGTATTTATGATGCACGCAGTAAGACAATCAAAGCGCCTGAGCCACCATCTGCCGCGGTCGCTTGGCTAAAGGCAATTACTTCATCTTTTTGTATCAGCCAATTACGCACCTTGTTTTTCAAAACAGGTTCTTTGTTAATTGAGCCTAAACCCTTGCCATGAATAATCCGTACGCAACGGTATCCGCTGCGCATACATTTTCGTAAAAACTCACCGAGATTATCACGCGCCTGATCACGGCGCATGCCGTGTAAGTCGAGTTGTGCTTGTATCACCCATGCGCCCTGACGCAATTTTTTTGCAACATCGATGCCAACACCTGGTCGGGTGTAACTAAGATTTTCGTCTGACTCGAGCAAAGTCCCTGCATCAAACTCATCGGATAAAGATTCCTGCAAAGCCTTTTGCTCATCTTCAATATGTTTGAAGGGAAATGGCTGTGGTTTCTTGGGCGTAGGGTGGAATTTTTCTTGTTGCTTTAAGACTTGAACGTCGCCAATGCTTCTGCGAAAAATATTCGCTTCAATTGCCGCCTGCTTTTCGCGCGCGATGCGTTCTGCTTCGGCTTTTTCACGTTGCGCTTGTTGTTCTTTGAGTTGTTTGCCAACTTGTTGAAGGTCAGCAAAAGTTTTCATTGATGAGGCCATGATGATGTTTGCCGATAAGATAGGAATTTAAGGATGTTTGCCGCAGAGGCGCAGAGGCGCAGAGGGTGCAGAGTTTTATAGCACTTCTTTGCTACCTCTGCGCCTTCGCGGTTCGATTCTTATTCCTCGAGGAAGCGCTGCGCATCTAACGCGGCCATACAGCCAGTACCGGCGCTGGTAATTGCCTGACGATAGATGTGATCTTGTACATCGCCCGCTGCAAATACACCTGGAATATTAGTGGCGGTAGCCATGCCTTCATTGCCCATTTTGGTGATGATGTAACCGTTTTTCATCTCCAATTGACCTTCGAAAATGCTGGTATTTGGCTTGTGGCCAATCGCGATGAAAACACCATGCAAAGGTACAGCGCTTACAACGCCATCTGCAGATTTGATATTGATACCTGTTACGCCAGAAGCGTCACCTGTGACTTCATCCAAAGTGTGATTCCATTTCACTTCGATCTTGCCTTCGGCGACTTTAGCCATTAAGCGGTCGATCAAAATTGCTTCCGCACGGAATTTATCGCGGCGGTGGATGACAGTGACTTTGCTGGCGATATTGGACAAGTACAAAGCTTCTTCGACAGCTGTATTGCCGCCACCAACGACCGCTACTTCTTTGCCACGATAGAAGAAACCATCGCAAGTGGCGCAAGCGGAGACGCCTTTACCCATGAAGGCTTCTTCGGATGGTAAGCCCAGATATTGTGCGGAAGCGCCGGTCGAAATAATCAAAGAATCACAAGTATATTCAGCCTGATCGCCGATTAAGCGTATAGGTTTTTCTGTCAGTTTGGCAGTATGAATATAATCAAAAATAATTTCAGTGTTGAAGCGCTCGGCATGCTCTAAAAAGCGTTGCATCAATTCAGGACCTTGGACGCCGTTAGGATCGGCAGGCCAATTTTCGACATCGGTTGTTGTCATCAACTGGCCACCTTGTTCTACCCCAGTGATTAAAACAGGGTTCAGATTGGCGCGCGCTGCATAAACCGCTGCGGAGTAACCAGCTGGGCCAGAGCCGAGAATCAAAACATGGGCGTGCTTAGTTGATTTAGGTGTAGACATGATGGTTCCGATGTAAAAGGTCGAGGAAAATGAGTCAATAAATATTAAATAAGTGCTTAAAATTTACTTTTAAAGCAGCAAATCAATGTTTTGATTTGCGAAGCTCATCATTATCCCAGATTTGCAGGAACTTGACTTTATGCAGGTCAAGGAAAGCACCGAATGCTCAGTTGCTAAGGGAAGTTGGAACGAATAATGCCATTTACTTGAGTTGGCATTACGCCAAGTATTCCATGTCAGGGGGGGGGGCTGCGGCGCAGCTTCTTCTGCGCCGATCTACATATATTTTTACCCGGAAACATTCATGTCGGCTTAATTGAAAGAGAAAACAAAAATCGACTGGGCTGGCAAATTGACATCTGCCGATCCAACGGTATCGCTATTCACTTTGACGATTTTGTTGGGGTAAACACTGCTTAATGTTGTGTTGATAGGCAGGTTTTTTAGGCTGGTCGTGATGCTATTGTTCCCATAATTAATGAGCACCACACTTTTTTCATCGCCAGATTGACGTTGAAAACTAAGAATACTGCCACTAACTGCGGCATTGCTGTAATTTCCAGAATTGAGTGAGCTGCGTTGATTGCGTAGGCTTATCAAGTCTTTGTAAAATTGTAGTAGTGAGTTGGGATCCTGGCGTTGTGCTTCCACATTTTGACTGCTGGCATTGCCAGACAAAGCACGGAAAGGCGTACCTGTCGTAAAGCCTGCGTTGTTGCTATTACTATTCCAGCTCATGGGTGTACGCAGTTTGTGGTCGCCCGTTAAATTGGCCGCACCCGCCAAACCAATTTCTTCCCCGTAGTAGATAAACGGTGTTCCAGGTTGTAGCAAGTAAGTTGCTGCGGCAAGTTTGTATTGTGCAAGGTTGCCATTAAGTTGATCCCATAGGCGCGCTCCAGCAAATTCATCATGATTGGAAATCATAGTCGACATCGTCAGTGGAGCGGTGTTGAAGTAGTCCGCGACCGCTTGGATTGCACTAAGTTGCCCTTTGGCGGCATTGGCGATGTCGTAATTGTGCTTGAAGGCGAACGCATTGCCACAGGAGTTGCTTGCTGCGAAGGCGAGAGGATTGCCGGGAGCTTCGCAAACCATGAAGCGTTTACTGTATTGCGCAATATTTTCTTGTACTTTGCCCATCAAGGCGATGCTTTCGGGTTGACTTTCCCATGCGCCAGCATTGTTTTCGACTAGATTGCCAACAGCGTCAAATCGAAAGCCGTCAGCACCGCGATTGAGCCAGAAACGTAAATTGTTTTGATGGAATTCAAGTACGGCGGGGTTGAGTAAATTGAAGTCCGGCATACCAGAGTAAAAAGCCGCGAAGTAAGCGCCATTCTTGGTGTTATACCAAGGATTGTTGCCAAAAACATTCCAGCCACCCGGCGCAATATCTTTCCAAACGTACCAGGCGCGATAGGCATTAGTGCTGGTGTCCGCAGCATTGATAAATGCGGGGTGCGTATTAGCGCTGTGATTCATCACATAGTCGAGAATCAGGCCTATGCCGCGCGCATGGGCTTGTTTAATTAGCTCATCGAAATCTGCCAGCGTGCCGTATTGCGTCTCAATATCACGATAATCTTTGACCGCGTAACCGTGGTCTTTGTCTTCACTTTGGGTAATGGGCATGAGCCATATGCCCTTGATACCTAAATCTTGTAGATAGTCCAAGCGTTGTATCAATCCACGAATATCGCCGACGCCATCGCCATTGCTATCTTGGTAGCCGCGCACGTAAATCTCCATAAATGGTCCGTTGCGCCAGTTATCGGATAAAGGACTGCCCGGGTCATTTTTACTGACAGCACTAACATTCACCATTGGAAGTATGGTACTCGGCACCTCCACAGTCGGTGTGCTCGTCGAAGAAAAAATGATGGGACTGGACGTACTGCTGCCACTGCTACCACCGCCACAGGCACTGAGAAGCGTGATGAGCGTGAAAATGAGGGGGCGATACAATCGAAGTGAAGTTGTAGTCATTTTGTATTTTAATTACTTTTCAGTTTTGGATTTTTATCTGCCTAATTATCTTCATTCTATTATTAAATATCCAAATGTTGTTTACTATTTGTAGTAAAACTACATATTTAGTTCCGAAATAAAAAAGCGACTCGAAAGTCGCTTTTTTATGAGGGGTGATGCTAATTAATTGATATCTAGCAATGCTTTCTTAATTGTGTAGGGGCCACTGTAGCTTCCTGTTGCATTCTTATAGCCTTGGGTTTGACCATCGCGTTTGAAAGTCAATGTGAATGAAAGTGGATTGTAAGAATCGGATGGCGCGGTGCCAGTACTGGAGGTCGGAGTCTGATCTATCATGTGCTTAAAAGTAGCGCTGGAACTACCGACCCCATTTGCGTCAACAGTAAAAATATTACTGGAATTGAGCGCGCTGCTAAATTGGTAGCTAACGCCACTGCTACCTATCAATAATGGCTTACTGCTGGTGATAGTACGATCACTAAATTTGAAACTGTCACCAGCAGTTAAATAGGATAAACGCACACTGCTGGCACTGAATTTTGTCCCGGTTCCAAAATTACTTGACGTCGCCTCCGCCACGTAGACTCCACCAGTTCCATAGACAGTGGCAATGTCGCCGTTAATGTAAAGCGCTGTGTTTTGATCGATCCCATAGGAAACATTCGGGCCTATATTTTTTAAGGCAGCAATAAATCTTCCTAGGCGGCCAGAACGACTAGCGCGATTGTCAAAATGCGTATCAATGTTTGCGTTGGGTACGAAGCCAAAACCTTTGATCTTGGTGCCAAAGTCCACATTGCTAGGGTGACTCAAACAGCTCGGCGCCGGCGTGCCATCAGAAGCGGGGGCGACATAAGGACAATTTGCTGGTGTGATGCTGCGTAAAGTATTTTGGTTTAAATAGCCTATGCTAATGCCTTCACCATAAGATGTGGCGGGAGCAATGGCGGTGCCCGCAGAGTCACCCGCATAAATAAAATTGCCGGCTGTATAGCGTGCCTTTATGGCCGCCAATAGCGGGGTATCACTACCGTCATCCTTGAGGAAAGTTCGTGCTAAACGTGACTGATCACCGCCTATGACATAGACCAAATCAGCTTGATTAACAATCGCGATATTGGCTTGACCCTGAGTGCTGGAATTTCCCGAATTATTAGCATAAGTGTTGTGGTGACTTAAAATATGCTTGGGTGAGAAACCATGACGTTGGAACAGATTGTAATAAGACCAAGCACCGGATGCGGTGTCATTGTTAAATTTGTCGACGCCATCCGCCTGATTGATTGCTGCAGCTGTGATGATTGCTACACGCGGACACGGTGTGCTATTCCAATCAGTAGTGCAATTGGTGGTGCTATTGATGTTGGGCGCGGTGGTATTCTTGCCTGTGGCCTGACGTAAGCCTGTCACGAAAATACCCGCATTTTCTTGCAAAATCAATCCACCATTGAGCCACACTTTGCCAGTAACGGCTGTAGTGTTAGGGGGGATTATCGGTGGCACAGTCGTATCGCCGCCAACGCTAGGAAAAGTGACGTTCAAAGTGTAACTGCCGCTGCCAGAATAACTCTTGACTCGAACGTAATAAGTTCCCGCTGCGGGCGCGTTGTAACTGCCTGTTTCTGGGTTACTGCTAGTCGATTTGTAGCTGACATAGCTACCAGTTGCGGGGTAGAGAAACCAATCCAGGTCGGCACCAGTGCCGGGTGATAGTTTGAGGGTAATCGTACCTGCTGCACTCACATCAAGCTTGTACCAATCGTAGTCACTGCCAGAGCTAAGACTGCCCGCGATTGTAGTACCAGAACATATCCCTGTATTTGCAGCCGTATCGCTATTGTTTGGTTCTGTTTCGTTGGTGCGGCAGGCGGCCAAACTCGCCGTGCTCATCAGTGATACCACTAGAGTGACCAGTACGATAGAACTGGTTTTCCATAAGTTGAGGGTTTTCAATTGTTGTCTCCGAAATATTAATGGTGTATAGCATTTTTGCGGGTGTGTCGGCAGTGTGGAGACTGCAGGCATTTCTTGGCCACGTCGCAAGTGCTGAATACCTTCTTATGGTCGGTCGCTTTTGAATCTGAAACAGTCGATGCTTTGAGGGGCTTTGCTTTGGATGTGTAAATGAATCATCTCAAATTAAACTATGAAAACGACTGTCTAAATTTTTACATTTTATTTTTTATGTAAACCGATTTACATTAAATATAACCTGATTTTTTAAAAAAGGGAAAATTTTTTCGGATTTTTGTTGCTTCCAGTGTTCCCACTATTGTTCCGATATTTTTAGTTTTAATTTGGCAATAAAAGCCAAGTCAGAATAATGTGCAAGCGGTGATTTAAAATGGTTTTCTATGGTGAGCCTGACTAGTCTAGGTTTGACTCACTTGTATCGCGTTGATGTCTTTAGCATTTAATAAATACATTGACAAATAGCTTAGCTCAACACGCCCTAGTGCCCAGCTTTTGCCCTACAATCATGTTTGCTTGTTTTCTCTAAGAATTATGACGAATTCCAACGAAGTTTATCAACGTAGCCGTAATGCGCCATCCAGCGCACCTTTGCCAAATCGCCTTGTCGTTTTGTTGACAGAAGTGCGTTGGTTGGTGTTTGCTGCCATCAGTGTTTATTTGATGCTGATATTCGCCACTTACTCGTCGCTTGATCCTGGGTGGTCTCGTGTGACCGAAGTGTCGCGCTTTCATAATTTGGGTGGGCGAGTTGGTGCCTATATCTCGGATTTATTTTTTTTCATTTTTGGATTTTCTGCATGGTGGTTTTGTCTCGCCATCATACGCATGGTGTGGTCCGACTATCGCAAGGTAAATAGTAAATTAGCGGAGAAAGAAGTAGAGGCACCGCACAGTATGGAAAAAATCATTCAGTGCACAGGTTTTTTTCTGGTCTTGTTTGGTTGTATGGGCATTGAATCTTTGCGTCTGTATTCGTTAAAAGTCGCTTTGCCTGGCGTACACGGTGGTGTTTTGGGCGAGTTGATTGGTCAGCTTAGCTCAGCGGCATTTGGCTTCACTGGTGCGACCTTGTTGCTTCTGCTGTTGATCGCACTTGGCTTTAGTCTGTATTTTCATATTTCTTGGTGGCAAATCGCTGAAAACACAGGCACGGCTATTGAAGCGACGTTTGAATTTTTCCGCAAGAAATACACCGATCACGAAGACCGTAAGTTAGGTGAAACTGCCGCCGTTAAACGTGAAACGACTGTGGTGCAGGAGCGTGCAAAAATTGTAGAAGCACCGCCGATACGAATAGAGCCACAAGTGGTCGCCGTGCAAAAATCGGAACGCATAGAAAAAGAACGTCAGGTGTCTTTGTTTAACGATATGCCGGATACCAATCTTCCGCCACTATCTTTATTAGACGAACCGCCGCTTACACAAGAGACGGTAAGTATAGAAACCTTAGAGTTCACCAGTCGCTTGATCGAGAAAAAATTATCTGACTTTGGTGTCGATGCGAAAGTGATTGCAGCTTATCCTGGACCCGTGATTACTCGTTATGAAATTGAACCTGCAACGGGTGTTAAAGGTAGCCAGATCGTTGGCTTAGCGCGTGATTTGGCACGTTCGTTTTCGCTGACTTCTATTCGCGTTGTTGAGACTATTCCGGGTAAAAATTATATGGGTTTAGAGTTACCAAACCCTAAACGTCAGATAGTGCGTTTGACTGAGATTTTGAGCTCTAAAGTATATAACGATAGCTCGTCGAATTTGACTATCGCCCTGGGTAAAGACATTGCTGGTCATCCCGTAGTGGCTGATCTCGCCAAGATGCCGCATCTCTTGGTGGCGGGCACCACCGGGTCGGGTAAATCTGTGGGTATTAATGCCACGATTTTATCTTTGTTGTACAAATCGGATCCGAATGACGTCAGGATGATTTTGATTGATCCAAAGATGTTGGAAATGTCGGTCTATGAAGGTATTCCGCATTTGTTGGCACCAGTGGTTACTGATATGCGCCAAGCCGGGCACGCGCTCAATTGGGCTGTGAATGAGATGGAACGTCGCTACAAATTGATGTCAAAACTGGGCGTGCGTAATCTCGCAGGTTACAACGTCAAGATCGCCGAAGCGGCCAAGCGTGAAGAACATATTCCTAATCCGTTTAGCTTGACACCCGATGCGCCAGAGCCTTTGGAGAAACTCCCGACCATCGTCATCATCATTGACGAATTAGCTGATTTGATGATGGTTGTGGGTAAGAAGGTTGAGGAGTTGATCGCACGTATTGCACAGAAAGCGCGTGCTGCGGGTCTGCATTTGATTTTGGCGACACAACGTCCGTCAGTGGACGTTATTACTGGTTTGATCAAAGCAAATATTCCTACCCGTATCGCCTTTCAAGTCAGCAGCAAAATTGACTCACGGACGATTCTCGATCAAATGGGCGCGGAGTCCTTGTTAGGAATGGGTGATATGTTGTACATGCCACCCGGCACCGGTCTGCCAGTGCGCGTGCATGGCGCTTTTGTGTCCGATGAAGAAGTGCATCGTGTAGTGAAGTATTTGAAAGAGCAGGGCGAACCTAATTACATCGAAGGCATTCTAGAAGGCGGCGTATTAGAAGAGGGCGGCGATGCGCTGGCTCCAGGCGAAGGCGGCGGTGAGGCGGATGCTCTATATGATCAGGCAGTCGCTATCGTATTGAAGAATCGTCGTGCGTCTATCTCTCTGGTTCAGCGTCATCTGCGCATTGGCTATAACCGCGCTGCGCGCCTATTGGAGCAGATGGAAACCAGTGGTGTCGTATCAACCATGCAATCGAATGGCAATCGTGAGATTTTGGTGCCTGCGGGGAATGCTGAGTAGACTTTATGGTTCGTCAGTGCGTTAAGAGTCTAGGTTCATAAAATAGAATTGGAAATATTTTGAAATCCTTAAAGAAAAGTATGCATCGTATCAGTATTAGTGCAGTTGCCTTGGGTTTGATGTTCGCAGGATTGAGTGCGGCACAGGCTTCGGCGATAGATCAATTTAGGTCTTTTATCGTGAATAACAAAACAGCGAAAGGCGAGTTTTTGCAAGTGCAAATGAAGACTGCAAATGGTGTGTCGAAAATTGGTAAATCATCTTCAGGTACATTTCGATTCGCACGCCCAGGTAAATTTATCTGGACATATATCAAACCATATGAACAGGTGCTGCAAGCAGATGGTGATAATCTCTACTTGTATGATAAAGATTTAAATCAAGTCACGATAAAGAAGCTCGGAAACGCGATTGCATCGAGCCCTGCAGCGATCTTGTTTGGCAATGTGGATTTAGATAAAAATTTTGTGATGAAAGATGTTGGTGTCAAGCAGGGCGTGGAATGGTTGGAAGCTACGCCTAAGACCAAAGACAGTCAGTTCGAGACTATTGGTATTGGCATGAAAGACGGCGTTCCGGTCGGTATGGAGTTGCGCGATAGTTTTGGTCAATTATCCTTAGTGACACTGAAAAATTTTGAGAAAAATCCCGCCTTTGCTACCGATCAATTTAAGTTTGTCGTACCGCAAGGTGCAGAAGTGTTGCGTCCATGATTGGAGGTTCGCAAGCTTCGCTGCATCAACCTTTAGCTGAACGACTACGGCCACAGAGTTTGACAGAAGTTATCGGCCAGCAGCATTTGTTGGGTGAGGGCAAGCCACTGCGGGTTGCTTTTGAATCGGGCGAGCCGCATTCTATGTTGTTGTGGGGGCCGCCGGGTGTTGGTAAAACGACTCTGGCACGTTTGATGGCAAAGGCTTTTCAAGCCGAGTTTATCGCTTTGTCCGCTGTCTTATCCGGCGTGAAAGACATCCGTGATGCTGTCGAACGAGCAGAATTCGTGCGTGCCACATCACAGCGTCGGACTATCTTGTTTGTGGACGAAGTTCATCGTTTTAATAAGAGCCAGCAAGATGCGTTCTTACCGCATGTGGAAAGTGGTTTATTTACTTTCATCGGGGCGACTACTGAAAATCCCTCATTTGAAGTTAATAGTGCGCTACTGTCGCGCGCCGCTGTGTATGTGCTGAAATCGCTAACGGAAGATGATCTAAATCTGATGTTGGATAAAGCTTGTGTGCAGGAATTAGATGGTCTGCAATTTAGCGCAGAGGCAAAACAAAGTCTGGTGGCAAGTGCCGATGGCGATGGTCGTAAACTTTTGAATAATCTTGATATCACTGCACGTGCTGCGCAGGTTAAAGGTTTGAAAGAAGTTGATAGCGTCTTGCTGGCCGAATGTTTGGGCGATACGCTGCGTCGCTTTGATAAAGGTGGTGACGCGTTTTATGATCAGATATCTGCCTTGCATAAATCAGTGCGCGGTTCTAATCCGGATGCCGCTTTATATTGGCTGGTGCGTATGCTGGATGGCGGCGCTGATCCACGTTATTTAGCGCGACGACTTATTCGTATGGCGAGTGAAGATATCGGTTTGGCCGACCCTCGCGCACTACGGATTAGTCTAGATGCAGCGGAGGTCTATGAACGTTTAGGTTCTCCCGAAGGCGAGTTGGCTCTGGCTGAAGCGGTGGTCTATCTAGCTTGTGCTGCGAAATCAAATGCCATCTATATGGCCTATAAGCAAGCGCGTGCTTTTATCGCGAAAGATAAATCGCGTGGCGTGCCAGAGCATTTGCGCAATGCGCCGACTAAGCTGATGAAAGAACTCGGCTACGGCAAGCTTTATCGTTACGCACACGATGAACCGAATGCGTATGCCGCAGGTGAAACTTATATGCCGGAAGGTTTAGAAGATATACGTTGGTATGAACCCGTGGCGCGTGGCATGGAAATCAAAATCGCAGAAAAGCTTGCGTATTTAAGGCAGTTGGATCAAGACAGTTAAATTCGAACTTATTCGAATTTTTTTAACTTATTCAAATTTATTCGGGCTAAACAAATAAACGGATAGTTGAATCGCCAGATATTTCTTGTCCGCGAACAGATAGTGTAGCGATCCAAAAATAAATTGCTTAGTAAATGGATGCAAATCATCTTTGTCGAATCTATTTTGCGTCTCACTTCTTTCTCCCTCCTCCCAAAAAAAGCAGCGCAATTTGTGTGTAGTTTTGAAGGTAAGTAAAGGGCGAATCTTGCGAAAATAGATGGCACACGAAGTGTATTTTATGTTCCTCGGATTACTCTCAGAAACAGGAAACATCGATGCCACCAATTTAACTCAGGTGATTTAAGAGTTCATACTGACATCTGAGCTTACATTGCGAAGTAGCGCCCAAAACGGTTTGCGTAAAAATCTTTCGAAGTCGCTTGTTCCTGACGCACGAGTCCTTTTTGAGGTAGCTTCCCTGATAGTAGTAATTCCACCATGGCACAAATGCCAGATGCGGTGGTGAGTTGAATGGCGGAAAGTAATTTTCCATTGATTTCTTGAGCATAGATTTTTTTTGCATAGGACTCTTGTTCGAGTCGACCATTGCGCTTGCCTATGACGCTAACAAATATTAAGACAAGGTCTTGCTTGGTCATGGGAATAGATGTTTCCAACACATTTTTTAAAATGTGGCGACGCTCCGGTTTACCTAATTCCAGATCTCGAATCAGCATTTTGACGATATCGCGATGACCAGGATAGCGCACCGTTTTGTAATTGAGATTTTGTACTTTTCCTTGTAGTGACTCAGCTAGCGTCCCTAAGCCACCGGAGGTATTAAAAGCTTCGTACTCTATGCCATCCAAAGAGAAATGCTCGATTTCTTCTAGCGCTGAGGTTTCGCGTTGACGTCCATCCACGATGGCTTCACAAGGATTGCAGTACTCATTAATTAAACCGTCGGTGCTCCAGGTTAAATTGTATTTTAGTGCGTTGTTTGGGAATATCGGTAGAGCTCCGACGCGTAGTGTGACGTCGCGCAGGCTATCGAATTTGGCTGCAAGCTCATTGGCAAGGATAGAAATAAAACCTGGCGCGAGTCCACATTGGGGAACAAAGGCGGTGCCAGCATTTGATGCGAGTTGTTTGACTGTACGTGTGCTTTCCACATCTTCGGTTAAATCAAAATAATGCGAGTTATTTTCTTTTGCCGCCTTAGCAATAATCGGCGTTAAAAAATAGGGACAAGCCGACAAGCTGATGTGTTGGCCTCGGATGAGCGTCGTTACGGCATCTTGATTGCTGAGATCCGCATGTCGGATTTTTACACCAGGAAATTTTTCCTGCTCTACTTGTTGCAAACGCAACTGGTCGTGATCAGCAACGGTGATTTCGTAGTCGCCAGTGTGCGAGAGTAGATTCAAAATGGCGTCGCCAATTTTTCCAGCACCGAGAAGCGTTAATTTCGTTTTCATTGCGTGCTCCTATCTATTTTTATTAAACATGAAAAAGATCTGTGTACTTATTTTTCTAGTGTAGTTGCTACGCGTGTCAGATAATAGAGCTGAAAATGACGTCATATTGGGTAATATTGATACAAAATGACGATGTTGAACGACAACTTAATCGAGCGACTTGATACCAAAGAGAGGGGCGGGAAATGAAACCTATTTTGGATGAAATTGATAACAAAATTTTAGCTTTGCTAATGGATAACGCGAGGGTGCCGGTTACGACCATCGCGAAACAAATTGGTATTGCACGCACCACCGTGATTGCGAGATTGCAGGCTTTGGAAAGACGTGGCGTGATTGCTGGTTATGGTGTGAGACTCAATCCAATTATGTATCAGCCTCTTGTAAGGGTTTATGTCGGCCTCTCGGTTGAGGCGCGCAACGCGCTAAGTTTGATCAAGTTTTTAGAACAATTGCCGGAGGTGGAGAGCTTGTGCGCTGTGAGTGGTGCGATTGATTATATGTTGACCCTACGCTGCGCGAGTACCGAAGTTCTCGATAAGTTATTGGATCAAATCGGAAACCGTGATGGCGTGCGCCAAACGTCTACTTCGATTATTTTAAGTAAACGTATAGATCGTTCTTCGATTTGAGTTTGATTAATGGGACGTGCAAAATGCAGTCTAAGGACATGGGCACCGTTTGTTTGGTTTGCACAAAAGAAAATGACCTGAAAAACAGGCCATTAGTTTTTTTCTTGTTTTGCTTTCGTATATCGAAAGTGCGGCACTTCAGTGAGGTAAATAAGTGAAGCACCTAAGTGAGTCACCTAAGCGAGACAATTAAGAATTGCTTTGTGCTTTGCTGGAAGGTTTTTTGTCGTCGTTATTTTTCTTGGCGTTTGCTGCTGGTTCGCTGAATTTTTGAGAACTTTGCTGTAAAACTTGTAAATGCACCGATGCTTTATCCATTCCACTGCGATCTATCTGTAGAGCACCTTGGCCGCCATTTGCACCATCTGCCGGACAGTTTTCTTGACAAGCTGGCTGGCTATTCATCTGAGATTGAGAAACCACAAATTCTTGGCTAAAGGCAAAGCCAGCAAAGGTAGCCAGAGTAACGCCGAGAGAAATTTTTTTCATATTCATGATAGTCAAAACTCCAAATGAATCGCAATGAAGCGATAAGTGTAAATCAAATCGATAAATATACGTCAAACTAATTGTAATAAATTTGTATCAAAAAAATATATGTTTGATAACTTCAATGATGTACCTAGGTTTGCTGTCAATATAAACTGGTATTTAAAGCTTGCTGCAAACATAAATCCAAATAATCGTCGGAAAACTGATTCAATTAGCCTATTTTCAGTATTGCTTCTTAACTCATAGAATTCAGCTGTTGTTGTTTTTTGTGCGTATTATCGAAACTTAATTTGTCTGCCGCACTGAGGCGTTTTGCAGAAATGGTGATGATTTGCAATTTGCTATTCATTTGTTCTTTGTCGTAGTCCGCTTTTTGTTGAAGACTTAAGCGTTTTGCTTTTACGACGATGGTTTGGGTGCTGGCCGTCTTTGCGTATGATTTGGCCGATGTGCTTGCATCAAGCTGGTTGCCTGCAAAACTAGCGGCGCAAAAAACACTGTTGATTGCGACTGCGGTGAGGAGTGAAGCGAGTTTTTGTAAGTTGCTAGACATGACTGTTTCCTTTTGAGTAGTGGATTACTAAATTTGATGTTGCCACTGTAAAGATATGTTGGATTGATCGCTAGCGAGATGCGACGAAATGCAGAATCGGCGGTATCAAAGCCGGCTTTTCTAACGCAGGTTGCTGCCGCTTTTTTTAAAGAACGTCTATTTAGTATTCCAAACAGTTGCCGCAGATAAATGATGTCGGTTTTGTTGTAGTGACTTAGCGTTGTGGCGATTTATGCTGGCTTTTACCGTGGTTAGTTATGGAATGTCTGCGCATACTCCGTTCACCCCGCAGCTTATGCACTTCATACCGTCAAACATTAATTTGGTCGGAAAGCCTCAGCGAAGTTCAGTGCGATGTTTTACAGTGCAGTTGCTTTTACAGTTTCTTTATCAAGGATCATTCATGAAAAATTCCACTAAACAGTATTTGTATTCCGTCTTGCGTCAAACTTGGCAGGAGTTGCGTGTGTTTGGAACAAAATCTGCAAAGGTATTGATGCGCACACCCTTGCCACGCCTTTTGATGCTATGTATTGGTATCGCGCTGCTGATAACTATCGTGCCTTTGGTGTTAGCTTTGTTTGTGATATTTTTGTTAGTTAAGCTGTTTTTAGCTTTGGTTGTGATGAACGTTCGCAACCCAACGGCTGAGAGTGGCAGAACAGCCGGCGATAAACCACAGTGGTCTTACAAGGAAAGTGAAGAGGCGCAGTTGATTCGTGTTGAACGTATTCCTTACCGTCGCGACGATAAATAATTTTTGTGGCGATCAGTGATCGCCTTGCCAGTAAAAATGCCCTCAAAAGTGAGGGCATTTTATTTTGTATGACGGGTTATTGACCGGCTACTTATTAAAACGACTTGGTCTTGGGATGGGGTAGATTTCCTTCTGGCGACCATCGATATAACGCACCTTTGTTCCATCAAAATACGCATCTTCTTCCAGCATGATGCGTACATCTTTTTTCCATTCAGGAATGGCACTAACCGCATTTAATTCTATGGAGTAGGCGGTGCGCGGACGTAAGGCCTGATCACCCGTGCCTTCAACTTTTGCCTGATTGTCCCACATGCCAATGGCCGGGCCTGCTGCATGCCCATGAAAACCGATTGGATGTGAGTAGATTGTCGCTGCGATATTCTCTTTCTTAGCCTGACTTAAGGTATCTGCCAAAATTTGGTTGCCGGTTTTGCCTTCCTTAAATTGTGAGGTCAGAATATCTTGCAGGCGATTGGCTCTGTCAAAAGCCTGGCGTAGGTTGTCAGGTATTGTGGTCTCGCCCGGTTTTAAAATATAGGC
Source organism: uncultured Undibacterium sp. (assembly GCA_963511665.1). Taxonomy (GTDB): domain Bacteria; phylum Pseudomonadota; class Gammaproteobacteria; order Burkholderiales; family Burkholderiaceae_D; genus Undibacterium. Next base: position 57,159 of record CAUPKC010000025.1, read on the forward strand.
ATGTTGTTGTATGTCAGTATTCAATCGTAGGTAGGTAATGCCAATATCTACATGAATTAAATCACCGGGTAAAATAACATTGCTTTTGGGACGAGCGGAAAAGCTCCGTTGCGCTTCGTCTTTATTCGCATCCATGCGTTGAATGTCCACCGTAGGGTGGAACCAAGTGTCATAGCCTAGGTCTCGTATTTTTTGACGGAACCACCATACGACATCGTCGCTGGTCGTAATGCCGGGGGTAATGACCTGTTCAGAAAAACCTTCTTCAATAATTTTATGGGTGGCGTTGATCAACTGCGGATAAAACTGCATTTCACGTGCCGTGCGCGTTTCCAACCAGCGTATTGCCAGCGGCTCAGCAGAGACAAGTTTGTTTTTTAAATCTGCTGGTAATTTCTGAACTAGTTCTTGGTATTCCGTATGATCAAGACCATCAGCATGAGCAAAATGCACCGAGGTATTGATGCCAATTTTTTGAGGATTGCGTTGGCGAATGAGACTTACTAAAGCGTCCCATTGGTCAGGAAATTTCTGTGTATCCCATGCGGCTTTGATATTGTCGCCAAAGTCATAGCGTGCGACGGCCAACTTCTCAAATTTTTTACTTTGTGTGTCACGATAAAATAACAGCATAGTGCGACGGCGTGCGCTGAGCCATTCCGCTGGTAGCATCGTTTTTAGCACTGGATCTTCATTGTACTCACGTCCTATGACTAGCCACATGTCGATGCCTGTTTGAGCCATCATGTCGGGTAGCAATTGCTCAAAGCGTTCTGCCAAGTTCTCATTGACGACGCGCGCTTGGTCGCGTACCGATAGAATTTGTGCCTGACATGGTAGTGCGAGAAAAATACTCACGATACTGAGTGCGCCTAGAAGTTTTTTCATAAAAGATCCTTTTTTTTCGTATGCGGAAAACTGGTTTATCGCTTTGAGAATCCTACCTTTGAATCGGTCGATGCAGCAATATGTATCCTACGTTTGATTGACCAATTTCTTTAGCATAAGTTCAACACCCTGAAGCATTGTTCTCTTTTATAGAGCAGGTTTTTTCTTATGATGAATTTGCGTGTAAACGATATTTACGCTTACTTTGTCATTCACTACTGTCCGGTTAAATTGCATTAAAAGCTGAAGAAACCTTATAACTATGCGGGTTCCAGCTCGATTTTGTTTGGTGCCGATTTGAATTTAAAATGGGCATTTTTGTGTCATTTTCCAGAATTTTCGATCTGGGAGA
>CAUPKC010000026.1:0-57294 GCA_963511665.1 uncultured Undibacterium sp.
AGTGGAACTCACCCCCACTTTTTCGTGGCCGAATGAACGGGCGATTGGTCTACTAGCAGGCGGTCATACGGCCATGTTTACCGCCGTCGAAGGCGCGGAGGATGATGCGCAACAAGGCGCGGCCGATTTACGCGCGCTCAAAATTCAAACCAATGATGTGATCATCCTGCTGGCCGCCTCCGGTGCTACGCCGTATGTATTAGGTGCTCTGCAAGCTGGGCGAGAAGCTGGTGCGCTGACTGTAGGTATCGCCAATAACGCCGCTGCACCGGTGACGCTAGAGGCTGATATCGGTATCACATTGGAGACCGGAAACGAGATTATTTCTGGTAGCACGCGACTTAAAGCGGGCACAGCACAAAAAATCACCTTAAATAGTTTTTCTAGCGCATTGATGGTGCAGTTGCATAAGGTGTATGGCAACTTGATGGTGGATGTCAAACCCACCAATGCCAAGTTGGTACGACGCACGATTAACTTGACCATGTTTGCCACTGGCTGTGATGAGGCATTGGCAAAAGACACCTTGTCGCAATGTCAGCACCATGTCAAAACCGCCATCGTGGCGATTCTAAATAAGTCCAGTGTGCTTGCAGCGCAGGAGCGATTATTGGCGAATGACGACGACGTGCGACGTGCAATACAACAGAAAGAGTGACAATCAATTTCCATGCGGTAAAATGATTTTTCCTTTTTCACTGCACCATTCTCCTCTCTATTCACTATGCGTTTACGTCATATCGAAGTGTTTCACGCCATTATGCAAGCAGGTACGATTAGTGGTGCTGCGCAGATTTTGAGTATTTCCCAACCAGCAGCGACCAAAGTCTTGCAGCACTGCGAGTTGCGACTTGGTTTGAAATTATTTGAACGCATCAAAGGCAAATTGCATCCGACCCCGGAAGCACGCAAGTTATTTGTCGAGGTAGATAAGTTGAATCGCGATTTACAAGCGGTTCGCCGACTGGCATCGAATCTAAAAAATAATCCCGACGAAGCCGTCAGGTTGGCTTCGACGCCAACGTTGTCGATGACGATCATTCCTGCTGCGCTATCCGCATGGCGTAGCAAGTTCCCCAAAGTGCATTGTTCTTTAGCCTCGCAACATACCAGTGAAATCGTCAGTGCTTTATTGCTTGGTGATGTGGATTTTGCGATTTCCTTATACGACCCGAATCATCCTAGTATTGCGGCAGACTCGCTGACACAAGGCCAAATGACGGCGATTGCGCCGAAAGGAACCTGGGCGGCGACCTTTGATAACACGCCGCTCCCCATTAAAGAACTGCCAAAAGACTTAATCGCACTCGACTTGGATGATCATTTGGCGGGTCGCGTCATGGACGCTTGTTCTGAACAGGGCTTGCAATTTAATACCCATACCGTAGTGCAAACGTATTTATTGGCGCGCACGATGGTCGAACACGGTGCGGGGGCTGCTGTGATCGACCCTTTCACCGCTGCCACCGCAGATTATCAACGGGTGCAATGTCGTCCTCTTATTCCGGTGGTGCCGGTCGATTTATATTTATTGACGATGAAGTCAATTCCTCTGTCGCGCTCGGCATTGGCCTTTGTGCAAAATCTCAGAGAAGTTGCCGCCGACTGCATCGCCAAAACCAACGGCGCTACCAGCACTGGCAACGCTGCTAAGCCCTAGTCATTCAGTCTTTGATAATCTCAGCGTACAAGGCGCTGAGAATACGTTCTTCCCATGGGCTCAGACTAGAATACTCACCAAACAAGGCTTCAGAATCTGCCGACAAGCCTCCCAGCGCAAAGATCATTCCATTCCGAGTGACTGGGTCAAACATAAAGCCGGAATTCAAACCATAGGCTTCACCCAAATGTCCAAAACCAGTCAACGACGGCGTCTGCTTGACTAAGCGATCACCATAATGTGGCGCGCTAACGTCGGTAAAATGTTGAAAGCCCAAACTCCAAGATAGAAACATACCGCGATCATTATCGCCGTTCTTGCGTGCTGCATCGTAGCGCCATTGCACCTGCAATAGTTGTCCGACGCTGGCTGGCTGCAAGATACGCACGCCATCGAGCTCACCTTGATTCATCAACATTTGCATCAAGCGCGCCAAGCCGCGCACACTGGTGCGAAGTCCACCTTGCGGACTAAAGAGGCTCGCATTTGCGCCTAGCACATAGCTGTCTATCCCTGCTCGCTTGAGCGGTGCTTTTCCGCGATAGTCATCGACTTGAACAATCCATGGTCCTGACGGATTCCACACAGTGTCATGTTCTTTTTTCTTGCGATAAAGGACGGCGACATTGGCGAGTTCTTCCACACTCAATTCTTCGGGATTGTAGCCACCGGCCATACCCAAAGGGCGCAACAACTGATCGCGCATGAAATGATCAAAACGTTGACCACTCACAGCTTCCATCACCGAGCCGAGGATGCCCCAATTCAAATTAACGTAGCGAAAAAAATGTCCGGGCGCGTGAGACGATTCCTGACTGGCCTTATCCCATTGCGACCCATCACCATAATTCGCAGCACCCGGCACCAAAAAGCTTTGCCAATTAACGCTGATCGGAAAATTGTAACCAGCATCATCGCGCAAAGACGAGGTATGGCTCAACAACATACGGGTAGTAATCGGTGTAGCAGGAAAGTGAGGATTGCGGACCTGAAAACCGAGATAACGACTAATGTCCGCATCCAGATCAAGCTTACCTTGTTCGACCAAAATCATCGCACCAACGGCTGCCACCATTTTTGACACGGAGGCCATGCGGTACAAGGTCTGATCATTAGCCAGAATGTCTTGCGAAGCATCCTCAGGATGAATATAACGACGACCAAATTGGTTTTCATACACCACCTTGCCCTGCTTGATAGCGATCACGGAAAGACTGGCCAAAGCTTGAGTTGGGTGATTCACCGTTTGTTGTAGAACTTGATCGGTGTTTTGCGTCATGGGCGTACTCCTTTGTGACGGCGACATCGCGTATGTCTGCTCGTGGCAAGTCAGGGCAAAGAAAGAAAACAGCAGCATGGCTGCGCGTTTTTTATTGGTATCGTTCAGGCTGAGCAAATTAGACATACGATTAATCGATTCTTAAATAAGTTTGCCGCACCACATCGGGATCACCAAAATTAAAATGCCACCACTCACTATTAATCCCGCGAAACCCAGCACCAAACATGGCCTCGCGCAATAGCTGACGGTGCGCGAACTGACTAGGCGTGAGCGTGCCATCGGCTAAAAATTCTGGCTCCTGTTTGGGGTGCGATTTTTCTACCAGTGCATCAAACGCGGTTCCCATATCGAGCTCTTGCCCATGTTCATCGAGTATCGTAACGTCCAAGGCCATACCAAAAGAGTGTATCGAACCGCGCGCAGGATCGGCGACATAAGAGCGCAAAGTGGTTCCCTCTAAATGCTTCCATAACAATTCTTGCACCCGATGCGGACGCAAGGCATCCAGCACTACCAATCGATAAGTCGGTTGTTTGGCGCGCAAGATCGCCACCGCATCGACCAATCCTTGTGCCGCTTCCCTATGCAGCCAACGACAATCTAGACTGCCATAAAGATCGCGTCCAACAAAATTATTCTCTCCTACGTAGCGCAAATCGATGACAATGCCTGCGATATCATCAAGGCGTTTAAATTCAGCGTGATCTTTTATGTCTTCACACAACATCTAGGTTTTCCTCATAGGTGGCGTCGGGTTGCTTGAGCTAATAGGGCTCTTCAGAAATAGAATAAAGGCGGTGGGTGTGCCCGACAAATGAAAATAATCATAGTCGCCATAACATCAAGGTATGACTCAGGCACCAGCTACGGACTATCCCCTCTGCAAACGTTGACTTGATTTTGCCAAGTAAAACCATTCTTCATTTTTTTTAGCATTGGCGTCGGGGAAAATAATTCTGGCATCCATCTCGGCTCGTACTTCAGTCCCGTCCTGACGCACACCTATCAGCTCCCCTTGTTTGAGCGTATCAAAACTCGCCCAAGTACGGGCAAAGCGATCATCGTCATGCTGCTTATCGACGACTTCATAAATTCGTAATGCCTCCATGGCATCAGGCGCGGGATTCTTCGGCACTTCGCTCACTGGCGCAGCGATCAGGTGCAGGCAAGTCATCGCATTGATGATCGCCTGATAAGCAAGTTCCTTCGACTTTGGATCTTGATGTTGGCCACATTCTAAAGTGAGTGCATAGCCGCCAACGCTGCGCATATACTCAGTGGTCCCCATACCAAATGCGGCATCGATGGAGCAACTCGGTTCGCCATGATTAACGACGATATGATCACGCCGCCGCGCTACCCCTTTCGCATACGTCGTCAACCAACCATCGACAAAACGCTGTACACCCAAAGCTTGTGCTAATTTTTCTTCTTGCGCAGAGAAGCTAAAGGCTTCAATTTCACCTTGATTATTTTCTGGGCCGACCATAACAAACGCCTGCCCTTCGCCGCGAAACGAATGCAAATCCAACAGGACTTCATGTTGCTGCATTAAAGGGCATAACCAGTTGGCGACATGATCTTCAAATTCTTGCGGCGTCGATGTCGGACGTAAGCGCCGGTTTAAGTTGCGATCACCCTCACGTTGCTGCCGCTGATAGGCAAGCGGATTGGCAACTGGCACAAACGTCACGCTGCCACGCTGGAGTAAAAGCGCTCCAGATTCAAGTTGCGCCATCACACGCCGTATCGCTTCGGTGCCACAAATTTCGTTTCCATGCACTGCACCAGTGATCAACATCCGCACCCCAGGTTGAGGTGAAGTGAAACTATGACTTTGAAAATGCAAGGATGAGCTTTGCTCACCGCCTAGCTCTGTTTGTGTCGATGTCATAAAGCTCTCTCTGAAATTAGGCGCGCTACCCTCACAAGCACTGTTCGCATCGCGCTTAGTGTCTTGCTGATGCTAGCACCTAAACCACTTGTAGATATTATTGATTTGCAGCAAGCATTTTCCCAGAAAAAAGCAGGCTCTGCGAGTCACTTTTCCGCAGCGATCCATGCATTAAGGTTATGGCACTAGCGTTTCTTTTCATTGTTACGCAAATCCCTTCGCTCTTAGACTGAGCGCATCTCGACTGACATTTGTGCTTTCGCGGCCATAGAGACAAGATAGAATTCGCTGAGTGTCTCATCTATCCACGCAACATCGACATTGTTTCTAGGAAGCTATCGTATTTATGGAATCGACCACAAGCACCATGCCAAGCCAGCATCGCCCACAAGTCATAAACGCGACGGGTTTAGGAATAGACATGGGCGGCACGCAAACCCGTTGGGCCTTAGCGGATCAAGCTGGCACTATCTTGTCGGAAGGTGCAGTCGATGGCGCGACCGCTTTACAACTAGGAAATCTGGCTGGGCAGGTGGCGCTACAAGCTTTGTTTTCTTCAATTGCTCAACAATTATCCAGTGCAACTGACCTGCGCCACGAGATTCTTTCTCTTCAAGCAGGACTGACTGGCTATAGTGGTGATGCGACCGCAGTAAAACGAATGTTGGCTTCACTCTTTGCGCTCCCTGAGAGCGCTATCCATATCAGTAACGATATTGAAATTGCTTACCTCGATACATTTCAACCCGGCGAAGGTTACCTTGTTTATGCTGGGACGGGATCGATTGCGGCCTACATCGATCAGGCAGGACATTTTCATCGTGCAGGCGGTCATGGCTATGTGTTAGACGATGCTGGCAGCGGGTATTGGATCGCCCGCGAAGCACTCAAGCGCATTTGGCGAGAAGAGGATTTTCACCCTGGCGCATGGCGATCTTCCCCCATGGCGACCGCAATGTTTGCTCTGATTGGTGGCGAGGAGTGGAAGCATACGCGTGAGTTTATTTATCAACGATCACGCGGCGAGGTGGGCAAGTTGGCATTAGCCCTTGCCACAACCGCCGACATTGATAGAACCGCTTACACGGTACTAGAAAATGCAGGTATCGAATTGGCGCGGTTGGCTCGCGCCTTGTGTCACCGGTTTGGCCAAAAACCCATCGCATTGTCAGGACGCGTACAAGAACTACATCCGATTATTGCCGACACCATGAAAAAGCACCTGCACGATACCAGTGACCTGAGACTATGCCAAAATCTCGGTCATCACAGTGCAGCGCGCATCGCAGCCTCACGCATCGCAGCCTCACATATTGCAGCCTCAAAAATCCCGCCACGCCATTAACCAATCACTGTTCGCACCGAGCAAATCAATCGCACATAAATACTCATAGAATCGACCATCGACATGAAATCCCTACTAGTCTTATTCCTCAGCTTAGGTCTACTCAGTGCGTGTTCAACAACGCGACCCTTTACGATGGAGCAGCTCAACACCTCGATCACGGCGAAAAGCCAGGCGAGTCGCGCCCGGTTTTTAATATTGCACTACACCGCTTTAGATCAAGCGCGTTCCTTGCACGTACTGACAGAACAAGCAGTCAGTAGTCACTATTTGGTTGGCGACGACCAACCCAATACGGTCTACCGATTAGTCGATGAATCGCGCATGGCGATGCACGCTGGCGTCAGTAGTTGGAAGACCCATGCCCCACTCAATGCCAGTTCGATAGGCATAGAGATCGTTAACTTAGGCTATATAGAGACTCCGACGGGACGGCAATACCAAGCCTTTCCGCAACAACAAATTGATACGGTGATTACCCTCATCAAGGACATCGTGGCGCGGCATGGCATCAAACCAGAGAACATCTTGGGCCATGGCGAAATAGCACCCCAACGCAAGCCAGATCCGGGACCGCTCTTCCCTTGGAAACAACTTGCAGACGCGGGTTTGATCGATTGGCCAAACGCTGACGAAGTGGTAGCCCAACAGCTAATTTTTCAACAAGCTTTACCTGACGCTGTTTGGTTTCAAGCAAAACTGGCTGAGATTGGCTATGCAACACCCAAAACTGGCATCTGGGATAAAGAGACCAAAAACGTCTTGATCGCTTTTCAATGCCGCTATCGACAACACGCATTTGACGGCATACCAGATGCAGAATCTGCGGCCTTGTTAGAAGTCATCACGAGCAAGAAAAAACTTCCATGAGCATGAAAATGAGTGTGACAACATGAGTGTGACAATTTTAGAAGAACTGGGAATAGCTGAGGAACTCATACAGCGACGCAGCTTACCTCTGCATGCCGAGGAAAGCGACTTGATCGTGGCAGAAACGCAGCAAGATGGTCGAACATTTTTGTTGACACCAGCGACCACCCAAGCCTGGCATGCCATGAAACGCCAGGCATCGATAGACGGCATAGACCTAGTGATGATTTCTGCCTTTCGCAGCGTCGAACGACAGGCAAGCATCATTCGTGACAAACTTGCTGAGGGTTGTGAGGTCAACGCCATACTCGAAGTCTGCGCACCACCCGGCTATAGTGAGCACCACACGGGACGAGCGATCGATATTGCCTCAATTGACGATCCACATTTAGAAATTCGCTTTGAACTTACGCCGACCTTTGATTGGCTCACAAAGCATGCGGCACAATTTGGTTTCTCCATGTCCTACCCAAGAGAGAATCCTTTTGGATTTCAATATGAGCCTTGGCATTGGTGTTTTAGGGCTTGAGGATTGTTTTTTTCTAGTTTTCTGCTGCTGTCTCTTGCCAAGGCACGACAGCAAACCATTCCACCAAAAAATCAAGCAAGGCTCTTACCGCTGGCGATAAATGTTTGCGCGATGGATATAACGCGTAAATCGACATTTCCGGCAAACACCATTCGGGCAAAATTTGTTGCAAACGACCATCGAGCAAATACGGGTTGGCTAAGTAAGTCGGCTGTAAAGCGACACCGCCGCCCGCCAAACAGGCCTGTAATAAGGCAGTTGCCTCATTCGCACTGAAGTAGCTTCCCACACTGACTTGTGCGATCTCCTCACCGCGAGTCAGCTTCCAAATACTCTTACCAAAATTCGCATAACTGACACAACGATGCTCAGTTAAATCACTTGGCATTTGTGGAATCCCGTGCTTCGCCAGATAGGCAGGAGACGCGACTAAGACCGAACTACACGGCGCTAGAACACGTCCGATTAAGGTGGGATCGGGTGCTGCGCTAATTCGTATCGCTAAATCAATCCGCGCTTCGACCAGATTTAAAGCGCCTTCACTCGCGTTCAAATCAATTTTGAGTTGCGGATGCATGCGCAAAAAATCCACAATCGCGGCAGCCAATTGCGCATAACAAAGCGACACGCTACAAGTGAGTCGAAGTTGCCCGCGCAATCCGCCTTCATGATCACTGGTTTCCTCTTCCACATTTTCCATCAGCGCTAACATTTGCTGACAACGACGCAAGCAATTTTCACCCGCATCAGTCAGCGTCACACTGCGCGTAGTACGTTGCAGTAGCCGCGCCGCCAACCAACGCTCCATCTCGCCAACATATCTCGTCACCATCGCGCGCGACATCTCTAGCTTATCGGCCGTCGCACTAAAGCTGCCACTGGTGGCAACTTCAACAAATACTTGCATGGCAGTTAATCTATCCATTATTTGCCCAATTAATAATTTGATCGATTTAAGAAATAGTTATGCGCATTTTATGCCATTTATCTGCGCGATATTAGCAACTATAGTTCAATCCAACGCAATGATGCGTACTTTTTATCAGACCAAAGGAGCTCACCATGATTCGCACTAACGCCATTACCAAAACAATTAACAGCACGATCGCAGCCACACTTGTCATCACATCTGCCATCACCTCCAGCACTGCCCACGCAGCACAACCTGCCCCGCTGACCGTGAAGATCTACAACGCTGGGAGTGGCAGTTTCAATGTCAATTCCACGCTCATCTACGGCGAGAAGGACGCGATGGTGATTGATGCAGGCTTTACTCGCGCTGACGCCTTGCGCATTGCCGCGAATGTCCTCGATAGTGGCAAAAAACTGAGCATCATCTATGTTAGCCAGGCAGATCCTGACTATTACTTTGGTGTAGAGACGCTGAAAGAATTTTTTCCACAAGCGAAGGTCGTCAGCACGCCTGCGGTGCTTGAAAAACTGCGCGCAAAAATGGCAGCTAAAGTAGCGTTCTGGGGTCCTAAAATGGGTTCGAATGCGCCGCGTGCACCGATCGCACCAGAGTCAATGAGCAATACCACCTTAGAACTCGAAGGCCAAAAAATTGAGATTCACGGCACGACAGGGGCACTCGCGCACCGCCCTTATGCGTGGATTCCATCGATTAAAACCATCGTCGGGAATATTGGCGTATTCGGCAATATGCATGTGTGGACGGCCGACACACAAACTAGCGCCGAACGTACAGCGTGGATCGCACAATTAGATGACATGGCAGCCTTGAAGCCCGAACTAGTTGTTCCGGGTCACATGAGTGCAGGCACAACCGTAGACGCGAGCGCGATCAGTTTTACAAAAACTTACTTACAAACATTCGAAAAAAATCTCGCAACAAGTAAAGACAGTGCGTCTCTGATCAAAGCGATGCAGCAGTCTTACCCAAAACTGACCGAAGGCGGACTGTCGTTAGACATTGGTGCCAAAGTGAACAAAGGTGAGATGAAGTGGTAAGTACTCAAAATCTCAGCTATAAGCTCTGCTAGAAACTAGCGCTAAAGCCCGGGAGTACACCGGGCTTTTTGTCGTCGGCAGACGCAGTAAGCAATTTTATCCGATTGAAAATTCTTCTCGATTTTCAAATCACGCCAGCATCCTTCCTGACACCTCCATATTTCCTCCATAAATCCTGATTAAGCTTCATACACTAATTATGTGCAGAACGTCAGCTGCGATTTTAAGTCAATCGACCCACATGATTTCCTACCAAACCATCTCTCAGGAAAACGGACTATGCGCTTATGCTCTTTCATATCCACCTTGCTCATCATGAGCTTATTGGCCAACTTATCTTTGCAGGCACAAGCGCAAACTAAAACTGCAATTCATCACTCTTACGTCATGAAACTAGACCGCTGGGGCAACGCGATTTACCAAAGTCTAGAACTCGACGAACAGGACGATAGAATCAGCGGCAGCATCGACCGAGATCCTTTTGTTGGCGTTCGTAGAGGAGGCACCTACACTTTTACAGCGACGGCAGCGGATAAGACGACTTACAACTATGTAGCTAAAATCACCTCAGAAGGTTTAAACGGCACGGCTGATTTTCCCGATAGTAATCGCCCCCAAATACGCGTGCAACATGCTTTCAGTGCACTAGAATTCCTGCTCGCCTCAGCAACATTCCGCAGACATTCAGCTACCTTCCCACCTCATACTCCAACACATTTTCACCTGATCGCTTACAGGTGTTGACGATCTGGTCGGGCGACACGGTTCAAACTAAAACTGTCGACTCTGGCGGCGTCGATGAGCATGGTGCAACGGTAGCCCTGTATGGCAATCCACAAACGGGTCCCTTCTATATTGCGGATGCCGATGTGGGCGATGTGCTTGCGATCCATATTAAAAGTCTGCGCTTAAACCGCGAATATGCAGACAGCTTGGACATGATCGTACACAAAGCACAGACTACCCGCCTAGCAACCCGAAGTACCGAATTGGGGCGAGCCATTCGTTGGAAACTTGATTTGAAAAATGGGATTGCCAGTCCAGACAACCCCGGCGAAAAACTAAAGAATTTCAACGTTCCCGCTAAACCTATGTTGGGCGGTTTAGCGGTCGCGCCAGGTAACGGCATGCCAGCCATTTCGACCGGTGATGCTGGTAATTTTGGTGGCAATATGGATTTCAATGAAGTTGTCGAAGGCAATACTGTGTATCTAGCAGTCAATCAACCGGGTGCTCTGCTGTATCTCGGCGATGCGCATGCGCTCCAAGGAGACGGAGAAACCTCGCAATACGCTTTAGAGACATCAATGGCGGTGGAGTTTAGTGTGGAAGTCATCAAGCACAAACAAATTTCTTTGCCCCGAATTGAATCGCCAACACACATTATGAGCTTAAGGCAAGCGGGCTCCTTAGATGAAGCGCTCAAACTTGCGACCAGCGGCATGACGCAATGGTTGGCGGAAGACTATGGTCTGAGTCTATCAGAGAGTGCGCAAATTCTGGGAAGCTCAATGGAATATCGCGTGGTCAATCTGGCTGGGCGTAGCGTCGGTCTGGCTGCAAAATTGGATAAACGACCATTGAAAAACATACCAATTAAAGTGAAATAAATTAACATGCCCACCATCCTCAAGAAGTAGGCTAACTTTTTGGTATGCAGAGAATAGGCTCTGAGCTAGGATGCAAATAAAGCACACAACAAGCACCCTATTTCCTTCAAGGGCAACAACGCCTACACCGGACATGTTCCTGACATAATTCTCAGGCATCATCGATGCGACCCAAGTACCTAATTCCTGTTTCACCCAATTCGCCATATTAAGGTAATTCTGTCTATGATAGAGTTGATGCTTTCTATGGCCACTTTTCTTCGCGAGATCTTTCATGACAATTTTTTCGTTCAAACGCCGCCTGCTGCTTTCAAGCGTGGCTGCTGCATTTTCTTGTTCTTTTATTGCGCCTACTAGCCTAGCAGCCGAAACGCAAAAGAACGATGCTTTTGGCGCTGCAAGCAAACCGAAGCTGGTCGTGGTGCTAGTCGTCGATGGTCTACCGCAAGAACAAATCCAACGTTACCGCGATCAATTCGGTGAAGGTGGCTTTAAGCGTTTACTGACGCAAGGCGCATGGTATAGCGATGCGCACCAAGCACACGGTGTGACCTTGACTGGGGTTGGGCACTCTGCGGTATTGACCGGAGCCTACCCTTATCAACACGGCATTATCGCCAATGGCTGGATCGATACCACGACTTTGGCCAATGTGTATTGCACTGAAGATGCCAATCACACTTACCTCGGTGAAGAAACCAAACCCGGCGATGGTACATCGCCCGCCAATCTGAAGGTCAATACGGTAGGCGACGAATTGCGCTACGCGACAGGCAATCAATCTAAAGTCATCGCCATTTCCGGTAAAGATCGTGGTGCGATTTTGTTAGCAGGTAAGAACGGTACAGCCTACATGATGATGAAGAAGACTGGTAACTTCGCCACTAGTACCTATTACATGAAGAACTACCCCACTTGGCGCGAACAATATATTGCGGGCAAACCGCAGGATAAATACTACGGTCAACGCTGGAACCTGTTACTTGATGAAAAGGCCTACGCCAATGATGTCAAGGATGATGTCGTGATACCAGGAGTCAAACGCGGCAATGATCGTTTGCCACTAATTTATTCGAGTCAATCAGGAACACCTGATGCCGAATACTACGAGAGCCTGTTTACCGGTCCCTATATCGATGAAATGAGCCTAGCATTCGCTCAAGCCGCCGTCGACGGAGAAAAGCTCGGCAACAATGTGGCGGGTGCTACTGATGTGTTGGGTATTAGCCTTTCTGGTCACGACTATGTGAATCATCGATGGGGCCCTGAGAGCCGCATGTCGCATGATCATCTGCAAAGACTCGATCGCATGCTTGCGAAATTTTTTGCTTATCTCGACAAAAAAGTGGGAATGGACAACACCCTCGTTTTACTCACCGCTGATCACGGTTTCCCCAATACACCCGAATTTGCACGTGAAAACAACTTGGATGCCGCGCGTATTGACAGTAGCAAAATGATGACTGCGCTGAATCAGCATTTGCAGGACAAATTTGGACTCGACAAGTTAGCGAAAAAGTTTTCTTCACCAACGGTTTTACTCGATTACAAGAAGTTTGAGAGTAAAGGCCTGAAACGCGAAGAATTAGAAAATGCTGTCGCAGAATTTGCCTTGAAATACCCAGGAATCGCCGATGCTTTCACCCGTACACAACTGGAAAATGGCAATCTGCCGAATTCTCGCATCGCAACCTTGATGCAACGCGCTTGGAACCGTCAAGTTTCTGGTGATGTGGCGCTGGTAGTTAAACCTTACTGGTATTTCAGCAGCAGTGATCGTGGCACTTCGCATGGTTCGCCCTATCCTTATGACACCAATGTACCGTTGATGATCATGGGCAAAAAGTGGATCAAACCTGGTGCTTATGGCCAAGAAGCAGCTGTCGTCGATATCGCCCCTACCTTGGCGCATATTTTACGTGTACGACCACCTGCTGGATCTGAAGGCCGAATCTTAGTTGAAGCTTTGAAGTAAGCCGACGTCGATTGACACACAAAGAAAAAGCCGCAAGCTCTTGGCGTTCAAACGCAGAGCTTGCGGCTTTTTTTTGGGGGCTATGTTTATGCCTTACGATAGTTATCCAACATACGATAATTACGCGCATACATCGCAAACAGGAGCGCGGCGAATAGGCAGAAGCCAGCGAAGAAAAACATCTGGAATGCCGTCACACTAAGACCTAGCGATTCAATATAGGTCGTTACCGCCGGTCCCTTTACGCTTGAGTTTGCCAGCAAGACCCACAAGTTGCCAACCGTGACCGACAAATACCAAAAACTGGTAATTACGCCTTTCATCGATAATGGCGCCTGACTATAAGCAAATTCCAGCCCTGTTGCAGATACAAGAACCTCGCCAAAAGTCATCAATGCATACGGAAGAATTTGCCATAGGATCGTGATCGGATCGCCACCATCAATCGCTAATTGCAGGCCGCCAACAACAATCCATGCGAGACCAGTAAATGCGATGCCTGCCCCCATACGACGCAAAGAAGTGACTTTGACGCCAGCCCAACGAAGCAAGGGATATAGAACAAAGTTATTGAATGGAATCAAGATCATCACAAGCAAAGGATTTAACGACTGCATAACCGAAGCAGGAAACCATTCCGGCTTTGTCATTTGTTCTCCTTGCAATACCCACGTTGATGCTTTCTGATCAAACAAAGACCAAAAAGGTGTAATCAAAGCAAACAGCACCAACAAGCGCAAGACATTCCGCACGCCATCAATCGCCTCGTCAGGATGTAGTCCACGCACACGGTCTAATTGTATCCACGCACCAACGCCACCAAAACCCATCACCAAAACCAAAGCCGAACACAAGACGGAAACGAGGCCGATCTGTGGAATAAAGAAAAAACCAAGGATCGCTAAAGCAAAACCAAGGATGGTCAACCACAGCCCTGGGCGGCTTTGTGTACCGCTTGATCCTTGAGACAAAATCGCATTGCGAATTACGACCAAGAAGGCGTGCGGATCATTGCTGACTGGCTCCACGCGCACGTACTGTTTTCTTCCTAGCCAAAATACAAAGGTCGCGATAAACATCAAAATACCTGGGATACCAAAGGCGACGCTGGCACCAAATTGCTTCAAGAAGATTGGCATCAACAAAGACGCGAAAAACGAACCAAAGTTAATGATCCAATAAAAACCATCAAACACTTTTTGCGCCAACGAGCGATTAGTTTGATCAAACTGATCGCCAATAAACGACGCCACCAAAGGCTTGATACCGCCCGAACCAAGAGCAATTAAAAACAATCCCGTATAGAAGCCGCTTTTATTGTGCTCGAACATGGCCAGACAGGCGTGACCCGCGCAATACACCAAGCTTAACCAAAGTATGGTGTTGTACTTACCAAAGACCCGATCTGCTAACCAACCACCCAACAAAGGAAAGAAATACACACCGATTACAAAGGTGTGAAAGATGTCTTTGGCTTCACCTTTGCGCAATTCCTCTGGAATCGACAGCAATAAACTGGTCATTAAAAACATCGTCAAGATATTACGCATGCCATAAAAACTAAAGCGCTCGCAGCCTTCATTCGCAATGATGAAGGGAATCTGCTTTGGCATTTTCGGTGTCACAGCATCGCTGCCAGCTGCGGGTAGTGCGGAAGTTTGACTCATAGATATTCACTCACAATGACAGATATTGAAAAACATAAAACCACGACCTCTCGCGAGGCCGTGGTTTGTATCACATGACTTCAAGTGTAATCAACTTATTTAAAAGCAGTCAGATTACTTACTCAAGCACGAAATAATGACAGCGAAAAGTGAATTACGCTTTTTTCCCTATGATCATAAACACCAACTGCATCAGCAAACGATAGATCAAGCGAATAAAGAGTAAAGTCAAAATCGCTTCAATCAAGGTGACTGTAAATGCAAAGAAGGGATTCCAACGTTCTGCACGACGACCATATTTTGCAAACATCCGATCACGTGCGATCTCAATACTATCGTAAAAAGTTGGCACTACCAATAATGTTAAGAAGGTTGACGTAATCGTACCGCCGATAATTGCAATCGCCAAAGGTCGGTAAAATTCACCACCTTCGCCAACACCGATAGCGACTGGCAACATACCTGCGATCAAAGCAAACGTGGTCATCAAAATCGGACGCAAACGCATACGACCCGCATACATCAATGCATCTTCTCTATCATAGCCTTCGGCCTCGCGCTTACGTGCGCAATCTAATAACAAAATCGCATTCTTCGCGACCAAGCCCATCAACATGATGATACCGATGAAGCTCATTAAATTGAGTGTGCCTTTGGTTAGCAACAAAGCTACCACCACACCAATTAAACTCAAAGGCAAGGACAGCATGACAGCGCCCGGTGCAGTGAAAGAACCAAACTGCATGACCAAGATTAAATACATCAAGCCAATACCCATCACCAAAGCAATCGTCATCTCGGTGAATAATTCACTTTGATTGCGTGCTGAGCCAGCTAACTCGATACCATATCCAGGAGGGAAATTAATCGCCTTGGCAATTTTTAAAGCATCAGAAGTGACTTCTCCAGGTGAGCGACCCTGTACATTGGCAGAGACAGCAATCATGCGTTTACCATCGGCATGTTCAATCCGCGAAGGACCTTTGCCCATCGTAATCGCTGCGATTTGTTCGAGCGGAACCATTTTATCTGTGCCTGTCACAGCGATAGGCAAGGTCTCGATATTGTCAGCACTGACGCGATCATCAGGATGCAAGCGCACCGAGACGTCACGGGTTTCACCTGTAGGATCGACCCAGTCACCAACCTCAACGCCGGCAAAAGATACGCGCAAGGCTTGTGCTGCATCATTTGAAGAAATTCCTAATGAATTTGCTAAGCCACGGTTGAGTTCAATTTGCAATTCATCTTTGGGATCTTGCTCAGACAAACCGACATCAACTGCACCCGGAACCTTGCGTAACTTCTCCATAAAGTCGCTAGTTATTTCCATTAGTTTGCGTGAATCTTCTCCAGAGAAACGAATTTGCACTGGCTTACCACCGCCATTATTCAAATCGTCCTGCACCACATACTCCGCACCCACCAAGGTGTTGACTGCGGCGCGTAAGCTGACCGCGATTTGCGCGGCTGAACGCTTACGATCAGTGCTCTTGCCTATGTCAACATACACGCGGCCACCAGTAATATTGATACTACTATTGGTCGCCACTGTTTCAGGCAAAGTTCTCGCTAATTCGGCAGCTTTTTCTACTTTCAAGCGAGAATATTCCAAGCTAGAACTCGACGGTGTACGCACACTGATCATGATGGTGCCACTATCCGACGCCGGCAAGAAACTGGTGCCACCAAACTTGGCGTGCAATCCCAATGCCAACACAAAACTCGCCATCGCAATCACAGCCATCCAACGACGGTGATGTAAAGCCCAAGCAATCACACTGCCATACGCTTCTGCTTGGCTATCAAACCAAATATTGAATTTTTCAAGCTTGGCACTAAGACCCGTCTTAGGTTGCAAATGATGTCCGACCGGATCGCCCCAATACGCAGAGAGCATAGGATCGAGCGTGAATGAAATAAACAAGCTGACCATCACGGATGAGGTTACCGTCAATGCAAATGGGCGGAACCATTCACCAGACACACCCGGCATAAAGGCGACAGGAATAAACACCGCCATAATCGAAAAGGTTGTCGCGGCCACCGCTAAACCAATCTCGGCGGTACCATTCAAGGCGGCAGTGCGGCGATCAGATCCATTTTCCATGTGCCGTACGATGTTTTCCCGCACCACAATCGCGTCATCAATCAGCACACCGATGGCGAGTGACAAGCCAAGCAAAGTCATAAAGTTCAAAGTGAATCCACACAGCCAGACTGCAATAAATGCAGCAATGACCGAGGTCGGCAAACTCAATGCCGTGATCAATGTTGAGCGCCATGAATTCAAAAACACATACACCACAAAAATCGTTAATACCGCGCCGAAGAGCAAAGATTCGATCACATTATTCAAGTTTTTCTGCGCATTCTTACCACCATCTTGGGTGATTTCAAGCTTGGTTCCTTCTGGTAGTGTTTTATTGATTTCATCAACTTGTAAGCGGATTTTGTTTGCCACAGACACGGTGCTTGCATCACGGGATTTCATCACCATGATACCGACGTTAGGATTACCGCTGCGTACACTAAATCCGTTGATCTCCGCAAAGCCATCTTGTATCGTCGCCACTTGAGCCAAGCGGATTACTTCTGTTCCTCGACGCTTCACTACGATCTGTTCGAATTCAGCCGGAGACTCCAAACGACCAACCAAGCGTATGCTTTTCTCATCCATGGTACCGCGCACTTTACCGACAGGTGCTGTGGAATTTTGTGTGCGCAAGGCGTTCACAACTTCGGATACTGAGACATTAAATTCGCGCAATTTCTGCGCGCGTAACAAGACACTTAATTCACGTTTCAGGGCGCCATTCACATTGACTACGGCAACACCATCAACGCCACGAAAACGATCAGATAAATCGTCTTCTGCTAATCTAGAAATCTCAGCATGTGTTTTGGTTTTCGATGACAAGGCCAATTGCATAATCGGTTGATCATTCGGATCACGTCGCTCGATAATCGGTTCGCGCATTTCGTTCGGCAATTTGTATCGAACCGACGCAATCGCATTTCTCACATCGTCCGATGCCTCGATCATATTCCGATCAAAATTGAAGCGTAAGGAGAAATACGCACTTCCCTCATTTGCAGTCGCATTCAATTGGTTCACGCCTGAAATACTCTGCAGAGATTTTTCAATGCGATTCACAATTTCGCGCTCAACCGTTTCCGGTGATGCGCCCGGATAGGGAACATAGACGCCGAGGACAGGCTCTTGCACATTCGGAATTTCGTTCACACGCAGTTTAGACAACGCCAATAAGCCCACGCACATCAAAGCAATAATGATGACGATGGTGGCGACAGGTCGCTTAATACTAAAGTCGGATAAAAACATATTATTTTCCTGTCACGGAAGCAGCAGATGCACTTGCATTGGCCACGGGAATAGTTGCAGTAGGGAGGGAACCGGCAGAAGCCACCAGATTCACCTTAGTACCCTCTTTAAACGTCGATAAAGGTTGACGCAAAACCTTATCACCGCTCTTTAAGCCAGAAGTAATCGAATAATCACCACGACGCACATCGCGATCACCCAGCACCACTGTAACCCGCTTCAATGAACCATCTTGAATTGCCCACACATTGGTCTTATCGCCTTCACGCACCAAGGCAGAATTAATAATCGTGAGTGCTTCAGTGCTGCCTGCCTCAATCCGGCCTTCCGCATACAAACCAGACACACGTGGCTGATCTTTACCAACGAAGTCAACTAGAACCTCAACCTGACGCGTAGTCGCGTTTGCCGCAGGATCAACCCGACGTACTTTTCCGATAAATTGCTGATCATAGCCATTGATACGAAAGCTCACTGCTTGCCCTGCTTTGACGGCATTAACAGAGTCGGCTGAAATCAAGCCCTGAAAACGCAAACTGGCAGGATCAATCACTTTCATGATTTCTTTACCGACTTGCGCGGTATCACCATTCGACACCTTGCGCTCGCTCACGATGCCGTCAAATGGTGCGCGAATCTCGGTGCGTTGCAACTGTTGACGAGCGGCCACAGCACGCGCCTTCGTCGCCACTAATTCACTTTGAGTGTTGTTGCGACGAATCTCTGCATCTTCCAAAGCCTGCATCGAAGTCATACCCGACGCCCGCAGCGTTTTCAGACGCTCTAACTGACGTTCAGCCTGATCCAATGATTGTTGCGCGGCACGAGCACCCTGATCGGCAGAAGCCAATTGATCACGGAAAGAAGTATCGTCCAAACGCACTAATAAGTCACCGCGCCTTACTGCTTCGCCGTTTTCTTTCAGTACTTGCATGACGATAGCTGACACTTCAGCGCGCAAATCAGCCTTACGCTCAGGCTGTATCGAACCAGTGATGACTGGACCCGATGCCAAGGCACTATTTTGGATCACAACATAGTCTTCATTCGTCACTTGCAAAGCGCGCTCAGCCTCGGCACTAGCATTTTTATCAGATGACTTGCCATCCTTACCACCCTGACTGCACGCCGTTAAGATGAGGCATAAAGTGAGAATAAGTAGACTTGGTCGCAACATAGTAAAACCTCCGAAAATAGAATCGTTCTTTGAACCCATTACCATACGTAAAGTTCAATATTTTGTCACTAAAACATAGCAAAATGCGATAAAAAACGACCATGTTCATATTGAAATGAGATATTGCAGCTAAATTAGTCAGCCATCTCCTAGTTCCCGGACTGAGAAAAGTCATATCAGCTTGCTCAATCTCACAAAATTTTTTCTAAAAACACAAAAGCGATCGTCAAAATTTTGACGATCGCTTGTTGGCAAATAAGCCGCTTATTGCTTAGAAAATCTGGCGCAAGCACCACAGATATGTCACTCCAATTAGTTTATTGATTGCTGCAAGCTTGCAGCAATCAAAGACGCCATTTTTATTTTGGAATGATAACTGTATCAATCACGTGAATCACACCGTTGTCGGCAACGATATCGGTCGCTGTCACATTTGCGCTGTCAACTTTGACGCCGCCTGCTGTCGACACTGTCAAGGACGCACCTTGTACTGTTTTGACTTTGCCTGCTTTCACATCCGCAGCCATCACCTTGCCTGCCACCACGTGATAGGTCAAAACAGCGGTTAACTTCGCCTTATCTTTTAACAAAGCTTCGAGGTCTGCCTTTGGAATTTTTGCAAAAGCAGCATCCGTTGGCGCAAACACGGTGAACGGGCCTTTGCCTTTCAAAGTATCGATCAAGCCTGCAGCCTTTAATGCGGTGGCTAAAGTCGTGAAATTACCCGCGCCCACGGCGGTATCAACGATATCTTTTGCCTGTACAGAGAAAGTCGCGGCGAGAGTCAAAATTGAAGCAAGAATAATACGTTTCATGAAATACCTCTTAAAGAAGTTAATAGTGAATTATGTAAATACAAACAAAAATGTCGTTTTTCATCAGAAGCGAATACTTCCAAAAAAAATCATAGACTTCGCGTCATTCACGCTAACAAAGTGGTCAGCGCAAACGCAGTATATACTTATCAGTAAAAATGTATACTACTTAGTAGATATAAATACCGATTGGTATCGGTTCAACTTGTCGCACCTAGATAAGCTTGGTTAGAAGTTCGCAAAAGCCCCTCTTTTGCAAAGAAAAAAACAGTTTCGATATCTGGCTGGAACTATATCAACGCGACTAAAGCTATAAGAACAATGAAATGACTATCAAACTTGAGTTTATAAGGGCTACACCGTATACTTCTGCGCGCGTGACACAATCACCGTTTTTTTATCGGCTACCCGCCTGGTAAAAGCACTTAGTAGCAATAAATTACCAACCGTTTTTCTCTTTCATCCACACATTTTCTGCGGTACTGGAGCAAACTGGCGCATCTGCCAAACAGCACCAAATCCGCGCGGAGCCATAAGCATGACCGCCTTTGTATTCAACGAAGTCAATTTTGACAATCACGAACAAGTAGTTTTCGCCTCTGAACCCAAATCTGGCTTACGCGCCATCATTGCGGTTCACAACACGAATTTAGGTCCTGCGATGGGCGGTTGCCGTATGTGGAACTACGCCACTGAAGCGGAAGCCGTGCGCGACGTTTTGCGCCTATCACGTGGCATGACCTACAAAAACGCAGTAGCCGGCCTGCCTATTGGCGGCGGTAAAAGCGTCATCATCGGCAATCCAAAAACCGACAAAACACCCGCTTTATTTGAAGCCTTGGGCGAAGCCTTAGAACGCCTCGGTGGTCGTTATGTCACCGCAGAAGATGTCGGCACCAGCCCAGCAGATATGGCGAACGTTGCTAGCAAAACGAAATATGTCGCAGGCTTGGGCGACCGTGGCGATCCATCGCCATTCACCGCATTAGGCTGTTTCGTTGGCGCACAAGCCGCTGTCAAACATCATTTCAAGCGCGACAGTTTTGACGGTTTGACCGTCGCTTTGCAAGGCCTCGGTCACGTTGGTTACGACTACGCACGCCGCTTGCACGAAGCCGGCGCAAAATTGGTGGTTGCCGATATCGATCAAAACTCTTTGAAACGCGCACAAGAAGAATTCGGCGCAACCGTGGTTGATGTGAATGCGATCTACGACGTTGAAGCGGATATCTACGCACCATGCGCATTAGGCGCGACACTGAACCCAGACACCATGAATCGTCTGAAAGTAAAGATCGTTGCTGGTGGCGCCAACAACCAATTAGCCACACCAGAAATCGGTGAAGTTTGCCGCCAAAAAGGTATTTTGTACGCGCCAGATTTCGTGATCAATGCGGGTGGCATTATCAAAGTTTGCTACGAGTACAACAACACACCAGAAGATGGCATGGATGCGCATGTGCGTCGTATCGGCGAGACTTTAGCTGAAGTGTTTGTCCGTGCTGACGCTGAAGGCGTACCGACCAGTGTAATCGCTGATCGTTTGGCGGAAGAGCGTTTTAAGAAGTAATAAAAAAGCTTAAGAGGATTTTCCAACTACGTTTTAGATGGAATTTTTTCCCTAAAAAAAACCGAAACCTCAGCGAGGTTTCGGTTTTTTTCGTTTCATGCGACGTGCAGAAATGAATAGCGTGGTCTCTGACGTGTTGGCATACGATTTCGCAACTAGGACGCATCGACCTAGCTGCCATTCACTAACAAACTACGGACTTGTTAATACAACTTTCACGCTGGAATTGACTGCGCTTTTCTCAATAATACCGATGCAGTTAGGATTTGCCGCGATTAATTTAACGACTTCAGCTGAATCAGCAACTTCGCGTGGTGCACTACCTTTACCACTAAAAACCAAACGTGACCAGATCGCCTTCGCTTGCGCTTCGTTCTTACCAAGAATTTTTTCAAAGAACTCAGTACGTACTGCACCACTCGCTAAGATTAAAGGTAAGGCTTGTCCCCCACCCGGAAACTCTTTACTGTTTCCCAAATAAATATCTGCAACCTGATCTTTGCTTAAACTGCCAATTGCGCTTTTTGCGGATACCACGATCACATGCTCTGCTTGCGCGATCTGAATCGAGGCAAGCAAAGCCACCCCTAAAAATGTTTTAGTTAATAATTTCATGTCAGGCCTCGCTTAGAATACAAAGTCAAGATTGACGGTGAACATAGAAACCCGCCCATCAAAACCGCTTGATTTACCCAGCATTGATGTTTCATAGCTGTAGAAGCCGTTCGAGGCACCCACTTGTGGACTCTTCATTTTCGCTCGTTCCACTTGCGCTTTCAGCGCCAAATTTTTTGCAAAATCCCAGCGAACACCGACCGACATCACATCGCGACTTGAGTCACCCGACCCAATGAATGATTGGTTGAGATAATTCAATTGAGCTTTCAGTGCGGCAGGTGCGAATGGTCCCGGAGTTAAGGTTGGCTTATCTGTTTTCACTTCAAAACTACCCGTACCAATAAATGGCGTAAAGTCGCCAAACCGTCGTGCAGCGAGAATATTCCATCCGGACACGCCAACGATCACCACAGAATTTGTGTCTCGCTTCGCCCACTCTGCCTGGGCGATCCATTCCCCATCATCATAGGTGGCACCAAATGTAACGATTTTTGCTGTGATACCTTTGGTCGGAGCCACTGCATTAAGCACTGACACACAATTGGTACATGCGACTGTTGGTATGGCCTTTAAGGTCGCGATATTTGCCTCTACTGTTGGTGCATTAATCGATGCGTTATACCAAGAGTATCCTCCGCGAATGCTCCAGGAATCCTGACCATATTTCAAGGAAAGACCTTTAACACGATTTAAGTCAACATCCCCGCCCGCGACACTGACTTTGGTTTTACCAAAAAATCCCTCTAGCTGCATATTTCCAGAGCCAAGCTTTTTATCCCAGCGGGCTGTTACACCATCTTGAAAAGTAATTGGATTAACTTGATAAATCTCAGACTGTGGTCGCGCAGCGGTCTGCGCATAACTCAGATTACGATAATCGGACAACAAGAAGATCGGCGCGACAGTGCGACCTACCTTCAAGTCGATTTCGCTAGTCACGGGATAGGACAGATACGCCCATTCGACCGTCGGCTTATTACTGCCATTAACATCCTTCTTGGAAATGAGTTGGACTACACCTTTAAATTTACCATTAGGATTAAGTGTTGCCTGAATTGAGGCTTGGCTATCGCCATCAAAACGCCAATCAGTGTAAGACACGACACGTTGACGTTGGTCGGTGCGTACACCAGCCTTATCACTACTGCCTTTATAAGCTCCGATCGTTCCGAAACCATCGATCTTAAGCCAATCAGCTAAATCGTCTGCCCGCGCCGCTGGCACCAGTGCCACGCTCGCGACACCTGCTAACACCAAGGGATAAATGTAATGCGCTTTCATATTGCTTTCCTTTATTATTAAAAACAGATGTGAAGAGTCTCAGAGGAAGTAAAAACAAAATCGAGAACAAACATTAAAGCAAGAGCAAAACTCGATACTAATTCTGAAGCAATTAATTCACCACAGAATCGATAGGACAGAATAAATAGTGGGTCAAGACCGTTGATAAATTATTGAGCAACGAGCACAGATAGTGATGCCACAAATCCAACAAAGCTCAAATCCATACTAGCAACTTTACAAAATTCGTCAAAGATATTTCCAAATAAAAACTATTCTGCTCTTTTTTTACAACAGACTGTTTGTTCTTAAACAAGAAAAAACACTTCTTTTCTTTCTACACGAGTAGGTACAAATCTTGTGCACTCAGCGACAAAAACTGTTACTTCTTCAAATACAAACACATCACACATATAACTGTCCGTATCTTAAGTCAGGTAACTGTTTCCATGTGGCAAGACACAATATCTAACAATGTCCATATTAGAAAACAATGACCCAACGATTGCTCACGGCCTTCCTTTGAGCGTGACCGCGACCACCAAACTCAGAAAAAACAAGCCGTTTAGAACAACAGTTTCGTTTTACTTTAATTAATGAAAATGACTTGTTGCGAAGCATAATTTTGCGCTGCGACCTACTGGTCGTTTAGTAAATCGAATAAACAGCATGAAATAAAGATCGTTTAAATATACAAACAAGTAAGTGTCGGTATACCATCAGATGCCCGCATTTTCATATGAGACAGAAGCGACGGCGTGTCGATTTTTCTACAAGCGATGCTTCCCATGATTTAGGGACATCCATTAGTAGACCCATACGGCACGAACTAAAAACCTAGAACCTAAATATTGACTATGACTACTAAACAAGCTCATACCCAGTGGACACAATTTATACCACTGGTCACCGTGTTTTTCTTCTGGGGCTTTGTTGCCGCCAGCAACGACATCCTCATCCCCGTTTTCAAACAAGCTTTTAATCTGACGCAGACCCAAAGTCAGTTTGTTTCGCTGGCGTTTTATGTCGCCTATACAGTCGGTTCGCTGTTATATCTATTGGCATCGAAATTGATCAAGGAAGATTTAATTAATCGCATCGGTTACAAAAACGGCTTGGCGCTCGGTCTCGGTATTTCGGCATTAGGCACCTTGTTGTTTTATCCCGCCGCGAATACAGGCTCCTTTCCTTTGATGCTCTCCGGCTTATTTATTGTGGGTCTCGGTTTCTCTTTACAACAAACCGCAGCTAATCCTTTAGCAATCGCATTGGGCTCACACGAAACAGGTTCACAACGTCTGACTTTAGCGGGTGGAGTGAATAATTTTGGCACCACGATCGGCCCTTTGATCGTCAGCTTTGCGATCTTCGGCGCGCCTTCTGCGACCAGCAGCGCCAACAATACCATCAGTATCGAGAGCGTCAAAGTGCCCTATCTGATCTTGGGCGCAGCATTTTTGTTGGTCGCTGTGCTCTTAAGGTTTTCCTCTATTCCAGATCGCCCAGCCGTTCCAGAAGCGCATCTCAACAGCAATGAAGGTAAGCAAACCTCTGCGCTGCAATTTCCGCAACTTGTCTTGGGTATGATCGCTATTTTTCTGTATGTCGGCGTGGAAGTATCAACTGCGAGTAATCTGCCAGCCTACATGGAAAGCAAACTCGGCTTCATGACCAAAGACATCGCCCCTTTCATTTCCTTGTACTGGGCAAGTTTGATGATAGGACGCTGGACCGGTGCGGTAGAAGCTTTCGCCTTTGATGCAAGTGCAGCAAAGATCGCCAAATTCTTAGCACCCTATTTGGCGTTTTCCGTGTTCTTAGGCGTGAATGCAATTGCCCAACATGACCTCAGCTATTTTTATGTCTACGGTGCCATCGTTTTGGTCTTGATAGCCGCAGACATGGCGAGCCAAGGCAATCCTGCTCGCATGCTGCTTATATTTTCTCTGCTAGGCATCGTCGGTCTATTCATCGGCATGAGCACGACTGGCATGACTAGTGTTTACGCCTTCACCAGTATCGGTTTATTCTGCAGCACCTTGTGGCCATGCATCTTCGCGCTGGCAATCAAAGGCTTGGGCAAACACACTGGTCAAGGTAGTAATTATCTGATCATGATGATCATGGGTGGTGGTTTTGTTAGCTGGGCGCAAGGCGCTTTAGCCGATAAAATTGGTATCCAAATGAGTTACATCGTGGGCGTCGTTTGTTTCGCCTATTTGGCCTTTTATGCTTGGAAAGTGAAAGCAATTTTGAAGGCACAAGGGATAGAATTGAACCAAAAAGTTGATCTAGCGCACTAGCTTGTTCGAGAACACCAAGATATAAAAACACAGAAAGGCTACTCAAACCATATTGAGTGGCCTTTTTTGTTTAGTAAACCCTATAAACAACAGCCCGATTTTGCACAAATATTGAAGCCAAAAAACTTGTCAGGTACATTCAGGATTACCGTATTTTGATGAGTTATTCAAATGACTTCACTCCCCAATTTTCGCTCAGCGCCTACACTGACCGAGCACATTCAAAAAACCATGGCGTTTTATCACCCGCATTGCATCGATCCTAGCGGTGGTTTTTTTCACTATTTCAAAGACGATGGCACTGTTTACGATACGGCCAGTCGCCATTTGGTTAGTAGTACACGATTTGTATTTAACTATGCAATGGCGTATCGCCACTTTCAAGACCCTGCCTATCTAGAGCAGGTTAAGCACGGTGTTGCTTTTTTACGTGACGTACATCGCAACCCAACTACGGGTGGCTACGCTTGGCAATTGAGTTGGCAAGACGGACAAAAGAAGATCACCGATGGCAATAATCATTGCTACGGTCTCGCCTTTGTCCTACTCGCCTATTCCCATGCATTGATGGCAGGAATAAGCGAAGCGCGCGACTACATTTACGAAACGACCTACCTCATGGAAGAAAAATTTTGGCAGCCGAAGTTTAGTTTATACGCCGATCAGGCTAGCGAAGATTGGCAGATTGTAGATGCCTATCGCGGACAAAACGCCAATATGCATTCCTGTGAAGCGATGATCGCGGCTTATCAGGCCACCGCTGATGTGGACTTTTTACACAGAGCTGAATTGATCGCCAAATCCATCACTCAACAACAAGCCGCCCACGCCGATGGCCTGATCTGGGAGCACTATGATAGTCAATGGAAGATAGACTGGAATTACAATCTAGACGACAAAGCCAATCTATTCCGCCCTTGGGGTTTTCAACCAGGTCATTTCACAGAATGGTCTAAACTCTTGATGCTGCTCGATGGCTACGTCGACCAATTACAAGGCGATAGCGCGTGGTTACTTCCGACGGCGGAAAAACTCTTTGCCGTCGCGATGGAAACCTCATGGGATAAAACACATGGTGGCATTTGCTATGGCTTTGCCCCTGATCGCAGTGTCTGTGACGGCGATAAATACTTTTGGGTACAAGCCGAGTCTTTCGCCGCCGCTGCCTGCTTAGCTAAACGCACTGGCAATCAGGATTACTGGACTTGGTATGACAAGATCTGGAACTATAGCTGGGAACATTTTATTGATCATCAACATGGTGCCTGGTATCGCATACTGCGCAACGATAATAGCAAAATCAGTGATGAAAAAAGTCCGGCCGGCAAGACCGATTACCACACCATGGGTGCCTGTTACGAAGTGCTCAATGTAATCGGAGCCTTTCCACATCATGGCTAATTTCCCCCAATTCGTCTGTCCGGGCGAGGCATTAACCGACATGATACGAACCGGGCAGGATCAATGGCAAAGTCTGGTCGGTGGCTCAACTTGGAACGTGGCACACAGTCTCGCTAAGTTAGGTTTGAGTACCGGCTTTGCGGGCGGCATCAGCTTGGATTTATTTGGTGATGCGTTGTATGCAGCGAGTGAACAAGCGGGACTGGATTTGCGCTTAATTCAACGTTTTCAGCGTTCACCTTTGCTCGCCATCGTCGGCGAAACTGCGCCACCTAGTTATTTTTTTATTGGTGACGACAGTGCGGATTTGCACTTTGCACCACATGATTTACCGCAAGGCTGGGACCAGCATTTGCAATGGGCGCATTTTGGTGGGATCAGTCTGGCACGTGAGCCTTTGGCGACTACTTTGGTCAAGCTAGCCAGACAACTCAAGCAACAAGGCGTCAAGATCAGCTACGACCCCAACTTTCGTAACTTGATGGATGCGCGCTACGATGACAGGTTACGCAGCATGAGTGCTTTGGCTGACGTGATCAAAGTCTCAGATGATGATATCCGTGGCCTATTTCGCACTCAAGATATCGATGCCGCATTCTTGGAGTTAAGAAGTTTCAATCCGGAAGCCATTGTGTTGTACACCTGCGGTGCGGCAGGTGCCTCTTTGTATGTAGGTGAGCAATCCTGGTCAGCGCAACCGCCGACGATACAAGTTATAGATACCGTCGGCGCTGGTGATGCTAGTATCGCTGGGCTTTTATATAGCCTGCACACCTCGCCACAGAAATCATGGCAACAACATCTGGAATTCTCGGTAGCGAGCGGTGCTGCCGCCTGCCTCGCCGCAGGTGCACAAGCGCCTAGTGTGGAACAGATTTCGAGCCTATTAAGAAACTAAATCCATGGTTCAAAGATCAGTACGCGCATCAACCCAAGAGAGATATCACATGCTAAAGACACTAAAAACAACTTGCGTATTGCTGACACTCGCACTCAGTAGCAGCTTGTATACAAATCTAGCCCATGCATCAGATATGAGCGAAGCCCAATCGCTGGCCATGGCAAACAAAGTGAAACGCGAAACGCAACATGCTTGGCAAGCGTATAAAAAATACGCCTGGGGACATGACGCATTAAAACCACTGAGCAAATCCAATCACGATTGGTATGGCACCTCCCTCTTGATGACACCTGTCGATGCGCTCGATACCTTGCTGATCATGGGTTTAAAGAAAGAAGCAAAAGAAGCGCAAGAATTGATCGCGACCAAGCTCAATTTTGATAAAGACATTTACGTACAAAATTTTGAAATCACGATCCGTCTGTTAGGTGGTTTGCTGTCTTCATATCAAATGACTGGCGATAAGCGACTATTAAAACTAGCCGAGGATCTCGGCGATAGACTGTTACCGGTCTTCGACTCACCAACGGGCATGCCTTATACCCACATCAATCTAAAAACGGGCAAAGTGCGCGGCGATGTCAGTAACCCGGCAGAGACGGGCACGCTGCTGCTGGAATTT
This sequence comes from uncultured Undibacterium sp., assembly GCA_963511665.1. Classification (GTDB taxonomy): domain Bacteria; phylum Pseudomonadota; class Gammaproteobacteria; order Burkholderiales; family Burkholderiaceae_D; genus Undibacterium. Next base: position 28,838 of record CAUPKC010000026.1, read on the forward strand.
GGCATGCTGAGTAAATTGACCAACAAACCTGTGTACTACGACAAGGCCAAGAAAGCCTTAGTCGCTACTTATGAACGTCGCTCCGCCATCGGCTTGGTTGGCTCTAACATCAATGTGGTGACTGGTGTCTGGACCAATAAAAGTTCGCATATCGGCGGCGGCATCGACTCCTATTACGAATACATTTACAAATGCTGGCGCTTGTTTGGCGACCAAGATTGCAAAGCTATGTGGGACGCCAGCATCAAGAGCGTCAACCAATATTTAGGTGACGAAGCTCCTAGCGGTTTCTGGTACGGTCACGCCAACATGGAAACCGGCAAACTCACCGCCAGCCTATATGGCTCACTCGACGCTTTCATGCCTGCTCTATTAGTATTAGGTGGTGACTTAGACCGCGCGCAACGCCTACAAGAATCAGGCCTCAAAATGTGGCGTCTGCATGGCATAGAACCTGAATCCTTAGACTATCAAAAAATGACGGTTGAGTCTGCAGGCTATCCCTTGCGCCCCGAAATTATAGAATCTGCTTACTACCTGTATCGAGCGACAGGTGACGTCAAATATCGTCAAATGGGTAAAGAATTCTTCAATGATTTTGTGCGTTATTGCCGTGAGCAAGCTGGATATGCGGCATTAGAAGATGTACGTACTAAAGCAAAAACGGATTCCATGGAAAGTTTCTTATTCGCTGAAACCTTCAAATACTACTACCTCTTATTCGCACCAAAATCGGCACTTGATTTTGATAACCTGACGTTTAATACTGAGGCACATCCTTTGCGTTTGCCCAAGTAAAGATAAGAGAGTAACACTTACAGCAAACCCGGCACACCCAGCACACACAGCACACATAGCAAGCTAGCAGGAGACTATTTTGAAATTGATCCGCCTTACTACCGCAGTACTCACTTCATTACTTACTATCAGCCTGCCCTACGAGCTTTGTTTTGCCCAAGCCACGACACAATCTGCCTTGCCGGTCAACACCTTCATCGGCACCCAAGACGATGGCAATACCTTTCCTGGGGCATCCGCGCCTTTTGGCATGATGCAGGTAAGTCCTATCGGTGAGCACTACTCTGGCTGGCGTTACACTGATCCTAAAATCCGCGGCTTTGGTCATTTCTTTTTATCGGGCGCTGGTTGTTGGGAACAAGGCGGCCAACTCTCGGTCTTACCTGTAACGGGTAGCATACAAGCCGGCGGGGATTTTGATACTAGCAAAGCGAGCAGCTTTGATCATAAAAAATATGCAGCTAACTACACTCACGAAGGCGAAGTAGGTGATGCAGGCTATTTCAAAATTAAACTCACCAGTTATGGCGGCATCACCGCAGAGGCAACGGCTCTAACCCGTGCCGCAGCCGAGCGCTATACATTCGCACCGAGCGCGACACAAGGTCATATCTTGGTCAACGTCGGGCAGGCAAATGAACGTCACAATGTCGCAGGCAGCAGCTTGCAAGTGATAGACGATCACACCATAGAAGGAAAAATCGTCACCCTAAGCTTCTGTGGTGGCACCAAATACATCACCTGGTTCCGTATGGAATTTGACCGCCCTTTCAAAACCCATGGTGTGTGGAATGAAGCGGGTGGCAAAGAAGGCATACGCAGTTTCAGTCAACAAGGTGATGTTCGCCCTCATGGCGCATGGTTCACCTTCGATGTCAGCAATCAAAAGCCGGTCACTGCGATTACGGCCATCTCTCATGTGGATGCAGAAGGCGCGCGCCGAAATTTGCGTGCCGAAGGGATGAAGCAAGGCCAGTTATTGAGCTTCGACAACATGCGTCAACAAGCGCAAGACGCCTGGCAACAAGAGCTTAGCAGCATCAAAATTACAGGTGGCACTCAGGATGAGCGTACTGTCTTTTATACCGCCTTATATCACTCACTTTTGCAGCCATTGACGGGCAATGACGTGGATGGTCGCTATCGAGGTTGGGACAATCAACTACATACAGTCGATCTCAAAAAGAAGGAAACCTACTACGAATATTTTTCGCTATGGGACACCTATCGCGCTCAAAACCAATTGATTGCTTTAATCCGCCCAGAGCGCGCCAAAGATATCGCGAACTCCGTACTCAAGATCCACGAACAAGGTGGCTGGCTGCCACGTTGGGGTTACGCCAGTTATGAGACCAATGTCATGACCGGTGATCCAGTCACACCGTTCCTGGTGGACTTGTGGCGCTATGGTGCACTCAAAGGCAAGGAGCAACAAGCTTACACAGCACTTCGACAAAATGCGTTTAGCGTGCCGGCATTCAAAGTGCGAGCACAAGGCCGCGCCGGCAATCCGAATTACTTACAAAATGGTTTCGTCCAATACGACCGCGCATTTCCCGCCAAAGGAATGGATGTCGATCCGCATCATGGCGGCTCAGCTACCATGGAATATGCGCAGGCGGATGGTGCACTCGCCTATATGGCTATTGCATTAGGCAAAAAGGATGACGCCGCTATTCTGAAAAAACGTGCGCAAAATTGGCAAAACGTATGGGACAACAAGGTAGTCGATAAAGAGCTAGGTTTTCAAGGATTTCCACGTGCTCGACTAGACAATGGTGACTGGTACACCGAGATTGACGGCAGCTACAGTCCACGTTCAGAGCACGGCTTCCACGAAGGCACTTCATGGCAATATCAATGGCTGGTACAACAAGACGTTGCTGGTTTAGTCCACGCCATGGGCGGTCGCGAATTAGCCGGCAAACGTCTCGATGCTTTCTTCGCACTCGATGCGCTACAAAAAAATCCCTATGAAGCCGTGCGTAAAGACTGGGTGGTCGGTCCTTACAGCTACTACAATCAATATCGCTACAATCCGAATAACGAACCGGATTTGCATGCACCGTGGATGTACACCCATATAGGTCAGGCATGGAAAACCACCACAGTCGCCCGCGCTGCAGAAACGCTGTTCAGCAACGCCCCCAATGGCGTGACGGGTAACGACGATCTCGGCACGATGTCGGCATGGTATATCTTTAGCGCCTTAGGCATCTATCCATCAACACCGGGCACGGGCGACTTCCTTTTGCATGCCCCCAAATTCGCACAAGCACAAATCGAATTGGATGATGGAAAAAGTTTACACATCAACGCGAGCCATCATCAGGCGCAACAAACGAGCTATATCCAAAATGCGCGCTTTCAAGGAAAGGTGCAAAACAAAGTTTTTCTAACATGGGAACAAATTCAGGCGGGAGGAAAATTAGAGTTTGATTTGAATCCAACACCGCAAACATGGGGAAGTCAGCTGGATGCTTTGCCAGTCGGCTTGATCAGCAAAATGAAATAATTTTGAGTTTCGTAGGGCAGGTGCAAACTGCCCTACCCTACACTATCTACTGGATAGGAAAGCTCAGCTCAAAAAAACACGATAAATTCGTCGGGTTTCCACGTGCAACCAGCACCCGCATCGCGGGAAGCAGTCTGTCCTTTGACTTTCTTCATGACGATGTCATTAAGCAGCACAACAAAAAAAGGCATAAGGAAAATCTCATATAATCCACATTAAAAAGAAGCTGCAATCAATCTACCAAAAAAATCTACTTATCCTATGCCAACTCCCGATCAAACAAAGCTACTTGATGTTGAAGCTAGCAAAAGAAGCTTTCCCCCGGTGGTTGATCAAAATACGCGCATCTTAATTTTAGGCAGCTTACCGGGCGATGCTTCGCTCGCTCAGCAACAATATTACGCACATCCGCAAAATCGCTTTTGGCATTTGTTATCTGAACTGATCTCCGTTAATTTGCTTGAGCAAGAATACGCAGTGCGTTTACAGACGCTTTTACAACACCATATCGGCCTATGGGATGTCGTCGCTCAAGCAAAGCGGCGTGGCAGTCTCGACAGCCAAATTCGGGAGCGTGATGACAATGATTTACTGAGCTTACTCGACACACTTCCAGGCTTGCACACGATCGCATTCAATGGCACTACCGCTGGCAAGATAGGTTTGAAAATATTGGGTGACTATCACACGCAATACCGTATCCAGCATTTACCATCAAGTAGTCCAGCCTACACTTTAAAGTATGAAGTAAAATTGAAGGCTTGGCGCTCGCTCTCCGATTGGGCACACTCGATCAATTAGTTTCAGCTACCTCTTGCTGGCTGATTGATGGGGCCTTATTTGTCAATCTCAAATAGGCATTAATCTGAAGGACGCGTTCTATCGCTAAAATGATTTGATCGTAGGATCCGTAAAGATCATCTTCAGAACAACGCTGACAATTTGTTAGCGCTTTCTCTCGACCATCTTCAGGTCGTTCGGGAAGAACTAATCCAGAAGTTTGCAAAATTGTTCTAATACACTCAAAAACATCCTCAGACATTGCAGCTTGCGATAAAAAGTCAATACTAGGTTGAAACTTCGCAGAGGTCGTCAACATGATCATATAATTCGACAAATCAAGCATTTGGATTTCACCATCCGCATATCGAACCAAGAGCGGCACGTAGGGAGCCAGTTCTGGCAACACATGATTCGGAAATACTTCAGCTTTCCAGTATCGCTGCGCTAACTGCGAAAAATGATAAAAATCTCTGATCGCAGACAAATTAGATTGCGTAAACGGCAGAATTTCAACCTTAGGCTTTGTAGCAACGACAGTATCATTTGAGACATCAACATACAAATCACCAAACAGAAAAGCATTTTGAAAATACTGCCCTCTTAAATCTCCCCAAATCTGCCGGATTACCCCACCATTCAAAGAAAACTGTTGAATTGCATTAAAAGCGACTGCATCATCTCCTTGCAATTCACTAGGAGATATTTCCCCAAGCCGCTTCTTAACCGCTAGGCTAATTTCTAAGCACTGACCTAAGGGATAGGGTTTGTTAGCTTTAGTTGGGAAATCAGCAGATAAGTGCGGATCCAATGTGACACGCAAATCTAATAAAAATCTCTCCAATTCCCCCAATACTGGGTATAAGAACTTTTTTGTAAGATGGCTCTGTAGTTCCCAGTCGAGTTGACGTGGTTCATTGGGTAATAAAGGTTTCACTTCGACACATTTCATAAAATAGCTAAGAAACAAAAAGGATTCTAGTATACCGAAACCAAAGCAAATAATTCGTTTTAGTTCACTTGCTTTAACTTATTCATTTTGATACTTCATTACTACCAGAATGTTGAATTAGATATTGAGTACAGCAAGTTCGTAGGGGCTGCTTAGCAAGGAATACGAGTTGAAACATACCCATATTTATATTTTTTAGAATACTTAGAACTAAACTAGCAGAGCTGCCTCTAACTAGCAGAGAAATCATGTAGCACAAATAACATCACTTTCCCAAATTCATTTATTTTAAGGAGTCAGCAGAATGCGTTTATCTACTTTGTTTGCGCTGGCATGTGTCGCACTTCCGGCATTGGCCAATGCACAGTCGGATGATAAGTTCCGACAGCTAGAAGATCTCTTACCCACCCCGACCTCAATTCGCGCCGCCTCCGGTGCGCCGGGTCATGCTTATTGGCAGCAACGTGCTGATTACGTAATCCGCGCTAGTTTAGATGAAGAAAAACGTGCCATCACGGGCGCCGAGACCATCACCTATCACAACAATTCACCCGATACATTGAATTTCCTGTGGGTGCAATTAGATCAAAATATTTTCAAACCAGACTCCGATGCCAACACCACGGCGACGTATCCATCCAAGGACGCTTGGAAGAACCCTAATGCTATGAACTTCGGGGCGATGAATAGCTTGAACGAGCTTGCCAAATTTGACGGCGGCTTTAAGATCGGCAGTGTAAAAGGCGCTGATGGTAAAACACTCAACTATGTGATCAACCGCACCATGATGCGCATCGATCTGCCACAAAGTTTGAAGCCAGGTGAAAAGTTCATTTTCAGTATGGACTGGAAATACAATATTACCAACGGCATGGTGTTGTGGGGACGTACTGGTTACGAGCATTTCAAAGAAGATAAAAACGATATCTTTGAGATTGCACAATGGTATCCACGGATGGCTGCGTACTACGACGTCTATGGCTGGCAGCACAAACAATTTCTTGGCTCAGGTGAATTCACTTTGGAGTTTGGCGACTACGACGTACAAATCACTTTACCTAGCGATCACCTTATCTCAGCAACGGGTGAACTCAGCAATGCCGATACTGTTTTGAGCGCACTGCAACGCGAACGTTTAAAACAAGCACGCACAGCGACCAAACCGATTGTCATCGTAACGCAAGAAGAAGCCGAGAAAGCAGAGAAATCGCGCGCTACAACTTCCAAAACCTGGCACTTTAAAGCTAAGAATGTACGTGACTTCGCTTGGGCATCCTCACGTAAATTTATTTGGGATGCGCAAGGCTACAAAACCGGTAGCAGCAGTGGTTTGGCGATGTCGTTCTACCCGAAAGAAGCCAATCCTTTGTGGGGTCAATATTCTACCCAAGCTGTCATTCACACTATCGAACAATACAATAAGTACAGCTTAGAATACCCGTATCCAGTCGCGCAATCAGTCAATGGCCCACAAGGCGGCATGGAATATCCTATGATTTCTTTTAACGGTGGTCGCCCGACTAAGGACAAAAAAACGGGGGCTCTGACTTACTCCAAGCAAACCAAATACTCCATGATCAGCGTCATCATTCATGAAGTCGGTCATAACTATTTCCCTATGATCGTCAACTCCGATGAACGTCAATGGTCGTGGATGGATGAGGGTTTGAACTCATTCATGCAAACACTGGCTGAACGCGCCTGGGAAGAAAACTATCTAGATCTATTTCCCAGTGAGCCACGCGGTATCGTGGATTACATGCGAAGTAAAAATCAAACACCTATCATGACGAACTCGGAGTCGGTCCTGCAATTTGGAAATAATGCCTACGCCAAGCCAACCGCTGGTTTGCACATTCTGCGCGAAACAATCTTAGGTCGTGAGTTATTTGATTTCGCGTTCAAAGAATATGCCCGTCGTTGGAAGTTTAAACGTCCAACCCCAGCAGACTTTTTCCGCACGATGGAAGATGCTTCTGGCACCGATCTGGACTGGTTCTGGCGCGGCTGGTTCTACACCACCGATCCGGTAGATATCAGCATCGATGGCATTGTTCAATATCAAGTATCCAGTAAAGATCCTGAAATCGAAAAAGCCTGGCGTCGCGCGCAGAAAAATGAAGAACCAGTATCGCTCGCTGTGCAGCGTAACAAAGGTGTTTTGCCACGCCGCATAGACAGTCAGGCGGGCCTAAAAGATTTCTATAACGAGCATGATGATTTCACCGTCACCAACAAAGATCGCAATAACTACAACGATCTGATGAAAACCTTGGATGAAGATGAGAAAGCCATGCTGAAATCTGGCAAGTACTATTACCTCGCCGATTTCTCTAACGTGGGTGGCATGGTGATGCCTTTGATTTTAGAGATACAACTGCAAAGCGGTAAAAAAGTCATACAACGCATTCCAGCTGAAGTGTGGCGTTATAACTCCAAGAAGTTAACCAAGCTGATCGTCACCGATGAGCCTATGGTAAGCCTGACACAAGATCCTTATTTGGAAACTGCCGACATCGATCTCAACAATAATTCCTGGCCGCGTAAGATGACCAAATCGCGTTTGGAATTATTCAAGATGAATCAGCCTACAGGCAATATGATGATCGACTTCAATACGCCTTTGCATAAGGACGAAAAGAAGGATGAAAAAAAGGATGAGAAAGCAGAAGGAAAACCTGAGAAGTAAATCATGATTCAATAAGAACATGGAATCAGAAACAACGGTAACAAAAAAACGAATGCAGGATTAATTTTCTGCATTCGTTTTTTCTAATGTAAGACAAGCGGCAGCGACAATGTTCCCCGAGCCGGGTTGTTGTATCAACGGCGACGTCTATACTTACGCCTGCATAGAAGTACAGATTTCGACTAACACCCCATCATTGTCAGCTACGTAGGCAATCGTTTGCCCCCAAGGCATCTCTTTAGGCTCTTGCATCAAGATCGCCCCTGCTGCCACTGCTTTATGGACCGCAGCCGCGACATCGCTGCTCACCAAGGCGATCTCAAATGCTGGCCGCTGAGGATCAGGGACACTCACCTGTTTACCTAATTGCTGCATCAGTGCGCGAGAAGAAAAAGCTAGTGCGGTACTACCCGTTTCCAACTCGCCGTAGTCACCGCTTTCATGCAAGAACTTGGTTTGCATGCCGAAGGCTTTTTCATAAAACGCCAGACTTTGTTGAACATCATTGACATAAAGGATGGTGTAAGCAAATTGCATCATTGTTCCGTTCATAAAATGAGTGATTTTTTCATGTTGACTAGAAAATCCTGAGCATACGGGCGAATAGTATCGCTGTCTTGCATAAATCCACCAAAAAACAAACAGCTCGCACGATACTGATAAAAATATTACATTGCACGACAATATCCTTACCATACAAAAATAATTTCAACATAAAATACAAACAGTGTCGATTAAGTGCCTATCCAAACGTCATAGAAGGGAAGCAGGCAAATCAATGTAAGCTGAATCGCTGCGGAATCACAGAAATCAAGCCGGCTTCACCCACTTTGTATAATTTTTTTGTTATCAACAAACTAGGAGAACACCATGCAATACATCTTACTCATCGCCACCAGCGAAGCCGTCGAAGCCGCCATGGATCAAAATGAATTAGGTGAGCTTATCGCCGCCTATGGTCCCTATACCGATGCGATGGTAGAAGCTGGCGTTCTTGTAGCAGGACAACGTCTGCGCGAATCCACGACTGCCACCACAGTCAGTATCCGCGAAGGCAAAACTAGTTTACTCGATGGCCCGTATGCCGATACGAAAGAACAGCTAGGCGGGTTCTATATTATTGAAGTACCCGATCTTGATGCAGCTATAAGTTGGGCAGCACGCTGCCCTAGCGCTCACATTGGATCGATCGAAGTACGTCCAATCTGGCCTTTGTAATGATGCTAACGGTGATTCGTGGTGGTCAATGGTGGTGCTAGTCCGCCTATGGAAACCCAAACCAAAAACGCTGAGGCACACCTGATCACTTCATTGGCGCGGCACAGTTATGGTCGTTTGTTGGCAATGCTATCGGTTCGTTCAGGCAATCTGGCAAGTGCAGAAGATGCACTTGCCAGTGCGTTTGAGACCGCTTTAAAAAACTGGCCAGAGCAAGGTGTTCCCACTAATCCAGAGGCTTGGCTATTCACTGTTGCACGCCGCCAATTAATCGATCAGGCACGATGCGCACAAACGCAGCAACGTCATCAAGAGGAATTCGGTTATCTGCTAGATGAAGCCGCCGCCGAAAGTGACCCGCTAACGATACCGGACCAAAGACTAGCTCTGATGTTTGCCTGCATTCACCCAGCGATTGATCCAAACATACGCGCACCCCTCATGCTGCAAACCTTGTTGGGATTTGATGCGGCTAGCATTGCTTCGGCATTCTTAATCGCCCCCAGCAATATGGCGCAACGCTTAGTCAGAGCCAAACACAAAATTCGCGTCGCAGGCATACGCTTGATGATTCCGGATCAAAGCGCGATTACCGATGGTTTAGACGCGGTGCTCGATGCGATCTACAGCATCTATACCACCGCATGGTCACAAACCAGCGATGGTGATATTCAGCAAGGTAATCTGGCAGAAGAAGCCCTCTGGCTCACGCAACTCTTAAGCCAACTAGCGCCACAAGAACCCGAAGTCTTCGGTCTGCTGGCACTGATGCTCTACGCAGAATCTCGTCGCGCTGCGCGCCATGATGCACAAGGCAATTATGTGCCTCTGCAAGATCAAGATTGTCGGCAATGGGATCACAATAAAATTGATCAAGCAGAACAATGCTTACGCCATGCCAGCAACATGCGAAAACGTGGGCGTTTTCAAATTGAAGCCGCAATCCAATCCGCTCACACTGTCCGCCGACACCAAGGCAAAGCTGACTGGCATTCCATCCATAAACTCTATGTCCAACTCTACCAACTTACCGCCTCACCCGTAGTCGCGATCAATCACGCCGTAGCGCTGGCAGAAATAGTAAAACCACAAATCGCCCTCGCCCAATTAGAGCAGCTATGCGACAACCCGGATTTAAAGGAGCGTCTAAACAATTACCAACCGTACTGGGCAGCCAGCGCGCATTTGCATCAACTCTGCGGCAATATTGATGCTGCAAAGCACGCTTACAAGTTAGCCATCGGTCTTTGCACAGATCAAGCTGCACGAGGTTTTTTGCAGAAGCGTTTGAGGCAAATGAAATAGTGTCATTTCATTTGCCAGGGAACTAATGCTCCATTTTCATCATCTAGATCTACCTTTATTCAAGTGCACCAAGAATATGTTCAGCAATTAATTTATCTGTAATCTGATGCGGATTACGCGCACCATAGTTAGTCGTCGTCACCAATGCCACCATGTCCAGATCAGGAAAAACCACCACCTTGTTACCACCTGAGCCAGCCATTTGATAAGACTGGTGCTTTACGCCTTTTGCGCTGTACGGATACAACCACAGCAGATAGCCATAATTGCGTTCTTCGTCGACCTGCGCCTGTGGTGAGATCGATGCTTTTACCCATGAGGCTGGCAACACCTGTTTCCCCTGCCATGTGCCGCCATTGGCTAGTAACTGTCCGAGCTTCAAAAGATCGCGACTACGCAAACCCAAACCGCCGCCACCTTGCGCCAAACCTAATGGTGAAAATTGCCATTCCGCTTTCGTGATCCCTAAAGGAGCGAATAGGGTTTTCTGGGCAAAATCTGGCAATGGCATTTTGCTCGCGCTTTGCACCACTGCGCCTAAAGTCGTTGAACCCGCCGTGCAATAACTAAACGAGCGTCCATAAGGTGAGGCAGAGGGTTTTGGAGTCCAGGCAGGAAAGCCTTTGATCGGCAGGTCGAGATAAAATTTGACCCAATCTTCGATCAAATACATGCGCTCTTCGTTACCACGTGAAAATTGATTTTGATCATCACACTCAAGCATCGAGCTCATGGTCAGCAGATCTTCGACGGTGATCTTGGCCTTGCGTGGATCGGGATTTTCTAGCGGTGTTTTAGGCTTAAGTTGACTTAAGATAGGTGTCATGAGCGTCATATGACCACGATCAATCGCCGCGCCAGCTAACATACCCGTGACCGTCTTAGTTGCAGATCGTGTGTTGCGCATTCCCTCTACGCCATCGGCATCATAGTAAGATTCATGAACGAGCTGACCACGTCGGGCAATCAGTACGCTGGTGACTTTCTGAAACGTTCCCTTCTTGATCGCTTCATCCATCGCAGCCAGTTTCGTTGCATCTAATTTTTGCATGGCTGGGGCTTGCTTCACCCAGTCGTTCTTGTCATTTTGTGGTTGGGCAATTGCATAGCCGTTCAGCAGCATCGTGCAGATAAAAAATCCCAATGTAGGTTTAAAACTCATATCAAAACTCCATTCCTTAAGTCTTTCAGTTGAATATGCACAATCTTGAGCGAGAAGTTCAATTGAGTCTTGGATATTTGAAACCAGCTTTCAAACCACTTAGTTTCGTGAAACCAGTCGGCGTCAAACCCCACTGCTGCAGGAACGCCCGATTCAGATGACTTTGATCGCAGAATCCACAACTCAGGGCGATGTCAGTCAATGTTTGATCGCTCGTCATCATCAACTGCGTTGCACGTTCGACGCGACGCCGACGTAAATCGTCACCAGGCGTACATCCCAGATGTCGCACATATTGGCGCGCCAAGTAGACGCGATGTACGCCGATAGCCTCCGCGATATCGGCAATGCCTAAATCCTGATCCGACAAATCTGCGATCATCTCCTGGGCTCGTAACAGCCAAGGTGGGGGATTCGGAGACAAAGGGATTTGCGCGTTTAGACTGCTTAAAACATTTAAGGTAAGCACTTCCAAATCAAGCTTCACGGCATCACGAGTAGCCGCCGCTTTGAGCAATTCAAACGCTTGCTTAATGACCGCAGGTTCATGATAGCGTAGCGCAAAATCTGGTAGATGAATTTGATCAAGCAACTCACGCGAGTCATCCGCATCAAAACTGATTGCAAAGAACCACCCACCCTCACCCGCAAAACGATCTCTATGCACCACATCCGGCGGGTTATACACCAGCACAGGCCCTTCACGTTGCGCGCCCGCCGCCGAAGTCACATAGCGACCACGCGTCGCCAACACCATATGCGCGCCAGCGTGGCTATGTTCTTTCACCTCATGCTCGGGCACAGTCGCACGCAAATGACTCAAACCGATACGCGGAAAACGTCGGTCAAATGCATTCGTGCCGTAATACTGCCCTGTGGGGAATTTCTCTATTTTATCTATCATGCGCAATTCCTAATTCGTTTGGGAAATTTGATTGATTCAAAACTTGATACTAGTCTTTCTGTGCTCAGTTCAAGCTCTGATCCAACGAAAAGCAGGAGTTTAGAATTAAGCGAGCACACATTCCATCGCCATCAGATCAAACGCCAGATCGGATGCATGGCCTGCAAAATTGGAGCGTAGAATATCGTCCTGTTCAGAAACAAAAAAATCTTCACTTTTTCCCTTGACCCTGACACTACGTCAGGCTTTATAGTGTGCCTCATGTTCTAAATATTCGGTTGATGTCCAATCAAAGAGGCACCCTATGTTGTTAAAAATTGGCGAACTAGCGCAACGCACCGGCATTACGGTGCGCACCTTGCATCACTATGACAAGCTGGGATTGCTCACGCCCTCGGTTCGATCCGAGGCCGGCTATCGCTTATACAACCGCCATGACATCGCCCGCTTGCATCGAATTCAGGCGTTGCGCCGCTTGGATCTTTCATTACAAGAAATCGGTGAATTAATCCAAGGTGACGCCGCTGATCTGCGTAGCGTCATTAGCCAACAAGTTCTTAGCCTGGAACAGCAGATCAAACAAAACCAAGAGCTACGCGAGCGCTTGCTGGAGTTGGATGAACAACTTCACCAAAACGATGATCTTAATTTGGATTATTGGTTATCGACTTTAGAAATGATGAGCCTGCGCTCTAAGTATTTCAGCCCTGAAGACATCGCCTTGTGGCGTCAACATAAGGATGTCAGCAGTGGAAAAATGGAGTTGGCGATGCAACCCATCGTTGCACAAATCCGCGAATTCATGGACGCCAAAGTTGCTCCAAGCGCACCGCAGGTTTTAGTCCAAGTGCAGAAATGGTTAGATACTGTGCATCAGTCGGTTCCGAATCCGCGATTACTAAAGAAATTCGCTGACATGCACAGAGACGAGCCATCCATACAAGCCATGAGCGGGGTCGATAACGCCATGATGGATTACATCAACGTGGCAGCGATAGAGATACGTTATCAAATCTATCGCCGCTATTTAAGTGAAGAGGAATGCCAATATTTTCGTCCTTCATTTATGCGCAATATGGATAACTGGACCGAGCTCTTTATCGACCTCAAAAAATTCATCGATGCGGGAATGGATGTCACTGATCCGATCGCCTTAAAACGCATCCAAGATTGGCGCAGCATGTTCTTAGATGCCTGGGGCAACCGCATCGAGACGGTACAAAAAATCCGTCAAATACATGAAAAAGAACCCCGTTTAACTGTAGGCGGTGGCTTGTCGCAAGAAGTGCTAGATTATGCCGTCAAAGGCATACGCTATTTAGAAACGCTGAATTCGGCCGCAGCGCCATCGTCCAAAGCAGCAAAAACGATTCCCAAAAAATCGATGCCGAAATAAGCGCCTAAGCAAATACCAGCAAATCCCACAACACACTATCGATCATACTAAGCAGCCAAGTCCGGCGGACAAGGCTATCCCTTTATTTGGAGTTTTTATGAACAAGGATTCAAAGCCCGCACGCGGCTTTATGCGTGACCGCAATTTTCTGTGGATGCTCACAGGTGGCATCACCTCGATGCTAGGCGATCAATTTACGCTCATCGCCTTGCCCTGGTTGGTGCTGCAAATGACTCATGACACGCTCACACTAGGTATCGTGCTGGCATTGCTCGGCATCCCGCGCGCCCTCTTTATGCTCATTGGCGGTGCCGTCGTTGATCGCTACGACCCAAAGTCGGTGATGATGATTACCAAGTACATCAATACCGTTTTGCTGGCAGTTCTGGTCGTGCTGCTACTGACTTCCAGCCTAGACTTATGGATGATCTATCTGATCGCATTGCTCTTAGGATTATCGACGGCATTTAGTATTCCAGCGGGAACCTCGATGTTGCCACGCGTCGTCGCTCCAGAACACTTACAGGCAGCGAATGGCATGATGCTGGGCTTACGCCAAATCACCTTCTTTTTAGGCCCGTTGATGGCTGGTGGTTTAATCGCGCTGCTGGGTGACCACGCTACTGCATCACAAGCTGGATTAGCGACTAATTTGAGCGCAGCAAGCATGATGGATCTCGCCGATAAAAAAGGTCTGGCGATGGCGTTTTTTGTGGATTGTTTTAGCTACGGATTTTCTGCTTGGACCTTATCGCATGTGAACATGTTACCGATCAAGAACGATCAACAGGAAGCCACATCAAAGCAATCCTTACTCAGTGCGACCATGAGCGGGCTACGTCATTGCTGGAACGACACCATGATACGTACCTGCTTTTTGTATTGGTCCGCCATCGCTTTTTTAATCATGGGACCGATGCAAATTGCCATGCCTTTATTGGCGCAACAATTGGGCAATAACGCAGGCGTGCTCGGTCTACTAGCTGGTGCACATGGCGCGGGTACACTGTTAGGCATGGCGATGTCATCCATCTTTCCCAAGTTGCGACTTGGTAGTTTGGGAAGCACGATCTTACTCATCGATACTTTAGTCGCGCTGCTGTTTATGCCTATGGGATTGATCCACGTCGCTTGGCAAGGTGCTGCGACTTTACTAGTCATAGGCGCACTCGGTGGCTATTTGCATGTAGCGGTATTCACTTGGATACAACGTCAAGTACCACCCGCTATGCTTGGACGCGCGATGAGTATTTTCATGTTCATTTTCATGGGCATCAGTCCCGTCTCGGCGGCACTGACAGGATGGCTTATGCATAGCCTCAGTCTGAGCCAATTATTCGCAGGCAGCGGCGCACTGTTGATCGTGATCGTCGTCATCGCATTGATAGTGTCACCGATACGTCAAATGCGTGATGCTGGTAGGACGAGTTAATTCAATTCAACTCAAATCACCTTCACCAATTTAGCTTTTAATCATGAATATCTTTTTACCTACTTAAACAAATAGAATAATGGCTCATCTTTGCAAAATGGAGGAAAGCCAAGAATGTTTATTCTGTATGAGTTGGGATACACTTAAAATGTATCAGATCGAAACAACGCATCGCTTTGATTTATAGTTCGAGGAACTAAAAGATCGAAGCGCCAAAGCACGTATTCAAATGCGGATTGACCGCGTCGAGTCAGGTCACTTTGGTGATTGTGAACCTGTAGGAAACGACATCTCAGAATGGAAGTATCCAAGTCAAGCGGTAATGTGCTGCGATTAAGGCAATCAAGGTATTTTCACCTGCTACAGATCGCTCATACACCAGACACCACGATGGCTAAAAACTGGCACGGTCGCTGGATTTGGTGAAATATGCTGACCAATTTTCACACCGACCTCACTTCGCCTTCAAAAAAACATTATTTTCAACTTACTTTTTTCTAGCAAACCGATAAAACCCACTACCAACAGCACTAAACGTCAACAATGTTAGCCATGCTTTTCCAGATGCAAATGTCATTAACACAGCGCACAATACAAATGCCATTAGGGGTATAAGGGCCTTCTTTATTGCGGCAGAACCTTTTGGCCAAACACCAGCACGTTTTTCTAAGATGGGTAAGCTGGCAATACACAAGGCATAGCCCACTAAGCGAACTAAAGTGCTCATGACTGCTAAGTAAATAAAGGTATTGCTTACCGCCATTGCTAAGCTCAAAAAACCTACGGCTACTATGGAATAGCTGGGTGTTGCAAATCGCGGGTCGATGACGGCAAACCAATTTGGCAAACAACGATCTCTTGCCAAGGCATAAGTCATTCGAGGCGCTGCAATCATGATGGAAGATAAATTACCGAAGATAGAAACGATGGCGGCGAAGGCAATTAAGCCTGCCCCCCACTCCCCTAGTAAGATGCGCGCTACGTCTGCTAATGGTTGTTTGCTTTGCCCTAATGTTGGCATGACCGATACCGATATCCATTGAATTAGAAAATAGACGGCGGCTGTAAATAACACCGTTCTAATTAATGCCCTTGGAATATCGTGCTTGGGTTGTTGCCCTTCTCCTGCATTGACTGAGCCACTTTCGAAACCAACGAAGGCATAAAACAAGACTAAAATTGTTTCACCCAATACAGTCATCGAAGGAAAAATACTCGGCTCTGACATGGCCCATGAAAGTTGCGGTATGCCTACTGTTATCAACAAGATCAATGGTACTAACTTTAAAACAGTCAGTAGGTAAATGGTTTGCAAACCTTGTTTTACACCCACGAAATTAACCAAGGTTAAACCACCAATCACCACACTCATGACGATGGTCCGTGCCAACAAGGTGTCAAAAGTAGGGAAAAACCAGGCTAAATAGGTTGCCATTAAATTGGCATTGGCCGCCATGGCGGTGACGCGACCTAAGTAAAGTAGCCAGCCAGTTTGAAAACCTAAGAATGGGCCGAAAGTTTCGATGACATAGACGCTTGGCCCGCCAGTTTGTTGGAACAAACTACTCAATCTTGCAAAGGATAAGACGATGGTCATAAATAAAACACCACACAGCAAAAACAACCACGGGCTTAACCAACCCACATTCGCTGCCGCAACTGCTGGCAATACAAATAAGCCACCACCAATAACGCCGTTTAACGTGATGGCGGCAAAACCAAGCTGGCCGATTTCACGCTTCATTCCTGTATCGTTTTTTACCCTGGCTTCTTTTAACTCTGGTGCAGAATTCATCTCTTCATCCTTATCCTTAACTTAGCCCTGTGTAATTAGACCCTGATTTTCCACTAGGATTTGCGATGATGGCGGATGGGTTTTTCGAGGCAGTTTTATTGCGATTTTTAACCTAGAAACGGCGCTTGGACAGGTTCCTCTGTTCATTTTCCCGTCCCTCTGGCGAGGTCCGACTACGCCGCAACCTCCACGTTGATAGGAGTACTAACGAAGTCCAAAGGTGCGGAAAAAGTGCAATCGAGCCTGTAGCGCACTCACCCAAATGGTGAGAAGAATTTTTCATCTAATTCCTCGATAAATCATAGACTTACTTTAGCTTTACAGCGGTCAATCGCCGTTTTTAAGTTTAACGCACCTTGGCGCCAATAGCGAGCTATTGGCAACGAAGCGCCGCTAACAGAAAATGCCGGTCAGCACGCAAATAACACCGCAGGCTCGCCAAATGGAAAATCTGGGTTTATGTCTATCGGATCGATCCACGTCGCTTGGCAAGGTGCTGGGGCTTTATTAGCCATAGGTGCACTTGGTGGCTATTTGCATGTAGCGGTATTCACCTAGATACAGCGTCAGGTACCACCCGCCATGCTGGGACGAGCGATGAGTATTTTCATATTCATTTTTATGGGTATCAGTCCCGTCTCTTCGGCGCTGACAGGATGACTTATGCACAGGCTCAGTCTCAGTCTCAGTCAATTATCCGCAGGCAGCGGCGCAATGTTGATCATGATCGTTGCTATCGCTTTGCTGGTTTCACCGATACGGCAGATGCGCAATGCTGGGAAGGCTATTTGATTTAACTCAAATCACAATCATTAATCTAAATTTAAAACATAAGTAGCTTTTTATATATCAAAATAACTTAAAATAATGGTTCCTGCCTACAAAATAAAGGAATCCAAGAATGCTTATTCTGTATAAAATGGGATACACTTAAAATATATCAGATCAAAACAACGCAGCGCTTTGATTCATGGTTCGAGGCATTAAAAGATCGCAGCGCCAAAGCACCCATTCAAATGCGGATTGACCGCGTCGAATCGGGTCAATTTGGCGATTGCGAACCTGTCGGAAATGGCATATCAGAAATGCGCATTCATACAGGCGCTGGCTATCGTGTCTATTTCAAACGATCTGGTGCGGAGATTATTATTTTATTAGTCGGCGGCGACAAGAGTACACAAGCAAACGATATCAAAACTACGTTGAATCTTGCGCAAGAATTGGGAATCTAAAATGAGCACGACCACACTACGCAATTGGGATTCTGCAGAACATCTCAAGGCAGAAGAAGATATGTTGCTGTATCTAGACGCCTGCTTTGATGAAGCGGGTGACGACGCAGCTTTCATCGCCAAAGCCTTGGGCAACATAGCAAAGGCACGTGGCATGACAGACCTCGCGCGTGACACAGGACTAGGACGAGAAAGTCTCTACAAAGCACTCTCAGGAGAAGGTAATCCCAGCTTTGCAACGGTGCTCAAAGTCATGCACGCACTTGGATACAAATTGCATCCTGAGTTGGCAAATGCTTGAGACATCGGGATTCGGATCGGTTACAGGTAAACTCAATGAAACGTCATTCCGAATCCAGCGACGTTGGTTGATCAAACGAAGACATTTGTTTCGCTTCAGTTAAAGGCTAAGCTTCCGTGCGATGAAATAAGTGGCAGTTGAGACTGAAGCCGCCAGCGTTGCGCCCCATACGAGATCAACTATCGTCACAAGCAGTGGCCAGTTTTTGATCGTCGCGAGATTGCTGAGGTCATAGGTGGCGTATGTGACGAGCCCGAACAGTGCGCCAAATAAAAGCGCGTCCATCCAGGATTTTTTCTCGAATGCAGGCGCAATAACGAAAACTACAAGCCCCACAATAAACAAGAAATAGAAAAGAAGTGCTGCGACCCAATTGAGATCATCTCGCATCAAAAAACCAATTTGATTGCGATAGAAATTTGTAGCAACTAGTCCCAGCCATAGCATATCGATGACGAAGAAAACAGGCAGCGCAATGGCATAGAGTTTGGTGAACATATTGAAGGATAATCGCATTTTTAGAAATTGAGATAGGTTATCGATATTTGTAATACTGTCGCGAATAGTCCCCAACAAAGATAAGGAATATTGGCATAGACCACCCAACGTAAATCAGGGGATGCCTGCCAAACAGCGACCAATGCCCAAACGAGAGTAGCTACTACAAGCAAAATATCCAGCGTTGCGAGCAGATTATTTTTGAGCCCGAATTGTATCGGTGTAAAGGCGAGATTGAAAATAAGATTCAGCGCAAAAGGTAAGGCCACTAACCACGAAATTTTTCCCGTAAACGCTCTATAAAACACCGTGCCATAGGTCACAGCAATGATGAGATACAAAACCGTCCACACCGGTCCGAAAACCCAGCTTGGAGGCGACCATGTGGGCTTGATCAATTGCGAATACCAGTTAGTTGTGTTCATTGAATTCAATTTTTTGCTCCAATAAAATAATGCCGACACACCAGATGCACAGCCCCTACCTGGCTTGCCAGCGATTACAAAGGCACTTTGGCGTGCTGGGCATCTGTTGTCTCAGGCGTTTCCCCGGAAACGTATGCCTTAGCAGCATCGTAGACGTATTTCAGCCCCAGCATACCAGCGTTGTCCCAATATTCACCTTCATATGCAGTAAATTTTAGCAAAGCGATGCTTGGGTCAGTCTGCCCTTCTGGAAACCATACCTTCCAAGCTTCTTTCCACATCGTCTCAATGAGCAGCCGATCATGTAAAACGGTCACTTCGCCGCGCACTGAAGCGAATCTTCTCGCATTTTGAAAAGTGAGCAAGGCATTTGAATTGGCATTGATTTAGTTGACCTTGAGTGAGTTAACATCAGTCACGAGATACGCGCCTATGCCTTCGTCCAAATGCGCAATCACCATCGGGCGAGCGTGAACCGCATTGACCGAATGCGTAACCAGCATTGCTACATCAAAGTCGTTCACTACATCGTACAAATGTTGAATACCTACGTTCGTGTTCATCGCCATATTCCTTCGTCAAAAAATTGAGAAAAGCTTGATTCAGTAGTTTGAAACAGCATCGAGCATATACAAACGCCGCGACACTATCCGTGTGCTACACAACATATCGATGAAAAACACAGAAGACAGGCATCTTAAAATGCGACATCGCCATTCGAATCGATAGCAAGTAAACTCAATTAAACCTAATTAATTAACGCGAATAGCATACTGCTGTAGGAAGTAAATTTCTTAACTCCCTTCTCCCGCTAGCGGGAGAAGGGCGGGGGATGAGGGTGACTCAGATTTGAATAAAGTCATTGGAACCAAATTGATTATTGACATACATCTTATAAACACTCCATAAATGCTGAACCACCCTCACACTAGCCCTCTCCCGCCTGCGGGAGAGGGAACAAATAAGCTACCCCAACACAGACCGCGCCATATCAAACGCCAAACCATAATAAGGCCGCCCGTTAAATTCAAACTCATCAATCACCGTCATCCCCAGCTTCTTCGTATGCGCATGATACGAATGCGGATTGAGACGATTGATGAAAGTCACACCAATCGGAAAACGCTCACACATCCCCAAGCGCATAGTCTCAAACAAACGCGGAAAGACACCCTGCCCACGATACGCCGCATCGACACACACAGGGCCATACTGAAAAGAATTCGGCTCATTGATGACATTAAACGGCAAGCGCCCGCCCAGATCCAAAGCAGGCAAACGCGCCAACATAAACGGAAAAATCGGCCACTGCGCAAAGTAAGCCCAACTCCCCGCAAAAACATAGCCGATCACGGTTTCTGATCGATCGTCTGCAGAAGACTCAACCGCAACGAACACACCACCATCCGCCATCAATGCTTCAATTTGCGCGACAGCAAATGCGGTGGTGACGAAGCCGTTCTTTTGTTCTGCTTCGCTTAGGTTGCTTAATAGATTGCGGTTTTGCAGAGCCAGGATGCCGGGGGTGTCTGAGGATTTGGCTTGGCGGGTTTGGGGCATCTTTTTTGATCTCAGTGACATTAAATTTTACGTGTAACTTTACACTGCAAACTAAACAACATATTGCAAACAGAGGTGATTTTCAAATGAAACACACTATTTCTTCATGGCATTAAATTTGCTTAGTTATTTAGCTTTCGCATCAATCTACTAAGTTTGCTCAGCTAGCACTTTTAGTTTCGAAGATTAAACACATTATCGATGCTGCAGCCAGAAAAAAATACAAACTCTGACCAAGGCACGATAAACTTATAGCACCAATCAACTAACCTCAAACAATATGATCAATAAAATCCTACTAGCCATTTTATTCACGATCGCCACCCCATTCTCAGTATCCAAAGCTCAATCCCAAACCATCAAAGTACAAATCGACAAAACCTTGACACCCGACATCGGTGGCATCAAACAGGTTGTAGAGATCAAAACGGATGATGCGAGTAAGCCTGTTTTGCTTTTTTTATCTGGCGGACCTGGTAGTTCGATGATCAATGGTGGGCCTGCTTTTACTTCTCTTTTGAAGAGCAGATTTACCATCGTGCAGTGGGATCAGCGTAATGCGGGTAAGACTTTAAAATTAAATCCTTCGCCCGTTCAGCCTTCCGTTGCGCTGATGGAGAAGGATACGCTGGAGGTCATCCAATTTATTCGAAAAGAATTGAAGCAAGAAAAGATCTATTTGTTGGGTAGCTCTTGGGGGAATGTTTTAGGCTTTTATATCGTGAAGAATCATCCTGAGTTATTGCATGGCTACTTCGCGTCGAATCCTGTGGTGAGTCAGCTCGCGAGTGAGCAAGAATTGCTGGTGATTTTGAAGAATCATTTCAAAGACAACGAGGTCGCGACTAAGGAATTGGCGACGGTGAGTATGCCTTCTGTCGTTGATGAGGATATGTTCTATTTGAGAAAGTGGCTGTTTTTTAAGGAGGGTAAATCCTTTGCAACGAGTGAAGGTTTCAAAACGGGTTTTCTGCAATGGTCAAAAACTTGATCGCCAGTTTGGAACGAAGTGACGCGTATTGATTTGCCTAAGACCTTGAAGTCAGTTGATTGTCCGATTTATTTTTTCGTGGGTAAGAATGATATTCAAACATCGACAAAGATCACGGTCGATTATTTCAGAGCATTGAAAGCACCGAAGAAGGCCTTGTTTATGTTTGAAAACTCTGGGCATCAGATTCATCAGGATGAGGCTGAGCGGTTTCAGAATATGATTATTGGTACTCTGCCTGTGATGTAGTTTTGGCAGTTAGAATTGCTTACGATATTTGGTCGTTTAGGTAGCTACATTGGTAGGGCGGGTGTAACCCGCGCTGCTCATAGGTCGAGCTAGGGTGCTTGACTTGTTGGCGGCGCGGGTTGCACCCGCCCTACTTTTTTTGTTTGTCTTTTGTGACACTTTGCTGTTCCTGAGCAGCCCTCACCCTAGCCTCTCCCACTTGCGGGAGAGGGAATTTTTAGACGTGTAGGACGTGCTCGCTTACATTGCGTGTATTGAGTTTTGGCGTGCGGGATGCACCCGCCTTTCTTTTTATTAGGCGAAGGTATTGATCGTGGTGCCAATCGCGGCGTTCACTAGTCCCAATGAGACATCGACGGGGGAGACTTGATTAACTTGCAAGTAGACTGGGAGATCGCTGGTTGGGGGGATACCCGATAATGCGGCGTCCTTACTTGATTTGATATCCAACAGTTGCTGGGCTTCGCGGCGTTGCTCCAAGATGGTTTTGTCTTGGTCTGCGCGCAATGTCTGTTGCTGGTAGGCGCGCATTGCTTCGACACCGCCATATGCACATGGCGATCCAATACAAATGGACATCGCACACTTCCTTTCTGCGCTGCAACTACCCGACTTCTTGGCATCGAAATTTTGTCACCTATCGAGATAGTAGTCCGAAAATGGCGCGAAATCTCGACGTCAGTTCATTAATATAGAAATCCCACTCTTTTTACATTGATCAAAACATCAATGTCTGACTCACCATGACTACAAACGCTTTCACACGATTTCAAGATTTACATGCATCTGCTTCCTCTTTTTTACTACCCAATGTATGGGATGCTGCCAGTGCAGCTCTATGCCAACGTGAAGGTGCTCAAGCGCTGGCGACATCTAGCGCAGCCTTAGCGTGGTCATTAGGCTACCAAGATGGAGGCGCACTGCCACGACATGAACTACTCTCTGCGATCAGTCGTATCATGCGAGTCATTAATATCCCGCTCAGCGTGGACATCGAAGATGGCTACAGCACATCGCCGGCAGAGGTCGCTCATTTGGTCTGTGAGTTAGCACACTCAGGTGTCGTTGGTATCAATATCGAAGATGGCGTACACGCGCCTACACTACTGAATCAAAAAATCGCCGCCATTCGTCAACATTTAGACGGTACTGACCTGTTCATTAATGCCAGAACCGATGTTTTTTTGCGGCAACTTGCGCACGACAAAGCAGCCGTCGATATGAGCATTGATCGCTTACAGCAATATCATCAAGCTGGCGCGAACTCGGGTTTTGTGCCTGGGCTTATGCGTTTGGAAGAAGTGAAACGTGTTGCTGCAACGATCAATATGCCGCTGAACATTATGATGCTGCCGACGATGTCTTCGCTCACCGATTTAAGGTCAGCGGGTGTATGTCGATTTAGTATTGGCCCAGCCCTCTTTCAAGACGCCTACGAACATGCTCGCCGACTGGCCCGTGATTTTTTGAATCATCAAGACGTGACGAATTTGTTCGTCCATCCTATTTCGTTTGAAGAGATGAATGGCACCTTTCCTTACTGAGCGCTTTTTTCATCTATCACCGGTTAGAACCCATGCTTTGGATGCGAAATGAGTTAGCCCATTTAATGCTAAAGGCTTTGCTTGAATTTGTTTGACAAAAGAATGATGGTTGTACTAGCGTAGCGCAGTATTCAAAATCTCTGCTCACACTTACATCGGACGGCCTTAATGATTACCCCAATCAACACAATTAGCATTCTTGACATCGCAAAGATTTATGCTTTTTTTTCGCTCATCGTCGTCGCTTTTCAATTGGCACTCGCTGCGGGTGCGCCCTGGGGCAAAATCTCGATGGGAGGGAAATATCCGGGTGTTTATCCGAAGCAAATGAGAATTGCGGCTATCGTCATGTCAGTCTTTTTTTTATTATTGACGAGTATCGTAAGCATTCGAGCTGGCTGGCTTGAAACGAGCTTATTCGAATTGTCACGCATCGCGATCTGGGTTGTGGTCGCAATCAATGGGCTAGGCTTGTTGATGAACCTGATCACACCCAGCAAATGGGAACGTATTATTTGGGCACCTGTGTGTCTGGTGCTTTTGTATTGCAGTGTGATGGTTGGCTTGTCTTAAATCTTGAACTTGGTCGCTATTCAAGATAATGGCTTTGACTATTCTTAGCTAAGCCGAGTGTTGGTGTAGATCAGACTAAGTCTTGGCAAAAAAAGCACTGAAAGGCAGCATCAAATTAAGTTATTGATGCTTCGCCTACATAATCGATTAAGTCACTAAATTGAGCCACTCAGTTAAACGACTAATTTAAGCCATTAATGATGATGACCGTGCGCGCCATGTACATGGCCATGTGCCACTTCTTCTGGTGTCGCAGCACGTAGTTCTAATACTTCTACGCTGACTTTCAATGATGTTCCAGCCAAAGGATGGTTGCCGTCTAACATGACTTGATCACCTTTGATTTTGAGCACGGTATATACAGTCTCTTCGCCCGCCTCGTTATAGCCTTGCATAGACGCACCGACTTTGACGCCTGGTGGAAAATCTTTTTTGGAAATCGTTCTGAGCAGGCTTTCATCGCGCACACCGAATGCGTCTTCTGGCGTCAAGCTCATGTTGAGTTTAAACCCGACGTCCTGACCGTGCAGCGCTTCTTCGATTTTTGGTAAAAGATTGTCGTAACCGTGCAGGTAGGCGACTGGGGTTTTGCCGCTTTCTAATACTTTGCCTTTGCCATCAATAACGGTGAGGCGAATGGTAACGGCGCTGTCTTTGTCTATGCTCATGATGCGGGTCTCAATTTTAAGATTGTGAAAAGGCAGTATCTTAACCCATGACGTAAAGTCAGGGTGGCTTACTGTTCTTGTCGTGTGATTTACGTGTAATGGAGGCGCATATTATTTACTTTTGTACAAATGACTCGGCGTAATGGCATGCATGATGCACTCTAATTGGAGCAATTTGGTGGCATGTTACTTGCTAACTTTTCTAAACATTCGGAAATGCTTGTCTTTTATCGATTTGGTTTACATCGACGACATTCGGTAAATTCGACAAGGCATTACGTCTATCCGCTCATATCGCAACGAGTCCAAGGAGATAGTCATGCACGACAAACCACAAAACGGCACTGATCACGAACACTCAACTTTAGATAAGCTTCAGGACACCGAGGCGCAGCGTGATGCACGACCGAATATTTTGTTAATGATGGTGGATCAGTTGTACTACCCGAATATGAATGTTGATCAAGGTGGCTTTGCACAAGACATCAAGCACATTCTGTCCTTTGTTGGAAATTTGGAAGGCAATCAGTCTGTGCAGCACTATCCGGGGTTTTGTAAGTTGCGTGAGTATGCGACGGTGTTTACCGATCACACGATTGCGGAGTCAGCCTGTATTCCTAGTCGAGCAAGTATCATGACTGGGCAGTATGGACCACGCAGCGGCGTCACGCAGACTGATGGATTATTCAAGAATGGCGATGCGTCTAACTTTCCTTGGTTACCTGCTAATGGCGCACCGACAGCAGGAGATTATTTCCGCGAGCTAGGTTACTCGACACACTACTTTGGTAAATGGCATGTGAGTGATCCAGCCGATCATTCTTTGGAATCTTATGGATTTGGCGATTGGGAGATGTCGTGGCCTGAGCCGCATGGCTCGTTGACGAATAATATGGGCGTGTATCGCGATTATCAATTTGCCGATTTAGCTTGTTCTTTCTTGCGCCGCCGTGGCTTGGGTGTGCCCTATTCTCGTGCCAGCAGCACGGCGGGTGACATGCATCCGAATCAGAGTTTTGTACCGACACCAGCGCCTTTTTTTGCGGTGTGTTCGTTTACCAATCCACATGATATTGCGACCTACCCAACTTTGCCGAGGGCGTTGATGCCCGCCGATCCCGGAACAAAAGTGACGATAAAGGAATTGATAGGTCCTGGCGGTTCGGTGCCAATCCCTACTCAGGGAACGGTCAGTGCTGCACCTCAGGATGGAACCTTTCAAGTACCTTTGAATCCGACTGGATTGCCGCAACACTGCGCTACCGCATCATCAACACAAGATGAAAATCTACTCAAGAATAAGCCGCGCGCTCAATTTGATGCTTCATATAAAGTAGCACTGGGCCTGGCGGCAAAGACTGGATTGGCGATAGCGCAAGGCATCGGTGGTACGCCGCAAGATGTATTAGCGAATGCGGTAAAAGCGACGCTGGCATCAACGATACCTTTTCAATTGCAAAAAGATGCGGACGCTGCCTCGGTGGGTTTTTTACAGTATTACGCCTATATGATCTCTATGGTGGATAGGCATATCTTGAATGTGCTGACGACTTTAGAAGAGACTGGTTTGCGTGACAATACGATCGTGGTGTTTGCGTCTGATCACGGCGAGTTTGGCGCTGCACATGGTATGCAAATCGAGAAATGGCATGGCGCGTATCAAGAGGTGGTGCATGTGCCTTTCTTGATTAGCTCACCCACTTACAATAGCGCCATCGATACGCCGATCGCTATCAAAGCACAAACCAGTCATATCGATTTATTACCCACCTTACTGGCCTTGACGGGAGCACAGCCAAGCCAAATAGAGCGTGCTCGCCGCAGTTTATCCAAGACACATAAGGCTGCTCCACTGCCTGGTGCTAACTTATTGCCAGTGATGGCAGCGGGTCATGGCCCCGTGCACAATTCTGATGGCAGCGTACGGATAGGCGTGCTGTTTGCGACGGACGATATGATTACTGAGCCGCTACCGCTAGATGATGATCCTCACAATAAAACGTCGTGGCAACAATATGCGGTATTTGCAGCGACGGTGAATTTGCTACGTACAGAACCAACTACAAGTGATGCTCATCCTTATGTGCCTGAGCTGACTGCCGGCTCGGTGGTACAGCCTGCCCATGTCCGTGCTTTACGCTCGGCGGAATGGAAGCTGGTGCGCTATTGCGATCCGTGGAGTAAGCAGCCAGTGCCAGATCAGTGGGAACTCTACAATCTGCAGCATGATCCAGCTGAGGCCATTAATTTATTGGTATATGACGGCGCATTTCCAACAGCCGTGGCTGGATTACCGGGAAACCTGAGTGCCGAACTGGTGACGACCATCGCCAAATATATGCGTGTGGAATTGGCGAAACAAGAAGCGCGTTTGTTGTCGCCCTATCCTAGTGAGTATCCTAGTGCTGGTTTGATTTAAAAAGGATTTAGGGTAGCGATCGTCCGCGCTGTTTCGCCGACCTGTGCATGCGCGGTTTGCAGCTACCCTACTTTTTCAAATTTTTTACAGACACAACATAGCTCGCTTATTTCACCATCGTCGCAAGTTGCTGAAGTATGGTGTGCGCAGCTTTGATTCGAGCCGGTATTGGATAGTTTTTATTGGCTAGTATCACGATGCCAACTCTTAATCCAGGCACAAATAAAACGTAACTACCAAAGCCGTTGGTAGATCCCGTTTTATTAAATAGTCGCGCTGCATAATGGAGTTTGGATCGCATGATCTCTTGAGCGGGATTCTGCTCCCAGATCACTTTTCCAGAATTACCGGCTTGTAGACGCTTTAAGCTGATCGGATAAGCATACTGTTCCCAGCCCAAACCTTGTCCCATATCGCCGATCCTAAAATAAGGAATATGGGTGTCTGTCACTGCACGAGCTGTCAATTCATCGAGTGATTTGCTATCGATATTCAATTGCACAAAACGCAGCATGTCCGCACTACTCGATTTGACGCCGTAAGCTTCATCGGCGAACACGCCTGGATTGACCCGGGACGCTTTGAGTTCTTTGTTTTCTAATCTATAACCCCACGCATAGTCAGACATGGCGGATTCTGGAATACGAATATAAGTATGTTGCAAACCTAATTTGGGAAACAACTGCGACTCCATCGCGTCGGCAAAATTCGTCTTCAACGCTAAGGCGGTAATGTGTCCAAACAGGCCGATACTCGGATTCGAATATTCGCGCATGGTTCCAGCGCCTGCGCTTGGTTTCCACTGCCGAAAATAGTCTGGCATCGTCTCGTTCGTGACCTCGTCCGGCACTTGCAGGGGCAAGCCGCCAGCGGTGTAAGTCGCTAAATTTTTTAGGCTGACTTTGTCGATTGCCGATCCTTGTAACTGCGGTATGAATTTACTGGGATGATCATCTATATTCAACTTGCCTAATGCTTGCGCATACGTCGCCAGCGTTGCGGTAAAGACCTTACTAATGGAACCAATTTCGAATAAGGTAGATTCACTGAC